>NZ_JACSMI010000001.1:0-971216 GCF_018618605.1 Exiguobacterium sp. s125
TGCTCAGAAAGCAATTGGTCGAGTGTCGCACGAAGATCTGCTGCTTTCGTTTTGACCGTGACGTTTTTTGCTTTGTCCTCATGCATCATCGTGTCGTCCGATGCGCCGCCTGATGCGAATGCCGCCGTTCCTGGTAATACGAGTGCTGCTGCCATTGCTGATGCTGCGAATTTTTTAGTATGTTTCATCTGTAATCATTCCTCTCAATTTTTAGTAGTTTTGGTAGTTTCTGTTTCATCCTTCTGAAAAGCCTACGAAGGAGTGAGGCATTTGGATTTAAAAAAGTTTTAAAAAGTTGAAAAAATCTTAAAACGTAATTATGATGCGTTTCAGTAGTCGTTCTGTTTGCCGTTCTGTGTAGCTTACGCGCAAGGATATGAATTGGATTTAAAATTTGTGAAAGAATATCGAAAAATATGGGGAAGTGTTTTTTCTTTCCTTATATACACAATGCGAAATTTTTTTATATGTTGTTTGATTCCTCATGTTACACTTGGAAAAAGAGCAAACTTGTAGCTAAATCGGAACTATTTAATACCAGGTACTAATGTGCTATACTGTTCTTTAGACTGACTCAATGAAAGGTGATCAAGATGGTACAAAACCAAGCAGGAACGGGTCAACCGACACGTGAACGTCTGAAACGGCATCAAAAAGAGCCGAATCAGGAACATCAAGAAAACCCGGAGCAGAAGCAGCGTAAACGTCTTCGCGAGTATTCCTCTCGTCGTGTACCGATTCTTGTACGATTACTGATTGTATTGGTTCTCGTCGTGATTGCACTCGTCGTAGGCGCGATGGTTGGATACGCGACGTTTGGTGGTGGCGAAGCGATGGATGTATTGAAGCTCGATACGTGGACCCGCATCACCGATTTTTGGATGAAGGCTTAGATTAATCAGTGATTGGAGCTGTAGATATGTATACGATTGAACAGATAAAAGAAGTGATTCCGCACCGTTACCCGTTTTTACTCGTTGACCGGATTCTTGAAGTCGAAGAAGGTAAACGAGCGGTTGGCATCAAGAACGTCACGGCGAATGAAGAATTCTTCAATGGCCATTTTCCGGATTACAATGTCATGCCTGGCGTACTGATCGTCGAGGCATTAGCGCAAGTCGGTGCATTCGCTGTACTGAAAATGGAACAAAACCAAGGAAAACTCGCATTTTTCGCAGGTATTGAAAATTGCCGTTTCAAACGTCAAGTCGTACCCGGTGATCAGCTCCGACTGGAAGTCGAATTGACGAAACTGCGTGGACCGATCGGTAAAGGGCGTGCTACAGCTACGGTCGATGGGGAAGTCGCCTGTACTGCTGAACTAACTTTCGCGATTAAGTGACCTGCTGATGAAACGCTGGTTGATCCCCCTTGCTATATCCTTACTCATCATTCCGGGTTGTCAGCGTGCTGACGTGGTGAAGACGGCTTCCCCGACGGTCTTCATTGATCCTGTCAAACGTGCCGGACAAACGGAAAACATTTCCGCTCAAGTCTCCTTGACGGAAAAGGACCGGATGCGCTTGACGATTCGAACGGCGAATGACATTCGTCTTGACGATCAACAAGTCGACATCCGACTCGATGTCGCCAATCAATCGATTCCGTTCCCGTTCGTCTCGTTCGAAGCGAAGAAGATGGGCGAAGTTCGGACCTATACGGCAGATACGACGATTGAAGAGGATATCTTTGATGAAGAACGACTCCCTGTGTTGATTATTGATGCGGGAGCCGGGCGTGGCATTGAGATTCCGCTCGAAATCGTCCGTTAAACCAAATGAGAAGCATACGAGAGCCACTTGGATTCCCCGGTTCTCGCATGCTTCTTTTTTGATGTTTGTGATGAAGATGTTAGGGAAACTAAATAAGAGTAGTACCTACTATACGTATAGGGAGGACTTGGATGATGTCTGAAAACCATCAAGCTGTCTTAACAGAACTGAATGCTTGCATCATGGCCTGCAACGCGTGCTTCGATGCCTGTTTGAATGAGGAACACGTCGCGCATATGACGGGCTGTATCCGACTCGATCGGGATTGTGCCGATATATGTGGTCTGCTCAGTCAAGCGATTGCTCGAAACAGCTCGAACGTATCTGTACTCGCGAAAGCCTGTATCGAGATTTGTCGTGCGTGTGCGAAAGAATGTGCCGGACATGATCATGACCATTGTCAAAAATGTGCTGAAGCGTGTGAAGCGTGCGCGACAGCTTGCGAGCGACTCGTCTAAAAGTCGAGTGAACGGCTGCTTTCTTCCTGAAGGGAAGGGGCAGTCTCTTTTTTTGAAAAAAAGATAATGCAATTTAAAGTTTTAGGTGGTTTATTTTTCCTGTATTGTTTAAAATTTAGGCAGAACATATTTTTAGAATGGAGCGAATACTTACATAATGCGAAAACTTAGCATGTATCTTATTGCACTGGTACTGAGCTTTAGTGTCATTCTTCCGGTACAAGCAGCACCGGTGAGTTGGGACGTCACGGGAACGGGGACGAATCCGTACACCCTGACCTTCACAGGGGAAGGACTCGTCGATCTCGAATCAGAAACGATGCTCGTCTTCGAAGGCGAAGTGACGGGGAAAAACATCGATATCGCGAAAACACCGGTCGTGACGTTCACGGCTGAAACGGCACCGACGATCAATATCGTTGCGGTCGATCAATCGAAGAACATTCTCGTCGAGTTCGGACGTGTCGTGACAGAAGAGCCGGCAGCAGAAGAACCGACGACGGAGGAGCCGGTAACGGAAGAGCCGACAACAGAAGAGCCACAAGTCGATCCTGCGACTGAAGAACCAGTAAAAGAAGAGCCAACAAAAGAAGAGCCGACTAAAGAAGAACCAACAAAAGAAAAGCCTGTCAAAGCAACAACGGGAACAATCAGTGGAACCGTCTGGTATGACGAGAACATGGACGGGATTCGTCAAAGTGGCGAGTTGTTACTCGATGATATTCCTGTATTGCTGTTGAATCATGATGAAGATGTCGTCGACGAAGTGTATACGAAGGAAGGCCGCTACACGTTCTCGAACCTGAAGCCGGGTGAGTACGACGTCGAGATGGACGGATTTGACATGGGCTATTACTACAACTCGCCTCAAAACGTCGGTGACGACCGACTGATCGATTCGGATTTAGATGAAGAGGACGGTTACCTTTATTTAAGGCTGAAAGCCGGTCAAACGGCAGAGATTGATGCAGGGCTGTATGGCGGTGAGGAAGAAGAAGACTTCTCAAACCTCTTGCTCGTCACAAACTTCTTTGACGCGGATGCGAATCAACGACCGGGCTATACAGAAACGGGCGTGCCTGCGACGTATACGGTGACGGACACGATTACCGGAGAAGATGTCTACAAAGAAACAGTCGGTGCGAATGAAGCAATGATGATTGAACTCGAACCGGGGACGTACTCGGTTAAAACAGAAGTGAAATCAGGGTATCTTGTAAAAGCGATGCATCATTTGGATTTGGATGCGTTGCTTGACTTCGAAGATTTTTCAGGTGCCATCACGAAAGCGGACATGAAAGCGATGGCTGAAGATCAGGGTGAAGAACTCGACGAAGAATTCCCGGAGCTCGAGGAATTCATGAAGTTGTTCAAACGAAAGCCGGTCGAAGCCACCTTTACGATGACGGAAGACACGCTCGGATTTTTCTTGGCGGCTGAAGTCGTCCGTGCTGAACCGGTCGAACAAGCGAAACCGACGCCGGTCAAAGCGAAAACGGAGCAGACGCCGGACGTGACCCGTTCGACCAAAATGTCTGGAACGTTGCCGCAAGCAGGGGAAGAAACACCATTCCCGTTTGCTGCGACAGGTGCCGGACTTGCAGTTGTCGGACTGTGGTTCCTCTTACGCCGAAACGGATAAAATGAAAGCCTTCTGAACGATTATGTTCGGAAGGCTTTTTCATGTGTGTATCGGTTGACACACACGCACACACGTGTGTATAGTTGTAGTATCAAATGAACAGAAAGAGGGATGACGATGTTAACGACGAAACAAATCAGTGAATTGTTACGTGTATCGGAAGAGACGGTCCGTCGCTGGATCCGGACAGGCGAACTGCATGCGGAACAGGATGGAAAAGGTTACTTGGTCGATGAACTGGCGCTGAAACGACTGGTCGATGAAAAGTCACAAATCCCGGGGACGGCGATGAATAAAATCCTCCCGATCATCAATGACATGTTTGGTCCGGAAGCGGCGAAGTTTGCGAAATCGAACTTGTTCGACCCACTCCGTCAATCGATGGATCAGACGCAAAGCGAGTCGGTGCCACCAAAACAGGAAGCGACGGCTGAATCAATTGCTGAACAAATCAGTCAGCTCAAACGTAAAAAACGTCGTCTTGAGCTTGAACATGAACTGAAATTGCTGGATGTTGACGAAAAAATCGCCGCACTCGAGCATAAAGCGAACGGTTTATAACCAGGAAAGACTACCTTCTACGCATGAGGTAGTCTTTTTTTGACGAAAAAAAGACAAAGTTCACGAGCTCGTGAGCTTTGTCGGCAGGCTAGTCCATCATGAGGAAGATGGCGGTGTCGTTGTGTTTTGTTTTTTCTTACGGCGCCAGTACCAATACCCGAGTCCGAGTGTGATCGGAATTGCGGCTAGATACGGATTGGCTTCTAGATAACTGATGATCTCAAACAGCGCGAACCATCCACTGAATAACCCGAGGATGAGTAAGATCGTCCGGATCGCTTCAGGAAGCTTCCGGATACGATATGCGAAGAGACAGACGAGGCAAAAGATGATAATCGCCACGGACATTCCTCCCATTCCCATGACTAGTATAGCGTATTCGAAAAGCTTTTTCGATGCACAAATCTTTCGTCCTCCCGTATAGTGAAGACAGAGAAACTAACGAAGGAAGTGATTGTATGCATTTGACGGTGATTGGGACCGGTTATGTCGGTCTTGTGACAGCGATTGGACTAGCGGACGCGGGACATGAAGTGACATGTGTCGATTTAAATAAAGAACGGATGGAACAGCTCAAACGGGGTATCGCGCCGATTACGGAGCAAGGGATAGACGAGGCACTCGAAAAAAATCAAAGTCGATTGACCTTCACGACGGAGTACCCCGTCTCGGACCTCTACCTCGTCGCCGTCGGTACACCGGAACGGGCAGATGGCAGTTGCGATCTTTCAGCCGTCGAAGCCGTCGTCCGGTTGATTGAATCAATCAGTCCCGGCGCATCGGTCGTCTTGAAATCGACCGTTCCTCCGGGGACGACGGAACGGTTGAGTACGGAGCATCCGTCCCTCCGCTTCGCGATGGTCCCGGAATTTTTGCGGGAAGGAACGGCACTCGCCGATATGCGTCAACCGAGCCGGATTGTCATCGGGACGCGTGACGCGCTACTTGCGCTCCGGCTCGAGGAATTACTCAAGACGACGGACGCACCGGTCGTCCATGTTGATCCGACGACGGCCGAATTGACGAAGTACGCGGCAAATAGTTTTCTGGCCGTCAAAATCAGCTTCATCAATGAAATCGCCCGTCTTGCCGACCAGGTCGGGGCGAACGTCGACGACATCGCCCACGGGATCGGTCTTGATCCACGGATTGGTCCAGCCTTTCTCCGGGCAGGGGCTGGCTACGGCGGATCCTGTTTCCCGAAAGACATCAAAGCCTTGACGACACTTGCACGCACACATGATACGCACCTTCACGTCATCGAAGCAGCGGACCGGACGAATGAAGCCCAGCTCGCATACGTGCTCGAAAAGATTCGTCCCGAGCGTGACATGCATGTCGCCCTGCTCGGACTTGCCTTTAAACCGGGCACGGATGATTTACGGGACGCACCGGCGTTACGATTGGCCGAACGCCTGCAACAGCTTGGGATGAAGGTGACAGGCTATGACCCGGCAGCGAAGACCCTGCTCGACCAAAAAACGACGATGGCTGAAGCAGTGGCGGGAGCGGACGTCGCCGTCATCATGACGGAATGGGATGACATCAAGTACGTCTCACCGCAACTCTTGCAGGAACACATGCAGACGCCGCGTTTGATTGACGGACGGAACTGCTGGCAACATCTCGAGGCACCGGGTGGCGTCCAGTATGAAGGCATCGGGCGACCGCACCACACATTTTCGAACAATCCATCTAACTGACCTGTTATATAGGGTGAATCCATCAGTGGGTTCATCCTATTTTTTTGTGGAGGAGACGGATGATGAAAATTGAGTATTTCACGGTGCAACCGAGTGGACCTAAAGGAAAGCTTGAGGCCGTACCGTTGATGAACGGGTGGGAGCAGCATGTCGACGAGGAGTGGTCGCGGGCGATTCATTACGGCGCGGGGTTGATTCGGGTGACGGACGACGGCGTCGAGCTCCGGATTCCGATCGAGTTTGGATTCGGGTATGTCTTGCAATACATCCGTCAGTTCGTCGAAGCGGAACGAAAGACGAAGCGGGCGCGTCATTTGTTGCAGCGGCAACTGGACTGGATCGGGCGTGGCTTACCGATTCAGCTCCGACGAGTCGGTGAACGGATTGAAGTCATGGCGGATTCGCGACATCAGTTCAATCGGACGGATTTTTTGGAGGCGATGGACGTCAGAAACCGGAAGCGGATGTAGTACGGACGAGATTGAGACAAAAGCGGGTCACGCTCGTGTTCTGAAAACCAGCGGGAGCGTGGCTACGTTTGAAGGTTCATCTTCGTCTGCGACCCTCGCTATTTATTTGACCAGGGAGAGTGGTGTTTTTTAATTTTGTGAGCGTTTTCAAATCTAGGGGAGTTCAGATTTTTAATTTCCATATACAACCTATTAATATATTTATCAGGTTACTACTATTCCCCTTTTTTTTACATAAAACCTATTGTCCTCTGATTCTGAGTTTTGTATATTTGACCTGTAGCTTACTTACTCACGTATATTAGGCAGTGAGAAGGAGCACGGACCTACAGCACGGGGAATTGCTTGAATAAAGCAATTCCAACAGTTTTCTCTTGTTCATCCCGAACTGGATACATATGAATCACTGACGATCGCCTCGACGTTAGGCGAAGGTCGACGTGTGAAACAGAACGTACTCCTCCAAAGAAGAATAGAGAATTACTGCGTGTTTTTAAGTAAATATATTGAAATATTTTACTTAAAATGTAGGTTATCTAGTTGGGGTTGTCACATTTGGTATTGAAAGATAAGAGGAGGAATCGTAAAAATGGCTCACACGAAAAAATCGAACAAATTGTACGCTGCTGCCGCTGCCCTCGCAGTCACGGCATCTGTCGTCGCACCGGTTGCTGCTGACGCAGCTTCAAAGGTCTCTGTTAAATACATCTCTCCCATCTTGATGAAGCATGCAGGTGGTTCGAAGTATGCGACTAAGAAACTAGTCTTACCGACGAAAGTCAAAGTCAAACTTTCAAACGGTAAATACGAAATGCGCTCTGTCAAATGGAGCGGTTCAATCAAGTTCGAGAAAAAATACATCAACAAATATCAAGTCCTTTACGGTAAAGTCGCCGGAACGACGAAAAAAGCCATCCTCAAAGTCGAACTTCAAAACTATCCAGTCGACGTCCTCGAACCAGAACTCGCACCAGTCGCTGTCGGCGAAAAAGTCGTGCTTCCGAGCACGATCAGCATCCGCTATAAATCAGGAATCATCGTCAAGCGTCCAATCAGTAAATTCAACATCAAAACACCGGATACTTCTAAACCGGGTAACTATAAAATCGCCTATACGTACAAAGGGGCAAACTCAGTCGTAACCGGTTCAATCAAGTATGAAGTCAAAGCGGCCGACATCTCGAACGTCATGGGAAGCGTCGATGATCAGACACTTTCTGTTAAAGCGGACGTCATGTATGCTTCAGCTGACGCGATAGCAGAACTCATGATTTACCCTGGTAAAGACATGTCAGCGACACCGATCGTCGCGAAAGGGATGCTCAAAGACGGTAAATTCATGGCTTCCCAATCTGGTATTCCTGAAGGGACACACAGTTACGTCGTTAAAGTCGGTGATATGAAGTCTCCGGCAATGGAATTCACAGTCGCGAAGACGATGTTGACGTCTGCTAAAGCAATGGGCAAAGAAAAAGTCGAAGTTTCCTTCTCACGTGCCGTTGATGGTGTCTCAGCCGACAACTTCAAAATCGCAGGTGGAACGGTTACTTCAGCGACACTCAGTGCTGACAAGAAATCAGCGGTTCTTGAAGTATCAGGTCTTGAGTATGATAAAGACTACACGGTCGATGCGAAAAACATTATGATCGGCGGCGTCGCGCGTGACCTCGGTTCAATGAGCTTCATGACACAAGGTGTTGAAAACATCTGGATGCTTGAAGTCTCACCAAAAGCATCGACAATCGTTGCGAACGGTGGCGACAACACGGAAGTGACGTTCTTACTCAAGAACAAAGCGACAGGTGAAGTCGACATGAACGCAGACGACATCGTTCTTAAATTATCAACGTCATTCGGTGCACTTTCAAAAGAACGTGTGACGATCCAGGACGGGAAAGCAACGGTCATCCTCACATCTGAGTTCAGCAACACGGACCTCGATGCGATGATCAGCGCGGAAATCATCGAAACAGCGAACGGCGACTACAAAAACCTCATCGGTAAGATTTCTGGTGAAGCGAAAGTCAAGTTCAGCACGATTGCCGTCACGCCGGCTCCGATTGAAATGATCAACATGCTCGCAGCGGAATCGAACCAAGCAGATCGCATCACGATCTTCCTTGATAAAGCCGTCTCGCGTGAGTTACTCCTCAAATCGTTCGGACTCGATAAAGTCCGTCCTTCGCTTCATGAAGAAGAGTATATGGCGAACGACAACATTCAAATCGAACAATTCGATGGTATGAAAAATGTCATCGGCGTCAAAGCGATTCCTTCGAATCCAAAAGCGTTCGAATTGATTCTTGATAAAGAAACACCACTCCAGGACAACGCAGTTGTTAAAGTGGTAGCGAAAATCACGAGTAACACGGATACAGAAGTGAAATCAAAAGCAAGCTTCAAGTTAACGGATGCACGTCCTGCTGAAGTAACGTCTGTCAAAGCAATTGGCTTGAACCAACTCGAAGTGAAATTCTCTGAAGCAATCGATACAGCGAACTTTAAAATCGATGGCCAGTATGGTGGTAAGTACTTCACTGTCATTCCTTACGGCTTCGATAACAAAATGGGTGTCGATCGTCGCGATACAGTCAAAATCATGTTGAACGACAACTACCCAGGAGTGAAAGAAGGCTACTTCGCAGCCGGCAAACATTCACTTCAAGTATGGGATACGATGGACTTCGCAGCGCGTTCGGATGAAATGAACATCGGTACGACACAAAACCTCGACTTCACAGTCGCAGCAGATACAGTCAAACCGACAGCTGGCGTCGTCGTCGAGTCGCCTGAGCAGTTCCGCATCATGTTCAGCAAGAACCTGAAAAAAGCAGACATCGAAGCTCTGTATGGTTCGAAAATGAAGCTCGAACGCTACAACTCAACATCTAAAAAATACGAAGACATCAGCGAATATGCTGAAGTGACATCGTATGATGCAATGACTGGCGAAGCGGTTGTCGAGATGAAACAAGACTGGACAGTCATCTACGATACCGTCAATACGAAAGAGAACTACTACAACGATAAGTTCAAAATCACGCTCGAAAAAGGTGCGATCCAGGCAGAAGCGAACGGTGAGAAAAACGATGCGCTTGCACTCGACTTGAACTATGACGGATCGCCACTCAACACACCGGATGTGAAGAGTGCTGAAATCACAGCAATCGATCGTGTGATGATGTCAACAGACTTCCACGTCATGATGAGTGAGCCGGTGAAATTGCTTGGGAAAGATCAAGCAGATACACCACTCAAAAATGCTGACGGCTTAGTCAACCCGCCGAAGACGACGGTTGAATTTATCGGGAAAAACAAAGACGGCAAAATCGTCACAGTCGACGGTTCGGTTGTCGGATATACAGATACAACAGATAAGAACTTCCGTGTTAAAGCGAACGAGAGTCTCCAGTATCTCGTCGACATGAAAGGGTACGGCGAAGACTGGAAAGTCGTCGTCAAATCACTTTCAGATGATGTCGGTAACACAGTTGCGACAGCGACACATGACTTCAAACTCATGAAAACACCTGTCACACCGGTCGCTTCACCATTCGAAATCGAAAAAGTGACAGCGAACGCGAAGGATGAAAAAGACGTCATCCGCATCAAGTTCTCTGAAGGCGTCCAGTACGCAGGTATGTATGATGCGACGAGCACGGCGCAATACATCTTCAATGGAAAAGCCCTTCCGGTCGGCACGAGCATCTCGCTTGCTGACTCGGATAACAACGTATCAAACGGACTCGACATCGTGAAAATCAAAGTTCCAGCAGGGACGATCAAAACATTGTCGAACGTCATCACAGTCAACAAAGATCTTCAGTCGTATGACAACTCTGTCTTGACTGGTGGTTACGAGAAAGCAGTTCTTCTCGGATTAAACTAATCACGACACGGACCCTCAATTCAGAAATGGATTGAGGGTTCTTTTATTTGTTGAATCAAGTTAGACAATAATCTTTTAGTAAAACACAAAATAATATTCAAATAGATGTAAAAAAAGCGAGAATAAGCTAGAAAAATAAATAGATTTTATAAAATTTTCCATTATAATTATACGTGAGGGAGATCCTAAATAAAGGAGTGAAGAGATGCAAAAATGGTTACTCAGTCTGACGATTGTCGGACTGCTTGCAAGTGGACTACCGGTACATATAGAAGCGGCGGGCACGGGCGCGAAAAAAATGCCGACGCCGGGTGCGAAAACGCATAAAGGGTACTTGAAAGGAACGTTCGACCAAAATGGAAAAGCGTTATTTTATTTCGACTCAGCGAACTATGTTAATGAAGGAACACATATTAAATTCGCAGCGGACGAGACAGAAGACGTCACAGTCTACGAAACGCAAAGTGATTATTTGAAGCAACTGGTTTATGAACGCTATGACGCAGTGAGTGGTGAATCATTATTCTTCCCGCTAAGTTGGAAAGGGCGGCAATACGTCGAAATCAATGGACGCAAAAATACGTCGTTCACGGTCCCGTTCAAACTCGAACGTCTGCAACCGATGCGTGATGTCGTCGCGAAGAAAAAAGCGACGGGACAATCGACGAGCTTGATCGTCAAGATGCGCACGGCGGATAGTGACCATGCGCAGTTGTCGCGTAATACGAAGGCGATCGCAAGTGAGACGATTGATGCAGGACTAAAAATGGAGAAGTTCACCTATTCGTCCGTCTATCAAGCGCTTGCGGCGAAGGCGAAACTAGCGAAGTCAGCGGACGTCACCTACGTCGAACTTGACGGACAGATGCAGGGGCTCGGAGTGGACCCGTTCAAGAAATACCAGTGGTCGCTAAACAATACCGGGCAACGCGGCGGCGTCAAGGGAGCCGACATCAACTTTGAGGCGATGAAACGACGGATTGCCGGAAAAAACTTAACGACGACGCGCGTCGCCGTCATCGATACGGGTATCAATCCGACCTATGCCGATTTCGCAGGGCGAGTTCGGATGGATCTCGGTTATGACTTTGTCCATAAACGGAAGCTTGCCATCGACGATCATGGTCACGGTACACATGTCGCAGCGATCATTGCAGCGAACAGCAACAATACGTACGGGATGTCGGGCATCAATGCCAAGGCATCAATCATTCCGATTAAAGTCATCGCGTCGAACAATACGGGCTCGAACTCGAACATCGCGAAAGGCATCATATATGCCGTCAAGAAAAAAGCCAAGGTCATCAATATGAGTCTCGGTGGCGGTTTCTCATCACTCGCGATTGAAGATGCACTCGCCTATGCGAAGAAACAAGGTGTCCTCGTCGTCGTCGCGACGGGGAATGACGGGACGAGCCGTTTGTCATATCCGGCACGGTCGAAGTATGCCTTGTCGGTCGGTTCGACGAATCGGTTTGATCGCCGGTCGACATTCTCGAATTATGGCGACGAACTTGACCTCGTCGCACCAGGGCAAGACATTCCGAGTTACCTCAGTGACGGCGAATCGGCCTTTTGGAGCGGGACATCGATGGCAGCACCGCATGTCGCCGGTGTCGCAAGTCTCCTCTACAGCCTGAAGCCGACGCTCAAAGCAACCGAAGTCGAGTCGATTCTAAAAAAATCAGCCCAGGACCTCGGGAAGAGCGGTTATGACAAGGCGTACGGATACGGACGACTTGACGCCGATAAAGCCGTACGCTATATCAAATAAAAACAACTTAAACAGAAAGTGGGACAGATTCATGAAAACAACATTTGCTAAACTGACACTCGCCACACTGATCGCCGGTTCGACATTGATTGCAGGAACAGCTGAAGCGGCGACAACAACGGAAACGAAGGCGACGACACAGTACAATGGATTGACACCAGGGATGACGATTGCCCAGGCGGCAAAAGTCATTTACGGAAAAGACTACAAAAAACAATTGACGAAAAAGGGCAGTTCGACCGTCTTGAAACAAAAGGCAGAGGCGACGAGCACGTCACAAGGACAAAAGACGACACTCTACAGCATCTACGATAGAAAAGCAGACTTCCCATCCGCGATAACGACGTTGATGTTCATGACGAAGAAAAATGATTCCGTCTACCGGCTGACGACAAAATCGCTTGATTTGTACCGCGGGACGACGACGTCAGGTGCACGGGAAAGCAAGATGAAGCTCGCGAAGGGTGCGAAAATCAAAACGGGGATGACAGAAAAACAACTCGATGCGCTTTTATCCGGAAAAGGTCTTGGGGAGTGGACGGGTCTTGATACGATTGATTTAACATCTGTTCAAACGAAACAAGAAATTGAGTTAGGTCTTGCGATTAAAGGCAAGTCGAAAACATACGTCTTCCTGACGGCAACGAAAACAAAAAAACTCGTCATGCTCGATTACAATGCGAAAAAGAAAACGTATGTCGTCTCTGGACAAGCATCGTTATAAGGATACGTGAGAGTCTGTAAGCAGCTTTTTTAGCGGATAGACAGTTGTAGTTTATGGCTAATGTAAACGCATGTTTCTTCTCGTGCTTTCCTCGGGCGAGGCGAAAGCCGTTGCTCCTTGATTCTGACGAACAAGGAGCAGGGTCTCGCCTGCCTCTGACAGCGCGAAACGCGCTTTTCCCGTAGGAGTCACGAGAAGCAATGCGTTTTTCGGGCAATTTTTTTTGAATCGGAACTCCCGTTAATAATACCAACGACGAGTAAGGGATAAACAAGCTTTCAGAAGGTCCGTCAATCGTTTGAGGAGTCTGTAAACCAGGCTCTTTTTTTCATTTTTTCCCGTTTTTGACAAAAAGGCAGTTATTTTTTGTATACTCGACTGTAAGAGCGCTCATGCTGAACCGATATAAATGAGAACTCATAAGTACGACATAATACGCAAGATAAAAGGAGAAATGATAGAGTGGAACGCGTCAAAAAGAAACGCAAAGTCAAAAAGCGGTGGACGCCGCTGAAGGTCATGCTGTTGATTGCCTTGGTCCTCGTCGTCGGAATCGGCGGATTCATCGGCTATACATATTACCAAGTCGATCAGACGGTCAAAAAAATTCAGTCACCGGTCAAAAATACCGGTGACGCCGTCGTCGAAAAACAAAAACCGGTTTCGGTTCTATTGCTTGGAGTCGATCAACGTCCGGGTGAACGGGGACGGAGTGACTCGATCATGGTCATGACACTGAACCCGACACGAAATGAAAGTCGTCTTGTCAGTATCCCCCGGGATACGAAGGTCGACATCATCGGTAAAGGGACGAACGATAAAATCAACCATGCGTATTCGTTCGGTGGACCGGAGATGGCAATCAAGACGGTCGAAAACTTCCTTGATATTCCGATTAACTACTATGCGGAAATCAATATGGAAGGGTTCACGTCGCTTGTCGATGCCGTTGGCGGAGTGACGGTCAATAACGACTTAGATTTCAAAGTCGGGGACAAACAGTTTGAGGTCGGGAAAATCAACCTGAATGGAGACGAAGCACTAAAGTATACACGGATGCGCTATGAAGATCCACGGGGTGACTTCGGTCGTCAGATGCGTCAACGCGATGTCATCGGACAAGTCGTCTCGAAACTGTCGTCAGATGTCTCAATCAGTAAATTCAATGCAATCATGGACGTCGTCGGGGACAATGCGCAGACGAACGTTTCGTTCAAACCGATGCGGACACTCGCTTTCGACTACATGGATGCTTTTAAAAATCAGGAAAATTTAAAGCTTGAAGGAACGGGTGGAAAAGAGGCGGATGGCATTTATTACTGGCATCCGACGGACGCTTCACTCGAACAAACAAAAACAGCGTTACAGTACTCGTTAGGAATCGAATGATAAACAAAGGAGTGAGCCGACGTGGCTCACTCCTTTGTTTATTTTAAAGGTTTTGTTCAGCGAGGCGGACACGACTCAAGTCGGTCCCATCTTTTGCAAAGCGTTGCAAGCGGTAAGAGTTACTCATGACGAGTCCCGTCGTCTCCGATTCGAGTTGCAGTGGAGCGAGTGTCGCTAACTTGTCATTTGTCACATCGGCTTCAGACCAGTCGATGGCGATGACACGATCATTTTGTAACGTAAAGAAATGATTTCCATAGAAAAGATAATCGTTGACGTCGTCACTGAATGTTCGGTCAGGCGCTGCGTAAAGACTATTCAACTCTGCGCTTGATTTGCCGATAAGGTCAATGAGCGTCTCGGTAACGAAGCTCGTATCGAGATTATCGTTGACCCACGTCAGTAATGTTTCATCGGCAATGGCATCACCCGACAGCTCTTTTGTCGTATCGGCATTTTTGATGTAGCCCGTCAATTCGTCAGTCAGTTCAACTTTACTGATCGAGTCGGACGCTTCAAGGATCCGGTAGCCGTCACCGAAGTCAGCTTCGTATAAAACGTCCGTCAAGGCTTCATCGCGGTAGATGTTACTGTTGCGTGTATTGACATAAAGGACATTTTCTTCCGGTTTAGCTTCCGGCTTGTCGTCTGTTTTTTCATCTGCCGTTGATTCTTCGACGGCGACCGGTTGTTCGACTGTCGCATCCGGTGCAGACGACTTCGGACTTGCGAGGTAGTTCGAGTAGACATACGTTCCGCCGGCTCCAAGCAAGAAGCAAAGAATCAATAAAGCAATCCAGCCCCACGGCAGTTTCCGTTTTGGACGTGCTGGAGCAATCGACTTCGTTTTTTGGCGACGCGGACTGTCGTCACGTTGTGACCGTGATAACGTCGCAGGTGCTTCCGGCTCGTCATCTTCGAGCGGACCATCTTCAGTAAGAATTGGACGGGCGACGAGCATGCCATAAAAATCTGCCAGACTTTCATGGTGTTTCCCTGCTAAAAAGTTTTGCCATTCGTCGACTGTGACTGTGTCCTGCTTAAAAGGAATAAGTGGTGCATCTCCCGTCAGACGAATCATCGTGTCTGTCAACGACTCGGTCGAAGCGAGACTCGAACGGATGCGTTCATGGAGACGAATGATGTCGTCCTCGGAGTGCGATGTATAGTATTGGAGTGCTTGCAGAGAGCGGTGCATAAAGAAAATTCCTCCTATGTAGAATTCAGGTAATTCATGTAAAAAGAAACATGTATGTCTCTATTATACGCAACCTTTTTCAATAAACGTATGTTATTTCCTAAAATAATCTCAACCATTTCCCAATTTTTTGTTATACTGATTCCTAGTTGATAAAAAAGTCACTGCATTAGACAAATAAAGGAGAATAATTAACCCATGAATGAAACGATTAGCTTACAAGAGTTATTTTCAGTTTTACGGAAGTCGCTTTGGCGGATTCTCGCTCTGACAATCGTCGCAGCGGTCATTGCATTTGCCGTCAGTAGCTTCTTGATTAAACCGACCTATCAGGCAGGAACACAAATTCTCGTCACACCGCAAAAACAAGAGAACAGCGTTATCGATGCGTCACAAGTGCAATCATCCGTCACGCTCGTCAATACATATCGTGTCGTCATTAAGAGTCCAGCTATCTTAGAAAAAGTCCAAGCAGAAGTTGATAATGCACCTAATAGTCTTGATACATTGAACAGCATGATCACCGTCGAAAGTGAACAAAATTCGCAGGTCATTAATGTCTCTGTCCAAAGTACAGATGCAGCCCTGGCATCAAACGTTGCCAATTCAGTCGCGAACGTCTTTAGTGATGACATCACTGAATTGATGGATGTCAATAACGTCAAAGTTTTATCCGTCTCAGGGATTCCAACATCACCGGTCAGCCCGAACATCATCTTGAACACGGCGATTGCAGCTGTTGTCGGATTCTTACTCGGAGTCGGTCTTGCGTTCTTACGTGAAGTCCTCGACCGCCGGATTCGGACAGAGGATCAAGTTCAACAAATTCTTGATCTACCGGTCTTAGGTAGTATCCCGGATATCGACAGTAAAGTCTTTAAATCGTCAGCAAAGGCAGCAAAACGAGAGGCGGCAAAACAATATGGCTAAGAAAAATAAAATGAATAAAGACGCACGGAACTTAATTACGGTCACACAACCGAAGTCACCGATTGCTGAGCAATACCGGACGATTCGGACGAACATCGAGTTCATGGCTGTTGATAAAGAGATTCAAGTCATCCTCATTACCTCGGCGACGCAAAGTGAAGGGAAATCGACGACGTCATCGAACCTCGCTGTTGCCTATGCCCAGCAAGGAAAAAAGGTCTTAATCATTGATACCGACATGCGTCGTCCGACGGTTCACTATACGTTTAAGGTCGCAAACGGTCTCGGTTTATCGAGTCTCTTGACACGCCAAGCCGAACTTGAAAAAGCTGTTTTACCAACAAAAGTCGATAACTTATCAATTTTAACAGCAGGTCCAATCCCACCGAACCCGGCAGAGCTCTTATCGTCGCGGTCGATGGAAAACTTGATTTTACAACTCCGTGAAGAGTATGACGTAATCATTTTGGACGCACCGCCATTACTCCAAGTCGCGGATAGCCGGATCACATCAAAACTAACAGATGGTGTTGTGTTAGTCGTTGGTTGTACGACTTCGGATCGCCAACGTGTCTTGAAAGCGAAAGAACAACTCGAACTGGCAGAAGCGAAAATTCTCGGTGTCGTCTTAAACCGTCGTGAACTGACGGATGATTCCGCATACCAATACTACTATTCTTATGAGTGAGGGGTTCAATCATGGTTGATTTGCATTGTCATCTCTTACCACTCGTTGACGATGGTCCGGCGAGTGTCGAACATACATTACAACTCGCAGAACAAGCCGTTGCGGAAGGGGTGTCGCAAATCATCGCGACACCACATCTCTATCACCCGCAGTTTGAAACGGAAGACGTCGATGTCCGGTTGACGGTCGCTGAACTGAACGTCTTACTGAAGCAACGTGATATTCCATTGACTGTCTACCCGGGGCACGAAATTCGTCTAACGGGGGAGTTGATTGAAGAAATCAAGGATGGAAAAGCGTTACCACTAGCAGATTCGCGTTATTTACTGATTGAATTTCCGTCAAGCGGCATTCCGTCATATGCACGGCAAGTCTTCGCTGAGTTGATTTCAGATGGCTATATTCCAATTGTTGCTCATCCGGAAAAAAATAAAGCAATCATCCAAAACCCGAATCTCCTGTTCGAATTGATTTCGAACGGAGCAATCAGTCAAGTCACATGTGCGAGTTTGATTGGTAAGTATGGTAAGGATGTTCAACGGTTCGCTGTTGCTTTACTCGAAAACGGCTTGGCTCACCTTGTAGCATCAGACGCCCACCATATCGAGAAACGTCCGTTCTACTGGGAACAGTGCCAAAAGTATTTGGCACAAGAACTGGAAGGCTGGTTGTATGACGAAGTGTACGAAAACAATGAAGCTGTTTTATTAAATCAACTTGTAACCATTAATCCACCGAATCCAGTCGAGAAGAACTGGAAGGGGCAGTGGGTATAAGGTGATATTTGTAAAATCTAGTAAAGAGAGTGAAATGACACTCTCTTTTTTCTATGTTAACGTTTACATTATTAAAATATGGAAAACTTTATGGAAATAAAGGTCATTGATGTGTTATCGTAATTCACATAAAGAATGGGATTTTGATTATATTATGGGAATTGAAAATTACTAATAGGAGTAGATTTCATGAAAAGAGTAAAAAAAGCAGTCATTCCAGCAGCAGGTCTCGGGACAAGATTCTTACCGGCTACAAAAGCGATGCCGAAAGAAATGTTGCCGATTGTCGACAAACCGACAATTCAATATATCATCGAAGAAGCAATTGAATCGGGAATTGAAGATATCTTAATCATCACCGGTAAAGGGAAACGGGCGATTGAAGATCACTTCGATTCAGTACCGGAATTGGAAGCCAATTTAATTGCTAAAAATAAGTCAGAGTTATTACATTTGGTCGAGGCAACAACGAATATCAATATTCATTTCATCCGTCAATCAAAACCGAAAGGTCTTGGAGATGCAATTCTGCAAGCGAAAGCCTTCATCGGCAATGAACCTTTTGTGGTGATGCTTGGGGATGATATCGTCCAAGCAGACGTTCCATGTACACGTCAGCTGATTGAACAATATGAAATCACGAACAGTTCGATTATCGGCGTACAACCAGTTGCTGATAAAGACACGCATCGCTATGGCATTGTTGATCCAAGCACAAGCATCTCAGAAAACTTGCATAAGGTAAAATCATTTGTCGAAAAACCAGCATTTGGTACGGCACCATCAAATTTAGCAATCTTAGGTCGTTACTTATTAACACCAGAAATTTTTAAATATTTAGAAACTCAAAATATTGGGTCAGGTGGAGAAGTACAATTAACGGATGCTATTACTAGACTAAATGAAAAAGAACCTGTTTTAGTTTATGAATTTGATGGTATTCGTCACGATATTGGTGAAAAATTAGGATTTATTGAAACTACGATAAGGTTTGCAGTTCAACGAGACGATCTAAGGGAAGAAGTATTGTCCATGCTAAAAACTATATTAGAAGAAAACTTAAAAGAGGTGTAACTTTGGAAACTTTAAAAGAAAATGTATTAACTGAAAATAGCAATATAGTTAATGAAGTAGTCGTCGAGAGAGTTAAATTAAAAACGATTAAAAATAGCGTAGAACAAAATCATTTAGAAAGCTTCATTGAGTATAAAAATAAAAATATTTTTTTTGAAATTTCTAAAAGATTTATAGATATACTTATATCGCTCTTGTTAATTTTAATCACTGTTCCCGTTGTCATATTATTTTCGATATTAATTAAAATTGAAAGTAATGGTCCGATTTTATATAGACAAGATAGATTGGGAAGAAACAACAATATTTTCACAATATACAAATTGAGATCGATGTATAGTGATGCTGAAAGAGACGGAGCAAAATGGGCGAAAATAAATGATTCTAGAATCACTAGAATTGGTTCTATAATTAGAAAAACTAGAATTGATGAATTACCACAACTATTTAACGTTTTAAAAGGAGAGATGTCATTAATAGGTCCGAGACCTGAAAGAAAAATATTTGCAGATGAATTCACAAAAATTAACAAGGACTTTTCAAAAAGATTGTCTGTTAAACCAGGACTTACAGGTTTAGCACAAGTTAAAGGAGGATACGATTTAACACCGTTTGAAAAATTAGAATACGATTTAAAATATATAAAAAATAGAGATTTTAAAATGGAATTTTTTATCATGTTGTCCACTATTAAAGTTATCGTAACAGGAGAAGGAGCAAGATAATTTTATGAGAAATTCGTTAGTATCTATAATAATGCCAACATATAATAGTGAGGAATTTGTGAAAGAAAGTATTAATTCAGTAATTAATCAAACTTATAATAATTTTGAACTAATAATAATTGATGATTCTTCGAAAGATAATACTGTTAAAGTTGTAACGGAAATGATGAAAAACGATAATCGAATAAATTTGATAACTTTACCCAATAATTCAGGAGCAGCAGTAGCAAGAAATAAAGGAATCGACAATGCTAAAGGTCGTTACATTGCATTTTTAGATTCTGATGATTTATGGCTCGAAGATAAATTAGAAATTCAAATAAATTTTATGAACAAATATTCGTATCCTTTTACATATACAAACTATATAAGAATAAATGAAAATAATGAACTTATTAATGAAATAAAAGTGCCACCAATAATGACATACAAAAAATTACTCAAAAATACAATTATAGGATGTTCGACAGTGGTGGTAGATAGAGAAATTATCCCTATAGTTCATATGCCGTTGATTAGAAGAGGGCAAGACACTGCAACTTGGTTAAAAATATTAAAAAAAATTCCAAGAGCACATGGTTATAATGAAAGCTACTTAACTGTTTATAGGGAAAGAAGAGGATCAATCTCTTCTAATAAACTAAAAGCTTTGAAACGTACTTGGTATTTATATAGAAAAATAGAACAAATTAATTTAATGAAATCAATATACTATTTTCTGAATTATATGGTGAATGCCACTATCAAAAGATTGAAAAAAAATAAATAAAGTTGGTGTTTTTATGAATATATCTGTTCTTGTATCAACAATGAATTCAAATTATGATTTACATAAAAAGTTAAATATTACAAAAGGTGTTATTATTAACCAAACAAATAAAAATGAGGAAAGATTGATTTTTGATAGTTTTAAATATATTAATGTGAATGAAACTGGTTTAAGTAATAGTCGGAATTTAGCAATCAAAAATAGTAATTCAGATGTAAGTATTTTAGCTGATGATGATATGATCTATGTAGATAATTATGAACATATTATAGAAGAAGCTTATAATGAATATCCTAATGCTGATATCATTGTCTTTAATGTAGAAAGAATTGGTGGTAGAAAAAAAATGTATAAAAAATCACCAAGAAAGTTAAATATATTTAGTATTATGAAGGTATCCTCAGTAGAAATCACTTTCAAAACAGCTGAAATAAAGAAAAAAAATATATTTTTTGATAAGGACTTTGGAGCTGGAGCAAGGTTTTTAATGGGTGAAGAAAATATTTTTTTAAAAGAATGTTTAAGAAGAAAAATGGAAATTCAGTACGTTCCTGTTAATATTGCAAGAGTCAATATGGAAAATTCATCGTGGTTTACAGGATACAATAATGAATATTTAAAAGCTAAAGGAGCAGTATTTAAAGCATTATTTCCAACCTTATGGCCAGTAATTTCTTTTCAATTTTTAATTCGAAAATCTTTCGAATTAAAAATTAACAGAAAAAATTTTCTTAGTAAATACGGGACTATGATTAATGGAGCAAAAGAATATAAAATGAGGTAGTTAATTTGAAAGAAGAAATTATTTATATAGGAGATTTTTTTGGAGGAAATGGTCCTTCAATTGTAGATGTCTCATTAAAAAATGAACTAAAAAAAGAAAGAAATATTACCTTTATTCAAATAGATAAACAATTAAAATATTTATTTAAAGATTTAAAAAATTTTGATGTACTACACTTTTCTGGACTATCTTTTAAGGGAATAGTATACGCTTTTTTCTTTAGAATTTTTAATAAAAAAGTTTTTCATACTTCTCATGGATCAGTTTTATATTTAGAAAAAAGTGCACTTAACTTTCAACAAAAAAAAATAAAAATTATTAAAGAATATCTGTCTTTTTTGCTTGCAAATAAAATAGTAGCTGTCTCTGAGTTATATTGCTTAAATATTAAAAGTACATTTCCTAAATTTTCACATAAAGTAGTTTATATAAATAATGGTGGAACAGATTTTATAGGTGATAAAACTATTAAGTTTGTTCAAAAAAATTTAAAAATTATTTCTTTTGGTGGAGATCGGCTTGAAAAAGGTGTTAAAGGATTATGCATAGGAATCGAAAATTTTTTGAAAAAGCATAAGCTTACAGAAGATAGTGTGAAATTTTACGTAATCGGTAAATTAAATGACAAATCGAATTTTAATTACCCTTTTTTAAATGAACTAGGTATTTTAGAACAAAAGGAAGTAATGAACTTTTTAAAAGAAAGTAACTTATATATACAAAACAGTTTTTTTGAAACTTTTTGCTTATCAGCTTTAGAAGCTATTGATTGTAATACACCGATTATTTTGTCAAAAACAGTAGGAGTACCTGTACAATTAAATGATGATGAAAAATTTACGTTCAATAATATTGATGAAATTACTGAAATTATAGAAAAGATTTATTTCGGAGAAAAAATTGAACAAAGAATAAAAATTCCTTTGTTAAGTTGGTCAAATTCGGCTGACAATTATAAAATATTATGGAATAAAGAGAACATTTTATGAAAAAAATTAATTCAATAATTTATTTAGTAGGAGAATTAACTATAGCAGCTTCACAATGGTATATGATAAGTATGATATCTAAAAATTATTCTTTAGATTATTTAGGGATGTTTACTTATTTTTTAGCAGTTATTGCACCAATAACTGTTATTATTCAAATGCAACATCGTACTATATATGTAACTCAAGGAATACTTAACTACACAATTGGACATTTTATTAAAATTAGAATGCAACTATTAATTTTTTCCGCAATAACTATATTTCTGCTTAGTTTTTTTATAGAAATTAAAAATTTACAAATCTTTTTTTTAATTTTCTTTTGGAAAGCTTTTGAACTCATGAGTGATTTAGTATATGCATATTGGCAAAAAAACAACCAAATAAATAAAATATCTTTAAGTAAAATTGTGCGCTCAATATTATATATAGTTACTTTTGTGATTTTCATTTATTTAGAAAAATCGTTAGCTTATATACTTATTTTTATAGTAATTATAGCTATAATAATTTTCTTTTGGGATCTATTTAAATCATCATTGAATATAATAAATATTATATTCAATACAGTATTAAAGTATAATGATATAAAAAAAATAATTTTCATGTCATTACCACTTGCAATAGCTTCTATGCTTAATATCATTTATATAAACATTCCGAAATATATATTAGCTGAGTTTTCAATGACAGAAGAAATTGCTATTTTTTCATCTATTTCTTATATTTTAATTTTAGGAAATATGATTATTAATTCTATTATTCAAGTTAAAATAAATTATATTTCTGAACTCTATAATGTCAAAAAATTTAAGGAACTAAAAAAAGATATAAATATTTTCTTTTTTTTAATTATAACAATAAGTATTATCGCTATATTTATTACATACATTATTGGAGAGGATATGCTAAAAGCTATATATAACGAAAAAATTTCTAAGCATAATTTTTTACTAATATTACTTATTGTAGGATCAGTATTTAATTACTTTTCTATTGTAATTGGAGTTGTGCTAACGGCTGCAAAAAAATATGCTGTTCAACCAGTATTATCTTTTTTTTGGTGTTTAATTTATATCATTTTTTCAATTGTATGTATCAAAAATTATGGGTTATATGGGGTCGGGTACTCTTACATATGTTCCTCAATAATTCAATTTGCAAGTATATATTATTTTTACAATACTTTAGTGAGAGGTAAAATTTAAATGAATAATATATTAGAGTTATTTATAACTCTCCTTTTTATAATTTTTTTCTTAATTAGCTTATTTGCTATATCAAAAAGATATGGTTTCCGAAAAAAATTAAGTGTAATTTTTTTCGGATTAAGTTCATTGTTATCTATAATAAATTATTACTATCAAATATTAGATCCTTTACCTGACGCTTCCTTGTTTCATAATTTAGCGTTACAAACAATAGATAATCACTTTTATTTTGGAAACTCAATAGTTGAACAATCTTTTGGTGCTGTATTTTTTGTAAATTTTATAATTGTTCCTTTTTATATATTTTTTGGAGATAATGCTCTAAATGTAATAATATTTAATAATTTTTTAATTGCATTAGTATATATGATGATTGTACGAATTAGTATAGACATATTTAAATATTTCACTTTTAAAGCAAGTGAAGAAAAAATTGAAAAAACTACAGAAATACGTATAGAATATTTTTCTTTTATTTTAGTATTTTTTTACCCTAGCTTATTTATGTATAGACTTTTTCTTCTGAGAGATCCGTTAATTATTTTTGCTACTGTATTATTTATGTTTTCATTGTTACTTATAGTCAAAAAAAATATTAATTTTAGAAATATGTTTCTATTTATAATCTCATTGTTTCTAATAATAGTTATTAGGCCCCAAAATGCCCCTGTATTATTTATTTGTTTAATTTTCATTATATTGATGATTAAAAATATTAATATATTTTATAAAATTATTGGCTTATTTATTTCTATTAGTATAATATTTGTATTTTCAGAACTACAAGTTTTTAGATTTCTAAGTCTTATTAATCCTGAATATTTGATGTCTTATAGGTATAGTCAGGTGATTCAATTTAATTCATATTTACCACAAATTTATTATTCTAGTTGGTTAGATATTTTAAAATTAGCTCCTTTGACGACGTTTTATTATATTTTTGTACCCTTTTTTTGGTTGGAAACTAGTTACGAGTATTTAATACCTTCAATAGACTCATTATTTATTTTTATACTATTTATTTTATTACTAATTTTAAGTGTTCGACAAAAATTTCCTAAAAATAATATGAAAAATTACTTATTATTTTTAATGATATTTTCTTTAATATCTCTAATTTCTTATAGTATAGTTGAAGTTTATTTTGGTGGTGCAGTAAGACATAGAATGCAACAAATAATAGTGGTTTTCCCTATTTTAATTGGTTGGATTGCTAAAAAAAGGAGCAACTATAAAAATTGAAAAAAATTTTAAAAATGCTTTATTATAGATTTAAATTTAAAAATAAAAAAATATATTCGACCTATTTGATCGGAAAAGTAAAAGTTAGCTCGACAGCAAGAATTTACAAACGAGTTACTTTTTTTAATTCAACAATAAAAAAATATTCGTATATTAATGAAAATTCTTCGATATCATATACTAATATAGGGAAATTTACTTCTATTGGTTCTAATTGCGGAATAGGCTTACCAGAGCACCCGGTAGCGTTTATTTCCACATCACCATTCACGTATTCTTCTGAGAACATTTTTGGTAACAAAGAAACATTTCACCCGTATTCTAAAGAAACAATTATAGGGAATGATTGTTGGATTGGGAATAACGTTATCATCATGCAAGGTATTAGTATAGGTGACGGAGCTATAATTGCTGCAGGAGCTGTAGTTACAAAAAATGTAGAACCATATTCTATAGTAGCGGGTGTCCCGGCTAAATTAATAAAATATCGTTTTTCTCAAGAAAAAATTACTATATTGGAAAATTTAAAATGGTGGAATTGGTCTGAAGAAAAATTAATTAAAAATAAAGATCTATTTTATCATGGTAAATACTGGTCTAATTATTTAGAGGAATGAGGTTTAGAAGTGTCAATAAAAATCACAGTAGCAGGAACAGGATACGTCGGCCTTTCGATGGCGGTCTTACTCGCTCAGCATAATGAAGTCACATCAATTGATATCATTAAAGAACGTGTCGAGCTTGTCAATGATCGAAAGTCCCCAATCGTGGATGCGGAAATCGAGAATTTCTTGCAAAATAAAGAATTGAATCTACATGCGACGACAGATAATTTTGAAGCTTACAAGGATGCGGAATTCGTCATCATCGCTACTCCAACGGATTATGACCCAACACGGAACTACTTTAATACTCGGACGGTCGAGAGCGTCATTGCGACAGTTCTTGCGATCAATCCAGATGCGACGATGGTCATTAAATCGACTGTACCGGTTGGCTATACACAAGAGCTAAAAGAGAAGTTTGATACACCGAACATCGTCTTTTCCCCAGAGTTCTTGCGTGAAGGGCAGGCACTGCATGACAATCTTTATCCGTCACGTATTGTCGTCGGTGAACAGTCAGAACGTGCTCAACAGTTCGCGGATCTTTTGCTTGCAGGGGCGATTAAAAAGGATGTGCCGATTCTTTTGACAGATTCGACGGAAGCGGAAGCGATTAAATTGTTCTCGAATACGTATCTCGCGATGCGGGTTGCCTTCTTTAATGAACTGGATACATATGCTGAAGTACGTAGCTTAGATACAAAACAAATCATCGAAGGTGTCGGACTCGATAGTCGAATCGGCAATCATTACAATAATCCATCATTCGGCTATGGTGGTTACTGCTTACCAAAAGATACGAAGCAGCTTCTTGCAAACTACGATGAAGTCCCGAACAATATCATTGGGGCGATCGTTGAAGCAAACCGGACACGAAAAGACTACATTGCCGATACGATCATCAAGCAGAATCCGAAAGTCGTCGGCGTCTATCGCCTGACGATGAAGACAGACTCCGATAACTTCCGCGCCTCATCAATTCAAGGGATTATGAAACGAATCAAGGCGAAGGGGATTGAAGTAACGGTCTTCGAACCCGTCTTAACAGAAGATACGTTTTATAACTCACGCGTCATCCGTGATCTTGAAGCGTTTAAACAAGAGTCGGATGTGATTCTTTCAAATCGGATGCATCCTGAGTTGAATGATGTCGAAGATAAAGTCTATACACGCGATTTGTATAGTCGGGACTAAAGAAAACAAAAGTGAGTGTTGCAAGCATGAAAAGAGGTCCAAGCGATAACCATCGCCTGGACCTCTTTTTGTGTTCGATGTTTCAATTCGTTGACCTGCCTCTGAAAAGTGACCGGTTTTGTTTTGTGCATCCTGTATAATTGTGTCATGCAGGAGCACTCAGAATTGGAATTGAGTAATCGGTTATGAGATTATATTCAAGTGGATTAGAATTTATTGTAATTGAGTGTCTTGTTTGATTTTAAGTGAATGAACCCATTCTTTTTCGCGTACTTCGCACTTTTCGCACCTTGCTTAGAAGAAATCGTTAATGTCTTGATGTCTTCTTCTTCGTTCAACTCCTGAAGATCTGCCATCCGGTCTTTTGACCATTGGTCTTTTGCGACCGTCGAGTAGTTGAAGCTTTCCCACATGATGGCATCGATGTACGGATACGTATGGTATTTTAATGTCCCGAAGCCCCAGTTTTGAATCAATGAGAGGTCCGCATGTTTTGTCTTGACGCTCTTCAAGAAGTTCGTCATCGCGACTTGCTGCTGCTCAAGGATCTTTGGTTGGTCGGCATGTTCGTTGTCGATGTCGCCGACTGTATCCAAGAAGACACCGTCGAGTCCTTTATTGACGACTTGCTTTTCGACTTCTTGCATGAGGACCGCTTGGTAATGCTTCGAGTTGATGTCCATTAAGTATGAATCCCATTCCGCGTAGTGGACACGTTGTCCATCACGGTGGAAGAAATCTGATTCCTTTAATTGTGCCATCAAGTCTGTGTTCCAGTTGTCGGCTTCCATCGTGTTGATGTAGCCATAGACTTTCGTGCCGTACTTTTGAATTTCTGCGATTTGTTTCGCTGAGTAAAAGACCGGTTCGATGATCATGACATCGTACTTTTGCATCTTCTTGATTTTTGATTTCGTCGGTGCATCGTAGTAGACCTTATACGAGCTGACGGAATCGAGTGGATTCGTTGATTGAGCTTTGCCCGTGATTGGTGTCATTAGTAACACTCCTAAAAAAAGAATGCACAAAAAAGACGTCACGCGTTTGAGTGAGATAATACCCATGGTTAGTAGCCTCCTGATTTTTTATCAGAGAGCGGCTGCGGCATTGCAGACTGGCGATCGGTATCCGAAGATCGACGACCCATGTCTTTGCGCCCTTACTTTTCAGTAAGTTTGCCCTTCTCGATATTTAGTTGTAATTGCCTGTTTGACTAAATCTTACCACTGCTAACAAAAATGTAAATAACTATTTTAAGGAGAGTGTGCCATGATTTACACACAGCATAGAAATACAGTCAAATGGATAGAAATGCTAGCTAGTATTTTACTTATCGGTATTCTTGACTATATGTTTAGCCTTTCGGTCTCGAATTGGGCAATTGATCCGTTAATCTTTTATATTTTATTGTTCGCCCTCCGCTATGGTCTGCTCGGAGCGTTCGTCAGTTTCACGATGACGATGCTGTACCACCTGTTTTTCCTGTCGGTCGAAGGATCGGACATTCTCTTATTTTTATACGACCGGACGGAACTGAGCTGGATCATCTTCCACTTCCTCGTCGCGATGGTCTGCGGGATTTTCAGTACCTCGTTCCAGGAACGTTACTTATCTTTACGGCTCCGCCACGAAGAAGTCGTCGAAGAAAACAACCACTTGCTCGAGACGGTCGAAAAGCTCCGACTGTCACAGTCGACGATGCAAAAGAAGGTCCTCGACTCGGATCATACATTAACGAAAATCTACCAAGTCGGACTCGAGCTCGACCAAACGGCGGCCGACATCGTCCGCGATCGCCTCGTCGATGTCTTGAAACGTTCGTTCAAGGCAGAGAATCTTGCCATCTATCACGTCGATGCGTCAAAACGGACGTTACGACTCCACGTCCGGTTCGGTGAGAAAGAGGTCTTACCGCAAACACTATTCATCGATCCGTCGACCGGCATCTATCAACGGATGTTCAAGACGAATGCGATTTCGATCCGGACGATGGACGAGGCGGACGTCCCGTTACTGATTGCACCGATCCGCTACGACGGGAAGATTCAGGAGGTCGTCGTCATCCAGGCGATCGACTTCAACCGCCTGACGAGTTACGAGATGAACATCATGCAGTTGATTCTCGACTGGACCGGGACACGAATCGAAAAAGCGTTGACGATGGAATGGAATGCGTCGCGTGGTGATTTGATTGAAGGGACACGGATTTATCAAATCGAGCCATTCAATAAAAAAGTCGCACTCCAACAACACCGAGCTGAACAGTACGATCAGCCGTACAGTACGGTCGTCTTGCCGGTCGAACAGGTCCGGCTGTCGTTGATTGAAATGGAATTAATCCTACGCCAGTCGATGCGGGAAATCGACATCATCGGCTATGACGAGACGAATCAAATGCTCCACTTCCTCTTACCGGGAACACCGCAAGAGAACGCTGAAGGATTCAAGCAACGAATTAAAGAGTTGTTCGCACGAAAAGGAGGGAATCTTGGATGATTTTCTTCGTCCTGTTATTTTTTCTGATTCATGCCGTCATCGTCTTCCTCGTCGCGAAACTGATCACGGCACGGATGGATCCGGCACAGCGCGGTCTCGTCAAATGGATCGCCCTGATTTGTTATTTCGTCCCGCTGCTCGGTGAACTGTTCGGTCTCGTCAGTTGGCTGATCGCAAGACGATACGCGTCAGACAAGACGTTGCTCGACTACGATGACTACATCGAGTTCGACGTCGTCAACCTGGAAGGACTGCAACAACAGGCGGCCGACAACATCGATTTGGTGCCGATGGGCGAAGCGATGGCGATGGACGCGAAGGAACGGAAACAATCGATTGTCCGCTTGACGACGACATCGATTGCCGATTCCGGGAAGTACCTTCAGTTCGGGCTCGACCATGCCGACTCGGAGACGGTCCACTACGCCGCGACGGTCCGCAATACGTTATATGACCGGTACGAAGCGACGATTAAAAGTCGGGAGGAACAACTGAATCCGGGTCATGTCACGACGTATTACCACTTGATTGACGCCTTCGAAGCCTTCATCGAAAGTGGACTGCTCGACGACAGCATGCAAAAACGGATCTTTGATCGGTTCGGGTCGTACTTACAAGACATGCGGATTCAGTATCCGACGGACGCGACGTGCTTGAAGGCGTGCGGCAAGCTCGCCCTCGCGAAAGGCGACGTCGCGGACGGACTCGGCTACTATGAACGCTTGATCATGCACTACCCGGAGCAAGCGGACGGCTACATGCTGGCGATTGAATATCACTTCACGAGAGGCGACTGGACGAAGCTGGCACCGCTCGTGACACAACTGAAAACACACGTCGCACCGGACGACATTCCGGACGACAAACGCTACATTTTGGACCGGCTGGAAGGAGTGGAACTATGAAAAAATCGATCACGACCTATGTCGTCGCCGTCTTCGCGATTCTGCTCGTCACGATCGGCGTCGTCCAGTTGTTACGTCTTGATTATGGACATCGCCTGATTCCGACCGAGGAGACGCAACAAAAGACGTTTCAGACGATGTCGGGCAAGGAGGGACAGATGGACGGAGAACCGTTACAAGTCTATATCCATCAGGATAAAGGCGAGCTCTCAAAAAGTGTCTTGACGAACTTTAAATATGCACTGAAGTATGCGAAAGTCCCGTATACGAATATCTCAATCAAAGAAATCGAGCAATTGGAGCCGTCCGAGCGGACCGTGCTTGTTTTAGCGGGGGAGCACTCACGTGACTGGCCGTACGAAACGATTCGTCAATTCGTCAAGGACGGCGGACGGCTTTATATCGCAGCACGCTTCATCAATCAAGACTGGGCGGAACTCGTCGGGGTGAAACAGTTCGGTGATTTCAAAGACGGCATCAACGGATTGATTTTCAAGGAAGAAATTTTCCCCGGTTTCGTCGATTTGCCGGACTCGTCAAACTTGTTCGCCCACAGTATCGCCGACGTCGAGCTGCTACCGCAAGCGAACGTCAAAATCACGGCGTCCGGTGAACCGATTCTTTGGACATCAGCGTACGGCAAGGGAACAGTCCTGTTCTGGAACACGACGTCGCTCGCTGAGAAAAACTCACGCGGTTTAATGCTCCAGACGTTATCGTTATTGTTCCCGTCATTCGTCAGTCAACAGGCGGCGATCAAAGTGACGCATCTCGATGACTTCCCGTCACCGGTCCCCGGGAATACGAACGCCGCAATCGAGAAGACTTATAACCGGACGATCAAGGAGTTCTTTAAAGAAATCTGGTGGCGTGACATGAAACGAATCGCCGACGAACAAGATGTCACCTATACCGGGTTCATCATCGGCAGCTATAAGAATACGACGGAAGAGACGACGGAAGACTTGTCGGAGAAAATCCGCACCCCGATGCTCAACTATGGGCGGGGTCTGCTGAAGATGGGTGGCGAAATCGGACTGCACGGCTTTAATCACCAGCCACTCGTCGTCGCCGGTGAGACGCTTGACCCGAACCTCGGTTATGTCCCGTGGAACAACCGTGATCAAATGGAGGAAGCATTAAAGAAAGTCATCGGGACGCACGACTATTACTTCCCGAACGAGTCGATTCAAAGTTATGTCCCGCCGTCGAACATCATCAACGAGACCGGTTTGACAGCACTCAACAATGTCTTTAAAGACAAGTTGATCGTCGCCTCACTCTACTCGGGCGATCCCTCGATGGGTAGCTACATCCAGGAGTTCGGACCGGATCCTATCCATCAAAATCTGTATAACTTCCCGCGTATTTCGAGCGGCTACAACGAAACGGCAAACGATACGTTCGTCATGGCGGACGCCGTCGCGAACTTCGGAATGTTTACCCACTTCATCCACCCGGATGACGTGCTCGACGAAGACCGGTCGAAAGGGAAGGGCTGGGCAGAGATGGAGAAGACGATGGAAGAGATGTTCCGCGACGTCAAGACGATGTATCCGTACCTCGAGAGCTTGACCCAGTACGAAGCGTATGAAAAATACGTCCAGTACCAACAGTCGGACATCAACGTCACCTATACGGACAAGACGATTGAAATCAACGGGACGAACATGTTGAAGCCATCGGTCATGCTCGTCCGTGTCGCTCCGGGTCAACACCTCAAGACAGGGACGTTCGATTTCGGGACGGTCCGCGCGCTTGCAGGCGAGACGTTGTATCAAGTCACGTTGACGAAAGCAACGGTCACGCTACCGATCGAGGAGGGGACAGAATGAAGATTGGTTTAGTCGTCGAAGGCAGCTATCCCTACGTCAGCGGCGGTGTCGCGAGCTGGGTCCACATGGTGATCCAGCAGATGCCGATGCATCAGTTTGAAATCATCGCCATCACACCGACGCAACTGACGGAAGCGGATTATAAATACAACTTACCGGACAATGTGGCGGGTGTGACGAACTTATCACTCGATCTCAAATACGACCGTCCGAAACCGAAGCACGTCCTGTCGGTAGAACAAGGGCGGTTGATTCAACAATGGATGACGTTCCAACATGTCGAAGCCCCGGTCTTCCCGATCTTCGAACAAGCGGTTGGGACGTCGGAGCACTTCTTCGCGAGCCGGCTCTTCTTCGAGCTCGTCAAGACGAGTTATGAGACGGAAAAACAATCCGGCTCATTCATCGATTACCTCTGGATGTGGCGGAGCATGTATACGCCGGTCCTTGAGTTACTGCAGGCGGAGTTACCGCAAGTCGACTTGATTCACTCGGCGTCGACCGGGTACGCTGGACTCGTCGCGAGTGCGATTAAACAACGGCAGGGCGTGCCGTACATCTTGACGGAGCACGGCATCTACTCGCGGGAGCGGGAAGAGGAACTGTTACAGGCGACGTGGATTCCAGTCGAATACCGGGCGCACTGGATTCGCTTCTTCCACCATTTGTCGGCGGAAGCTTATCAGGAAGCCGATGACGTCATCACGCTGTTCGACCGCAACGGCGAACTGCAACAGGAACTCGGGGCACCTGCGGCGAAGCTGCGGATCATCCCGAACGGTATCGATGCCGTCCGTCTGTCGAGTTTACCGGTCGTCGAGAAGGGACCAATCCTGAAGATTGGTGCCATCGTCCGCGTCGTCCCGATCAAGGACATCAAGACGATGATTCATGCGGCGAAGGTCCTGCAAGAGATGGACGTCGCGTTCGAGCTGACGATCATGGGACCGCTCGACGAGGACGAGGAATATGCGACCGAGTGCCAACAGTTGATCGAACAGTTCGAACTTGATCCGTATGTGACGCTCGCCGGCAAGGTCGACATCGCAGCCTACTTGCCGACGTTTGACGTCTGCTTGTTGACGAGCATCTCGGAAGGGCAACCGCTCGCCGTCCTCGAAGGCATGGCAGCTGGTGTCCCGTGGATCGTGACCGATGTCGGGGCTTGCTCGGAATTGATTAACGGACGCGAAGACGACCCTTACGGACCAGCCGGGTTCGTCGTCCCGCCGGTCAATCCCGGACGGATCGCCGAGCGCTGCGCGTGGTTCGCTACGCATCGCGCGGATGCGAAAAAACTCGGGGAGAACGGCAAGAAACGGGCCTTGAAATACTATCAGACACACCAGTTCATCGCCGAGTACGTGGCACTTTATGAAGAAAGGGGGCTGGCATATGGCGGGCATCGGGTTTAAGCTCCAAAAGCTGTTCCAGGAAGATTATTTTTCAGCACGTCTGAAGGCGTATGCCTTCGCAGGGCTCGTCACATCCGGTCCCTGGTTGATCGTCATCGTCACGATCGCCTTGACGCAGTGGTTGACGACGTACTTGTCAATCGCTTCGTTCGAGGAACGGACGACGTTCAACTTAACGATTTCCTACTGCTTCATCTTTTCACAAGTCATCCTCGGGATTCAGCAGCTCGTCGTCACGCGGTATCTCGCCGATTGTTTTTATGAGAAGCGCTACAAGGAAATCTTCCCGACGTTCATCGGGATGACGAAGATGACGATCGCGATTGCCGCCGTCTTCTACGCGATTTTCCTGACGTTCTCCGAGTTGCCGTTCCTGTCGAACCTGTTGATTTTGATTCTCTTTTTGACGATCAACCTGATTTGGGTGCAGTTCTTATTCCTGAGTGCGGCGAAGTTTTATCAAGCCGTCGCCTATAGCTTTTTAGGGGGAGCGGCAGTATCGATCATCTCCGTCCTCTTGATCGACCGCTTCTTAATGCCGTACTTGACGGCACCGTTCGCGACGAGCATGGCGTTGACGGCAGGCTTTACGCTCGGGATGCTCGTGACGTTGTTCGGTCTGTTTACGGCGATGTTGTTGACGTTCCCGAACCGCGAGACGAAAGATCCGTTTAGTTACCTCAGCTACTTCGACCGGCATCCGGCGTTGTTTTGGACGAGCTTCCTCTACAACATCGGCGTCTGGGTCAGCAACTGGGTGATTTGGTTCTCGGAAGGCGGAGCCGTCCATCTCGGGACGTTCCGGTATCACCCCGTCTACGATACGGCAATCTTCCTCTCGTACTTGACGGTCATCCCGACGATGACGATCTTCGTCATCTCCGTCGAGACCCGTTTTTACGAGCGCTACCGTGTCTTTTACGGTTACGTCAATGAGGGCGGGACGCTCCAGCAAATCAACAAGGCGAAAGCAGCGATGTTGCTGATTTTACGGCAAGAGCTCCAGCGGCTCGTCCGCAATCAGGGACTGTTCACGCTGTTCGTCCTGATTTTTGCCTCGACCTTGCTCAGTAGTCTCGCCTTGTCGAAGGAGACGATCAGCATCTTCCAGATGACGACGATCGGTGCTTTCTCGAACGCGATGGTCCTCGTCCTGACGCTGCTGTTGCTCTATTTCGAAGATCAGCGCGGTGCCTGTATCACGTCACTGCTGTTCTTCGCCGTCAACGGCGTCTTCGCGGTTGCGTTAGCACCGTTCGGATATGACGGATTCGGTCTGAGCTTCGCATTAGGGTCGACGGTGACGTTCGCCTACGCCTTGATCCGCTTGATTCAGTACGTCAATGAGATCGATTACCATACGTTTTGCCGCTATGAGCCGCGCCAGCGGTCAACCCGCTTCACCCGCGTCGGGGAACGGTTGAACCGGCGCTCGGCCTAACAAAAAAAGCCTGAATCGAAGTAGCATCTCGCTACTCGGATTCAGGCTTTTTTGTGGACGGTCATCAGCGGCGGTTCATTTCACGCGGATAGCCTTCCGGGTTTTGTGACTGCCAGCGCCAAGCATCCTGGCACATGTCATATAACGTTTTTTCAGCTTTCCAGCCGAGGAGGCGTTCAGCTTTTGACGCATCCGCATAACAGGCGGCGACGTCACCCGGACGACGGTCGACGAACTTGCGTTTGACGTCGATGCCGGTCGCTGACTCGAACGTCGTCACTAAGTCGAGGACGCTTGAGCCGGTCCCTGTTCCTAAGTTGAACGCTTCGATACCTTGGTGCTTATACTCAAGTGCTTTGAGGTGTCCTTTTGCGAGATCGACGACGTGGATGTAATCGCGAATCCCGGTCCCGTCCGGCGTCTCGTAATCCTGTCCGTAGACACTGAGTTCATCCAAACGTCCGGCTGCGACTTGCGTGACGTACGGCATCAAGTTGTTCGGGATGCCGTTCGGGTCTTCCCCGATCAATCCACTGATATCGGCACCAATCGGATTGAAGTACCGTAACAGGGAAATCTCCCAGTCCGTGTCGGACGCCGCGACGTCTTCAAGCATCTGTTCAATCATCAATTTCGTCGCGCCGTACGGATTCGTCGTCGAGCGTGGCGCCGACTCGTCAATCGGTGTCGTTTCCGGCACACCATAGACGGTCGCGGATGAACTGAAGACGAGTTTTTTGACGTTGTGTCGCGCCATGACCTCGAACAAGACGAGTGAACTGACGAGATTGTTCTTATAGTACGACAGCGGTAAGGCGACAGACTCACCGACCGCTTTCAAACCGGCGAAGTGGATGACGGCTTCGATGTCATGCTGCGTAAAGATTTGTTCGAGCGCGTTCATGTCCATCACGTCGTTTTCATAAAACGTGACCGATTTTCCCGCGAGCTGCTCGATCCGGTCGAGGGCGATTTTTTGACTGTTGCTCAAGTTGTCGATGACGACGACTTCATATCCTGCTTGGAGCAGTTCAAGACACGTGTGGCTACCGATATAACCGGCGCCTCCTGTTACTAAGATTTCCATAAAGATTCTCCTTTTTGTTACAATTATTGGATAAGCATAGCATGAAATGATTGTCTGTTCCATGCTTGAAAGCTCTTGGAAAGGGAATCCTTTTACTAGACCAATTATGAGGAGGATTAACCATGACCCACTTCGACTATCTCGAGCAGTATCTCCAAACGCACGCGACGTATTCGGCGCTGACGATCAAAGCCTACCGCAGTGATTTACGGCAGCTGAAGAAGGCGTGTGTCGAGTGGTCGGTCAAGTCCCTCCAAACGTATTTTGATCACGTCATCGGACAGTATAAACCGGCGACGGCATTGCGGCGGTATCATGCGTTGATGGCACTCGGGAATGAACTTGTTCGAGTGAAACGACTTAAGGTCAATCCAATGAAACAAGTTCGACCGATCGTCCATCAGCACGTCCGGCAACGGGACGGTTATCCGTTGCTCGAAGCCATCGATGTCATCCGGCAAATCAAGCATCCGACGTACCGTCTCTTTTTTGAACTCATCAGCCAAACGGGCCTCCGCTTCATGGAGGCCCGTTTGTTGTCGATCGAGGACATTCAGTTTGCGACGGCGACGTTACTCGTCCGGCATGGAAAAGGACGACGCTTGCGAACCGTACCGCTCGGGCGCCATTTGGTCACGAAGTTAAAAGCGTTCATTGGAGGTCGCGTGACAGGGTACGTTTTTCGCTCCGTCCGTGGCAAGGCAATCCACGAACAAGGGGCGCGGGACGCGTTACGGAACCAATCGCTCGCCCGGTCGGGACGGATGCTCCGTCCGCATGATTTACGTGTCGGCTACGCGACCTACCTGTACCAGACGGCGGGCTGTAAGTTACTCGAGATTCAACGCCTGCTTGGACATGCCCGGTCGGAGACGACGGAAGGCTATATCTTGAGCCGGGAGACGAAACTCAGACAAGTCGTCGATGCCTTGTCGGCGTAAGGCGGTTGATTGACGAACGGGCGACTTCAGCCGACGGTAAGATATACTGTTGCGTCGTCTTCGCGTCACTGTGACCAAGCAGCTGCATGACCGTCAGCAAGTCGGTCTGGTGTTCCCGGTAAAGGGTCGTCGCGAACGTCACCCGGAGGTCGTGCGGACGTAACGTCCGGCCGAGCAAGACTTCGCTCGCCTGCCGCAATTGTTTCCGTGTCGTGTCGGGACGTAACCGCCGTCCTTGATCGGTCAGGAATAAATATTCCCCGTCCGGTCGTTCCGTCTCGATGTACCGCAACAGGACGTCTGTCAATTCGTCGTTCAACGGGACGAAACGGGATTTGTCGCCTTTACCGTGGCGGACGAACAGGTGGCGCTCCGTAAAATCAAGATCGGCACACGTCAATTGGTGGGCTTCACTGAACCGGAGTCCGGTATGGAGCAGTAAAAAGTAAAACGCATACGTCGCTTCATCGGTCAGCGTGTCGATGACACGATGGGCATCCGGATAGCTGAAGGCTGTTCGCAGTTTCGGATTCGGACGAGCCGGTTTCTTAATCTGCTTGAGAGGGTTTTTCGCAAGTGACCGCTCCGCGACGAGGGCATCGAACAAGGTCGCTAAGGCATGGATCCGACGGGCGACGGTCGTCGGGGCATAGGTCGTGTGAAGCAGTGTGACGTATCTTCGGAGTGACGGAATATCGAGGGCCGTCGCATGACGACAGAGGTGGCGGACGTCCGAGCGATAGGCTTTTTTGGTCAGACGGCTGTAGGTGGGGGAATCCTCAATCAAGGCGAGTAAGCGGTCGAGGTAGAACGTCATCATAGGAGGATACCTTCGACTTTCCGCTTCAAGTCGGACTTGAGGGAGCGCAGACGGGCGTCGGAGTAGCCGAGTGTTCCTTCCGTTCCAGCGATCATTGCCTGAAGGAAGGTGAATTCTTTCGGGGAGAGGGCGTGTTCGAGTTCGTTCAGCAAGTAAGGGAAGGAAACAGTTTGTTGACGAGGCAATTCCGGCAGGGTTTCGACAGCGACTTCGGTAGTCAGTGTGCGAGTTCGTTTAGCGAGATAGTCGAGCATCGCGCCGCGCGCCCGAATGCGGACGAACGTGATTGATAATTCCTTGCCAGATTCGATGGATGTCCAGAGGCGGAGCAACGCTGCTTGCCGGCATTCATCGTGTTCGTTCGGATGAATCGAGAGGCGGTGCAGGAGTGAATTGATCAGAGGGAGCCAGTGGTGTAAGGCTTCATTCATGGGAAGGATCCAATCTTTCGGATATGCATATCGAAGGGTATTCCGCGGTAGTTTTAGTATAAGTAGAGTTATCCTGAAGCGACGCGCGACAAGACAAGGGTTTGCCTCGGTCAATCGTCGATATTTAGTTGGAAAACGAGACGAACGGCTTTTGAAAGCTCAGAAAACCGTTGGCATGATTCAAAAAAGATGGTTTGAAAAGAGAGGATAACTCTACTTATCCTCGGGGGTGTTCGGAAAAAAACAAACGGATAATGCATGCTGTTATACATGAGACAGTTTGTCAAATTAAGTGCAACACCTCTTCCGAGAAGACCTCGTATACAATTTTTCGGTTGATACATTTTCTTTATATGCGCACGGATCCAGGATAGCGTTTGAGCGAATTCAGAACGACTGAGCTTGCTAAAATCTGCTTCCTTCTGTAAGAATTCATGGAAAAAACTAATAGCGTTTTTGTTACTCCGACATTGCCGGGAAGAGTACGAATCAGTGAAGTACGTGGATACTCCTAACGTTTCGCAAATGACAACTGAACTCTTTCCCACGGTCTGTCGTCGCAGTCTGAAGTGTTCCGGCAGGGAAAGAAGCATGGAGTGTATGAATCGCCTCTTCCATTAAATCAAAAGAACAGTTAGACATCGATAACGTAATTGTAGAAACGACTCTTTCGCTTCAGAAGGGTGTTTGCTGATTGATAGTCTGATATTGAAGCGTCTCTGCGCGCTTCGCGTGGTTTTGGACGCAGAAGGCCAGCATGAGCCTTGATAAGGTCATTCCAGATCCCACGATAAATCGCTTTGAATGATGGTTGGTCCTCTTGGAATAAACGTCCTGTAATCTGTTTGATTGACATAGTAAGCATCTTAGTGCGGATTTGGCCTCGGTTCTTATGAAATCATAGAGGGATGATGCTCAAGGCATTTAGCAATCTTTTGAATCGAGGATCTTAAATCGAGATACGTCTCTATCTACAATATCAGTAAAAAAGCGTTGTTTTGGATTGACTACGTTATAAAAAGAAATCTCCGCTATTTGGTGTTTCTGCGACAAATCTATGATTCCTTTCAACCTTTTCTCCTTTAGGAGTGAAGGTTTTTTATACAACATGAGTTTTTTTGATGAAGATAATAACTTTTTACATACATTCACAAAAGTATGTAATTAATAATTTTTTACAATAAATAGTAAATGTAATAAAAACGTGTTAGAATTTTCTATGGTTATTTTTTACTAATCAAAATTAAGAAATAGAGAGGGAGATTTGTCATGGCATGTGTGAATTGTTCGGATGCTGCAAAACGTGGCTTGAAGTTTTGTCCGAGTTGCGGTGATGAATTGGAACATCATGTAGAACAAGTAGAACCAGTAGAAAAAGAACGCGACGTCAGACCGGTCCGTCCTAATAAAATGAGTAAGTCTGCAAAGGCCATTCTTTTAACGGTTGGATTATTGGTCGTAGCAGGTGGCGCGTATTATGGACTCGCGACACAATGGTTCACGGTCGAGGCGACGACAAATCAGGTGCGGGATGCGATTCGCTCAGACGATGCGATATTACTCGCTGAGCATACGGAGTTCAATGGAAAGCCAATTGATCAGAAGATGGCGCAACGTTTCTTAGATGCCTTGAAAGAGACGCCAGAGCAAAAGAAATCATTCATGGATTATTTATTAATGGCTGGTGCTTCAATTCAGGCAGAAAACGAAAGTGACGTTCCCGGTCAAATCGTAGCAAGTGGTCGTCAACTCGGGATCTTTAAGGATTACCGTTTACGCCTCGATAGTGTTAAAACGGAAGTCATCAGTAACTTTAAAGGAACGAAGGTCACGCTCGTGAATCCGGTCGGAACGGAAAGTAGTAAAGCGTCGGCGGAAGGTATCATGATGGACGGTGTCTACCCGGGATTAATGGATGCCAAAGTCGCGTATGACGGCGAATACGGAAAAGAGTCGAGCGATGTCACAATTAATCCATTGACGCTTGACGCTGCAAATCGAAAATTTGAAATCACGTTAAAAGGAAATGCGATCGAGCTCGATCAGACGTATCCGGATGCCTTTTTGATCGTTGATGGAAAGTCGACATCTAAACAAGTATCGGATTTGAAGAACTATGGACCGATCCCGAAGAACGGCATCAAACTCTCGATTGAGAATTCATTCCCATGGGGGGAGGAGACATCGGATGAGATTGTCGTCAAACCGGATACCAAAAAAGCGACGTTCACGTTCGAACCATCAGAAGCCGTGCTGAACCAACTTCAAGGAGTTGTCGAGCAGCATGCGTCCGACTGGGTCGATGCGGCAACCTATCAGGATACGAGTTATTTCTCGCTCGTGGATGATGCGTCTTACCTTGCGAAACAACAAAAGAACTATGACGATTGGAGCCGAAAGGACTTGGAGTGGGACGGAGAGTTCATGAATGCATCGATTGATCGTTCGTCAGCGAAGTTTGTCGAGTACGGGAATATGGTCGGCATCGAAGTCATGGCGACAACATATATTCGAGGTGAACTGTATACGTATGCGAGTGAATCACCAGGAAAGTCAACATCGAAGTCACTCTTCCGCTATCTCTTCACATATGGTAGTTCAGAAGATAGCTATGAGGAAGGGTTCCGAATTCAACAGGCAACGAACATTAAATAAAAATAAGGGGGCAACAAAGATGATGGATTGGCAAACAGTCAAATCACGTTTTCAAGGGATGACAGCAAAAGAATTACAGGATCAGGCGGAGCAGGCACGACGTGAAAAAGGACGCTTGTTGTATGAAATCGGAGAGCGTCATTACATGAAGCTGCGGAGCGAAGGACGTCGTCAAGAAATCGAGGACATTCTTGCGCAAGAAGTACTCGTGTTCGGTGCATTGTCACGGATTGATGAGATGGAAGTCGAAGCTGCACAAAAACAATGTAAGTCATGCCGGACACCACTTGAGCCAGGCGCGAAGTTCTGTGGTAAATGCGGCACGTCCGTCCCGCGTGAGAACGAACAAGCGAAAGTCGCATGTACGACATGTCATACGCCACAACGTAATGATCAGCATTTCTGTACATGTTGTGGATCGGAAATGGGGCAACGCGTATGAAGTATTGTTCGACCTGTGGTCAAGCACATGCTCCCCACGCCCAGTATTGCGAAGTAGACGGAACGTCACTGGATAAGCAAGCCCGTCCGATTCGTTTCGAACAAGCAACTCATTTCTGCGTCGGGTGTGGTACACAAATGGATGGTCGTGCGTCCTATTGTCCGAATTGTGGACATTCGCGCCTTATCGCGGCGACGTCAGAAGGCTCGCTTGTGGATCGCCTTCCGGGTATGGACGACATTCGTAAGAAGTGGAAGTCACAGGATTGGAATGTGAATCTTCCATGGAAAGAGCGCGGACAATCGTTTTTATCACGATTCAATCTATCGCTTGGGAATCCGAGTCTTGTCATCGGTAGTATCGCTGCCGTCATTTGTTTTGCTGCAATCATCGTCTTATTGTTCATCATGCTTGGTCTCCTCAGTGATAACCCGGCATTAGAAGGAATCAAGACTGTTCAACAAAACATGGGGGATGATTTTAGTACATTCGGTATGTTCTTCTTCCTTGCCTTCGTTGCCCTTGCTGGTCTCCAGCTCACATCAAGTGAAGACTTGAAGTCACGTTTCCTTACAGAAGTGGTAGGTAACGATGCAGAACAGTTCTCTGATATTCAAAAAGCTATCGATCAACTTGATTTTCATATTTTCTCAGGACACTTCTTGCTGTCCTTACCGGGTCTGCTTCTATTAATCGGGAGTGCATGGTTACTGGAACGAGGTGGTGTCATCGGGATCAAGGCGACATCATGGAATGAACGAATCGAACGTGCTGTCATTTTTGCCCTGACGTTATCGTTAATCACGCTGGTCGTCGGATTGCTCGCGACAGACTTCGGTATCTTCGATCTACATCTGGTCACAGGAATGCTTCGGATTTTCCTTCTATCACTTGGTGGTGTCCTGTTGTTCCAATTCATCGGTCAAACGAATCTGCACGGTTCTTGGCAAGTTGGACGAATCGCTGCGACGACATTAATGAGCGTCTATTTGTTCGGTGTCCTGCTGACGTCGTTCGGACAACTGTATTATCTAAACGAGCTCGATGAAATGGACGAAGTCGAATTTGGTGAATCAGCAAGTCTCGTCCTGTTGAGTGGCGCGTCTCCGCTTTACGCGATGTCACAAGCGGGGCAAGTCGACTTCAAGATGACTGTTTTGACGGAAGACTTCCGTTTAGGTGCTGCCTTATATGGCGAAGACCGCTTGAGTGATCTGCAACGACCAGTGGAAGAAGCAGGAGAAGCTTCGAATCTGAGTCGGATTCAAGGAATCATCGGTAACCAGATTGAAAACGGAGAAGATCCAACACTCGATCCGAAAGTGACACGTTTTGATGAAACGGTGGATGTTGGACTCTTAACACGTTTCGCGCAAATCGCGAATGCCTCCACTCCATTTGAAGAAGAGCAATTGCTCAGTTCAAGTGTTGCTCCGTACGGCTTGATTGCTCTTATACTGATGTTCGTTATCCATATCGGAATCGGATTCCGTTGGATTCGGACGTTACCTAATGTGGTGATTTATGCTGGGGTCTTTATGATCGGTGGACTCATTCTAGCTTACTTCACACAAACGCGGTTTGAACTGCAATGGGATAACGATATCCTAGCCGGTGTCGTCGTTTCTACTTTGACATGGTGGAATGCGTTCATGCTTTTCCTCTTCCCATTCCTCGGTGGATTAGTGGGGTATGGATTGAACCGCTTCAAAGATACAAAAGGATGATTCCAAACAAAAACGCTTGTCTCCGTTTGCGAAGACAAGCGTTTTATCATAAGGATTGTTTGGTCGTCTGTTCAAAGTCGATTGTCGAGTCTTTTTCAATGCCGGAATCTCGCAATGTCAGACTACCGTCCTCATTAAACTGGATTTCTAAAGAGGACTCGTAAAAGTAAAGCATCAAGCTATTGTCGGAATTAAAACGTCCGCTATACGTATAGTCATCGAGTGGCTGTCCTTCATAATCGAGGGCATCATGGATTGTCAACGTCGCTTCGCGGTTTGGACGCGTCACGACATCGATTGTCGCACTCGTATAATCTTGCTCGTACTCGCCTTGATCACTCGTCGAGTATGAATAGGTACCCGCCACGTCACGAAACGTTTTTTCGACCTTACCAAGTGTCCGGTGGTAACGGGCCGCTTCGTTCGCAAGTGCTCGGTCACCGAACGTCTGATTCATGACCCGTTCCGCATAACGAAGGGCATCCGTCGTCTGATTCATGAACAAGGCAGCTTCCAAATCGTGAAAAGCTTCTTGTTGCTGCATCAGTGCGATCAGACGTTTGTCTGTTGCACCTTCCGTACGAGCTTTCTCGCGCCATTGTTGTTCTTCGAAAAGGTCTCCGGCGAGTGTACTTTGAGCGCTTTGCTTCAAGTAAATCTCTGCTGAGTCGTTACTACAGCCACTGAGTACGATAGCTGTGAAGAGAAGAGGAAGTACACGTGACATCATGATGTAGTCTCCTTCTTGAAAGTTCGTTTCACAGAGGTAATGCTGTACCGGTCGTCATCGAACGTAACCTCATATTCGACGATAGCACGATAGAAACGTTTCTTTTCTTCGTCATTACTAAAATGAAGTAGAGCATACGTCTCGGTCGTTTCAACTCTGAAATCATTTTCGTTGAGGGCTTCTATATGATTGAATGTCATATCTTTTAATGTGATGTAACTATATGGATCTTCTTCAGGCACCTCAAGTAAATCACTGAAGTGGTCTCGCTCATCTTCTGTTAAATCGTCTTCACCGTAGAATAAATCAGCATAGGAATTGTAGTCCTCGATGGTGGAATCGTAGTAATCCCAGACACCGTCTTCTCCATTATTGAGCAAGGGAAGACGCTGGGCGTAACTGGTTAGGAACTCGTACAAGGAATCTGCTGAGGCTGCATCAAACATGAGGTAATCCTCAAGGTCTTCATCATCTAGTTGATTACGTTGTGTCGCTGAGGCACCTTCCGGCAAGACTTGATCGATATCGGCCGCTGCATGTGTCAGCTCACTTGTCTTAAATAACGGTTGTGCAGCTTGATATTTGAGATAACCGAAAGTTCCTCCACCAATGCAAAGCAATACAATCAGCAATCCGATAAACCAGGATTTTTTTGAGGAACGGAATCGCGTGTGACGATTTTTTTGACCACATACCGGACAGTAAATCATTTGATCATTCATCGGGGTCTGGCAATTCGAACAATGTGACATAAAAAAGCACTCCTTTCTTACCTTCGTCATTATAATGTAAAATAAAGATAAAAAATAACAATTTTTTGAACAAAAGGAGAGGGAATCATGGATCCATATGAACGATTAGGAATATCGCGTACCTCATCGATGAAAGAACTGGAGCGCGCGTATGCTGAAAAGCTAGAAATACATCCGGAGGAGTCCGAAGAGCGGACGGAAATCGAACGGGCATACGTCGTCATTAAATACGAAAAGAAACAAAAGAATAAACGGAATAAAAGAACAGTAGGCATTGGAGCAATCGTTCTGTTGCTCGCTGCAGGAGGTGGAACTTATGTCTTTTTGAATCAGGAAGAGACGCCTCAGGCGGTCGAACAGAAGAAGCAAGATGCTTCGTTCGTCATTGGTGAAGAAGAGAAGGCAAGTCAGGAAAAAGCGGAAACGAAATCAACGGAGTCGACGAAGAAATCAGACTCGAAGGAAGTGTCCGATCAGGATTATAAGAACATTCAAGATATTTCAGCGCTCTTTTTCCGTGAACTCGAAGATGCTCTGACGGAGCGGAGTGTCAAAGGACTATCCGTCAGTACGAATACTTATAATCAGAATTTCCAAGGTAGTTTGAACGATCTGGTCACAGGAGGTTATATCTTTGACGGTGAACTGACGGTCAACGACATTCCTCAAAACGATATTACGATCAAAGGAGATAAGGCGACGGTCAAAGCAACGGTCGACTATTCCTCGCGATCCTATCAGCCGTATTTACACGAACGCCCTGAGGGCAGCACGATCGTCTGGGAACTGAATCTTGTGAAGTCAGGTCAAGACTGGCTCGTCGATCAGCGGAAATCGCTATCGGATTCGGCGACAGGCAGAGGTATGGAAGTTCGGGAGTCGGTTAAAGAGGATATCATAGGCGCCGTACATCAGCATGCGAAGGAATGGGAGCAGGCGTATATCGATAAAGACACGTCGGCGTTTACTTTGTTTACATCGTCTGCGTATTTGAGTAAGCAACAGAGTTACTATGCTAGCATGAATAAAAGAGGCGTCTATTGGGAAGGATACTTGGACGAAATCGAGTATTCACCAGCATCGATCAATGTTAGTGAAGTAGCAACTGATCTGAGCGCGACTGTCGAAGCGCTTTGCTATTACGAAGGTGATTATTATAAAGAAGACGATGATTCACTCGAAGAGCGTGATCCAGGAGAAGATGTTCCCTTCAAGTATTATCTGAAATATAACTTAGATGACGAACGCTGGTATATTGTTGATTCGGAAGCACTGAAAACCTTTAGTCATAACGATACGACGACGTATTAAATCGAAGGAGGAAATCCGGATGAAAAAAGTAGTTATAGCAACATCACTGGGTCTTATCATCAGTACACTACCGATAGCAAGTGATTCGGTAGCGGCACTTAGTAAGACAGAGAAATCAATTGTTGATCGACAAATTGCCGCTTTGAAGAAAAGTAAACTATCGGGTGGATATAAACCAATCGATGTCCGATCCGTCTATCTACTTGGTGGAAAGTATCCCGAGACGTTTACGCTGTACGAACGATTCAACTCGAATACGTACATGAATGATGTTATCGGTAAAGCCCAAAAGTATGACGCGAAAAAGAAGAAATGGACGACGATTTATACGTATACGGATCGAGATACAGACTACTATGATGTCCGGGCGAAAGGAAAACTACTCGATACGAAAAAAGAACAGTTAGTCATTGGACCATCTGGTGGAAGCGGGGGTTACATCGTGCCGATCCTGATTGGTTCAACAGATGGTAAGACGATCAAAAAGATGTTCGAATCAAAAGAAGCATACCCATTCGGTCGGGCGCTGATTAAAGATAAAAAACTCTATGTCGGTTCAATGACGATTGTCCATGATGTCTATTCCTACAAAGGGAAGGCACTGAAGCATCGTGCCGGTACAGGAGCGGATGACCGGATTGTTGCCGGGAAGGTCTCTAACTATATGACGCTCGATTATTATGGCGGCAGCACGCATCTGACGAGTGGTAAAACGATGACACTCAAAAAAGGACAACGTTTCGGAATTGTTCGTAAATCGACGAAGGATACGAATCCATACGTCTATCGGGCATTTTCTTCAGGAGAAGGAAAGCTACAACTCGACGGGTACGGATTTAAAGCGATTAAGACTGGCGTCGAAAAATGGCACTTCGAACCAGACGCATATAGTGATGCTATTACGATGAAGTTTACAGTAAAATAAGTGCGAGCCAGTTGCTGATTGCTTTCAGGAGCTGGCTTTTTCGTTTGTTCTTCCAGTGTGATTGCAAGCGATTTCATGATACGCTGGGGGACAGAAAAACCTGTCCAGAAAGAAGGAATCCCTATGCATATTCTTGTCATCGATGATGAGGCGAGCATCCGGCATCTCGTCAAACTACAACTCGAGCTCGATGGTCAAACGGTCGAGTCGGCAGCTGATGGAGCAGCAGCGCTTGCCCTACAGACAACGCAGACATTTGATTTGATTGTCCTCGATTTGATGCTTCCTGATACGACCGGCTTCGATTTGATTCCCCGTCTTCGAAAGACGACGCCTGACTTACCGATCTTGATGCTGACGGCGCGTGATCAGATGAATGATAAAATCATCGGGCTGCAGCTCGGAGCAGATGACTATATGACAAAACCGTTCAACGGAACAGAGCTCGTCTTACGTGTGAAAAATCTGTTGAAACGCGCGAAATCTCTAGCACCACCTGTACCCATCGTGACGGATCCGTTTCTGTCCGTTGATCCGGAAGAACGGGTCATTCGTTTAGACGGACAACCATTGCCACTGACATACCGGGAGTATGCGTTGCTCGCGCTCTTCCTGACGCATCCGAAACGTGTCTTCGAGCGTGATGAACTGCTCGAACAAGTCTGGGGTTTTGATTTCTCTGGTCAGACCCGTGCTGTCGATATCATGGTCCAGCGTTTGCGGAAGAAACTCGGAACGCAAGGCGAACGGATCAAGACGATTTACGGCGTCGGCTACAAGTGGATCGACGCATGAAGCTACGCCAGGTCATTACGGAAAACTTCGTCTTGCTTCTCGTTCCGGCACTACTCGTCCTCTTCTTGATTCTCTACGCCTTCATTCAATCGAACCTGTACGAGAACGCCGTCGAGTCCGTCCAAAAACTGAGTCGGGAAGCCGATCTCTATACGACGAATTACCTCGCAAGCGAGGAGACGGACGCGCTCGCCGATACGGCAGTCCCGATCGCTTCGTATCTAGCGGATCGGTTCGATGCACGCGTTCAACTGTTCGGACCAAACGCGGAACTGCTCGCCGATTCGGAGCGTGATCAATTACCGCTCCTCGCTAGTGATATCGATCAAGCATTGAAAGGGAAATCGAGTTATCTGTTCCTCAAGGAGACCGATGTTCCGATGCTGTTTTTCTCAAGTCCACTGTACGGCAAGACGGACGTCATCGGATCGGTCCGTTTTCTCGTCGATCTCCGGACGGAAGCTGAACTGCTCCGGCAATTCACGTATGTCTTCGCCGGTGTATTTCTGATCTTGATCGTGATTGCCGTCTGGACAGCGCGCCGGATGGCGAAGACGTTGATCGGACCAATCGACGATTTACGGAGCGTATCGCATGCCTTGACGAAAGGGCACTATGCGCATGCGTTGCCCGCGTATCCGTATGAAGAACTGAATCGACTGGCGGCAGACTTCTCGACGCTTGCTGACGCAATCCAACATAACATCGGACAGCTCGAACAACAAAGAAGCGACCAACAGACGTTCATCGATCACATCACCCATGAACTGCGAACACCGATGACGGCGATCATGGGCTATGTCGAGTTGATTCCGAAGCTGCCGCCGGATGAAGCTGCGAATTGCTATCACTATATCGAAGTCGAAAGTCAGCGATTGCTACGACTCGTCTCACATAATCTCGAGCAGGCAAAACAGCAACGTAACGAACGCCAGGTGACGTCGACGATGTTCGCGCTCGATGCTTTGCTTATAGACGCCTTATTCATCATGCAACTGCGGCTCGATGGACAAGGGATCCAAGTTGAACGAGAGGTTCCGTCTATTTACGTGCTCGGGCAACCCGATCAGACGAAACAGGTCTTGTTGAACTTACTTGAGAATGCCGTCAAATATAGTGATGCGATGACGGTGACGTTTGCGGTACTTACCACGAATACGACGTTGCAACTTATCATGACGGATGATGGAATCGGTATTGATCCGGTGGTCCTTGCAGAATGGGAAGAAGAACAGCACAGTCTGACGAGTGCGAACGGAAATGGACTCGGTCTACCGCTCTGCCGGCGTTTGATGCAAGAACAAGGTGGCGACTTCACGCTTGAGAGTGATACGAGTGGGACACGCGTTATGTTGACATTCCGCTTAGCGAACCAGACGTAATGTAATCGCTTACAAATGATACATTTACGAAACAATTCGACCGGATTTATGAAACAATTGCCCGGTAATCTAAGAATCAAGCAAGGAGAGGAATCATGAAAGCATCGACCATCGCGTATCTCTTCCTGATGGGCATCTTGTTTGCCCTTGGTCTTTTTTTGCTTCAGCAGACGGTCTTCGGACGCTTACATGTCCTTGATGGACCGAAACGGCTGAATGCTTCCGATGACTCGATCCCGACCGAGTTGACGTTACGTCACCGGTCATGGGGCGAGCAAACGGTAGAAGACGGAACGGAAGTCCAGCGCATCACGACTCTTTTGAAGCAAATGAAGACGGTGACAAACGGTACGTGTCCGGCAGGTAAGGAAACGTTCAACGGAACGCTTCGTTTCTTAAACGGCACGACGTGGACGTTTTCGCTTGGAGAAAACATGACGCTAAACGGGCGATGTGTCGCAAAACGTCCAAGTACTGAGACGACGACACTGAAAGCACGGTTCTTGAACGCGTATCACGAACCGGAACAGCTCGCGCGTCAGTTCGCCGAGGCGGAAGTCGTAACGTGGTATGAAGCAGGGAAATCTCGTTCTTTGACTGTAAGCGAGCGAGAAGACGTTAAGCGTCGTCTGACGCAGGCAGAGCCGATGACGGACTACGAAGAAGTCGGTCAGGCGCTTGATGCCAGTCAGGGACAGCCGCGCATTCTTAAGCTCCAGCGGTTCAAGAGTGAGCAGAACACGCGTGCCAACCTAATGAATATCACCGTATATGAGACATTGTTCAGTGTCCAGTACATGGATGATGACAATGGGAACACCTTCTATTTGAGAAGACAACTCCTGCCGACAGAGAAGGAGGCGGGACGATGAAAAAAGGAATGCTCTTCTTGCTGAGTATCATTTGTCTTATGAGCATTTGGATTGTCCGAAACAATGAACAGACGAAGCAAGGGACAGCCGCGCGGGAGACAGTTCCGCATTTGACGGCGTACGTTTCTGCGAAAGAGGATATCGGACGCGCATTGTTATCATCGTATTGTAAACAATCGGGGTGTACGTATGAGTTCGTGCGTCTCTCGACGGAGGAACTCGTCCGACGCGTGACGAAGGAAGCGGATCATCCACGAGCCGACGTCATCATCGGTGGGACATGGGATGCCCATCAGACGCTTAAACAACGTGGTTTATCGACACCATTCCCGAGTGATATGGATCAAGCGGAACTGCAAGATCCGGATCGCTACTGGATCGGTTATGAAGTCGAGCGTCTCGCGATTGTCATCAACACGGATGTCTGGAATGAACGATTTGGGGCAACGCCTTATCCGAAGACGCTCGCTGACTTGACGGCGAAACAGTACCAGGACGAATTAATCTTGCCGGACCCGAATCATTCTGGTACGGGGGCGACGATTCTGCAAGCTGTCTTTGACGGATACGGAACGAAAGCGGAAGATATCTTACGCCAATTGATCGAGCGAACACGTCTATTTACGACGAATGGTTTTGCGCCGACTTCGTATGTAGCAAGTGGGGAAGCCGTGCTTGGGGTCAATTTCATCGGGGATCAACAATCACTACGTGAAAAGTATTATCCGGTCAAGAGCATCCCGCTTGATACGTATTCGATCAACGCGATCTCGAAGTTAAAGGGACGGACGCAACAGAAGCAGGCGAATGCCTTCATGCGTTTTGTGCTTTCTTCTGACGGTCAGGCAATCCTACGGAAAGTATCGTTCGGTACACCGACCTATGCGATCGCGAAGACACAACCGATCCAGCAAAACATCGGACAGGATATCGTCGCCGATTACCGGGACTATCTCCGTCGATTCAATCAGCTCCAGGACAAATGATGCGAAGACTCTGATTCATGATAGGGGAAATGGAAGATGGGATTCTTCAGCATCAAAAAATTGCCGAATGCCGGCATACCGATTGAAGTACAACGGAAACAATGGTTGCAGCAATTTTTAAAAGCATTTTTAGTCGTTTTCTTTTCATATATGGCGATGTACCTAATTCGAAATAACTTTAAAGCCGCACAACCGCTTCTAAAAGAAGAACTCGGTTTCACGACAACTGAACTCGGATATATCGGCTTCGCTTTCTCGATTACATACGGGATTGGGAAGACGTTGCTCGGGTACTTCGTAGACGGTAAAAACACGAAACGCGTCATCTCATTCTTATTGATTTTGTCTTCTTTAATCGTGACAGCCATGGGGATGTTGATGAGTGCCGGAGGAAGTCCTGTCGGTCTCCTGATGGTATTGTGGGGGATGAGTGGATTCTTCCAATCGGTCGGAGGACCGTCATCCTACTCGACGATTGCCCGCTGGACACCGTTTGAAAAACGTGGACGTTACCTTGGTTTTTGGAACGTCTCACACAACATCGGTGGTGCGATTGCCGGTGGTCTTGCGCTTTGGGGAGCAAACGTCTTCTTTAACGGAAGTGTCGTCGGGATGTTCATCTTCCCTGCTGCGATTGCTCTCGTCATCGGGATCGTCGGTCTGTTCATCGGGAAGGATGATCCGGAGGAACTCGGGTGGAACAGGAGTGAGGAAATTTTCGAGGAACCGATCGAACCGGAGAACATTGCTGCAGAAAGCATGACGAAGTGGCAAGTCTTCAAGACGTATGTCATCTCGAATCCGTGGATTTGGACGCTCTGTATCGCGAACGTCTTCGTCTATATTGTCCGGATCGGGATCGATAACTGGGCACCGCTCTATGTTACGGAACACTTGCACTTCAGTACGGAGAGTGCCGTCAATACGATCTTCTTCTTTGAAATCGGTGCGTTATGCGGCAGTATGATTTGGGGGTATGTGTCCGATTTACTCAAAGGACGCCGAGCGCTCGTCGCAGCGATCTGTCTCATGCTGACGGCAGTCGCAGTCCTTGGTTATCGTTACGGTACGAGTGAAGTCATGATTTACACTTCATTGTTCGCACTCGGTGCCCTCATCTACGGACCACAGCTCTTGATCGGTGTCTCGGTCATCAGCTTCGCACCGAAGCAAGCGACAACGGTCACGAACGGAATGGTCGGAACGTTCGGCTACTTGTTTGGTGATTCAATCGCGAAAGTCGGTTTAGCAAAAATCGCTGACCCAGAAACGAATGGTTTAACGATCGGTTCAGTTACATTACACGGCTGGAGCGATACGTTCGTCATCTTCAATGCTGCGTTACTGTTCGGTTTGATTGCCCTTGCAATCGTCGCTGTCGTCGAGGAGAAAAAGATTCGTCGGCTTGGGAAGCTCGAAAAACAAACAAAAGAAAAATTGAGTTCTTGAAGACAATGACTTCTATTTCATCGAAGTCACAGATTTTAGATAAAAAAGATGGAAAGTCACTTGAATGTGGTTTCCCATCTTTTTTTGTCTCTCTCTTTCCTTTTTATTTTTAAATATAGTTTGTCAAATCAAGTACAACATTTCTTAATTAAGATCTCGTATACAGATTTCGAGTTAAGACATTTACTTGGTCTTCTACCGATTCAGACAAGTGTTTGATTAGTTCTACATGAGGTCGTACACTTTTTGTGTTTTTTTCTAGGTGTTGTACTTAATATTACAATTCGTCATATAAATATTCTCCATTAACCAAAAATTAAAAATAGATTACAAATTTTGTTTTTGGAAATGATTATTTATCAAGAAGATATAATATGAAATCGGCGAGTAAAAATAAATAATCGTATATAACGCGAAAGAAAATAGCCATGTTCTAGATCGCTCGTTTTCTTTGGAAAATACAGATTGTGAATGTTTTTGTGAGAGAGAGGGTAAAAGTAAATGTTAGTTGTATGAAAAGAAACCAACATTTACGGAGGCGGAAAAAATGAAGCGACTTGACGGATTTCCAACATCATACTGGCGCACTTCGATTGAACATACGATTTATCCGAAATTAGAAACAGACAGTACGACGGACATCGTCATCATCGGTGCCGGCATTGCAGGACTCGTCGCAGCGGTCCAGTTGATTGATTCCGGATATGCCGTGACGCTGCTTGAAGCGGATCAAGTCGCGAGCGGGACGACCGGGTATACGACGGCAAAAGTCTCATCGCAACACGGTTTGATTTATGATCAATTGATTCAGACAATCGGCCAAGAGAAAGCGCGCCTCTATTTTCAGGCGAATGAAGAGGCGATTGAGTTTTTACGTGAGCAGGTCGAACGACTCGGCATCGACTGCGAGCTTGAGACGCAGGATGCGTACCTGTACGTCGCGTCCTCAAAAGAAAAGGCCAGTCAACTCGAAAAAGAAATCGAAGCCTATGCCCGACTCGGAATGGACGGGGGAGAGGCGACGGCGGAAGTGCAAGCGAAGTTGCCCTATCCGGTTGAAAAAGCAGTCGTCTTACGTAATCAAGCCCAGTTCCATCCAGTCAAGTACTTACAAGGACTCGCCCGGTACTTCACAGCGAATGGCGGTAAGTTATACGAACAGACACGGGCCGTATCGGTCGAGACAAAACGGACGCCGACCGTCGTCGTTGAGAACGGACGTAAAATCGAAGCGAAAAAGATCATCGTCGCCTCGCATTTCCCGTTCAATGATTTAAAAGGGCTCTATTTTTCAAAACTCGAAGTCCACCGATCGTATATCGTCTCCGGCTTCGTCGATGCAACGTTTCCGGACGGTATGTTCATGAGTGCCGATCAACCGAGTCGCTCACTCCGGCATGCAAAGACGGCAGATGGACGAACACTCGGTTTCTTCGGTGGGGAAAACCATTTGTCGGGACACGAGACACATACGAAAGCCAATTATCAAACGTTGGCGCAGTTCGCGGAAGCCGAGTTCGGGGTCGAAGCAATCGAACAGTTTTGGTCGGCGCAAGATTTGATTTCGCTCGATAAAGTCCCGTATGTCGGTCAAATGACGAGTGACGACTCGAACCTGTTCGTCGCGACAGGATTCGCCAAGTGGGGAATGACGAACGGGATCGCGGCAGGTCGTCTCTTAGCCGATCTATTGACCGGGAAATCAAACCGCTACCTGTCCTTGTTCGATCCGAACCGGTCGAAGTTGAGCAAGCAGGATGCGAAACAGTTCGTCAAAAACAATGCCGATGTCGCGCTCGAACTCGTCAAAGGGAAAGTCGCACGTGGCGAGAAAGAGGCGGAGGCGTTAGCACGCGACGAAGGTGGACTTGTCCGCCATGACGGGAAGACGGTCGGCGGATACCGGGACGAGACGGGTGAACTGCATCTCGTCAAGACGACCTGTACGCATCTCGGTTGCGACGTCAAATGGAACGACGGCGAACGGTCATGGGATTGTCCGTGTCATGGCTCCCGGTTCGATTACGAAGGAAATGTGCTCGAAGGGCCAGCCGTTAAGCCGCTGAAAAGAATGTAACGACAGCCAAAAGGCTCACGATGCGTCGTGGGCTTTTTGCTTGTATCTTCATCAATTTGAGAATTCCTGCTTTATTTTTTATAACATGTGCTATAATTACCTGGTATAAAAAATATTTAAGCGTATAACTATATCGGTCGGGTCGAGTATCATGTGGATGTTACGAATTCACCGTCACGAACGCCGTTTCCTGGTTTCATTCAAGCACATCATCTCATTAGCGTCGTGAACGCTGTAACTGAATTCGAGGAGGAAGCAACACATGAGTAAAGAAAAAATCGCCCAGCTTCGTAAACATGTCTCGCCGTTTGAAAAGGCAGACATAAAAGCGAGTGTCAGGCAGATGATCAACACGATCCTACCGTTTCTCGTCGCTTGGTTTCTCGCCTACCAAGCACTCAAAATCTCAGTATGGCTTGCGGTTCCGCTTGCGATCGTCGCAGCCGGGTTCGTCGTCCGAACATTCATTATCTTCCATGACTGTACGCACGGGTCATTCTTCAAAAACAAGAAAGCAAATGCGATCGTCGGGACAATCACAGGAATCTTGACGTTATTCCCATACGAAAAATGGAAACGCGAGCATTCAATCCACCATGCGTCGAGTGGTAACCTCGATAAACGTGGCGTCGGTGACATTTGGGTCATGACGATCGAAGAGTATGTCGAAGCATCGAAATGGACACGGTTGAAGTATCGTCTCTACCGGAACCCGCTCGTCATGTTCGGTCTCGGACCATTGTTGTTGATTCTCGTCGTCAGCCGCTTCAATCGCAAGGACGCACGGAAAAAAGAACGCATCAACACACACGTCATCAATGCGTCACTCGTCGTCTTGTATGCCGTCATGATTTATGTCGTCGGTTGGCAGGCCTTCTTGATCATCCAAGGAACAACGATGTTCACAGCGGGCGTGCTCGGGATCTGGTTATTCTACGTTCAGCATACGTTTGAAGACTCGTATTTCGAGGATGAAAGCGAATGGGACTACGTCAAAGCCGCGATCGAAGGAAGCTCGTACTACGAGTTGCCGAAAGTTTTACAGTGGGTGACAGGAAATATCGGCTTCCACCACGTCCATCACTTAAGTCCGCGTGTCCCGAACTATCATCTAGAAAAAGCCCATACGGCGACACCACCCCTTCAAAAAGCAACGACGATCGGCTTATTCTCGAGTCTCAAGTCGCTTCGTTATAAACTATATGATGCTAAAAATAAAACGTTCGTGACGTTTCGCGAAGTCAAACATCTGTTGCGTGAACCGAAAACATCTATATCCTAAGCAAAGTGCTCACCTGTTAAACGGGTGAGCGCTTTTTTGTCTCCGTCTTTAGGCGTAGGTTCCAAGTCGTTTTTCATGGTAAGCTATTCCGATAGTAGAAGGAGGGATGCTACATGCGTCGGATACCGATTGCCTATGTCACAGGAGGTGCCATCCTGTTAGCATTGTTTGGTTTTAGCTCGATGACGTATGAACAACAATCCTTGATTCCATTTTTGACGAACCATGTCCCGCTCGGCTGGGTCGATGCGTTTTCGTTCGTCTCGTTTCATTATGAAGTCCCGATCAGTGTCGCAGCACTCGGACCGGCCGCATTCGTCGAGTTCTTCATCCGTAAAGGCATGCACGCGGGTCTGTTTTTCGTCTTCGGTATCAGTCTGGTCCACTTGTTGCGGATGCGACGTTATCGCCCGGTCCCTGCTGCCTTTTTTGCTTTTACGACAGCAATGACCGTCGGCGTGCTCGATGAGTTCCATCAACTCTTGACCGGTGGACGGACGCCGCTTGTCGGTGACGTCTTGATTGACGGGAGCGGGGCGTTCGTCGGGATCCTGCTTTACACGGGACTCCGGCTTTTCCTGAAGGCGGACCGGATCGTCAAAATGGACTATCAACGAACGAGCTAACCAAAACATCCCCCGTTCCCTCAACAACAGTTGAGAAGACGGGGGATGTTTTGATTCAGTTAAAAGCGTTGGACCCACTCGATTTTGTATTGTGTCCGACCGTACTCTTTTCGAAGCATGTTGTCTGCTTTTTTGCGGGCAGTCGTGTGATCACTCGCACGGATGATCAGGCGATCGGTTTCAATGATTTCTTCGCGTTCGATGACATGGTATTGGATGGTATATTCTTTGTTGAACAGATTCAGTAATCCCATGATATCCACTCCCATATTCTTCATTCTAGTAGTTATTATATGGTATTTACAAATGAATGGCAATCTAAAAGAGAGACTTTCGTCTCACCCTATAATAAATAGTATATGGGTCGAATGGTTTATTAATTTTTTCGATTAGAATGACGATAAAAAGTGTTGTTAAATGCGGGATTGTTCTGAAAATTATTATTTTTTGAATATTTTTTGAAATGAAATCATGAATCATTTGACCCATTCAGAAAGTCTCGTAATCTAAGTGGAAGATATATTTAGATAGTTTTTTTGAGAATTAACAATAATTAACTTGGAATCCGTTTGGGATTATCGGTATGATAGGGAAGAGTGGTGAAGAGGCCATTCGTGAAGAAAGGGGTCGAAGACTGACCATGCACGACATCAATGAAACGAATCAATCAATCCGTCAAAAGGAACCGGTTGTAAGACGCGAGCATGTGTATTTTTGGTTGTTGCTCCTGACGTCAATCGTGACGGCATGCGGCATACTCGTTCTCGTCATCGAATTTCCGATGGTTGGACTGATGATAGTAAGTGGAGTGGTTGTAGTACTCGGACTGGTTGTGATGAGAAAGTGGATCCAGCTGACGGCGTTACGGAGTGAACAAGTTCGTGTGAGTGACGTCTTGTTTTACGATCTTCAATCCCGAGTCGCGCATCAGGCGAAAGAACTCGGACTTTGGCGGATGCCGGAGACCTATTTGATCGACCATCCACAGCTGACGACACCACGAATCGTCTATTTTTTGCAAAAGTATACGCTGTTGCTTCCCGCGTCGTACCAGTCGCTTGACGATACCGGTGAATTTTTGATCATCCGAGAACTCGCGCACGTCAAACGGAATCATCATGAAAAACGTCTTGTCCTCCTGCTTGGAAGCTGGGTGCCCTTTTTACGCGCGGCCTATGTACGTGCCTGTGAGGAAACGGTCGACCGGATGGCGCTTCGACGGGTCCCGCGTGACGTTGCCGTACGTGGCATCATCAGTTCGACGGTCGGTCGGACGATAGTGGAAAATCTTGATATGAACGTCTACATAACAGAAAAACAAGCAAGGGCATCACTCGCGACAGAAATCGCACAACTGTTTCGGAAGCAACCGGACGTCTTACGGCGTCTACAAGCGACCGGAATCGATGCTGCACATCGGCAGACGATGCGTTGGATCGTCCGAGGGCTCGTCATGAGCGGAACGCTGGTCGCGCTCTTCGGGCTTGCTGTCGTCGGTCGACAAGTCCCGCAACTGTTTGCTGACTTGACGACATTCGTCGAACAAGAAGCCGGAATCGAGCAGGACTTAGGTGAAACGGAACTGATGGCGGCGATTCAAAAGGGGACGCTCGAGGAAATCGAACAGCTGTTACCGACGAGTGATATGCAGGCCGTCGATGCTGACGGTGATACGGCCCTGCATTACCTCGGATACCGAAAGTCGAGTAAGGGGCTTGAAGGTGTGTTTGACGCTTTGATTAAAGCCGGCAGCGACGTCGATGCGATTAACGACTTCGGGGAGCGACCGTTTATCACGGCCGTCTACAGTAACAATCAGGAACTCGTCGCCTTGTACTTGAAACAAGGTGAGAAAATTGATCAGCAAGATGAGGACGGCTATACGCCGCTCCACCATGCCGTTGAAGGTGAAGGCAAGCAGACCGTAAAGCTGTTGCTTGAGAAAGGGGCAGACCTGACGATTAAGAACGAGGAAGGCTATACACCGTTAATGCTTGCGGAAGAATATGAACTCGACGACATCATTCTTTTACTGAAACAAAATGTACCGCAAACGTTATGAAAAAAGACGCTCTCCCGGTAAAGGGAAAGCGTCTTTTCGTTGTGTCTTGTCTCTTATTTGAGCATCGTTGCTGTATCGACGATGCGTCCTTCAATTTTGTAATCGACTTCTTTAAGTGATGCTGTAAAGTCGCGGAGGTTCTCCCAGTCCGAGAGACCGAGATCCGTGACGCGTCCATCTGCATAAGCAGTTGCGAATGGTGTGAGACCGTCGCCGCCCTTCGCAGTGAAAGCATTCGTCGCGATGACGTACGTCTTCGCAGGATTGATTGCTTCAAGTGTCCCGTTGTTGTCGACTTCCATCTTCGTGACACGTTCGCCCTTAACATTTTTGCTGTTGTATTCGAATTTCATACCCGATACATGGAGGAACCCACCGTTTTCGACTGGAGCGACACCGATGCTGATTTCAAGGAGGTCCTTGATTTCTGCACCTGTCATTTTCGCAGTCGCGAGTGTGTTACCGAACGGGAGTGTCGTTAAGACTTCACCGACTGTGAGTGGTCCGGCATTGATTGCTGCCCGGATACCGCCACCGTTTTGCATCGCGATGACAGCATCTTTGTTGTATTCTTTAGCTTTTTTGAGCATGCCGTCTGTGATCAAGTTACCGAGTGCCGTCTCGCTGTTACGCACACTGACTTCGCCACGCGGGTTTGTGAGTTCATTGACGATGTTCGCCCCGACTTCTTCGTTTTTCAGTTCAGCGATTTGATCCGCATATGGTTTGAGGATTTCCGCAGCTTTCGCGTCTTCTGCTGCTTTAGAGACGTCGATCAGCGAACCGTTGTACTCTGTTAATTTCCCTTTGTAGTCGAACGTCAAATCGAGATTTCCGAGGAAATCACCGTATTGATACGCTTGCGCGATGATTGTCGGTTCTGTTTTACCTGGAACGTCTTTTTCGTCGACGACGACTGGCGCTTCAAGTTTCGAGTGCGAGTGTCCTCCGACGATGACGTCGATGCCGTCAACATTACGTGCGAGCAGTTGATCATTGTCGACTGCAGCATTGTCATCGAAACCGATGTGTGTCAACGCGACGATTTTATTGACGCCACGGTCTTCAAGTTTTTTGACGGCTGTTTTTGCGCTCTCGATGTAGTTCGCGAAAGCGACCGTACCCGGACTTGAAATTTCCGCAGTCTCTTCTGTCGTTAACCCGAAGAAGCCGATTTTTTGTCCTTTGTATTCTTTAATCACACCTTGGTAAATCCGTCCTTTGTCAGGACCGGCTGTGATTGTTTTCGATTGGAGTCCCGCAAGCAGTTCGTTTTTGCTGAAATCGACGTTCGCTGAGATGAACGGGAACTTCGCGTTCGTAACGAAATCCTGAAGGGCTTGATGGTTGTCCTGGTCCCCGAGATCGAACTCATGGTTACCGAACGTCATCAAATCGTATTTCATGTAGTTCATCAACTCGAGGTCAGCTTGACCACGGAATTTATTGAAGTAGAGTGAGCCTGAGAAGACATCTCCTGCGTCAAGTAAGAGTGACGGTTTGCCGGCTGCTTTGTAGCTCGCACGGAGCTCCTTGATGACAGTTGCACGTTTCGCTGCTTTGTCGAGGTTCGCGTGTGTGTCATTCGTGTGGAGTAAACCGATTGAGAAATCATCCTTGTTGACGTCGAGGACATTGATTTTTGCTTTGAGTGTGATTGTTTTACCGAGACGTGTGTATTTTGCGACCGCATATTTGACGCCTGCTTCATCTGTATCGACTTTTGTCCAATGGACCGGTTTGTCATAGACACGGCCTGTTGCATAAAGAACAGCCAGTGTTTTCGGTAAGACCGGTTTTTCACCGACGTAGATCGTCTGTTCTTTCACGCTCTCGACGAACTTGACGGCATAGTTTTGGATATAAATCTTCACTTCGATTGGTGATTTCTTCTTCCCGTATGTCCCTTTTACCGTTTGGAAACGGTTAAAGATGTGACGGTCATACTTCTTCCACGTGATTTTTTCGCCCTTGTATGTAGCAGGTAATTTAACCGGGGCACCTTTCTTGAAGACGAGTGACTTGAGTTTGACCGTTTTGACTTTGACATGGGTTGCAGCAGAGACAGTAGTTTGCGCAACCGGCACGATTGCCGATGTCGTCAAGGCGACAGCGACAGCTGCCGCGTAAAGCGGTTTTGATTTGTACATACGTAAAAATCCTCCTTCAAAGTGGGGTATATGAATGCAAGGTCAAAATGCGATCGTTGACCTCTTCTTCTACTATAAGTGTTTTAGAAAGCACTGTGCGGATAATGTTTTGTAAAAAACGTAAATTCTTAGGTCGGACGACGGGACAACCCATTGGAGAGGTTTGCTTGTTAGACTGCAGACACTGAAAAAGTGAGTGAAAATTAAATGATAACGCTTTCATTATATGTCGGATTGATTCAAAAGGAAATAAAAAACTGCGAGAAGTTTATGTGTCATTCCCATTTTTTGATAATTTGCTTGTAGTTTTTAGTGCCTCTCTCTTGTATCATATAAAGTAATGGACTAACGTGTGAAAGGATGATCAACTGAAAATGAATGAAGCGATTCGAGGAAGTTTAGTCGTTTTGATCCTCTGTTTGATGATTGCCTTACTCGGATGGGGATTATCTTCACCTCCGACGACGATTGGTAGTATGCATGTAATTGATTTTGAGCTGTCTCCGTGACGTGTCCTAGGACATCGATGAGGGCAGTTTTTTTGTCGTTTAGAAAGCTACAGTTTAGTGTCGGTTTCCTCAATACATTGACACGATTTTTAACGATGGCTAGAATTGACTAAGTGTATGGTCGTTATCGACGACTTTTAATATGAAAGATTTGTTCAAGCAGAGAGGGGGAATAATCGAATCGGGCAGGCGAGAGGCACTGCTAACGGATCGCATTCGTTTGATACGATCGCGAATCGAATCCGTCATTTTTGACTGGAAGTAACTGAACTAAAATACATGTACCTCTACGGATCGGAAGGAACTTAACTTATGTTGAAAGAAATGAAAAACATCATCCGCGAACAAGTGGAGAATTTTCCACTGATTCGGCGCCTGGCACGGTACGAAATCAAATCGGCGCATGCGGAGCAACGGCTCGGTCTGTTGTGGGAGCTGCTCAATCCCGGATTACAAATCTTTATTTACTGGTTCGTGTTTGGTGTCGGTCTGAAAGGCAACAAGAACGTTGATGGCGACACGCCGTTCATCGTCTGGCTTCTTTGCGGGATTGTCGTCTGGTTCTTCATCAATGACGCGTTACTCCGGGGTTCGAACTCGATCAACAACCGGCTCGCGATGGTGACGAAGATGCGTTTCCCGATGAGTGCGATTCCGTCATATGTCATCTTGTCGCGGATGTACCAGCATTTCGCGATGTTATTGATCGTCTTCGTCGTCATCTTGCTTAACGGAATCCCGATGACGTGGAAGCTGCTCCAGTTGCCGTACTACATGGCGGCGACGTACATCTTCGTCTACGCGTTCTCACTTTGTTTCTCGACATTGATTACGCTCGTCAAAGACATTCAACTCTTTTTACAATCGATGATGCGGATGCTCTTTTATTTAACACCGATTCTGTGGAACATTGAACGATTCCCGGACGTCTTACATGGTCTGCTTCGTCTCAACCCGGTCTTCTACCTAGTCGAAGGCTACCGGTCGAGTTTACTGGGCGGTGCCTGGGTCTGGCAGGAATGGCCGACGGGACTTTACTTCTGGAGCGTGACGCTTCTATTGTTCACAGCCGGAACTTACTTACACATTAAGTTCCGTAAATCATTCACCGAGCTTGTTTAAGGGAAGGAAATCGCTATGTCTATGATAAAACTCGAACATGTCACGAAACGGTTTGACATGGTTACGACGACGAAAGAAAAATTTAAGTTGTTATTCAAAAGTAAAAGCAAGAGCGTGAAGACGTTCACGGCACTCCGTGACGTCACGCTCGACATCGGATCAGGAGAAGTCGTCGGTCTCGTCGGCATCAATGGTTCCGGTAAGTCGACGCTATCGAACTTGATCTCCGGTATCATCTATGCGAACGAAGGTGACGTCGAAATCAATGGTGAAGTCGCGATCATCGCCGTCTCGCAAGGACTGAAGAGTGTCTTGACGGGGCGCGAGAACATCCGGCTCAAATGTTTGATGCTCGGGATGGACGACGCGGAAATCGACCGCCGGATGCCCGGCATCATCGATTTTGCGGACATCGGGGACTTCATCGACCAACCGATTAAAAAATATTCGAGCGGGATGAAGTCGCGTCTCGGCTTCGCGATCGCCGTCAACGTCGATGCCGATATCTTGATCGTCGATGAAGCATTATCGGTCGGGGACCAAACGTTCTATAACCGGTGTATCGATAAGATGAATGAATTCAAGAACGAAGGCAAGACAATCATCTTCGTCAGCCACTCATTGTCACAGATTCGCAACTTCTGTGAACGTGTCATCTGGCTCGAGTACGGTCAAGTCAAACTCGACGGGACGACAAAAGAAGTCGTGCCGCAGTATAAGCAGTTTTTGACGTCATACAAGAAACTGTCGAAAGACGAGCAACACCAGTACCGCAAAGATCGCTTAAAGGAACAAGCAGAAAACGCGACACCGCGTAAGCAGAACGTCGATGCTGAAGATACGGTCAAACATCCAGGCTGGATCTTGTCCGGACTCGGGCTGCTCGTACTCGCAGCCGGCAGTGTGATGGTCATCGATGAAACGCCATCATTTGCATCACTGACTGACGCAATCGCCAACTTATTTTAAACACCAACGACCAGTGATACGTTTTGTGTCACTGGTCTTTTTTGTCGAGGAAACAGGGAAACGCGAATCAAAAAAAGAAGTAGTACAACGGACAGTACAGCGTTAGACGATTCAGCATAAGGGAGGGCGCGGGATGCAGAAGATTCGAAAAGCCATCATTCCGGCAGCGGGACTCGGAACACGTTTCCTGCCGGCGACGAAAGCGATGCCAAAAGAAATGCTTCCGATTTTGACGAAGCCGACGATTCAGTACATCGTCGAGGAGGCCGTTGCTTCAGGAATCGAACAAATCATCATCGTCTCGGGACGAAACAAACGGGCGATCGAAGACCACTTCGATCATGCACCGGAACTCGAAAACATATTACGGCAAAAAGGGAAGCTCGAGCTATTGAAAGAAGTCGACGCCTCGACGACGATGGCAGAAATCCATTATATCCGGCAAAAGGAACCTAAAGGTCTTGGACATGCGATTTGGAGTGCCCGTCATTTCATTGGGAATGAACCATTCGCCGTCTTACTCGGTGATGATTTGATCGTCGCAGAACGTCCTGGTCTCAAACAATTGATTGATCAGTATGAGACGACAGCGTCCTCCGTCATCGGCGTCCAACAAGTCGCACCGGAGCATACACATCGCTACGGGATCATTGATCCGATTGAACAAATCGGGAATCGGTACCACGTCCGGCAATTCGTCGAAAAACCGCCGCAAGGTACGGCGCCGTCGAACATGGCGATCATCGGACGATACATTTTGACACCGGCGATCTTTACGTACTTGGAGACGCAACAGGCGGGTTCAGGGGGCGAGATTCAATTGACGGATGCGATTGAACGCTTGAATGGAATTGAGGACGTCTATGCGTATGACATCAAAGGAGAACGGTTTGATGTCGGCGAAAAGATGGGGTACGTCGAGACGACGCTTGCCTTCGCGTTGAAGGACGAAGAGATTCAAGAGGATGTCAAAGCATTACTGAAGAAGTACGTCGCGGAGTGGGAAACTTAAAAAAAGAGGGGAACCCCCTCTTTTAAACAGTGATTAAGATTGTTTACGTTTGATCCGTATTCAAGTAGGACTTGACGTGAGGGGCTTCGTATTGACGAAAACGCTCGAGTAACGCTTCAGGTGTCGACTCGACGAGCAGCATCGCTGCATGCTCGGGGATGATGAATCCTTGGGTTTCCATCTGCTTGAACAACGCGATGAGGGAATCGTAGTACCCGTCGATGTTCAAGATGCCGCACGGTTTTTCATGGAGACCGAGCTGGGCCCACGTGAAGACTTCGAAAAATTCTTCCATCGTTCCGGGACCGCCTGGTAAGATGATAAACCCGTCCGCAAGTTCCGCCATCTTTGCTTTTCGGTCATGCATCGAGTCGACGAGGTGGAGTTCTGTCAGGTTCGGATGAGCGATTTCTTTTTCCTGTAAAAAGTGTGGTAACACACCGATGGCTTGTCCGTTCGCGGATAAAATGGCATCTGCGACGGCACCCATCGTTCCGACACGCGAACCACCATACACGAGTCCGTAATCCTGTTTCGCAAGCACCGTGCCGAGCGTCGCGGCGGCTTCCTTGAAAAGCGGTGATGCTCCATCTTTTGAGCCACAAAACACAGCGAGTTTTTTCATGACAATCGTTCCTCCTTCAAGACTGGTCTTTTCTCAACATACCATATCGCCGCGGGAAATTGAAAAGCGACCTCGTCTTCTTAGCGGGAACTTTACATTGATGACGCCATTAGAATGGAGGGGACACCAGTGAGACCTAAAACAATTGTCTGGCTTGTACTGATCATTGCCGCAATTAATTTACTGCTCGGCATTTTTATACCGGAATCACCGACACGGACGACGATCAGTACGATTTTATTAGGCGTGATTCTGCTGTTAGGGGTAGGATATTTCATTACACTGCGTCGATCTTCTAAATGAACAAGCGATCTCCCTGGCTGGATGTTTCAGTCAGGGAGACCGCTTTTTTTTGATGGATCAAGAACACAATAGGTATGAAGGAATATTCTAAAAAATCTATTTTTATACATATTTCCGACACAAAGGTGGATTAAATGTAAAAATTGCACAACTTTCGGGACGTATGACCCGCGACTAAAGTAATGAGAAGTGTAAATAATGTGCAAAATACGCATAATATTCGTATTCGAATATTTGGAGGGGGCCTAAGGTTATATGATGATATCAATAAGCCATATAAAAATATTAGGAGGTCATTAATCATGAACTTGAAAAATAAATTAGGTCTTGTTGTTGGCGCACTTACTTTAACTGCTTCAATCGGATTAGGGTCAATTGGTTCTTTAAATAAAGTAGACGTAGCAGGAAACAACCTACCGACAGAATTCTCAGTGAAGCGTGACGTGGCAGGAAACAACCTACCGACAGAATTCTCAGTGAAGCGTGACGTGGCGGGAAACAACCTACCGACAGAATTCTCAGTGAAGCGTGACGTGGCAGGAAACAACCTACCGACAGAATTCTCAGTGAAGCGTGATGTGGCGGGAAACAACCTACCAACAGAATTCTCTTATAAATACACTGTTTAAAAGTTACCTATTAATTTGAATGTAGCTTAGTTTATTTAATAAAATAATTTCTTTGTACTCTTTCATTCCTAGTAAATCAAAAAGTAAATATGCTTTTGTATAAGCATCTTTTATTTCAGTAAGATCTGCATTGCTAAATTCCAGTGCAGATGCTTTCTGAAATAATAATTGACCTAATAAAGACATATCTTTGAATCTTAAACTATCGAATATACCTTCTTCTATATATGTTAAAGCTTTTGAGATTTGATTCATGTCTAACAACATTTTAGAAAAATTGTATAGAATCCTTATTCTGTCAATCATTAATTCATCGTTATCAAAATTTAGCATTAGTAAATCTTTATAAACTGCTATTCCTCGTTTGAAGTTTTTATTTTCATAATAAAGTGTTGCGATTGCAGATTTTAAACGAATGAGCATTTTAGGAGAATAATACATCGTTGAATATACTTCAGAAAGTTTTTGCAGTTCAACGATGCATGTTCGATAATCGATTTTTTCTAGTCTATAGGCACATAGGTGAAAGTAATATTTGTAAAGTAGCGTGACTTCTTCTGAAAGTGAGTACTTGTTTAGTTTTTCTTTCGATTCATTGAAAATAATTTCGTATTCGAGATTTCTAAACTTCATGAGTAATGAGTCATCTAGAGTTCTTAAAGAATTATATTGTTCGGTATGATCTAAAAAAACGGTAATCGGAACTTGTAATCTCCGAGATAACGCAAACAACAAATCAACCGTCGGTGAATGTGTGCCGCTCTCAATCTTACTGATTTCCGCTTGGCTACAAATCCCGTTCGCTAGATCCTTCTGCGTCAAGTTATGCTTCTTGCGAAGACGGCGAAGGGCGAGGCCAATCTGGGGTGACGTGAATTGATCCATGGGTTCGGTCCTTTCTATCAAGTGGATTCGACTACGTGTCTATCTCCTTATTATAGAAGTGATGCCCGGACAAAACCAACTTTTTACTGTGATAATTCGTCAACGATTTTGATTATCCATTCTAAACGGAAGAAAGGGGTATTTCCTATGAATCTCATTTTTAAAGAATCGCGACGTACGATTTCATCTTGTGGCTGGTGTTTAAACGCTTCTACGGTTACGGTCGCACCCTTGGCTAGTCGGGAGATGGAACGCGTCAAACCGGTGACGAAACGTCGCACTAAAACATCTTAAAAAAACGTCCATTAACGGCGTGGCTTCATTCCGTTCGTTACGGTTTGAAGCCATTTTTTTACACACTCAGATGAAAGGAGAATGAACATGATTGGACTTACTGTACTCGCTGAGAGTGAAGGCTGGCTCCACCAGCTTGAACCGACAGCGGACTTCATCGCTTTTTGTCAGTCGCATCGTTTTTCGTTCGATCATTACGATTACAATGTGCACACGTTTCTTGATTTACTGGATTATATGGATTTTCAAGAATTTGAACACTATTTGTTCATTCTTCGGGGGACCGGCGAACGGACGATGCGACTCGTCGCCTATCTTCAACAACGGATGCTGCATGTCCAGTTTCATTTGATTAATGACCGGGGGGACGTTTTGTTTGGGGATCCGTATTTTTTAGACGGCATCACGGTACCGTTCGAAGAACCGCTCGCTGACTCACAACCGATTGCCTTACAAGATGCCTTGATGTCTTTATTCACAGGTGTCTATCCGGACGCGACGTCCCGTCATCCGCAACCACTCCGGCATATTTACGCAGAAGAGACGAGTCTACTGAATTCCATCAATCCGGCACTATTCGATCAGATGACGATCAACAGCTTACTGTACATCGACCAACCAACACGGCACGATTTACCGGTCATTGAACTGATGAGCCGCGTTCCGGTCTTGGTCGCCTTCTCGGATACCCTGTCGTTCGACATCAAGGCACACCTTGCCGTCGTCAGTCGAACGGCAATAGAAGCTGCCTTCGAAACGTGGCAGACGACGAGCCGCGTACCGAACCCGGGACACTATATGGGGATTCTCGATTATGCGACACTCACCGGGATGACCGTGTCTCATCGGCTATTTATTTTTAAAGACGGCGTCTGTGCAGATTACGGAAAACAAATCTGCTTGAGCGGGCTTGAAGAGATTGATATTTGTCAGTTGCGTCATCGTCAACGGGAGACATTCGCACCGATCGCGCCACACCTTCAGCTCGCATTGTATCCTTTACTGTATCAGCTGGCCTCGGCCTTCTTGACCGAAAGTCAGTTTGTCACTCCATATACCCAGTTGGATTTACCTCGGACGCCCGGAAAGCTCGGTCCCTTGACGATGATTGGCATTCAAAATCGCGAAGGGGCATTCGTGTTCGAACTGACGACGAACCAGCTGTTTGAAACAGATGAAGTCTTTTTATGGATTTTAGAAGCCGATCAAAAAGACCGGTTCGATGTATTGCCGGAACGCCTCGGTTCTGATTATGAAACAGCCATTCAAGCCTATAAGGAGTTGATGTATCATGGGTGACGTACCACTCTTTGGACCATTTTCACGAAAAGGAAGTTATTCGAGAGTGACCGTGCTCGATGATTTCAACGCAGATAACCGTTTCATGCGTCTGCATCAGGAAACGATGCAACTGGCAGAAATCGATGAATTGACATTTTATCGCCGGTATTTAAATCGGAATGACCGTGTCCTCGTTTATGGAACGTTTGATCCGGGCTTGTTCAACACGTTATCTGAGGAAGGATATGATTTGTATCTCGTCGAACCGGAAGCCGGCCGATTGAATGGAATTTCTTCACGGTTTATGCATAAAGTATACGGTCTTAGTTATGATTTAATCGACGCTGTCGGGTATGAAGCATTTGAGAAGCTGATTTTGCCTGGGACGACGGTTGCCCGGTATTCACGCGGCGAATTACTGTTATTTTTCCGAAACATCCGCCAGCTTCTGACGACAGATGGTCAACTGTTAGTGAATGTTCATAATGCCAAGCATTTAAAGCAACAGACGCAACCGATCGCTTCAAAACGTGTAAAGGACTGTGCTCTATTCTATGGACAGAAGGTGGAGGGGGAGCGGTTGATACTAAATCTTTATCTGAAATCTGATCAGGATGAGAAAGTCAGTTATGCTGTCGAGCATCTCTATGAACCAACCACTCTCTTTGAATTCGCGAAACTATCGAAATATGCAGGACGTACTCTATATGCAGGGAAAACCGTACACATCTTAGAATTTGATAAATTAGGATGAATTTTAACAGGGGGCAGATTAATAATCTGCTCCCTTGTTTTTGTTTAAGGATTAAAGTACGGATTAGACTTTTTAATGAAGAATGATTAAAAAAATATTTTAAATATTAGTTTGAATGGGTCTAAAGTCAGGGTATTATTTAAACTAGTTCATCACTTAGGGGCAGCCATCATGAAATTCGGAGGATCAATACGTTATGGATAAAAAAATGGCACAATCACGGACTATACAAGCCAGCTGTTTTGAATTCATCTCTACCTTATTTCCGGAAGAAACGTTTCAATTCATGGAAGAGCAAACCTTTCCGGATGCATTCGGTCAAATCGGCACATATTTGACGTTTAAATCGAAGGAGCGGGAACTAAAATTTAGCTTCGTTGAACAAGCCCACCAAAAGTTCGAGCGGGTTTTTCTTGCGGAAAAGAGTAAAGAGTCTTCTTTTTTTAGTCGTTTGTTAGAAGCCACATATGAAGAGGAAACATTATACATTCATCATATCGTCAAACCGGATTGAACTAAAAAAACACGATGAGAAGTGCACGGGAATAGTTCCTGTCTACTTCTCATCGTGTTTTTTAGACTTCGATTGATTCGAGACCTTGCTGTAGGGCTTGATTGACCGAGACAGCCATCTCTTCACGGACTTCATGTGATAGTAACCGACCGTTAAAGTAAACTTCATTCGAGAGTGTAAGGTGAACGAGTATATCTTCGAGGACAAACTTAAAGTCGATTGGTTTCGATGGTTCGAGCGATTGGCTCATGAAATCACTAAGGGTCGGATGCTGGACGTGCTCTGGATCAACCAAATCAATCACAGTCGTGTTGAGGGCGATGGCGAGCCGTTCAAGTGATTGCGTGCTTGGCATCCGTTGTCCACGTTCATAGGCAGAAATCGAGGTCGTCGATTCACCGCATCGCTCAGCGAGATACTTTTGTGTATACTTATGCTGTTTTCGTAGTTGCATGATTTTTTTCCCGAGAGCTCGGTTCATGTTATAGGTTGTCAGACGCTCAAGACGTTAGTCAGGAGAGGGACATCCTTCACCTCCTTTTTTAGAATGTAATCGATTTATCGGTAGAGCAGCTAATGATAAAGCTTATGGTCTGTGAAGCTCAACTCCTACTTTTAACGGTACTGCTATAGTACTAAATAACCACTTCGACTATATCGCAAACCTATCAAATGTAAAAAAAAGTTTTTTAGTAATTCAAATTACATAATTATGTAACTGAAAGGGTCTCTAGACAGTAGTTGTTCCATTGATTCACTGAGAAATTCAAGAAGAACTCATGGTATTCTAGAAGCGTATTGAATAAGGAGGACGAGTTATATGCGTAAAATCCCTTGGTCCGGTTACATCACCTTGGCTATTCTAATTATTTTATTTATTTCGAGTTCGATGCCGTATGAAGAGCAATCTTTAAAGCCCGGGCTGTCCCGTTATTTTAATTTGGATTTTGTGGAGGCGTTTCGCTTCATCTCATTTGATTATCACGGAGAAGTCAGTGTTGAAGCGCTTGGTGCATCCGGTTTTGTCGAATTCTTTATTCGAAAAGCAGCGCACTTATCGATTTTCATGGTACTCGGATTTGCCTTGGTCGACTTGACCGTTCGCTTGTTGCGTCCTTATGTATTGGCGGGTTTATTCGCCTATACGTTGGCAATCACGATTGCTGTCTTTGATGAATTCCATCAAATTGTAACAGGCGGACGAACCGGGTTGATTCAGGATGTCTTATTAGATGGTACAGGTGCGTTAATTGGTATTGTATTGTATCGATTCATTCGGAGAAAACGTCGAGCGGAGCAACTGATTAGACTGTCTTGAGACTTTTGTCTCAGTTCAACGTTTTTTTGGAAGGAATCTTGTCTAGTAAAAGCGAATCCTTTGGGAACATCATACAAAAAGGAGGGGACAACATGAAGAGACCTCATCTGTTGATTACGAGTGCAGGTCGTCGTGCGAAGCTGGTCGAATACTTCGTTCAGGAGTTTCAGGAGGGGGCGGTCAGCGTCGCAGACTGTAATCCACTTGCACCGGCACTCTATATGGCACCGAACTACCATATCGTCCCGAAGATTGATCAGCCGGATTACATCGATCATTTATTAGAATTGTGTCAACGTGAGCAGGTGACGGCATTGTTGTCGTTAATCGACCCTGAACTCGAGTTGCTCGCGACAGCGACGGAACGGTTTGCAGCAATCGGTGTCACGGTCATCGTTTCTCCGCCATCGGCGTGTCTGCTTTGTTTTGATAAGTACGCGATGTTCGAGCACTGTACCTTACAAGGCATCCCGCATGCGAAAACGTATCATGCCCTCACGTCGTTTCGTGAAGCGGTCGCACTCAAGGAAGTTGGTTTTCCAGTCTTCGTCAAGCCACGCAATGGGAGTGCGAGTATCGCCGTAAGACGCGTCGAGACATTAGAAGAAGTCGAACGATTATTTGAACAGAGCCCCGGCTTAATCGTGCAGGAATTTCTTGATGGGCCTGAACTCGGCGTCGATGTCTACGTCGATCTACTGTCTCATGAAGTCACGTCCATCTTCATCAAAGAAAAATTGGCGATGCGAGCCGGAGAGACGGATAAAAGTCGCTCCGTCCTCCGGACCGATGTATTCGAACTCGTCGAGCACGTCCTCGCCGGTTCTGGACTGGTCGGTCCGCTCGATTTCGATATTTTCGATGTCGACGGAACGCTCTACTTATCGGAAATCAATCCCCGCTTCGGCGGCGGGTATCCCCATGCCTATGCATGTGGTGTCAACTTCCCCGCTCAAGTCTGGCGCAATTTATGCGGGCTCGTCAATCAACCGGATATCGGTCACTATCAGGAAAACCTCTACATGATGAAGCACGATACGCTGACGCTCGTATCGGCGGCACAGTTTGAACAAACGAAATACTAAAAAGACGGAGGATGGCTCCTACGTCGTTCCGAAATCTTAGTGATGGAAGCGCGAACTGATTGTATCTCGATATCGCATGTTCACGCGTCATAAGCGTGAGCATGCTGAAAGCGAATCTTTGAGCTGTGCCGTAAGGAAGAAAATTCATGCAGATATTTAAACGCGTGTTCCGTCCCGCATATAAAATAAAACGCCGATGTTTCCGTTTTTCCTACGGAGCCATCGGCGTTTTCGATGCGTCTTTTCTCGTTCCTGATGTCTTGATGCGTCTTTACGTTATACATACGAAAGCTTTGATTTCTTTTGAGCCAGCCCCGTTTTTAAATGGAATTATGAGAGCGAGACACGGGAACGCTTGAGGCACTGAACAGCGGACGTCCAGCTTCCGAAGAGGGCATTGATCGTCGAAGTGCTCGGGACAGATTTTCCTTCAGCCCACTTCCGGTAATGGATGATGTTGAAGGAAGGAAGTTCAGCTTGCGCTTGTTTTAAGGCGCTGAGAACATCTTCTTCGACCCATTTCCGGCGGGGAGGCGCGATATCAAGGCACGCGAGGGCATCGACCCACGAGCCGTATTTTCGGGCAATCGTCGCGACCGTCGGATGCCCATTTTCTTGCGCCCAAATCGAATAGGTTTGGGTCGTCAGACGCGGGAGGACGTCCGATGCTTCGAGGAGCGCATTGATGATGCGTTCTTCCGTCATGCAGACGGAGCGTGTCATCTCGATATGTGCTTCCTCAAGGGCCCGTGACCATGACCCGAAACGAAGGTTGATTAACGTTAAGGAAGGACCCTGTTTCGCTTTCGCCCATTCACGATAACTGTTGCTATGAAACGGATGAAGGCGGTTCGAGGCTTCTTTGATGAACGTCAAGATTTCTTCATCGGAAAAGTAGGGACGAATCGATGAAAGTCCTGCTGCATGCAACGCTTCGCGCCATGAACCGAAGACGTTGATGATCGTCGTGATCGAAGGTACTTCTTTAGTACTGGACCAGCGGGCATATGTTTTAGCGTCTAACGCAGGTGAAGCAAGACTTGCCTCGACCAAACTATCGATCACTTGTTGTTCTGTCCATTTCTTCATGATGTCATACCCCTTTCGTGTAGGTGTTCGTCTAGGTGTGGGTACTGTCTGTTGGTGTGTCGCGACGGAATGTCGCGTATGCGAGTAGACTGAGCCAGATGAAATAAAAGCCGCCCGGTCGAATCAGGATGCTTTCTGTAAACTGAAGCAACAACAACCAGAAGATGAGCAGTAGAAGTGTGAGCGACTCGACGTCGTCAAAACGATAATTCCGAATTAAACGAAACAAGATGAAACTAAAACATAACACGTAGAGGAGTAACCCGATGATGCCGAACTCATAGAGGAAAACGATCGGCGTACTGTGAAACGTGTAAAGGGTCTCTTCTCCCAATTGCTCAAATAAGCCGGTCGTTGCGGCGCCAAAACCATGACCGACCCAAAAGCGATCTGCTGAAGCTGCGAGTCCCGCCTGCCAAAGATCAAGGCGACCATTCAAACTGACTAAATGGAGGAGGAGTCCCGGCTTTAGCGACAGGGCGCCAAACACAATTGCGATTCCGGTGATGTAACAGGCGCTGACCTGAAGACGTAGTCGCCGCGAAGGTAACAATAGAACGGTCGTCAATAAAGTGAGTAGAAAAAAAGAATAAATGCCCGTTTGCGAAGCACTTGCCAACAGCCCTCCGCATATCAATGCCAGCGAAACGCCAAAGAAGAAGAGACGGCGCCAGGCACTCGTCGTGATGGAACGGAGGACCGCAATCCAAGCAATCAATCCACCAGGAACAAGCCAAGCAGCAAATGCGTTCGGATTGTTCGTCAAGCTGGCTAAGCGTAGAAAGCTACCTTGCTCCCCGACATAGAGTTGTGGAAGCGCGATCGGACCAATCCGTAACCACTGCAAGTTGTCGATTGGGATGTAGGATTGTCCAAACGAGACGAGCAGGGCGTAACTCGCTAAAAATAGTGCCTGATAAAAGAGGATGAGAAATAAGAACCGGTGCCAGTGAGTGAAAAGCGGAGAAGAGAGTGATAGGACGATGATCAGAAACATCCATGTCGTCAAAAGAAAGAAGAGTGAAAAAGGTGCATCCGTCGCGGGACGAGAGAAAAACAAGACAGTGTGTAATGTCAAATAACTCAAAAAGACGAGGATGAGTCGATGCGAACGAGACCGAAACGGAAAGTATAACGGACGGGACACGATATAAAAAATGAGAAAGAGTAACGGGTATAAAAAGACGGTCACGACGTTCCAATGCTCCGGTAAGACTTCATCCGTAAAGCGTAACGGACGCGTCCACAAATCAATCGTCACAAATAGCAATAGGATGAATAAGGCAATCGATTCAGGTATATTGACGGATTTTAACATCATTTCTAAAGTCTATCCACCCTTCATATAGGACTTATTACCGATTATGTGACTTCTTAATCATCAAATTGGTATTTACCCGTAAATAAACGATATTTATGCGGATAAGATGAATGTTTTTGAAGGAACGACGATTATTTTTCTGTGAATCGTCTTTTTTTCGTGAAACGATATTTTTCGATGATGTAATGATACGCATGCACAACGACTACTGAAAAAAAACTAATCATTTCCACCAAGCTCTAATTGTTTTGGTAGTCGTTTGGAAATAAGGTGAAGTCATAACCAATGACCCTCCGACGTTCAAGGTAAGAAAGAGGTGAACCATGTGAATACCATGCATCAAAAAAGAACATTCGCAGACCACTTGATGACATTGAAAAAGGGCTGGTGGATCCTCATCGTCTGTGCCATCTTGTTTGCGGGTGCCGGTTACCTGATCAGCACGTACGTCATTAAACCTACGTATGAAGCAACAGCTTACATCCTCGTCGTACCGCAAAAGAGTAGTGACACGACTTCCTCGACGTCACTCGTCAGTACCTATCAAGATATTCTTCGGAGTCCGGAAGTCGTCGATCAAGTCGCCCAAAAGATGGGTGTGACCGATAAACGGCTATTCGATTTAACCGATCGCTTGACGGTGTCGAGTAACCTTGATTCTCAAGTCATCGCCTTATCGATTACAGATGGATCAGCTGAACAAGCTGCCATCCAAGCGAACACGATGACAGAAGTGTTCCAAGATTACTTGCCTCAGTTGATTGATACGAGCAGTACGGAAGTTTTCTCGACGGCACGGATTCCGACGAAACCGATGTCTCCGAACATCTTGATGAACACGGCGATCGGCGGTGTACTCGGGTTGATGTTCGGCTTACTAATCGTCTATTCCCGTGTACTAGGAAAGAAGTCAGCAACTGAATCAACGAAAGATGATGCATCCTATCCACAAGCCGTCAGCCGTCCACACTCATGATTCGGGGAAGGAGGAGCAGTCATGCAAGCACCACCATTGCATCAGTATCGTCGCCATATGAAAATCGGACTTTTACGCGGAGTCGACGCACTGATTATCGCCGCCGCAACCGTCGTCACCTTCTACTTCTTCAATCCCCTTCACCTTACCGTTCAGTTCGATTTACGGAATGCGATTGAAATCGCATTGATTCAATGGGTCGCCCTAACACTCGTCGCCCACTGGATGCGCTTTTATCAAATCGTTTGGCGTTATGCGAGTTTGAGGGATTTAGGTGTCCTCCTGTTTGTCGTCGTCGCCAGCAGCTTTGTCTTACTCGGACTCGAGTATGCCTTGTTCGACTTCGCCGTCGAGCGCGCCGTCTTCCTGCAAACGGGACTTGTCCTGAACGGTATCTTATTTGTCCGCTTAGCGATTCGCGGACGGACGCTTCAACTGAAACGGGACCGGACGCTCGGTAAACGCACGTTAATCATCGGGGCCGGAGCTTCCGGACAGATGATTACGAAAGAGTTAAAGCAGAAAAAAGCGCACATCTTGAACGTCGTTGGTTTACTCGACGACCTCGCAGAACTCAAAGGGATGCGCATCCACGGCGTCCCCGTCATCGGAACGATCGAGCAACTCGAATTCATCATCGAAGAACAGAAAATCGAAGCGGTCGTGCTCGCGATTCCTTCCTTATCCTATACGGAGCGGGTCGCTTTACTCAATCGCATCAAACAGACGAAGGTCGAAGCCCACACGTTACCGATGCTCGTCGAACTGGCGTCAGGAAAAGTATCAATCAATCAAATCCGCGAAGTCTCCATCGCTGACTTGCTCGGTCGTGAACCGGTCGAACTCGACATCACGGAAATCGAACGAAGCGTCAGCGGGGCGACCGTCCTCGTGACTGGAGCCGGTGGATCGATTGGCTCAGAGATTTGTCGTCAGTTGATTAAATTTAAGCCCGACCGGCTCATCCTCCTCGGACATGGCGAGAACAGCATCTACTTGATTCGCCGGGAGCTCGAATGTATGACCGATGGTACGGTCCTTCATTCCGTCATCGCGGACGTTCAGGATTTAGAACGACTGAATGAAGTCATGGGACGGTTCGAACCGGATCTCGTCTATCATGCGGCAGCCCATAAGCACGTCCCGTTGATGGAAGATAATCCACGCGAAGCCGTCAAAAATAATATTTACGGGACACGCAACGTCGCGCTTGCGGCGGAAGCAGCACACGTCAAACGATTCGTCATGATCTCGACTGATAAGGCCGTCAATCCGACGAGCGTGATGGGGGCGACGAAACGGATTGCCGAGATGGTCATCCAGCAAATCGCCCGCAACAGTGAAACGACGTTCGCCGTCGTCCGTTTCGGAAATGTACTCGGCAGCCGTGGTTCCGTCATCCCGCTCTTCAAGGAACAAATCGCAAAAGGCGGACCGATCACCGTGACGGACCCGGCGATGACGCGGTACTTCATGACGATTCCGGAAGCGAGTCGGCTCGTCATCCAGGCAAGCGTCCTCGCAAGCGGAGGAGAGGTGTTCGTCCTCGACATGGGAAAACCGGTCAACATCACGACGCTTGCGAAAAATTTGATTCACTTGAGCGGTTTTACGGAAGAACAGATTCCGATCGTCTACAGCGGCATTCGAAAAGGCGAGAAGCTTTATGAGGAGTTGCTCGCAGAAGAAGAAGTCCATGACGAGCGGGTTTTCGAGAAAATTCTAGTTGGGAAGACCCGGCCCTTCGGCTCCGTCGAACCGTATCTTCGGGAAATCAATCGTTGCCTCGACGATGAAGAGGCGCTTCGGACGTACCTGCTCGGTGCGACGAATGATAGCCGCCCGGTCGCGATGCCAGAAGTCGTCCGGATCGCGCGAGAATGAGAGGTGAGATAAATGAAAGCACCGCGGCAGTTATCACGCTTTAACTTGATTTTCATTGCCGATACGGCCTATTCCTTACACCAATGGATGATTTTGACGCTCTTAATCAAATGGAGCACGCCACTCAACATCGGTTATTTCAATTACGCTCTCGCCTTGACGGCACCGATTGTCATGTTCTGTTGGCTCAATGCCAGCACGATTTTGACGGCGGAACGGGCTGGGCTGAAGAACTTCACGCTTTTCATCAAAACACGGTTCTTCCTCTTGACGCTCGGTGTGTTCGTCTTACTGATCGTCTATTATTTCTTCGGTGAAGCGGATATCTTACTGTTGACGTTACTCGTTTATCTCAATAAATACATGGAATCGTTCGCCGATCTCTCGTACGGCTTCCTCCAAGGACACATGGCGTTCAAAGAAGTCGCGTTATCGAAGATTTTCAGAAGTCTGATCAACGTCTCGGGTGCAGCCTTGATCCTCTTTACGACTCATTCGATTCACGGATTCGTCCTCGCGATGATTGCTGGGAACTTAATCATGCTGATCATCTACGATTTACCGACCGTCCGCCGGATTGGACAAGGGTTTGAAAATATCACGATGAGCGATCGCTACCAAACGGGCCGGCAATTGTTTTTCAAGGCCGTCCCGCTCGGATTTGTTGCCTTACTCGTTGCCTTGAATGCCAACATCCCGCGTCTCTTCGTCGGTCAAACCATCGGGACGGAAGAACTCGGTTACTACGCGAGTATCGCTTACTTACTCGTTTTAGGTAGCTTGTTCATCCACTCGCTCGTCGCCGTTCTCTTACCAAATTTTTCGTCAGAGACGGGCGAACGACAAAGTCTTCCGGCACTCCGGAAGCTGACACGCTCGATGTTGCTGATGACAAACGCGGTCGGTGCCCTGTTGATCATCGGGGCCATCTTCTTCGGAAAATGGGGGTTGACGATTTTCTACAATGCTTCATTCGTGCAGTACCATACGATTTTCGTCTTGATGATGGTCGCTTCGCTCTTTTTCTATAATTCGACCGTCATCCAAGCGTTACTAACGGGATTCCAGCAATTTCGTATCCAGACGCTTGCGATTTTCGGAAGTGTCGCCGTCAATCTGATTGCCTGCAGTTTCTTGATTCCACTGTATGGGTTATACGGTGCGACGACGGCTTATGCGTTATGCGCCGTCACACAAATCGTCTTGTTGGTGCCAGCGCTCTACCGGGCGCTCTATCCGCGGAACTTGCCGCTCGCGATTGAACAAAGTAGCTAAAGGAGGGAAAAAGATGCGGCCGATCCTCATTCTACTGATCATCGAAGCATTGCTCAGTCAACTGTTGCGGCCGCTCTTTTCGACACCGGAAAGTTATATCACGTTGATGCTAGTCGGCAATTCCATCTTGATGCTCTGGTATTTGCTCAAAAACTCGGAGACGACGCCATTATTTCTCGTCTTCGTCACCGCCTTCATCGTGCGTCTCGGATTGATGTTCGTCGATCTTGAGCTGTTTCGGCTCCCGCCACACAGTGGGGATGATACGGAGGCGTTCCATCTCGAAGGGCTGCAAATCTATCTCGATCCAGCGATGTTCAACGAAGTCGTTCGCGGAAGTTACTCGAAGTTCCTCGGCATCTTCTATCTTGCATTCGGACCTGAACGGATCTTGGCACAATACTTTAACGTCATCCTCGGCGTCGTCGCCGTCGTCATTCTCGCGAAAACGCTTCGGCTGCTCGGTCTGCCGATGCGGGTCGTGTTCCTGTCGACGCTGTTATTTGCCTTCTTCGCCCAAGGATTGTTGCTTTCGCCGATCCTGTTACGCGATCAACTCGTCGCACTCGGTATTGTCTATACGCTCTATTACATGGTGCGCTGGACGATGGATAAGTCGGGTACTTCCTTGGCACTGGCCTACCTCGCTTACTTCGTCAGTACAATTTTCCATTCCGGTCTCGCGATTGGAATCGTCGTCTTATTGGTTTATTTCTCCTTTTATAATCATGCGACCGGTCGGATGGATTTCGAAGCTTCCAAAGTACAGCGGTTGGTCATGCAAGTCCTGATCGTCGGCTTCATCGTCTACAGTTTTCAGGATGTCTTGTTCGCAAAATTCACACACGTCTCGGAAAACGGTCAATTGTTTAGCGGGATGAGTTATGACCGTGGTGGATCGGCTTACTTGAACGGGTTGACTGTCACGGGACCACTTGACATGATTCTCTATTCACCGCTTCGGATGATTTATTTCCTCTTCTCACCGTTCCCGTGGCAATGGTCCAGTGTGACGAACATCGCCATCTTCTTCTTCGACGCCGCCGTTTATCTCCTGCTGTTCGCACTGACAATCCGGCACTTCCGCTATTTGAAACACCATCCTTACGCTGCTGTTTTATTGTTCATGTTGCTCCTCTTCATCGTCAATGCACTCATCTTTGGTCTTGGGACAGGAAACGTCGGAACGGCAATCCGTCACCGCTACAAATTGTTTCCGATGCTCCTGATCGTCTACACATCGATTCATTATATTCGCTACCAGGCGCTTCACCACTTTGAGGAGGTCGAACAACGTGCAGAATAAAACGATTTTAATCACCGGTATCGCAGGGTTTATCGGGTTTCATGCCGCTCGTCGATTTTTAGCGGAAGGGTACCGTGTCATCGGACTCGACGAAGTCAACGATTACTACGACCCGGCGTTGAAAGAGGCGCGCTTAGTCGAACTCGATCCGAGACGCTATACCTTTTATCGTGTATCGCTCGAGGATACAGCAGCCGTCGACGCCATCTTCGCGAAGGAACAGATTGATCTCGTGCTTCATCTCGCAGCACAAGCGGGTGTCCGCTACAGCATCGATCGACCGGACGTCTATATCACATCGAACATCGTCGGCTTCCTGTCGATTCTCGAAGCTTGTCGCCATCATCCGGTCGAACAACTCGTCTATGCCTCTTCCAGTTCCGTTTACGGCTCGAACACGAAGATGCCTTTCGCCGTGACGGACGCGGTCGACCATCCGCTCAGTCTCTATGCCGCTTCCAAAAAAGCGAACGAGTTGATGGCCCACACCTACAGCAGTCTATACGGCATCAAAACGACGGGGCTTCGATTCTTCAGCGTCTATGGTCCGTGGGGACGCCCGGATATGGCGTTGTTCAAATTCACGGAAGCAATCGCGAACGGTCAACCGATCGATTTATACAACTACGGTGAGATGGGACGCGACTTCACCTATGTCGACGACATCATCGAGAGCATCTATCGGTTGTTACAGACAGAGCCGGTCGCTGATCCGTCCTTTGATAAAGCGGCGCCACAGCCAGACCGGAGCTTCGTTCCATACCGGGTCTTCAACATCGGCAGTCACAGTCCGATTCGCCTGAACGAATTCGTCGCCTTGATCGAACGGCGGCTCGGGAAGACGGCGATCAAACATGGTATGCCGCTCCAGGCAGGAGACGTCCCGGAAAGCTTCGCTGACGTCACGTCGTTATTCGAGACGATCGGTTACCGGCCACGGACGACGGTCGAAGCTGGCGTCAATGCATTCATCGATTGGTATGAACGTCATTACCAGCTGAAGGAGGAGGTCCAAGATGGCGCTTAAGGAAGATCTTTATTATAAGTCTCCGATATTTATTCAGAATATTTTGACATCCATTTATGGCAAAAAGCTGATGCATGAACGGTACGGGGCCCGTTATGAACAAAAACTGATGCAATTACGCGAAAAAGACCGGTCGCTTGACTATCGCGTCGAACAACTTGAACGTTTGAATGCGTTTCTCTTGTTCGTGCACCAGCATACCCCGTACTACCGGGAGCTGTTTCGACAGCTCGACATAAAACTTCCGCTGACGTCACTCGATCAGTTGGCGCTGATTCCGGTCCTTGAAAAAGAAACGTTACGGCAGCAAAACGACGAATTCATGTCAGAAGTCGACGCGCCTGTCCGAGGACGGACAGGCGGAACGAGCGGGAAGTCACTCCAGGTTGCTTTCATGCGCGAGGACATTCAAGAACGAATGGCACATCTCGATTACTTTAAGGAACAGCACGGGTTTTACGGCGGGATGCCACGGGCTAGTTTCACAGGACGGACCTTGACGGCAGTCGATCAGAAAAAGCCGATCTTTTGGCGGATGAATCGTCCGCTCAATCAATTGCTGCTCTCGATTTTTCATATGAAAGAAGAAAACTTTCCCGCCTATATCGAGGAATTGAATCGTTTCCGACCAGTCGCGTTAGACGGGACGCCGACGGCGATGGTCGAAATCGCCCGTTATTTACTCAAAAATAAGATTCGACTCGATTTCAAAATCGTTGCCATCTTTCCGACGTCAGAAACAGTGACAGAAGAAATGCGATCGATTCTTGAGGAGGCATTCGTCGCACCGGTCTTCGATCAATACGGTTCGTCAGAAGGCGCTCCGATCATTTCTGAATGCACGCACCGGAAGCTGCACCTGCACCACGAAACAGGCATCATCGAACCATACGGACCGGATGGTGAAGTCGTCGTGACGTGTTTTACGACACGCGGGACCCCGCTGATCCGTTACCGGATTGGTGACCGCATGACCCTCAGTCATGAGACGTGTGGATGTGGATTGAACGGACCGGTCATCGCCTCGATAGACGGACGGGGGACAAGTTTCATCGTCAGTGAGAAGCGGGGCAAAGTCTTTGAAGGTGATATTACGACGATTGCCCGCGAATTACCAAACTCGGTCTTACGACTTCAAGTCGAACAATACGCATTCAATCGTGTCACACTGCGTTACATTCCAGACAATCAGCGTTTCCAACCGAAACATGAAAAGATTTTATTGAACGAGATGCGCAAATTGCTTGGACCGGATATGTTGATTACGCTCGAGTCCGTCGAACAAGTTAAACAAGAACCGAATGGAAAAACATTGATCATCAAACAGTCGATGAAATAGGAGGAGTCCATCATGAATAAGGCAGTCAAACACATCACAGATACGACAGCAGCCGAAACACGATCACTTCCCATCGCCAACCGTTCAATTGCCGTCGTCGGCCTCGGCTACGTCGGTCTCCCGGTCGCCATCGCTTTCGGTGAAAAGACAGGTGTCGTCGGTTTTGACATTAAAGAACAGCGCATCCAGGAACTTCGTGAAGGAGTCGATGCGACGCTCGAACTGACACCGTTCACTTTAAAAAATGCGGACGTCAATTATGTAACGGATGCTGCGGCACTTCAAGCGAGTGACTTCATCATCGTCGCCGTACCGACACCGATTAATGCGCAAAATCAACCGGACTTGACGCCGCTCTTACGGGCGTCACAACTTGTCGGACGCCAGCTTAATAAAGGCGACATCGTCGTCTACGAGTCGACCGTCTATCCGGGGGCGACGGAAGAAGATTGTATCCCGGTCCTTGAAGAATCTTCGGGTCTTAAAGCAGGCGTCGACTTCTTCGTCGGTTACTCACCGGAACGGATCAATCCGGGGGATCATGAACATACGTTCAAGACCATTAAAAAAATCGTTTCAGCACAGGATAAAAAAACGCTCGATGTTGTCGCAGAAGTGTACGAAGCCGTCATCGAGGCGGGGGTCCACCGGGCATCATCGATCAAAGTCGCAGAAGCGGCAAAAATCATCGAAAACACGCAGCGTGACTTAAACATCGCCTTGATGAACGAACTTGCCATCATCTTCGACCGGATGGACATCGATACGCTCGAGGTCCTCGAAGCAGCAGGGACGAAGTGGAACTTCCTTCCGTTTCGACCAGGTCTCGTCGGAGGACACTGCATCGGGGTCGATCCGTTCTACTTGACGATGAAGGCTGAATCGCTCGGTTATCATCCGGAAGTCATCCTTGCCGGGCGACGCATCAACGATACGATGGGGCGCTTCATCGCGACGTCACTCGTCAAAAATCTAATCAAACAAAACATGCCGGTCCTCGGCGGACGCGTTACTGTCCTCGGTCTTTCATTCAAGGAGAACGTCAGTGACATCCGGAATTCGAAAGTCGCGAATTTAATCAAGGAGATCGAAGAATTCGGAATTGAAGTCCAAGTGACCGATCGCCTTGTCTCGAAGGATGAAGCGAAACGCGAATACGGAATCGATTTGCTCGACATGACAGAGCTTAAACCAGCCGACGTCATCATCTTCGCCGTCAGTCATGAAGAGTACGTTGAAGGAAACTGGCTACTCGCGAAACACTTACTCAAAGTGGGGCGTGGTGTCGTCGTCGACATCAAAGGGATGCTCGCACCAGCTGAAAAACCGGAAGGGGTGCACTTATGGCGTCTTTAAGAATTCTCCAAGTTTGCGCGCTTGATACGACAGCTGAAACGATGCTGCAACCGTTACTGCTTGCGCTGCGCGACGCAGGGCACGATGTCGGGATTGCCTGTGCCGACACGGGAGCCTCTGACAAGCTGGCAGCACAAGGCTTTGCGATGCATGATATTCCGATCGAACGGAAAATTGACTGGACGAGTAATTGGAAGACGGTCCGCTCGATCGTTCACATTTTAAAGACGGGTCGCTATGACGCCGTCCATGTCCACACACCGGTCGCGGCAGCGCTCGGACGGGTCGCAGCGAAACGAGCGGGGACGAAGCATATCGTCTACACGGCACACGGCTTTTACTTTCATGAAAAGATGGGACGGGTGACGTATCAATTGACCTATTCCGTCGAAAAATGGCTCGCCCGTTTCGCGACGGATTACCTCCTGCTCCAAAGCGGGGAAGATTATGAACTGGCAAACCGGAAACGTTTTAAGGCGACGAAACGGTTGATGCATTTAGGGAACGGTATCGATTTAACCCGATTCTATCCACAGGCGCGGCAAGGAAACGAAGCTTTCACCTTCCTGTTCATCGGACGGATCGTCGAGGAAAAAGGAGTGCTCGAACTTCTGAATGCTTTTGAAAACGTCGTGTCGCAAGACCCGGATGTCCGCTTGATCATCGCCGGTGAAATGATGGAGAGCGAACGGGATCAAACGACGAAACATCGTTTCCTCGAACGTCTACGCGAGATTCCGAATATCGAGTATCGAGGGTTCGTTGAAGATGTGCCACGACTTTTACAACAAGTCGATGCCTTCGTCCTGCCATCGCACCGAGAAGGGGTCCCGCGCTCAATCATCGAGGCGATGGCGACGGCGAAACCGGTCATCGCAACGAACATCCGCGGCTGCCGGGAAGAAGTCATCGATGGCACGACCGGTTATTTAGTCGAAGTCCATGATGAAACGCAGTTGGCAGCAAGAATGACCGATCTTGTCAAACACCCGCAACAGGCGTCAGAGATGGGCCGGGCCGGATTCGAACGGGCAATGAAACATTTTAACGAAGCTGATGTCATCAAACGACAACTCGATCTCTTTTCGACTATGTAAAAGGAGGAAGTCATCATGAAACGGACATTCGATTTCACAATCAGCCTAGTCGCGATTCTCATCTTACTCCCCGTTTACCTGTTCGTCGCCTTGTTCATTTATACGAAGCTCGGTCGACCGATCTTCTTCAATCAAGTTCGTCCTGGTTATCACGGACAGTTATTTAAAATTTATAAATTCCGGACGATGTCGAACGAGACGGATGCGGATGGCCTCTTACTCCCAGACGAACAACGGATCCCGCACGCGATGGAATGGATTCGGCGGCTCAGCCTGGATGAAATCCCACAATTTTTCAATATCGTCCGCGGTCAGATGAGTTTCGTCGGACCGCGTCCGCTCCTCGTCAGTTACTTGAACCACTATTCGAAAGAGCAGATGACGCGGCATGATGTGTTGCCTGGACTAACCGGTTGGGCGCAAATTCATGGGCGGAACGCGACGACGTGGCAAGAGCGGCTCGAACAAGATCAATGGTACGCGGCACATCAGACGTTTCGTCTCGATCTCTATATTCTCATGAAGACAGTAAAAATCGTCGTCTCCTCAGAAGGGAACTCGACGGAACATCAGACGGGGATGGGCGAGTTCAAAGGACTTGACGGAGGTGTTCCCCATGATGTCGCTAAGCGATGAACGACTCATCCATGATCCGACCGAATGGGACGCACTCGTCAGTCAGTATCGCCTCGATTGTTATTACGAACATGCCTACTTCGCACTTGAAGAAGTAGGAATCCCGGAAATGTTCTTCTATCCGACAGAATTCGGGACATTGATCTACCCTTATTTGAAACGACCAATCGATGGAACGTCATATCACGACATCACGACACCCTACGGATACGGGGGACCGATTTTCGTTGGGCTTTGGTCACTCGATCAAATCCGCGAAGTCCGTCAACGTTTTCTCGACTATTGTCGTGCGGAACAGATCATCACCGAAACGATTCGGTTCCATCCACTCTTGCAAAACGTCGAACTGGGAAAGCATTGGTGCCGTTCGACGCAGCGACTCCAAGCGACCGTGACGGTGGAGCTGACGGATTCATATGAAGCGATTCTCGGTGGCTTTTCAAAAATGACACGGCGCAATGTACGAAAAGCAGTCCGGGAAGGCGTCACGATCCGTGTCGCCGCACCGACAGATTACGAGAAATTTAAACACCTCTACCGCTTGACGATGGATAAGCACGAGGCAGCACCACGGTATTACTTTACGGATGAATACTTTAAACAGCTGTTATCAGGAACACTCGACGCCGAAGTATTGGTTGCAGAATTAAATGGTCACATCATCGCCGGGTGCATCGTCTTATATGGAAGTCGTTTCGCCCATTATCACCTCGGGGCGTCCGATCCGAGCCAGTTAAAGGTTCGGCCGAATCAGTTGTTATTCGCAGAGATGATGCGACGTGCAAAGGAGAAAGGTATGGTTGCGATGCATCTTGGTGGCGGCACTTCACAAGATGCATCAGACAGTCTTTTATTATATAAACGTTCCTTTAGTGAAGGAGCGCATACGTTCTTTTCGATCGGAACGTCGATTCTTGACGAAGTGGCGTATGAACAATTGAATCGGACGTTTTTAACGCAGTACCCGTCAGCGAACGATTGTAAGTGGTTTCCCGTCTATCGCACACCGATCCGTCACTTGTCATCAAGAGGGGAGGAAACATCATGAAGCAAATCCCACTATCGATCCCGCACCTCAGTGGCCAAGAAGCACGCTATGTCACGGAAGCACTCGAAACGAACTGGGTTGCACCACTCGGACCGAACGTTGAAGCCTTTGAAGCGGGGATGCGCGCATATACCAAAACAGAGGCCGCCCTCGCGACAAGTAGTGGAACGGCAGCGATTCACCTCGCCTTGGCGACACTCGGTGTGACGACGGGCGACGATGTTTTCTGTCAGTCGTTGACGTTCGTTGCTTCCGTCAATCCGATTCGTTACGTCGGTGCCCGTCCTGTCCTGATTGATTCGGAAGAGGAGACGTGGAATATGTCACCCGCGGCACTCCGGCGAGCCATGATTCAAGCCGCGACACGCGGACGCCTGCCGAAAGCCGTCATCGTCGTCCATTTATACGGGGTCGTCGCAAAGATTGAAGAGTTGAGTGCGATTTGCGCCGAGTATGACGTTCCGTTGATTGAGGATGCAGCCGAATCACTCGGTTCGACGATCAACGGTCGAATGACTGGGACATTCGGGACGTTCGGAATTTATTCGTTCAACGGTAACAAAATCATCACGACATCAAGTGGCGGAATGCTTGTCGCAAACGATCCGCATTTGATTGAACGGGCGTTTTATCTCTCGACGCAAGCTAGGCAACCGGTCCTTCATTATGAACATACAGAAGTCGGGTTTAATTACCGGATGAGTAATGTCTCAGCCGGCATCGGACGCGGACAACTCGAAGTCATCGAAGATCGCGTCGCGGCACGCCGGAAAATCTTTCAGCGATATACGCGGGCTTTCGACATGCTCGACGCCACACAGTACCAAGCAGAGGTTGAAGGGAGTCGCGCCAATCGCTGGTTGACGGCTTTGACATTACCGGGAGGAATGGAACAACGGGATCAATTGATCATCCGCTTACAACAGAATCACATCGAGTCACGACCGGTCTGGAAACCGATGCACTTGCAACCGGTCTACCGGGATGTCCCGTTCATTACAAGTGACGGGATTGATGTCAGCGGTCGCTTGTTTGCTGAAGGACTTTGTCTGCCGTCCGCCTCACAGATGACGTTTACGGAACAAGCACTCGTGATTCGCTCCGTTCGTCAAGGTATTGTTGAGGATGTTCGACGCAACGTTCGGCTATGAATGTGTGGGAGGGAGACATCGTGATGAGCGATCTGGAGGAAGCGATCGAAGCACTCCGTCTCGCTGCGAACGGGAAGAATGAACTGACGGCAAATACCTATTTTCGTTGGCAACTGAATACCCAGTATCCGACCGTCGCGGAAATCCTGATGTTATTTGGATCTTGGCAAATCGCGCTGGAACGCGCTGAAATCGGGCAAATCCGAGTGGTTTATACAAAATCCGACATCATCGAGGCATTACGAGCGGCGAAAGCGGAACTCGAACCATTCACGAGTGCGACATATCGTGAGTGGGCGCAACGGCATCAGGCGCCGAGCTTGACCGATATCGTCCATCAATTCAACTCGTGGCAGCAGGCATTATCAGAAGCAGACATTTTGAAGGAACGGGTCCAGGAGATGGAACGTCGGATCATCGAATCATTACTGGAAGCACAGGAAGCATTACCTACATTAACGAGTCAAGCCTATACGAAATGGGCGGTCGGAAAAAATCGGCCGACGGTAGCGACAATCGCACGACGGTACGGTTCATGGACGAATGCGCTAGAAATCATCGGCATCGAACTTCCGCGAAAACGGTGGACGGAAGAGGAAGTATTGCTCGTGTTAGGGCGAGCCAGATACGAGACGGAGCATTTGACGATTGCGAGCTACCAACGTTTTAGCGAAGGACAGGACGTACCGAGTATTGGTGTCATCACATCCCTGTTCGGGAGTTGGAGCAATGCAATCATGGTGCTTATGAACCAACAAGATTCGTAAATCGACTTGATTCGAAGGGGATGGAGATATGAAAAAATGGAAGTGGATTGTCTTGACCGTCATTGGCATCGGACTGCTCGTTCTCTTCGGATCAGGTGGGTATGTCTACCATCAAGCGAGTCAGACGCTCGAAGACGTCCAGTTGCCGGTCGAGGCAAGTGTCGAAGCGATTGAAGCGATCGAACAAGAACGAACGATTTCCTTTCTCTTGCTCGGGATCGACCAGCATGGAGATGAGGCGGGACGGAGCGATACAATCATCGTCGCAACGATTGATCCTGCGAGTGGGGAAAGTAAGATGCTCAGCATACCTCGTGACTTGAAAACAGAAATCATCGGAAATGGCTCACGCGATAAAATCAATCATGCCTATGCTTTCGGGGGGCCTGAAATGGCAATCGATACGGTCGAGAACCTACTCGATATCCGAATCGATTACTTTGCTGAAATCAATCTCGAGGGTTTTACAGATCTTGTTGACGCAGTTGACGGTGTCCGTGTTACGAACGACATCGATTTTTCGTATTACGAGATGCAGTTTCCGGTAGGGCAGCTCGACTTGAACGGAAAAGAAGCGTTGGCCTATGCACGGATGCGCTACGACGATCCTCGAGGAGACTTCGGTCGTCAAATCCGTCAACGTCAAGTCGTTCAGGCTGTCGCAGACAAATTGACGTCAGATTTTTCGCTCAGTCGCTTTAACGACGTACTCAGCGTGCTCGGTGAAAACGTCAAGACGAACGTTCCGTTTCCAGTCGTCCGGAAAATTGCGTTAGACTACCGTGATGCTTTGAAGAACGTCGAGACGTTATCGCTCGAGGGAAGTGGTGGAATCGAGTCGGATCAGATTTATTACTGGCATCCGACGGCGGAGTCACTGAAAGAGGTGCAAACGAGTTTGCAACAATCGTTGAGATAGAGCGGGGTTTTAAAGTGAACGGTGTCTGGGTTTTTGCTTGGGGTCAAGACATCTTCCGAATCGGAAAGTGGAGTTAAGTGGCGGGAGAAATCGTAGTAGATCGATGCAAGTGGTACAAAAGATCCTTGCTTCCCGTGCTTTCCTCGGGCGAGGCGCAAGCCGTTGCTCCTTTCCCTTACAGGTCAAGGGGCAGGGTCTCGCCTGCCTCTGACAGCGCAAGTCACCTTGCGCTTATGTCACGATGAAGCAAATCTTTTTAGCTTTCCGAATAAAAGGAGACCTTACGAACCAAAAAACGTAGTTGATCAATGTAAATGGTGCGAAAGATTTTTGCTTCCCGTGCTTTCCTCGGGTGAGGCGCAAGCCGTTGCCTCTTGCCCTTACAGGTCAAGGGGCAGGGTCTCGCCTGCCTCTGAAAGCACAAGTCACCTTGTGCTTTTTCCCGTAGGAGTCACGATGAAGCAAATCTTTTTAGCTTTTCTGATAGAAGGAAACACTAGAAAGACTGTGATGCGTCGCGTTTCCTGACACGAATCGCTTTCGAGCGAAAGAGCAAGAAGGAGCGACCCTGCAGTGAAACGAAGCGGCGCGAAAGCTTGCCGCTCGGAGACGATTCGGGAAGAGAATGCGCGACGAAAAACGCGAATACCTTACGAACCAAAAAACTTGCCGCTCGGAGATGATTCGGGAAGAGAACGCGCGACGAGAAACGCGGATATCTTACGAACCAAAAAACGCGCTATTCCCTGTAAGCGTCAAGGGAACAGCGCGTTTTGTAGTAGCATGTGTCGGACATCATGATTGGACAGGTCGGCGAAGCGGCGACAATTTCAAGGCCGAGTAAACAAAGTAGAGAACGGTCACGATGGCAGCTGCGCTCCATAACAGTTGGTAGCTGCTTCCTGCCGTACCGAAACGAAGTCCGACGAGTGCAGGTACGATCAACGTCAACCAGCTGAGGACGAGTGCGACGCGTGCCGTCAATGCATCGACATTGCGGTTCAGTCCCATTCCGATGAAGAACATCGACCATAAGAGTGTCCAGAACAACCACGTCGTTCCGCTCATCCAGTCGCCTGCGCTAAAGCTGACGCCGGCATAGAAAAATGCAGCGATGGCGACGAACAGGGAAAACCAGCCGACGCCGCTCCCGTCGAGTCCGAAGATGAACGTGATGCCGACATACAGATACGTAAAGGCAAACAAATAAATGCTCGCATAGCCGAACGTCAAGATCGGATCACCTGCTGCACCGATGACGAGCAACGTCGCAACGAACGTTTGTAGTAATCCTGTCAACAAACTGAAGACACCGGCACTCTTTAAATCAACTTTTCCAAACAAGGACAAACTATTTAAAAAGAGCGCAACGCCCCCAAATAATAAACTTACATTTCCCACGGTCATACCTCCATTGAGACGTCAGACGTCTGATTGTGCTTTAACCATATGATGAATTCGCTTCCAATGCAAGTGAAATTTTAAACGGAATCAGAACAAAAAAATCCCCTAGAAGCGTTTCCGAAGAAAGTCTCCTAGGGGACGGGCGATTAACGGTTTAAGACAGCGCGTAATGTCGTTTCCGTTTGTGGAAGTGTTCCTTTCAACGTAACGAGGCCGTAGCGCGTCGAACCTTTTTTAATGAAGAAGACACGTGTATAGGCAGATTCTGGTGTATACCCTGTCTTACTCGCATAGACACGCGATTCGTTTGGAAGCGACGTGTTCGTATGGTACCACGTCAACGTCCGGGCGTATGGTCCTTTGACGGTCGTTTTGTATGATTTTCGGCCACTGACGGTCATCAAGTAACTGTATTCAGCATACGTGTTAGCGAGTTTTTGCATGTCTGCTGCTGTCGTATAGTGACTCGCATGATAGAAGCCGTGCGGATTCATGAAGTGACTTGACGCCATACCGATTGTTTTGGCACGACTGTTCATCAACGAGACGAACTTCGATTCAGAACCTGCCGTACGGATGGCGATGGCTTTTGCTGCGTCGTTGCCGGAGCGAATCAACATCCCGTTCAACAGTTGACGGAGTGTGACTTTATCACCCGAACGGAATCCAGCCGTGCTGCTTCCGGCAGGAACGGCGAGCATAGAGTAGGTCAAAGTGAACGTTTGATCGAGCGTTCCTTTTTTGGCAGCGGCGTCATAAGCGACGAGGGCCGTCAACAGTTTTGTCGTGCTTGCCGGATAACGGCGTGTCGTACTGGCTTTTGACAGTTCATAACTTGAGGAGCCGAGTTTGAAATAACGCATCGAGGCGACGGGATAACTACTTGAAGTCGCAGGTGCACTTGTCGTGATTTTTTTCGCGACCTGACTTGAGACGTAATAATAGTTCACTTTCCCTTTTACTTTGTACCAACCATTCGAATAGGAAACGGCATTAAACTTCGAGTTGTATGTAGCGAGCCGTTTAATATTTTTAGAGGACGCGGTGCTTGGTGATGTACGGACGTTCGCACCATACTTCGAGTAGACGATGATTTTATACGTTTTCGTCGAACTTGCCGTGACTTTTTTCGCGACTTGATTCGAAAGGTAACGGTACGCACTACCATCTTTGATTTTGTACCAACCGTTTGAGTACGAGACTGCTGTGAACTTCGCTTTGTACGGAGCGCGACGCGTGATGGTCGCTGATGAACTCGTGCTCGGCTTCGTTCGGACGTTCGCCCCGATCGTCGAAGTGACGACGACCTGGTAACTGGCAGCTTGTGCGGGTAATGCCGGAAGACATAGGGCGACGAGCAGTAACAGTGTCAGTCCAATTCTGAGCGATACTTTCATAAAAATCTCATTCCCTCCTTGTTCAAATATGTCTCTAGCATAAAACAAAAAAAGGAAATTCTCTTTTTTTTCAAAAAACTAGAATTTTCTACACGCCAGGTATGAAACTACGTATCATAGGGAATGAGTAGAACAGAAAGAACTGAGGGGGATTTATTCATGAAAATTGCAGTCATTGGTCTTGGGGATATTGCACAAAAAGCGTACTTACCGGTCTACGCGGAGCGGTCCGACTTAGACATTTATCTTGTCTCGGAAAATCAAGACAAGGCGAAGCAACTGTGTGATGCGTATCGTTTTGCCGGGACACTGACATCGATTGATCAGTTAACGGAAGCAGGCATTGGCGTGGCGATGATTCATTCGGCGACGAAAGTGCACGCGATGCAAGCGAAACAACTGCTCGAAGCAGGCATCCATGTCTACATCGATAAGCCCGTTTCGATGGAAATCGAGGAAATTCGTGAGCTGACACGATTAGCAGGGGAGAAAGGCTTACACTTCATCACAGGATTCAATCGACGTTTCGCGTCGGCACACCGGACGTTATTAGAAGTCGAACAACCGAATCTAATCGTCATGCAAAAAAATCGGATTTCGTTCATTGAAGATGCGAAATCATTCATTTTTGACGACTTTGTCCATGTCGTCGATACGTTACGTTTTTTGACAGGGTGCGGTAAAATCGAAAACTTGAGTGTCCGCGGGAAAAAGGTCGACGACTTACTGCATCACGTGACGATCCAGTTCGAAGCGAACGGGATCACGGCAATCGGAATCATGAACCGGAATAATGGTGTGACAGAAGAACGTGTCGAAGTCATGGGACCACATGAAAAACGGATTGCGACGGACGTGACGTCGGTCGATCAATTAACGAAAGCAGGCACGCTCCGTCGTCCGCTTGACAACTGGGAAGCGACACTCAAGCGGCGCGGATTCGTCGAGATGGTCGATGCATTTATTGCGAGCGTTAATGGTGAACCGTCATCGTCCGTTACAGCGGAAGACAGCTTGGCGACCCATGAATTGTGTGCGGAAGTCGTCGCCAAGTTATAAAAAATCACACGACATTTCTTGTTCGCGTTATATTGGCAGACGAATGGGACTATTCCAGCTATCGGAATAGTCCCATTTTGTCATCTGTCTGTTTACGCATCATCTTTTAGTTGCTTCAAGTAATAAATCCGTTTTCCGCCGGGGCCTTCATATGTGATTTTTAAGGTCGTGCGGATGAAGCGGTAAGAGATGACACCTTCTGATAAAGGGACGCGGGCCGTCAAATCTGGTTCAAAACGGATTTCATCTGTTCCTTGCCGGGGTGCTTCTTTCATGCCGAAGTCATCATAGAGGAAGGTCGCAATCAGGGAGTGTTCGTCATCGAATCGAATTTCGATGTCACCTTGTCCGTCAAATTTTTCTTCGGACACTCCTGTATCCAACAGACTGCGATCGACTCGGTAGGTCGCTTCGAGGCGCGACAGGTCCTGTAACAACGCATCGACACCGAGACGGATTGAGACGGCCCGTTCACGAACGGTATGGTCATCCGGAAGATTAAGCTGTTCAATTTTTTTTGAGATGGTTACGACATCCTGCAAACGATAGCTGGCTAATGCCTGTTCGAGCTGCACCATCAAACGGGCGGGCTCGTTCATCTCGTCTTGATCGGTCGATAAATCGACCGCTTTTGTATATTGATTGTTGTCCAGCTCATCTTGAATCTGTGTTGTTGGATCTGATGTACAGCCGATCAAAAAGAAGGGCACCAATAAGAGCAATCGTTTCATGTGTTGACCTCCTTTCGCGTGATGGTCGTGATTTGAAGGTGGTCGGTATGCAGACGAACCGTATAGTGAACGTCATACGTCACGAACTGATTTTCCGGAACGGTAGCGATCTTATACGTTTCTGTCGTCTCGACTTCGAATGTCGTCCCTTTTGAATGGAACTGATTGAAATCAATCGTATGCGGGAGTGGCGTGATTGGATGATCGCTTACGGCGACGATTGCGCGAAGGGCATCGAACTCTGACTGGAATGCCTCAAGCGTTGTGAACTGAATCGCAGCAAACGTTTCAAGCGAATCATTTGCTGCGGAGTACGTCACGAGCTCCGGAATTGTTTGCGTATATTGGCGAACGAATTTTAGGACTTCATATGAAGTCGGTGGATTCTCTTTTGAATACGTTTGATTATAAGCACTGTCCTCATCTGTCCATTCAGATAAGGCGATTGGTTGGACGTTCGACGGATTGTCAATCTTCGTTGCCGTCGTCGGACCAAACCAAGACCAGGCACCGAAAGAGATGACGAAAACCGTCATGACAGCAATCGTCCAAAGCAGAGGATGTCGTTTCTTTGATACGTGTGACGATGAAGTGGATGACATATGTAATCGTTTTTTTTCAGTCACAGGATGCTGGCAATGGGAGCAAGCTGTATCCTGTGATTTTAAAGGTGTTCCACAAAGCGAACAGCGTTCCATGCGACAGACCTCCTGTAAGAAAATAATTTCTTCAAACAAATAAATATTATGAAAATTAAGTCCATAATAACATTAACTGGAAGCGGAATCAAAAAACGATGTCCGATTGAATCAAAAACGTCAGGAGGGATAACGGATGCATCATTTTATCAAAATCAGGCGAGAATACGCCCACTTCTAAACAATCAGGGTGAAGCTCGAGTGAAAGTGGGAGATGAATCGCCAGCCTGCTTTTCGGGTATATTCTTTTTGAAGGAGGTGAAAAATCTTGTTGACTCACAAGGCCTACAAATTCAGAATCTATCCGACAAAAGAGCAGGAAATCCTGATTGCGAAGACGATTGGTTGTTCGCGCTTCGTCTTCAATCACTTTTTGGCGAAGTGGGATGAGACATACAAAATGACAGGAAAAGGACTGTCTTACGGTTCTTGTTCGAAAGAAATTCCGATGTTGAAGCAGGCGTTCGACTGGCTGAAGGAAGTCGATAGCACGTCTGTGCAAACGAGCGTCAAACATCTTGCCGATGCCTTTGACCGCTTCTTCCAGAAGCAGAACGAACGACCCCGCTTCAAGTCAAAGTGCAACCCTGTTCAATCGTATAAGACGAACATTCAGGGCAAGTCTCAACTTCCAGAAGTCTCGATCGTCGGCGCCAAAATCAAAATTCCAAAGCTGAAGTGGGTGCGTTTCGCCAACTCGAGGCAGGTCGTCGGACGCATCTTGAACGCGACCATCCGGCGGAACGCTCCAGGAAAATACTTCGTCTCCCTGCTCGTCGAGCAGGAGAGCAATGAAATGCCGAAGACGGGTTCATCCGTCGGCGTCGATGTCGGGTTGAAGCACTTCGCCATCCTGTCGGACGGCACGGTGTACAAGAATGACCGTTACTTCCGTTCGCTTGAGAAAAAGCTGGCACGTGAACAACGTAAACTCTCTCGTCGTCAACGGTTGGCCTTGGACAAGAAAGGAACACTTTCCGAGGCGAAGAACTATCAGAAGCAGAAGCGGAAGGTCGCCCGCATCCACGAGAAGATCGCCAACAAGCGAACCGATTTCCTGCACAAGGTATCGACCGAGATCGTCAAAAACCACGGCGTCATCGGCATCGAGACCTTGCAGGTGAAGACCATGCAGAAGAATCGCAAGTTGAGCAAGTCCATCTCCGAGGTCAGTTGGTCGGAGTTCTTCCGCATGCTCGGATACAAGGCGGGATGGTACGGAAAGACCGTCGTGAAAGTCGGCAAGACCTTCGCCTCTAGTCAACTGTGTTCCAGTTGCGGACATCAACACAAAGACGTGAAACATCTTGGATTGCGTGAATGGACATGTCCGAGTTGCGGGATCCATCACGACCGGGATGTGAACGCAGGATTGAATCTTAAACAAGAAGCAGAACGCCTCTTAGCTTCTTCAACCGTCGGGACGACGGGGTTAGCCTGATCAATTTTCGACCGTTAGGTCGGATCACTCAGGAATCCTCCACCTCTAAGCGAAGCGTAGGTGGAGGTAGTTCAACATCAGCGATAGTTTCAAAGGCAGTTTGACATCGGAGGAAGTAGCGTTGGCCGTCCAAAACGGGATTTTACAAGGGGATCGAGAGGCGACGATTGACTGGAACCCGGGAGCAGATGGAGGAGAAGGAACACTTGAGATGCTGTTTGCAAACGGCTTTGTTCAAGCAGAAGCAGAAACAATCGATTTAGCAGGTCGTCCGATTCGGGCACAATATACCAGGAAAAATGAACAAGCCATCATCGAGGTGGCGAGAGTTTGTGGTCTTGGACAGAGGTCAGAGCAACCGATTTGCCGATCACTCTTCATACGAGAGGCGTCGGGCGACTCGTGCTCCGCGCGATGGAGGCAGGGGCAACAGAATTTTTTTTGGCACTCGGTGGGACAGGGACGACGGATGGAGGACTTGGATTTTTGTATGAACTCGGTGCAGTGTTGCTTGACGGACAAAGTCAACCGATTACTTGGACGGACAACCCTTTACTCGAGACGGAACACATCATCTTGCCAAAGCTTGCCGTCAAACTTCACGTGTTGGCAGATGTAACAGCTGCTTATGCCGGAAAGCATGGGGCAGCGAAAGTATTCGGACTACAAAAGGGATTGACGGCGCGAGAAATTGATGTGCTCGATGTTCATCTCGAACGAATCGGTAACATACTCGGTGTCAACGAAGTCGCAGGTGCTGGTGCTGCAGGCGGGTTAGGTGGAGCTGTTGCGGCATTAGGGGCGGATATCTTGTCCGGAGCACTCTTTTTGTTGAATCAGATTAAGTTTGATCAACGGCTCGAAGCGGCAGATTACGTCTGGACAGGGGAAGGGAAAGTGGATGCGCAAACGGCACTAGGGAAGTTACCCGCAATCGTCGCTGAGCAGGCGAACGAAGCTTTAGTACCATGCGTGATACTTGCTGGTCATGTCGAACGTCCATACGCGCCAGCTTTAATCTGTGAATCGATTCATGATGCTGACGAATGCGTCACGTTAGACAGCGAATTATCCCGTTTGCGTCTCGCTCGTCGTGCTGAGCAAATCACGCGTCGATTAAATACGTGAATTCGAAATCTTAGCACGATTTTCAAAGAATAGGAATGAAGCCTGTCTAAGCTGGGTAAAAGACTATATATTACCATATCATTTGGAAGGCAGGTCACATTCATGATCAATCAATCGATTCAACTGTCATTTCGTCAAGTGCGGGCACTCGTCGAACATACACTATTATTATTTAAAGAGCTGGACCAGCAGTTGGCGAATCGAGGGTACGAACCGATTCTTCCCGATCTTGTACAGACCGAGCATGGCTTAAGCATCCATCAGACAAAAGATAGTGCCGAGTCACTTGTCCCACATTTTTTGACGCGGTCGTACATCCGACAAAATGACAAGCATGTCCAACATGCGCTCGTCGTGTCTGTCCAATATACGCACCCGCTCCATGAGCGATTTGACCCCGTCGTACTGGTCGGCGACGTCGCGTTCAAACAACCGAAGCAGGTCGTGAAGTTGTTGACGGACAAACCGTGGTTATTAAAGTATGCCGCGTTTGAGTCGACGATCGCCAGTTCATTTGAACCGACGGGCGAACGTTTCAGCACGCAGCCGATCGAAGAAATCGAACGACTTGACGTCTGGGGACATTCGTTTACAGAAATGCGTGATATCGAGGACGTGACACGTCTCGCGGAAGAGATGATTAAAGGACACCTTGAGCCGGGCACACCTTAAATAGAAAAGACCACTGGTCAGATTCACTGAAGAATCCGGTCGGTGGTCTTTTCGTGTTCAGACACGAACGAGTAAGCGTTCGATGGCTGCTGTCAAATCAGTTGGGTTCGTCTTCGGTGAGAAGCGTGTCACTTCACCATCTCGCGTGACGAGGAACTTCGTGAAGTTCCATTCGACGTCGTCCGCACCGTCTGCGTTTGGTGCGGCTGCTTTTAGTTCGGCGAATAAGGGATGGGTCTGCGCGCAGTTGACTTCGACTTTTGAGAAGACCGGGAACGTGACACCGTAGTTGATTTGGCAAAATTCTTGGATTTCTTCATCCGTGCCCGGATCCTGCCCGGCAAATTGATTACACGGGAAACCGAGAACGACGAGACCCTGATCGCGATACGTTTGATGCAACTGTTCGAGTCCTTCGAATTGTGGCGTCAAGCCGCATTTACTGGCGGTATTGACGATCAGCCAAGCTTGTCCTTTGTAGTCGTCTAACGTCGCTGTCGTACCGTCGACGCGTGTGAATGAGTGTTCGTGTAACAAAAAAATTCCCCCTTAACCTGTCTTACCTAACAGTGTACCAAATGAATGTCTGAGGCGCCGAAAACGTAAACTTTCAGATGACAGTTCCGTCACAAAGCGTCGTCAATCCCGTGTCACTGCCCCACAAGCGACCTGATCTTTGTTAGAATAGTAAGCGAGTATGGAAGGAAAGGAGAGATGCCACATGAGAAAAATGTTGAAACAATCGCGTCATGTCATGATCGCGACGCTCTGTCTCGTACTGGTCGCAAGTTGTATTACGTTGTTGACCCTTGGATTCGAACGCGATATTGTGATTCTTGTTTCTGGAGTGGTTGCCCTGTGGGTAACGATGCTAGCTCCTTTGACGGTCCAAGCTAAAATGAATGAGCAATCATAATCATCGGTCAAAGAAAAAACGCTGTTTCCGCAATGACGGGAACAGCGTTTTTTTGTTGCGAAGCAAAGTCGTGTTTATCGTGCGAAAACTGGAATATCGAAGACGGCCGTATAACTGTCCATCTGTTGATAGAGGTTATAGAGTTGGTACGTCTGTTTAACGGCCCAGCCCATGTCTGTTGCATATTGATGGGAACCAGGGCGCGTCGGACTCCAGCGCATTTTGTAAAGCGTGTTTTGGTCGTAGGCATTATGGATGTACTTCGTGCTAATGAACTCCGCACCACCAATGATCGCTGCTTCCGGTGTGAACCAGCCTTGGCTGTACGCGTAAGCTGCGCCAGTATTGATCGCATCATAGTCATATGCACCGATTCCGTACATGTTGTAGACTTTACGTCCGTTCCATGTCACACCCATCGCGAGTGTCGACGTGCCGTTGCCTGTCTCAAGCATCGCATGCGAGATGAGGTATGCTTCATTGACTGCATATTTTGAACCTGCGTCGATGAAAGCTTGTCCGCAACTTCCTGTCGTACATTTTGCAAAGATGCCTTTTGAACCGATGACTTTATCGAGCGTCGCGGCAGAAGCACCCGTCGACTTCGATAAATCAAGGAATTGATAGAATGATTGTGAGTTACGGTCGACCTTCAATGGATCAGCGATATCACGGACGTCTGACTCGAGTGCATTTAACCACTGGATTGTCGAGTAGTTCGAAGATGAACTGTAGACGCGTGGATACGTCGTATAGAAACCGCTGACGTTTTGGTAGACCTTAATTAAATTGTTTGGTTTGAACTGACCATAGATGTGACTCGCTGTCGTCGCGCCTGAGCGGATGTTGAGCGGTGTCGTCGCTGTGACGGTTGCAAGCGTCCCGTAAACGGGGTCGAGTCCACCGCCGAGTCGGACGTAACCAGCACTGACATACATGATCTTATTTTTGTACAGATCCGTTTGTGGTGATGGATACAATTTCATTTGTGCACTGATGAAACTGTCGAACGTGTACGGTGTCGCAACTGAGTTGTAGACGTTCAATTTCGATGATGTCGTGACGAGTGTGCCATTATACGCATAGCCTGTTTTACCATCGTAGCTGACTTTATACCAGTTTCCGATTTGACCAGTGACGGTCAGGACGATGTTTGCAGGAATCGTCGTTAAGACGTTGTAAGAATCACCAACGTACGAGCGAAGTGACGTAGGCGCAGTTGCTCTTACATAAAGCTTGTCTTTTGCCGTGTAGCTGATTGGTGACGTCGCTTGACCGAGTTTGACGTACCCTGTTTTCCCATCGACCGTGATTTTATGCCACTGGCTGTTCGTGAATGTCGTGACGAGTGTCGTCGTGTAGTAAACATTTCCGAAACCTAACGTCGTGACAGTTGTTGCCGTATCATCCGGAGATGATTTGACGGCAATGGCACTGTTCAGCAAGAAGCGTGAACCTGTGATTTTTTTCGTTTCGAGATGCTCTTTCAGTGTAGCGCTCGAAGCATAACCCGTTTTGCCATTGTAAGTTACTTTGACCCATTCACCAATCTGTCCGCTTAGCGTCACGACTGTGTCAGTCGGAATCGTCGTGAGTGTTGCGTATGATGATCCAGCGTACGAGCGGATTGGCGTTGCAGCTGTCGCTTCATACTGGTGTGAAGGTAAGCTGTTATATAAGATCGGTGTTCCTTGATTGATCTTGACATAACCTGTTTGTCCGTCGATTGACATACGGTGCCACTTCTCATCGCGTCCATTCGTGACGAGCTGCGTCGTATAGTAGACGTTTCCAGCCGATAGTGTCTTGATCGTATCAGCAGTCGAATGATGACTTGCTTTGATTTCGACGGATTTCGATAAGATGAAGCGTGAAGAAGACAAGGATTGCTTCGTGATTAATTCCGTCATTGTAGCAGAGTCGGCATAACCCGTTTTTCCATCGAACGAGAGTTTGTACCACTCGTTGATTTTGCCTTTGATCGTTAAGATCGTTCCTGCCGGGATTGCTTTAATGACGTCGTAAGATCCGGCGTAAGAGCGGAGTGACGTCGTTGCAGTCGTCTTGACATTCAAGTCTTCTGACGCATAAGAGACGGGCGTTCCTTGATTGACAGGGATGTAACCTGTCTTACCGTCTTTTGTGACACGGTGCCATTTAGCTGAGCCGTTTGTGACGACTTCAGTCGTGTAATAAATGTCATCCTTGCTGAACGTCGCGACTGTCGTTGCTGACGATTTTGGTGAAGATTTGATGGCGACGTCAGTTGAAAGTTTGAAACGGACACCTGGTATTTTTTCAGTCGTGACATGATCGGCAAACGTCGAAGCTGCTGCATAACCTGATTTGCCATCATACGTGATTTTGTACCAGCTGCCGATTTGACCTTTAATTGCGATGACCGTACCCGTCGGAATCGTTTTGACGGTCGCATATGAAGGACCGGCATAGGAACGAAGTGCCGTCGGAGCAGTCGTTTTTAAGGAGAGATCCGTCAGTGCTTTATAAGCGATCGACGTTCCTTGATTGATTTTGACATACCCAGTCTGACCATCTTTTGATACTTTGTGCCATTGTTCGCCAATCGCGTTCGTCACCAAGTATTTTGTATAGTAGACATCACCTGAGTGGAATGTCGCTTTTGTAGAACTCGTACTGGATGGGGTCGCTTTAATTTCAAGCGACTTCGTCATCATGAAACGAGAAGAAGCGATTTTAGCAGTCGACGTATACTCAGTGAGTGCCGTCGTTAATACATAGCCTGTTTTTCCGTTGTATGTAACACGGTGATAGAGACCTGATTTGACGGTCGATTTGACGAGAGTACCGCTTGGGATCGTCAAAAGCGATTTTTTACTTAAGTCCGTCGCATCATAAAGCGACGTCGTGAGCTTTAATTTGAACGTTGTTTCTTGGATTGTCGTGACGTTTTGTTTAGAGGCGCCAAGGAATGCCTCTTTGTACATATAACCGGATTTTCCGGCATAGGATACTTTGAACCAATCCCCAATGCGACCTGTCGTCTTTAAGGACGTCCCGCTCGGAACGACGAGTTCACGCGGGAAGCCTGTTCCTGCGTATTGACGAAGGCTGTACGCATCGGTCGTCTCATACGTCGTATCCGTCAAACGTTGATAGCTGATCGGATTTGCGTTGAGCGCTTGAATGTAGCTTGTTTTTCCGTCGTACATGACGCGATACCACACTTCACCGTAAGGATTGATGACCTTTTGAGAAGTGTAGTAGACATCGTTTGCATCGAGTGTCGCGATTGTTTTCGCGGTCGTCATCGCAGATTGATGGAGCGTCATCGGTTTTGAAATGGCGAAGCGTTGCCCACTGATCGATTGTTTTTGATAGTAGGGTGTTAAATATTTTGACGCGACGTATCCCGTTTTTCCGCCGTACGTTACTCTTCTGAAATAGCCAGAAGTAGATTCATACGTGGATGAAACGATTGTTCCGGTCTTGATCGTCAACAAGCGTTTCCGGGAAGATGTCGTCCGGTCATACAGATAACTATCTGTAGACAGGCGATAAGTCGTCGCTTTCGTCGTGGCGGCCTCAGGTGCTTTAGTATACGTAAACAATACGCCGAGGACCATGATGAAGCTGACGAGCATCTTCAAGGTTTTCGTGAATAGTGTCGTGTTCAAAGAGCATTTCCTCCTAGTTAGAATTCGTCCGGGGACGTTTCAGGCTCTAGGGTGTCGATTCTAAGGTGTAAGATAAGTGTTCCTATCTCTACTATCGACAATAAAACATTTATCTAAAGTAAAATTAGAATTTTTTTGAAAATAGGGGTTTAGATTTTTGAAAAACCCTTCTGTTTGTAGAAAACAGAAGGGAATGATTGTTAGAGATCCAGTTGAGCGAGGAGTTCATCGAGGTTTGTCGTCGGTTGATCGCACGTAAAGTCGTGGCACAGATAGGCTGTCGGCTGACCCGCGATCAACTGGTAGTCTTCGATAAATGGAGCGATTTCGAGTAGTTCTGCTTTTCGGCCGACGAGAAGGGATAACTCCGGGTGACGGCGTTTGAAGAGGCGCCGGAGATACGGTTCGACCTTCGTCATGTCGTCTGCTAACACAATCAATTCTTGAGGCTTCATCATGATACGGCAATAAGCGCTCATTAATGAAGCATAACCGGTCGGTTGTTGCTTGATATCTTCCGCGACCGATTGAAGGATACGGTGCGCCGTCTCGAGATAACGCGAGTCTCCCGTCAATTGGGAGAGGCGGAATAAGTTCAAGGTCGCTGTGCTATTACCAGCCGGTGTCACACCGTCATAGACTTCCTTCGGTCGAATCAACAGGCGTTCTGCTTCTGACGCCGTGAAGAAAAAACTACCGGACGGATCGCCGAACGCTGAAAGCATGACATCCGTCAGGCGACGAGCCTGTTTAAGGTACGGTACTTCTTGTGTCGTAAGATGTAACTCGAGATAAGCTTCCGCGAGAAAACTGTAGTCGTCGAGAAATCCTCTGCCTTGAGCGTGTCCTTCTCGATAGCTGACGCGTAAGCGGCTACCATCGAATAAGTGGTGCTCGATGAAGGTGAGCGCGCGTTTGGCAACGGTCGTATAATGCGGGTTTCCTAAAATCCGTCCTGCTTTTGCAAAAGCGGAAATCATTAACGCGTTCCATGACGTCAAAATCTTATCATCCCGAAATGGTCGAGTTCGATGCGCACGGTGTGAAAAGAGTTGTTGCCGTTCGTGTTCAAGTTGGCGCACGACATCTGCGACGGGGCGTGCTACTTCAGCAGCGAATGCGTGGAGATCTTGATTTGAGCGGTGAAACACATTCCGTCCTTCGAAGTTCCCGTTTGGTGTTGCACCGTAATACCGCGGGAAGAAGGCTTCTTCACCTAGCAGTTGTATCAGCTCATCATAGGAGAAACTATAAAATAGTCCTTCGTGACCGTCACTATCCGCATCTTCTGCCGAGTAGAAAGCACCTTCGTTCGATAACAGGTCACGTTCGACATACGTGAAGATTTCTTCCGCGTACTGTTTGAAGCGGTCATTCCCGGAAGCTTGATACGTCTCGAGGCAAAGGGTCGCGAACAAGGCATTATCGTAGAGCATCTTTTCAAAATGGGGAATCACCCAAGCGGCATCCACGGTATAACGATAGAGGCCGAAGCCGACTTGATCGGTGATGCCGCCGTCACGCATCGCAGTCAGCGTCCGCATGACCATCTGGAGTGCCGTCTCGTCTTCCGCGTACTGGTAATAATCGAGCAGGAACGTCAACAGGGACGGAGACGGGAATTTCGGTGCACCGCCAAATCCGCCATGCGCGACATCGAATTGGCGCATCGCTTGGTCGAATGTTGTGTGTAACAGCTCCTCATCCAGCGTGCCGTGCTGCTTGACCGTGCTGACATCGAGCAACGCCTGTTCGATTTGTGTACCGACCCGTTTAATTTTTTGCGGATCCGTTTGATAGTGTTCGCTCAGCTGAAGCAGGACTTGCCGGAAACTCGGACGGTTGAACTGGGGTGTCTTCGGAAAATACGTTCCGATGTAAAACGGAACTTGTTCCGGGGACATGAAGACGCTGAGCGGCCACCCTCCTTGACCGGTCATGATTTGGGCTGCCGTCATGTAGATTTGGTCGATATCCGGTCGTTCCTCCCGGTCGACTTTAATCGAGATGAAACGTTCATTGAGCATCGTCGCCGTTTCGTCATCCTCGAAACTTTCATGGGCAAGGACGTGGCACCAGTGACAGGTCGAATAACCAATCGATAAAAAAATCGGTTTATTTGCTGTCCGGGCGGCAGTGAAGGCTTCTTCTCCCCACGGATACCAATCAACCGGATTGGAAGCATGTTGTTGCAGGTAAGGGCTTGTTTCGTGAATCAACCGGTTTGTCGGCATAATGTGTACCTCGTTTCTTCTATAGTATTTGTATCTTTACGATAGCGATTTCTAAGGTCTGTATCAACTTGATTTAGTCAAAGAAATCTAGAGATAAAAAAAGATTGACTTTGTAAAATATTTTGTGTTATATTAAGAAATGTCATGAATCGGGGATGATCACTCATGTGAGAATCTTTAACCCACAATACACAATTTAATAATCAGGTCAGGATTTTTAGACCTTAACTGACAATCGAGTCAGACATAAGTCATCGCTTTTATTTTGTCCTTCTTCTTTAGGGAAGAAGTTGACCCAGCAAGATAAACCTTCCATTCGATACTTTTCAGCTCATCCGAGCGAAACTCTAAAAATCCCAGTAAATGCGTAACCTAATACGCAACTTGATTCTTGCTAAAACGCTTGATTCAGCTGGCGCGGCCAAGGAGCCGTAACAACGAAAGAGAGGTAGGGCTTTCGTCGTTTCAGGTGTTTTGATCACCTGTGTCCTCGATTCCACTGACAACTAATGTAAAAGAAACCAACACGCTGAGAAGGCGTTTTTTTTATGCCCTTTTTTAACTTGCTAACGGTGGGAAGACATCTATTGATGAGAGTGACTCCAAAAGATAATTATAATAAAAGCGAACGATAAAAATTTGTAAGCGATACCATTATTATCATTTACGAAGGATAACATCTTTTTTTACGAAAAATATACACTTTTCCAAATTATTTCTGATATTATAAAGAAGTGTCAGAAAATTAAATAGGGGGTCAACATCATGAAATACGGAAGTACGTTTGGTAAGTGGGCATTGGTCGGAGCATTAACAGCAGGTATTCTTCCGCAGGCAGGCATCATCGTAGGGGCAGAGGGCGAAGGCGTCATCCTGTCAGAGTACATAGAAGGATCGAGCAATAACAAAGCGATCGAGATTTACAATGGTTCGGGACAAATCATCAATCTCGCTGACTACACACTCGTACAGTATACGAATGGTGGACCGTCTGAATCAAAAATCACGCTTTCCGGAACGATTGACCCGGGGAAAACATTCGTCATTGCAAACTCAAGTGCAAATGCTGACATTAAAGCAAAAGCACAACAAACGACAGGATCACTGAACTTCAACGGTAACGATCCCGTTGCCCTGAAAAAAGGAGATGTCGTCCTCGACATCATCGGACCAATCGGATCAAGTGCGGATTTCGCGAAAGATACGACGCTCGTCCGTAACACGAACGTGACGACCGGTTCAAAAACATATGAACCGTCACAATGGACAAGCTTCCCGGTCGATACATTAACAGATTTAGGATCACATAAAGCAGAAGCAGGCGATATTCTCGTTGCACCAACGGCTGACCCGGTCGGCGAAGTTGAGCGTGGTGATAAAGTAACGCTTACAGGGGAAGGGACGATTCACTATACAGTCGATGGATCAACACCGACAGTTGAAAGTCCGGTTTACTCAGAGCCGATCACAATTAATGAGGAACTGACGATTCAAGCAGTCGTCGTCAAGAATGGTAAAACGTCAGCCGTTTCAACGTTCAAATATTACATCGCACCACCCCTCACGAAAATCAGCAGTATCCAAGGAATTGCACATTTGTCTCCATACGCCGATCAACTCGTCCGGACGACAGGTGTCGTCACGTATATCGTGGATGCAAACAACTTCTACATGCAGGATCCGAATCCGGATAATAACAGTAAGACATCTGAAGGTATCTTAGTGTATTCGAAAAACCACGGAGCGGCAGTCGGACAAAAGGTCGCGACAACTGGATATGTGAAAGAATGGCTATTAGGTGGATATAGTGATAAAGCGGAGACAGACTTGCCTGTAACAGAGCTCAGTGCTGTCAACCTCGTTAAAGGAGCACTTAACGAAGGATTACCTGCAAGCATCGTCCTCGGTGGGGACGGCGTCTTGATTCCGACGGATGTCGTCGATAACGATGCGTTCGCGAACTTTGATCCGGAAGAAGATGCAATCGACCTGTATGAAAGTGTCGAAGGGATGCGTGTTGCACTTCCGAATGCCATCGTCACAGGTCCACAAGCAAACCGGACGATTCCGGTCCGGACGCAAACAGCAGACAAAGTCTACACGAAACGCGGTACACCAATCTTGACGGCAGACAACGTCAACCCGGAACGTCTCTTCGTCGAGATGGGCAGTTCGTCATACCGTGCGAAATCAGGTGACCGTTTTGAAGGAACGATTGAAGGCGTCATGAGCTACAACTACTCTGCTTATAAAGTCTTGTCAAAAGCAGCTGATCTTCCGAAACTCGTCACGAGTGAAATTGATCGTCAACCGACGAACATCGAAACAGGAGAGTCACGTTTGACGGTCGCATCGTATAACGTCGAAAACTTTGCTTCGACAGCAGACGCCGGGAAAGTTGATCGTGTCTCGGAAGGGATTGCGACGTTCCTCAAAACACCAGACATCGTCGGTTTGACAGAAATGCAAGATAACGATGGTGCAGTTGATAGCGGAACAGTCGATGCATCCAAATCATTTGAAACATTGATTGCAGCAATTGAAGCGAAAACTGGCGTTAAGTATGCGTATACAGACATCGCACCAGAAGATAAAAAAGATGGCGGACAGCCAGGCGGAAACATCCGTGTCGGCTTCTTGTATAATCCGGAGCGCGTCTCACTTGCACCAGGTAAAAAAGGAACGGCAACAGAAGCGGTTTCGGTCGAAAACGGCAAGTTGACGAGTAACCCGGGACGGATTCAACCGCTCGACCCGAACTTCGCAAGTTCACGGAAGCCACTCGTCGGGGAATTCCTCTTCAAAGGGGAGTCGTACCATGTCATCGTCAACCACTTTAACTCTAAAGGTGGCGACGGAGCAGACTTCGGTAAAAATCAACCGGTCGTACGTAAGAGCGAAGTACAGCGTCATGCGATTGCGACAATCGTCCAAGATTTCGTCAATGAACTCGAAACAGAAGTCAAAGACTCGAATGTCGTTGTTCTTGGTGACTTGAATGACTTCCAGTTCTCGAAAACACTCGATATTCTCAAAGGGAAAAATCTTTGGAACACGGTCGATGATCTTCCGAAATCAGAACGTTACTCGTACGTCTATAATGGTAACGCACAAGTACTCGATCACATCTTAATCTCGAAGAACTTAAAACGCTATACTTCATCTGATATTGTCAACATCAACTCGGATTACATGGAAGCAGACGGAAGCGCGAGCGACCACGATCCGGCAATCATTTCGATTCAAGGTGCGGAGAGTGCGATTCCTGTCAAAGGAAAAGCTGAAATCGGAAAATGGCGCGCTGTTCAAAAAGGAAAACACATCGTCATCGAACGAAAAATTGCAAAGCGTTGGTTGAAAGTGAGTGAAACACATGGTCAGCAACAAGGTGAATTACTCGAACTTCGTGTTTCGAAAGGCTTGCCGTATATTCTTGTGAAGACGAAAAAAGATGGACAGAACTGGCTTGAGCTTTCAAAACGCTACAAATTAACGACTTCTGATAAATTTCAATAAATAAAAAAAGCGGACTTAGCGGTCCGCTTTTTTGTGTGTTCGGATAAAAAGAGATAGGAAGGAAAGGCTACTGATTGAAAAGGTGAAGAGCAGGGCAGTTTCAAGAGGAAGGATCCGAAACATGTACATGAAGTGGATGATGATTAAGGTAATAATCGTGGCGAGACCGACGATAAAGTTCTTCCGTAATAAGTTTCCGACACCGGGGACGAGCAGTTCGAATCCGAAACGTTGGCTATAGTGAACTTCGTCATGTGCGTTCGCGAGACTAAAGGAGACCGTCAACACAACGAGAATCATCCAACCTGAAAACAAGTACTGCTGAATCGCGAGAAACGTAATCGATTCATAAATAAAATAGAGAAGAATCATGGCATACTCCTTTTGATGGATATTATATGGACAAACACGTATTTTTTTCCTTACGATTCCTAATATTAGCTAGGTGATGAAAGAACGGCAATAAGATTTGCAAAGAATGAAAATAAAAGAATGTTCACACATTTCAACAAGAGGGGAAAATAGTTCATTTTCTGTACGATAATGAAATGAGAATGGCTTCGGACTAAGTTGTCAGACCTTTAAAGGCGATGTTACTAAAATGTGTCTGTGTTGTGAACAAGTCGAATGAATCATGTGATTTTCTTAGAATGGATACTCTGACTGTTCGAACGGTTCAATTTCTTTTAAAATAAGGGTAATGCAAGAAAGAAGGAGGCGGACCAGCAGGATGAAAAAAGTATTAGTCCTCGGGGTAATAGCATTTGCTTTCTTTGGTTGCGAAAGCGTTCCAATCGAACAAGCGGAGGCGGAGTACCCGAAAAGTGGGGGAAAGCTGATTGATGCATATACAAGTGAGTACCCGGGATACAAGTGGGAAGTCAGACGGACAGCGACAGAGGAGTTTGTCGCACTGACGAAAGACGGGAAAGATTACGGGAAGTATCGTTTCCGGGACGGCGTGACGACGCAAGGCGCGACGTTAAATAAAGATACGGAAGCGACGCTTGCGAAAAAAGGCTGGAAGGTCGTCAAGTCCTATCGAAAGGGAAATACGAACTACATGCTGAACCTTGATCACGCAGCCGTCTATGAAAAGAACGATAACTACGTGACGTATTTCTTTGATCAATATGATAAAAATCGCGTCAAAGCAACACTGGCGATTCCGAAGGACGTCGAAGCGAAAAAAGAAGGGTTCTACGGTGCTGCTTCAAAAGCATTGCGGACGACGGATGAGAAATTGATGTTACGCCTGATGAACTGGGAACGTGCCGAGTACAAGAAACCTGCATTGTCGCCGTATACAGCATTAAAACCGGTCACGCGCGGACACAGTGAAAACATGGCGGAGAATAACTTTTTCTCGCATACGGATCCTGAAGGCCGTGACCCGTTCGCCCGGATGAAGGCAGAAGGCATTCGCTTCTCGATGGCGGGTGAAAACTTATCGATGGGGTATCCAAATGTCTTCGCTGCTCACTGGGGATTGATGAACTCAAAAGGGCATCGTGAGAACATCATGCAAAGCGGCTTCAAACAAGCGGATGTTGGAGTGGCGTTTAGAAAAGATGCACCGTACTTTACGATTAACTTTAGAACACCGTGAAAATAGCACGAACTAAAGTAAAGCCTAGGTTCTCGTCAATGGGAACCTAGGCTTTTTGGTTTGTCTTGAGTCCCGGGAAACGTGATATCTTACGAATCAAAAAACGTAGGTGGTTGATATAAGTGGTACGAAAGATTCTTACTTCCCGTGCTTTCCTCGGGCGAGGCGCAAGCCGTTGCCTCTTTCCATTACAGGTCAAGATGCAGGGTCTCGCCTTCCTCTGACAGCGCAAGCGAGCCTTGCGCTTTTTCCCGTAGGAGTCACGATGAAGTGAATCTTTTTAGCTTTTCTATATAGAAGGAAATACTAGAAAGTCTGTGATGCGTCGCGTTTCCTGACACGAATCGCTTTCGAGCGAAAGAGCAAGCAAGCGCAACCCTGCAGTGAAACGAAGCGGCGCGAAGGCTTGCCGCTCGGAGACGATTTGGGAAGGATAGGCGACGCATTCTACGAATCAGAAAATATGTGGTGTCAGTCGGTGGAAATGAATGCTAAGAGGCGAAAAGATTCATGCTTCTCGTGCTTTCCTCGGGCGAGGCGTAAGCCGTTGCCCCTTTCCCTTACAGGTCAAGGTGCAGGGTCTCGCCTGCCTCTGACAGCGCAAGCGAGCTTTGCGCTTTTTCCCGTAGGAGTCACGATGAAGTGAATCTTTTTTAGCTTTTCTATATAGAAGGAAATACTAGAAAGCCTGTGATGCGTCGCGTTTCCTGACACGAATCTCTTTCGAGCGAAAGAGCAAGCAAGCGCGACCCTGCAGTGAAACGAAGCGGCGTGAAGGCTTGCCGCTCGGAGACGATTTGGGAAGGATGGGCGACGCATTCTACGAATCAGAAAATATGTGGTGTCAGTCGGTGGAAATGAATGTTAAGAGGCGAAAAGATTCCTGCTTCCCGTGCTTTCCTCGGGCGAGGCGCAAGCCGTTGCCTCTTTCCATTACAGGTCAAGATGCAGGGTCTCGCCTGCCTCTGACAGCGCAAGCGAGCCTTGCGCTTTTTCCCGTAGGAGTCACGTGGAAGCAAATCTTTTTAGGCTTTCTAATGGAAGAAGACCTGAGAAAGGCTGCGATTCGGGAAGAGGGGAGCGACGAGTAACAGAGATACTATCGAAAAAACGGACGGCCCACCCCTGTTATTGAAAGGAGGTGGAGCCGTCCGGTTTTTTATGGCGTTTATTCTTTTGAGAAGTGGCGAGAATAAGGTCTTTCCGTAAAAGTGACACTTCTGCTCAATTCGCCCAGTCTGGTTTGCTGAATCCTTTGAATGATTTTTCGATCACTTCATTAAAATCATCCGATTTGACGACAGCGGTTAAGTCTTTGGCCAGTTGTTTGTCTTCGTCACTTGTCTTAACAGCGACTAAGTTGCGGTACTGCTCGTTCATCGTCTCGAGTGCGAGTGCATCGAGTAAGTCGAACTTCGCAGCAAGTGCGAAATTTCCGGGAACGGCTGAAATATCGACACTTTCGACAGCGCGTGGGAGCTGAGCGGCTTCAAGCGGTTTGATGACGAGTTTCTTTGGATTTTTGATGATGTCCTTTTCTGAGACGGTCAGTGGATCGGTATCTGCTTTTAGTTCAATCCAACCTTGATCCGCTAACAGGTTCAAAGCACGTGCCTGGTTCGTCGGGTCATTGGGTGTTGCGACTTCAGCGCCTTCTTTGACATCGTCCAACGTTTTATAGGACTTGCTGTATAATCCCATCGGTGCGGTTGGGACAGTGATCAGCCCTGTGAGATCGAGATTTTTTTCTTTCGCAAAGGTTTTTAAATAAATCGAGTGCTGGAACAGATTGGCATCGATATCACCGCTCCCGAGGGCAAGGTTCGGTTGAATGTAATCACTGAATTCGACGATTTCGACGTTGTAGCCTTTCTTTTCGAGTCCCGGTTGAATCGCTTCTTTGACCATATCGCTATACGGACCACTCGTCGCCCCGATTTTGATGGACTTCGTTTCTTCATTTGCACTGCTGTCACCGCATCCGGCTAAGATGCTTGCTCCTAATAATCCTGTTGCTAAAAAGGCATAGCGTTTTTTCATCGTAATCTCTCCCTTGCGTTCTCTATTTGTAAGTTATCGTTTATCGGCGACACGTGCGAACCGGTTGCCGAGTGCCTGAATGACTTGAATGATGACGACAAGCACGACGATCGTCATGATCATGACGACGTTATCGTACCGGTAATAACCGAACCGGATCGCGAGGTCACCAATTCCGCCGCCACCGACGATCCCTGCCATCGCTGAGAATCCAATCAGACTGATCAAGGTCAACGTCAAGCCTTGAATGATTCCGGGCAATGCTTCCGGAAGGAGAACACTGATAATGATGCGAAGCGGTTTCGCCCCGCACGCTTCTGCTGCTTCAATCAAGCCGGGTGGAATCTCACGGAGTGAGGTTTCGACGAGTCGGGCGAGAAACGGAATCGCGGCGACGCTCAAGCTGACCGAGGCGGCGGCGGGACCGATCGTCGTCTTCGTGATGAGTTGCGTCAATGGAATCAAAGCAACGAGTAGGATGATGAATGGTAACGAGCGGACGATGTTGATGGCGAAGTCCAACGTCGTTCGAATGAAAACGTTTTGGAAAAAGAGTCCGCGGTCGGTGATGAATAATAAAATCCCGAGTGGAATTCCGATGATGATGGCAAAGGCGAGTGAAATGCCGACCATAAAGGCCGTCTCTCCGAGTGCTTTCGTTAAGTCGGGAAGCATTGTCGTAAACCGGTCAAGCGACATCTTGAATCACCTCGATTGCGTGCAACTGTCCCTCGAGCCAGGTTAAGGCACGATTCACGTGCAGTGTCGGTCCCGTCAAACTGACGATTAAGACGCCAAACGCGACGTCCTGAATGTAGTCGACCTTCCCATGCAGGATGCTGACTGCGATATCGAATTGTTTGATGGCTTCAGATAAGGTACTCTCACCTGTTTTTTCACCCGTGAACTGAAGTCGAATGACTTTGCCGGGTGTCGTCCGTAAAATCCGTTCCGGCAATTCGATTTGGAGTGCCGTATCGACGTAATGTTTTGTGACCGGATGTTCGGCTTGACTAAATATGGCGTAAGTCGAAGCGACTTCGACGACTTCACCGTGCGCCATGACGGCAACGCGGTGACAAATTTGTTTGACGACATCGATTTCGTGGGTGATGAGGATGATCGTCAAACCGAGCCGGGCGTTCAAATCTTTCAGTAAATCGAGAATCTGGAGCGTCGTCACCGGATCGAGCGCTGATGTCGCTTCGTCACAGAGTAAGATGTTTGGATTGTTGGCGAGCGCTCGTGCGATGCCGACGCGTTGTTTTTGTCCACCACTGAGTTGGCTCGGATAGTTCGTCTCGAATCCTTCGAGTCCGACGAGTGCCGTTAATTCTTGAATCCGTTTCGGGAACTCACGCCGTTTGACACCGGCAGCCTTTAAGGCGAACGCGATATTGTCGGCAACGGTGCGGGACTGAATCAGTTGAAAGTGTTGAAAGATCATACCGACCCGGAGACGGAGTTTGCGGAGAGACGTTTTGGAGACACGTGATAGATTGGCTCCGTCTACTATGACCGTACCGCTCGTCGGTGTCTCGAGTCCGTTAATCAACCGTAAGAGTGTACTTTTTCCGGCGCCGGATTCACCGATGATGCCGAAAATTTCCCCTTGTTCAATCGTTAAGTTGACATCGTTTAATGCAAAAATCGGTGTACGGTCACGGACAAATTGTTTTGTGATGTGTGCGAACTCAATCATAATGTTTCCCTCCCGATACAAAAAAATCGCTTTTTTCCAGTTAGAGAGCAACCAGAAAAAAGCGACGAAGTGTAGAATTTCGTAACTTATCTCTCAGAACAAAAGAAGTTCTGTAGGATGTGGCACCGTTCCATTACTGGTGGTTGCCGGACGTCGTTGGGCCTAATCCCTCGGTCGCTCTCGATAAGTAGCTATGCTGTTGGGATTTACTTTAACGGAAATGATTCCCATCTGTCAAACGTTTTTTCAGAATTATTCGGCAACGGCGGTTTGGAAGAGCTGAAGGGTCCCGATTCGTTTGACAGCCTCGACGAGTCGGTCGACATCGGCAATCAGACTGATCCGGACGTAACCTTCACCGTATGTACCAAAGAAATGACCCGGTGTCACGGCGACGTGCGCTTCGTCGAGCAGGTGATCGGTGAAGCTTTGTGACGTGAAGCCGGACGGAACAGGGAGCCAGACGAAGAACGAACCACCCGGAACCGGTCCGTCCCAGCCGATTTCGTTTAATGCACCGAACAACGCATCGCGTCGCGTCTCATACAAGGCGCTCAGTTCACGGACACATGTCTGGTCGCTTGAAAGCGCGACCGTCGCTGCATGCTGGATCGGTGTGAAGGCACTGACGTAAAGGTGTTCCTGGTATGTTTCGATGCTCGCGATGACAGACGGATTACCGATTGCAAAGGCAATCCGGAAGCCGGACATGTTAAACCGTTTAGAGAGCGAAAATAACTCAATCCCGACATTCTTAGCGCCTTCCGTCTGGAGGAAACTCCGCGTCGGACCATCGAAACTGATCCCGCCGTACGCTAAGTCGTGAACCACACAAATGTCATGTGCATCAGCGAAAGCGACCGTCTGTTCAAAAGCCGCTGCCGTCGCTGTCGCACCGGTCGGATTACTCGGATAGTTGAGGAACAACATCCGGGCCCGTTCGACGTCGAGCGAATCGAGGAGGTCATAGTCAGGCAAAAAGCTATTTTCAGCGAGAAGCGGAAGCGTGATCGGATACGCACCGGCAAGTGCTGCGCCCGACAAGTAATCCGGGTAACCGGGATCTGGGACGATGACCCCTTCACCGGGATTGACGATCGTCTGCGGAAGGGCGACGATGCCGGCCTTGCTTCCGAGTAAAATCGCGACTTCTGTCGCCGGATCAACCGACACGCCAAATTCTGATTCATAAAAATTAGCGACGGCCTGTTTTAAGAAATCATGTCCGCGAAACGGGGGGTACTGGAGATTACTTGCATCATCGATGGCTTGTTTTAAAGCATCGAGAATATGTACGGGTGTCGTTTGGTCCGGCGTTCCTTGACCAAGCGTGATGACGTCGTGTCCTGCGGCTTTGACGGAACCGATCCGTTGGGCAAGTTCTGCGAAGACGGGATTGGGCAAGCGATCGATGGCGATCGATGGGGCGAAATGTTTCATCTCTGTTCCTCCTTCAGGTATTGTCGTCAAGAATAGCGAATTTTCAGTCAAAATGAAAGAGGTTTTTTAAAATTCCTTAAAAATTAGAAGAACATTCCAATTTCAGACGATGTTCTTGATACACTAGACAAGTAATCGATCGACTACTAGACGGGAGATGGAAAAGATGAATCGGACCTGGTGGAAAGAAGCCGTCGTTTATCAAGTGTACTGGCGGAGTTTTAACGACTCGAATGGAGACGGGATGGGGGACTTGCGGGGCGTGATCGAAAAGCTCGACTACATCGCCTCACTCGGGGTGGATGTCATTTGGCTTAACCCCTGTTATACATCACCTGATATCGACAACGGTTACGACATCGCTGACTATTACGGCATCATGGAGAAAGCCGGCACGATGGCAGATTTGGACCAGATGATTGAATCGGCGCATGCGCGCGGCTTAAAAATCATTCTCGATCTTGTCGTCAATCATACAAGTCATCAACATCACTGGTTTGAGGAGTCGCGCCGTGATCAAACGAATGATAAGTCAGATTGGTACATTTGGCATGACGGGGAAAAAGGAACACCACCAAACAATTGGCGGTCGTATTTTGCGCCGAGTCCCTGGACGTGGGATGAAGGACGGCAACAGTACTATTTTCATTCGTTTGCCTCAGAACAACCTGATTTGAACTGGGAACAGCCTGCCGTCCGTCAAGCTGTCTACGCGATGATGCGATGGTGGATCGACCGAGGCATCGATGGTTTCCGGATGGATGTCATTAACTTGATTAAAAAACGAGCGGCGTTTGACGATGTGGAGGATCCGTTTGACTTGTCCTACTTAGGCAATCAACCGGGAGTCCATGAATTTTTACAGGAGATGCATCAGGAAGTTCTTGCGGGGAAAAAATTGTTTACGGTCGGGGAGATTCCGTTTGTCGGTCCCGATGACGGGCTGTTATATGTTAGTGAAGAACGTCAGGAGTTACAGACGTTGTTTCATTTCGAAGTCGCCGATGACATGGAAGAAATGGACCTGTTGCGGTATAAACAGATTCAAAAACGGTGGTATGATGCGCTGTACCCGAAAGGCGTCACTTCACAATTTTTGAATAATCACGATCATACAAGACAAGTCACGCGCTTCGGTAGCGAGTGCTATCGTGTCGAGAGCGCCAAGTTACTCGGCTTGATGCTACACACGTTACCGGGTATCCCGTATGTCTATCAAGGAGAAGAAATCGGGATGACGGGTATTCGTTTCTCGGATGCTTCTCTGTACCAAGACGTCGCCTTCCGTAATCGTTACGAGGAGCGCGTCGCAGCGGGAGAGCCGAGCGGCACTGTCTTGTCATCGATGCAGCTACGGGCGCGGGATAATTCGCGGACACCGATGCAATGGGATGATAGCCGGGCAGGCGGATTTACGACAGGGACACCATGGATGACGGTCAATCCGAACTATAAAACAATCAACGTGCAGGCAGCTGAACAGGATCCGCAATCGGTTCTCGCGTTTTACCGGGAGTTGATTCAATTACGAAAAGAACATCCTGTCATGGTATATGGCGTGTATCGTGATTTGGCGATTCAGGATCCTTATCTTTACGTATATGAACGGGAATTCGAAGGGGTGACGTGGCGAATCGTCTTGAACGTCCACGATGAACAGGTCGAAACGACATTCGCCTTACCGAATGAACAGTTACTTCTCTCGAACTATGAAGAGAGTGCAAGTAAGATCTTGCAGCCCTATGAGGCACGTCTGTACCAAACGAGTCGGTGAAATAGTGAAGGGTCTCATCTTAGAAAAAATACAAGAAAGTGACACGCTAGAAAAAGTGCCGTGGTTTTGAGGAACATTCTGATCGAGGGTCATGACAAGAGTTAGGTCCCGCTGATTTCGAACGGGCTGATGAAAAAAGAAGGAGCTGACTCAAGAGTCGCTCCAACATCAATCAGAGTGACAGACGGTTTTGTCATCCTCACCGCGAATCGCGCTACCTTTTCCCACAGGGGTCGAGGATGAACGTTCCCGTCCTCCATTAAGTAAATGGCCGATGACCCACTTTTGACGGGATCATCGGCCATATCTATACAAATGTTTATTGTTTCAGATAGTTGAGTGTTTGACTGAGATACGTATGGAAAAGTCCTGATTCCTTTTAATCGAGAGTGGTTCCCGCTTTTGAGTCAGACCCTTTGAGCGTGTAGAAAAACGTGTGCGAGAAGTGAATACGCTATGTCTAGATGCGATCAGTTCCTCGTCTCGTCTTCAAAGCGACAGGGGCGCGAACGATTGCTTTTTTCGGTTTAATGCGATTCAAGACGGATTGCGCTCTAAATCGGCTGCATGAATTGTCTATACTTACGCTTTTACCTCCCGCACTTCCTGCTTTTTAAGCAATGTAAAGGGTTCGGTAGATTGTTGTGGGATCAGCGTTTTAACAATTGTTCAAACCGATCGACAGCTTCACGCATTTCATAGCTCGGTGCGAGAACGAGAGGACCATGTCCAGTCGCAAGGATGTCGGGCGTCAGTTCCGTCAATTGATGGGCGGACTTCAAGGCGACGTCTTTATCCCAAGTCGCGAGAGCAGGGAACGGGAACTGCCAGCGCGTATCGCCGGAAACAGCGATTCCGCCTTGTGTTTGGAAGGCATCTCCGGCAATCAACGTCCGACTGCCTTCATGCCATAAGGAAATCGAGCCCGGGGTGTGCCCGGGAGACGTAATGACGTTCAGGCTTCCGACTTGTTGGCCGCTTTCAAGCAGACGGTCTGGTCGTGTCTTGATGTTTTTCGGGATGCCCCCTTTTAAAGGTGTCGACTCTCCTTCACGAAGTGATTCATCACCGCTAAGAAGCGCTGCGTCGCGGTAACTGATTGCCACTTCGGCGAGTGGGAAGGCATTCGCTAAGAAGTCGAGTGAACCGACATGATCAGCGTGGGCATGCGTCAAGATGATGGAACGTAACGGTTTGTGATGGGACTTGATGACGCGATGGATTGCTTTGGCGTTCAGTGAAATCCCGGTATCAATCAAGGTCAGGCTGTCGGCTTCTTCAAAAAGGTAGCAGTTGACCGGGAAAAAAGAGGGTGTCGTCTGTAATTGATGGAGTCGTTCAATCGTTGAGATTCGCATAGCGTTTCACTCCCTCGTTAAAATAATCATCGATACTTTAGTATCACCTGTTTTAGTACAGGCGTCTACAAAAAAACTCCTCGACTGGACCGAGGAGTAAATAAAAATTAATACGTGACTTCGAAGACGGCACCAGCATGCGCAGAGTCGTCTCCATCTGCCGCTGTCGTGACGAGCAGACGATCTTCATAAGCGATTGGGCACGTCGGATTTGCAACCGGGAAATCGATGTGTGCGAGCTTCTCGCCCGTTTCAAGATTCCAACGTGTAATGCAAGAACCGGCGTAATGCGCGATGAAAACATGTCCATCCCGGTCTTTCGTCATGCCGTCCGGAAAACCATCTTCTTCTTCTAAATCGATTGCTACGCGACGATTCGTCAAGGGTTGATCGGGTGCATAGTCAAAGGCGTAGACTTTTTTAGTCGGTGTGTCGATATGGTACAGAGTCGTTCCATCCTCTGACCAGACGAGACCATTTGAATTCGTGAGTCCATCATGCAAAACATCGATTGAGCCATCGTGACGCAAACGGTAGAGACTGGCCGTTTCCCCGTCCTCTTCATTGATGCTACCGGCTACATACTGTCCAGATGGATCGAGTTTACCGTCGTTCATCCGGTCCGAGTCGGGCATCGTCAACTTCGTTTCGAGTGAGAGATGACCTTCTTTCAGATCGAATGTTCCGAAACCATGTTCTGAAGTCACCCGGAGAAAATCAGGGGCATCAGTTAAAGCGATTGAAGTGATCGCGCTCGGTACCTGGAACGGCTTCAAGGCCTCAGTCGTCAAATCATATGAAAAGAACAGTTTGTTTGGAATGTCAACGAAATAAAAGCGTTTCGTTTTGGCGTCATAGACAGGCGATTCGCCTGTTTTACATGCTACATCAATAAAAAGTGAGACTGTCATATATGTTCCTCCTACGTATGGTCTTGCTTGAATCAATCAAGTAAAGACAAATTACCACTGCTATCTTAATGAAGAGAGCGATATGAGTCGTTTGTGTCGTGATCTAAAATGAATCATAGTATCCACAGTAAATGTACCTGTTTTACTTTAATCTAAAACGTCCGCTCGAAAATTCAATCGATTCTATTAAAAAAAGGTCTTCAGCTCGGAAGTTTACCGAAATGAAGACCATCCTTTAAATTAACGGCTTTTGACAAGAAGACTGACAGCTTCCTTAACTAAGTCTTCTGTTTGTCCCTCACCACTGGCTTCAGCCTCTTTGACACATTCAATCAAGTTTGAGCTAACGACGACACCAATCGTCCGGTCCATTGCTGACCGTGCAGCGGATAACTGAGTGATGACGTCACGACAATCTTGACCTTCTTCCATCATCCGTAAAATACCGCGCAGTTGTCCTTCAATCCGACTGACCCGATTTTTCATCTTTTGATCGTAATCCATTCATTTTCCTCCATTCTAAGGTGCAACACGTATTCTCGATACCTTCATGCTATGCCCATCATGGTATTTCTGTCAATTCAATCGATTTTTCAGCTATATTTTTTGATAGAACAGGGAATATGGATGTGATGGAGAAAAATAATCAAAATAACGAAAGAAAACTAAAACGATTTTGCGTCAGCTTGCGTATACTATATGATAAGGCTGACTAATCACAAGGGGGAGAAGGATGCATACTCAATCCGATGAATCGCTTTATCATCAGATGCGTGGAGGAGATGAACAGGCTCTTGAAACGTTATATGATAAATACGAGAGGCTGTTGTTTTCATTCGCACATCGCTTTACGAACAACGATCGATTATCTGAAGAAGTTATTCAAGAAGTCTGGATGAAGATATGGAATGGACGTGTTGACTTCAATACGGAGAAAGGAAAGTTTTCTTCGTGGGTGTTGACGATTACCCGAAATGCTGCGCTTGATTGTTTACGGCGTGAAAAGCGACAACCGACAATTGAAATTGAAGAACGAGACGGTGGGTTTGATGAACCGGTCGAACGAACGGTCGTCGAACGGGAAACCGCTTCTGAAGTACGTGAAGCGGTCCAAGCATTGAAACCGGAGCAACAAGAATTAATTGAGCTTGTCTATTTTAAAGGGTTAACGCAACAACAAATCTCAGATCAGCTCGAATTGCCCCTCGGAACGGTGAAGACGAGGATAAGGAGTGCGATTCAAGCGTTACGAAAATTATTGGAAGGGAGGGAACGTTGATGGAAGAACGTTGTCATGATTTAATTGATTACTTTAATGGAACGTTATCTGCAGCCGATCGAGACGCGTTCGAAGCACATCTTGCGACTTGTGACGACTGCAAGCAGGCGCTACAAGAAATGGAAGAATTGATGCTTCCCATCGCGGAATCACTTCCAGAACGACCGGTACCGGCTGGGATGAAATCAAGAATCTTAGGAGAAGTCCTTGCTTCGTCAAACGAGACGGATCAAGAAGCGCCTAACATTGTGAAAACAACACAGCCGACACCGGAACATGCCTCGGAACTCGAGACAAAACGTGCGAAAAAGCAAACGAGACGAAAAGTCCCACTCGGTTGGTTAATGAGCATTGCAGCGGTTCTCTTATTATCGCTTGGAGCGAACGCCTATTTCTTAGCGCAAGATGAACCAGAACAAACAGAAGCGTTAGCGCTGGATGAAGTGAACGGCATGGGAAACTTCGAGAGTACGGCTTCGATTCAAGGATCGAGCATGATCTTTACGAAAGACGATAAAGAATACATGCTCGTTCAATTGAAAGACTTGCCACCGCTTAAAGAAGGCGAGTTGTATCAGATGTGGACGATTCAAGGCGATCAAGTACAGGCGAACGGAGTCATCGAACAAGATGGTCAAGCAGCAGCAGTCTTTGCACTCAAAGGCAGTGGAAAGATTGATGCCGTCGCGATTACGGTCGAACCTGAACCAGATTTAGAACAACCAACCGGAGCAGTCATTGCATCCGCTACACTATAAGAGAAGAAATGTCGAGGGATCCACAAATGTGGGTCTCTTTTTTGTATATTTCGTACAAAATAGTCGAAAAACACATCAAACTGTATAAAAATTCGAAACAGTACTGAAAGAAATGACGAATTAAGACGATACTAATAGGAATGTCAGTCAAAAAGAGAGGCACTTACACAATGAATGAATGGATCATACTACCGAAACACTATGAAGAGGCACTGGTCATCCTATCGGTTATCGTCGCCATTGTCGGATCCTACGCCTCGCTTGAACTCAATCGACGCTTGGCTAAAGCGACATCCTTAAGAAAACGAACACTGCTTCTTTCATCATTGACGATGGGGTTATCGATTTGGGGCATGCACTTTATTGGAATGGGTGCATTCGAATTATCGGTCGCGGTCAATTATGACTGGGTCCTGATGTTACTCTCGGTCGTACCCGCGATCACGGCTGCATGGATTGCCTTTTATTTATTATATTATTCTGCGATTACGCGTAAAAAAGTCGTGCTTGCAGGTTCACTCATCGGGATTGGAATTACAATAATGCATTACCTGGGGATGGCCGCGATGCAGTTTGGGGGAGATATCCGTTATGACACCGGCATCTTCACTCTTTCAGTGTTGATTGCCGTGACGGTTGCCTATGTGGCGCTATTATTGCTTTATATGACGCGCCATGTCGACAAAAAACGCATTTTAATCCCTGTCGCGACATTGATGGGCTTAGCCGTATCAGCGATGCATTACGTAGGCATGCTCGGAACGACATTTTGTATCCCGGCTGATTCCACTACCGTTTTATCAAATGACCCGATCACGTCGAACATCTTGAGTGAAGTGGCGATTCCAATCTTTATTTTAATCATCTTGATCACGGGACTCTACATCCACTTGGAACGACGTGCACTTCAAATGATGGCCTATACGGACCATTTGACGGGGCTGCACAATCGGCGCTGGCTTGACCATCACATGATGAAGGTGGATGGACAATACAACCGCTCGAAACAAACGATGGCGATGGCGTTGATTGATTTAGACGGCTATAAGTGGATTAACGACACATTCGGTTTTGATCAAGGGGATACGATCATTCGTCAGTTTGCAGATCGGATTAAAGAAATCCTCGGCGAAGAAGAAGCCTGTATCCGCTACAACGGAACACAATTTTTCTTGATTAAACAAGTCGATACGGAACAACTTGAGGCTTCATTTAATCAGGTGCTCGAGCAAATCCGTCAACCGATGCTCCTTGAAAATCAAGAGATTCATTTAACTGCGACGATTGGTGTCATCTTGCCGAATCCGGAAGAAACGTTAGAGATTCGGATTGGTCAGATGGAGAGTGCCTTACGGGCTGGAAAAAATGAAGGGCGCGATCGGTTTGTTTTATATGATGAATTGATTCACTCGGATCGACGGGAACAGTTGATTGTCGGTTCACTCCGAAAGGCGATGACCGATTACAAAGAATTTAATCTCGTCTATCAGCCGAAGATTGCGTTAGCGACAGGGAAGGTCGAACAAGCAGAGGTCCTGATTCGGTGGAACCATCCGAAACTCGGCTTCATCTCACCGGCCGAGTTCATTCCGATTGCTGAAAAGTACAGTTTGATCCATAGACTGACGGAATGGGTCTTGAAGGAGACGGTCCACCAGATGGAGTTGTGGAAAAAGGAAGATCATTTCATTCGTCAAGTGTCGGTCAACTTATCAGCGATGCACTTCCGGTCCGAGTCTCATAATTCAATGATTAAAGAGATTGTCCATCACTCACTTGAACGCGGGGGAGAGCTTCATCTTCAACTCGAAATTACGGAAACCTCTGTCATGGAGAACTTGGAACGGGCCCTGATGATGCTTGGTGAACTGAAACAGTTGAGTCTGACGATTGCTTTGGATGACTTCGGGACAGGGTTGTCTTCATTGACCCACTTGAAGCACTTACCAATCGATATCTTAAAGATTGATAAATCGTTCATCGATGAGGTTCCGCATGACGAGCGGGGCACGGCCATCACGGAAATGATCATTCAATTAGCGAAAAGTCTCGGAATTGAGGTCGTGGCGGAAGGTGTCGAAACACTCGAACAACACGAATTTTTAAAACGCCTCGGCTGTGATTATGGACAAGGGTATTATTATAGCCGTCCGATGAACGTCAAGGACTTGGATCAGCAGACGATTGAGCGCACAGTACGTGATGTCGGCTAAAAAAATGTTGTTTTTTAAATCCAATCACGGATTGGTTACGTAAGCTAGATAAGCACGCCGGCATGATGCGTGCGAAGATATGGGGGACGAAAAACGTATTGGTAGTAGGTTGATCGGGCGGAAAAACCTACTCGACTCGTGTACGATGCAGACAGAACTCTAGTACATTTTATAGATGACCGTGACTCTGTAATCAACGCAGCCTCTGTCTGTCCAACTATTACAAAAGGCAGCTTCCACAAGGGAGGCTGCCTTTTTTGTACTTACCGATTCGGTGTCAACTGACAGCCGGTATGATCGGTCACAAGAACATTCGTATTGAAGTATTGTCCGTCGCTTTTTAAAATCAGTGATTTTGATTCTTCTTTATAATCGAGTGTCATGTCTTGATCGAGAAAGTGACTCGACCAACGTTTGACGAGGACGGGACCGACATTTGAATCAATCGTCATATCTTCGTCAGTCGCCGACTCGACGAAACGGATACTGAAGATACCGGAGTTTCCACAACCGCATCCTTCTGTGTCGTAATAAAGATGAAGCTGTCCTTTAATGTCACCGCGCAATTGTTCAATCCGGTCAAGTGCGGGACGTGTAAATGTGATGTTCATGACAATCACTCCTTTGTCTCCAGTATACGCGTGTTTCAAACAGAAATAACGTTACTTGCTCACATGGATTTGCCGACGCATCCGGACGAGTAAGAAGACGTATCCTGCAAGAAGGACGACGACGCTACCGAGGACGACCGTATCAACGAGACCGTCATCTGATTTAAAGTTGATCGCGATATAGGCCCAAACGAAGACGAGCGGATAAATCGGATCGCGGTTCGCAAACATAAAGATGAGTGCGACAATGACACCTACCGGAAGCATGATCATCGTCCAACCGGCGTCACCGATGCCGAGCAACTTCGTGATGCCTTGCGTCTGCATGACGATGAAGACGTTAACGATTGTCGCGACCGAGACCCAGCCGATGTAAAGGGAGAACGGGACTTTAAAACGAAGGGCTTTTGTTTCGCGATCGACCTTCGAGTAGATGACCATCAAAGAAGCGAGTAGACCAATCATGACGACGAGCGTCAATGGGAAAAGTTTGTAAGCGAATGTGACGATCCAAGCGGCATTAAAGAGACAACTAATCAAAAACCAAGGACCGATTTTTTTTGCGATTTCATGTTCTTTGAATTTCGGGATGGTCTGTAAAATTAACCAAACAAGTAAAACACCATAAATGAGTCCCCAAATCGAGAACGCGTACCCGGCAGGTTTGAACAACGTTGGAATCGTGTCGGAAATACGACCGGTTTTCCCACCGTCGAGTGCGTTAACTGTTACAGCAAAGATGAAACCAAGCCAGTTCAACCAAATCCATTTATTTTTCAATAGAAAAACCTCCTTTAATCTCTAAAGAAGGTTTACCCTGAATCTTTCAGTTTTAGACATTAGTGTCGGCTTGTCGGATTCAAGAATGACATGCCAATCGCCGGATTCCCGGTGTGTGAGCCGAGGACAGGCGTAAGATCGTCAATACGAATCGAGACATTGAAGCGCGCCTCAAGTTTTACCTTCCATTCCCGTGCTAAGTCGTACGCTGTGGCATGAAACAGTGAAATATCCGTTACGTCACCACGTTCAAGGATTTCGACGAGATGATCATAAATTTTGGAGTGTGCTTTCTTGAAGGTCCGAACCGTCTGGTAAGGAACGATTTTGCCCTCCTCGAAGTGGAAGAGCGGGCGTAATTGAAGTAAATTACCGACGAAAGCTTTCGTCGATGAAATGCGACCGCCAGCTTGCAACTGTTTTAAGTTTTCGACGGTAAATTCGATGTGATGATCGAACCGTCGTTTTAAAATCATCTGTTCGATTTGTTCAATCGCAACTCCTTGTTCTGCTAACTGGATCGCTTCCGCAAGTAATTGTCCTGCTGGATAGATACCGCAACGGGAATCAATCGCAATCAGACGAAAACCAGCAATTTCTGCTCCTTGAATGGAAGCATTATACGTACCGCTCAGTTCGCTTGATAAATGAACGGCAAATCCGAAGTCATAGTCTGCTTTTAGTTTTTCATAGTGTTCCGTAAAAGTCCCAATCGAAGGTTGGCTCGTCGTGACCTTATGACCGGCATCGATCCAGCTATAGACAGTCTCAGCATTGACATCGACACCGTCGATAAAACTTTCACCATCCTTCATGACAAGTAACGGGACGATCGTTAAGTCTTGATGGTCGACGATTGAGTTTGGCACAATCGTCGTACTGTCTGTAATCCAAGCAATGCGCATCGTGAATTCCTCCTCATTTTAGTACCTGATATTAATTGTAGGTGTAAGCGTTATCGGTGTCAAACCCTCCTGAAAAAAGTGAGTAATTTCCCTTGCTAAAAAAAGTCAGTACGCTATAATCGGTACGTGATTAGTAAACTTTCAGTCGTCTTATACTAAACTCAAGAACAGTATGGGAGAGGAGGGCGTAAAGTGCGTACGATTGGCAATAAAATTAAAAACCTGCGTCTTCAAAAAGGATTGACACAAGAAGAGCTCGGGGAAAGAACCGATTTAAGTAAAGGATATATTTCGCAAATCGAGCGAGAGATCAGTTCTCCCTCGATTGAGACGTTATTTAGCCTCCTTGAAGTATTAGGCATCTCAGCAAGAGACTTTTTCGATGAGGAGGCGCTGAATCAGAAAGTCGTTTATACACGAGACGATGTCACGAGTTATGCCGATGAGGAACGAGGGTACCACGTCACCTGGTTGATTCCGGAGTCGAATGAAAAAGAAATGGAGCCGGTCCTGTTGACGCTTGCTGCGAACAGTTCATTTAAAGCTTATGAACCGTCCGGATCGGAAACATTCGTTTATGTCCTCAAGGGTAACGTGACACTCGCACTCGGTCGACAAATATTCCGGGCGAAACAAGGTGAGACGTTCTACTATAAAGCGTCAGAAATCCATCAACTACGAAACGAGTCAGCGACGGAGGCGAAACTTCTCGTCACAGCAACCGACTCGTATCTTTAAGGAGGAACTAAAGTGACAACGAATACGATCATTCAATTCAAAGAAGTATCAAAACAGTTTGACGACCAAACCGTCCTCGACGGTGTCAGCTTCGAAATCGAGCGGGGGAAGTTCTACACATTGCTCGGCCCATCCGGATGCGGTAAAACGACAGTCCTGCGCTTGATTGCCGGTTTTACGGAAGCGACAGCGGGTGAAATCATCTTCAATGGAAAACGGATTAACGATGTTCCGGCGAACAAACGTCAAGTCAATACGGTTTTCCAGGATTATGCCTTGTTCCCGCACTTAAACGTCTTCGAGAACATCGCCTTCGGCCTCCGAATCAAAAAGGTCAAAGAAGCAGACATTAAGCAACGTGTCCTTGATGCGTTGAAGTTCGTTAACTTATCGGGCTATGAAAAACGGGAAATCACAGAGATGTCGGGTGGACAACGTCAACGTGTCGCGATTGCCCGGGCAATCGTTAATGAACCGGAAGTGATTTTACTGGACGAACCCTTGTCAGCACTCGATTTGAAGTTGCGGACGGAGATGCAATACGAGCTGCGCGACTTACAGCGTCGTCTTGGGATTACGTTCATCTTCGTCACGCATGATCAAGAAGAAGCGCTTGCGATGTCGGATGAAATTTTTGTCTTAAATCATGGTTCAATCCAACAATCGGGGACACCGACCGACATTTATGATGAACCGATCAACCGCTTCGTCGCCGACTTCATCGGTGAATCGAACATCATTCCGGGACGGATGTTAAACGATTACCTCGTTTCGTTCGCTGAAAAAGAATTCGAATGTGTCGACCGGGGACTTGAATTGAATGAGCCAGTCGAAATCGTCATCCGTCCGGAAGACTTAGAAATCACGAATGTCGCCCAAGGGAAGTTACAGGTGACGGTCGATTCACAACTCTTCCGCGGCGTCCATTATGAAATCGCCTGTATCGATGAAGTCGGAAATGAGTGGCTCGTCCACAGTACGAAAAAAGCGACAGTCGGTGAGCATATCGGTCTGACATTTGATCCGGAAGCGATTCACGTCATGCGTCTGAATGAGACGGAAGAGGACTTTGATAAACGGCTTGAATCGTACGATGGGGTGTTATGATGCAAAAAACACGTAACTGGTACCTGATTCCCTATACATTTTGGATTGCCTTGTTCGTCATCGCACCAATCGTGCTTGTCATCTATTATTCGTTCCTTGATTTAGATGGAAACTTCTCGTTCGTCAACTATCAGAATTTCTTTACCTCGACGTATTTGACGATGACGCTCAGTTCATTTTGGTATGCTTTTTTAATCACGTTGTTTTCGCTTGCGATCGGTTATCCGACGGCCTATTTATTGACGAAAACGAAGCATAAACAACTTTGGTTGCTCTTGATCATCTTGCCGACCTGGATCAACCTGTTGCTGAAAGCCTATGCTTTCATCGGATTGTTCAGTACGTATGGGCTTGCGAACCAAACGCTTGAAGCGATTGGCATCGGGCGCAAACAAATCCTGTTCACGGACTTCAGCTTCGTGTTCGTGTCGGTCTACATCTTCATCCCGTTCATGATTTTGCCGATTTTTAATGCCATCGAAAAGTTAAGTCCGTCGCTCGTCTTTGCGGCACGTGACTTAGGGGCATCGAACTTTACGACATTTCGTCGTGTCGTCTTCCCATTGACGATTGATGGTGTGAAGTCAGGCTGTCAACTTGTCTTCATCCCGGCGTTATCACTCTTCATGATTACCCGCCTGATTGCCGGGAACCGTGTCATCACGCTCGGTACAGCAATTGAACAACAATTTCTTGTCACCCAAAACTGGGGGATGGGTGCGACGATCGCCGTCTTCTTGATCATCGCGATGGCCATCATTCTCGCCTTGACGAGTACAAAACGGAAGAAAGGAGCGACGACATGATGAAACGGTTTAAACTGGCAAACCTATATTTGATTGGTGTCTTCATCGTCTTGTATGCTCCAATCTTCTATCTCGCATTCTATTCGTTCAACAGTGCAGATAACATGACGAACTTTGATTCCTTCACGTGGGATTGGTATAAGGAAGTCTTTCAAGATTCACGCCTCTTGATCATCGTCTTGAATACACTCGTCATCGCCTTGCTCTCAGCAGCAATCTCGACGATTGTCGGTGTGTTCGGTGCAATCGGGATTCAAGCAGTTCGGAAAAAGCGGATTGAAACGTCGCTCCTGACACTTAATAGTATTTTGATTGTCAGTCCGGATGTCATCATCGGAGCATCGTTCTTAATCTTCTTTACGATGCTTGGGATTCAACTTGGCTTTACATCCGTCTTACTGTCGCACATCGCGTTTTCTGTCCCGATCGTCGTCATCCTCGTCTTGCCGAAACTGCAAGAAATGAGCCCGACGCTCGTTGATGCGGCACGTGATTTAGGGGCAAGTCGTTTGGACGTCCTGACGAAAGTCATCTTGCCGTACATCACACCGGGAATCTTTGCCGGATTCTTTACGGCACTGACGTACTCACTTGATGATTTTGCCGTGACATTTTTCGTGACGGGGAATGGGTTTACGACCTTATCCGTTGAAATCTATTCATTGGCACGCCAAGGGATTTCGATGAAAATCAATGCCTTGTCGACCGTCATCTTCTTATTTACGTTCTTACTTGTCATCGGCTACTATTTCTTGAACCAACGTTCTGTAGCGAAGTTGTCACGACCGGAGGTGAAATGACCGTTGAAAAAATTAATCCAATTGTTCGTAACGATTTTTCTAATCTCGGGTGTCATCCTGTTTGCTTTGAACCGCTTAAACGCGACACAAGGCTATTCCGGGGGAAATGTCTTGAATATTTACAACTGGGGGGATTACATCGACCCGGACTTAATCGATCAGTTTGAAGAAGAGTCAGGAATTAAAGTCGTCTATCAGACATTCGACTCGAACGAAGCGATGTTGACGAAGATTGAGCAAGGAGGGACGACGTATGATATCGCCGTTCCTTCAGATTATGCGATTGCGAAGATGATTGAAGAAGATCTCGTCATCCCGATTGATCAATCGAAAATTCCGAATCTCAAGCATATCGATGATCGTTTCCTTGATTTGCCGTTCGACCCGGGCAATCAGTATTCAATCCCGTATTTTTGGGGGACGGTCGGCATCGTCTACAATCAAAAACTGCTTGATGGAAAAGAACCAACGAGTTGGAAAGATTTATGGGACCCTGCCTTTAAAAATCAAATCTTATTAGCGGACGGAGCCCGTGAAGTGATGGGGATGAGTCTAAACAGTCTCGGTTATTCCTTGAACGAAACGGACGAAGATAAGCTCCAGGAAGCAAAAGCGAACTTGATGGACTTGACGCCGAACGTCAAAGCGATCGTTGGAGATGAAATCAAGCTACTGCTCGCAAACGAAGAAGCCGGGATCGGGGTCGTCTGGTCCGGTGATGCCAATGAAATCATGAGTGAAAATGAAGACTTGAACTACGTCATCCCGTCAGAAGGATCGAACGTTTGGTTTGATAATGTCGTCATTCCAAAAACGGCGGAAAACGTCGAAGGGGCACATGCGTTCATCAACTTCATGTTGCGCCCGGACATCGCTGCGAAGAATACGGATTATGTCGGCTACTCGACACCGAACAAAGATGCTTTAAAACTCCTCGACGCAGAGGTACGGGAAGACGAACGGTTCTATCCGGATAAAGCTGTGACGGATACACTCGAAGTCTACAAAAACTTGGGGAAAAAGATGCTTGCCCATTACAATGAATTATTCTTAGAGTTTAAAATGCATAAAAAATAACAAAGGACTGGTATCCCACGGATACCAGCCTTTTTTAAAATATTTTTCTAAAAAATGTATGGAAGATGAGTATTTTTTGAGAAATGGGGGAATGAGTTATTTAACAAAGCATTTTTAGGAGGTAACACCATGAAACGAATCTTAGGACTTATCTTAACAGCAGCTCTTGCCGTCAGCGTCGTGTCAGGCACTTCATATAATCAATCAGCAGAAGCAACGAAACCAACGGATGTCAATTGGCTTCAACATATTAAGAAGAACGCCGGTTATGCTAAGTCACTCGACAAAAACGTTAAACTTAACCGAACGACACTCGCACAGGTACATAGTGCATATAAAGGTGAAAAAAATTCGAACTGGTGCCAAAGTGGTAATGGGCTTATGACACCCGATCGTTCCGTTCATTATTGTTCGACGTATGGAGTAAAGGACAGTAAAGCAAAAGTTTCAGCAATCGTATATGATCCGAAAATGGTCAAACGTACGATTTCTGTCAAGGAAGTAAAAAAAGCGTATCCAACTGCTAAGCTTGATCCAATGTTCAACACGATGACCGTTTCAGCGAAAAAGGTCAACATTTATCTAAATTTAAATTCTGACCGTACACAAGTCATGTCAATTCTAGTAAAATATAACTAATGAGAAAAAGGATGACCTTATAGGCCATCCTTTTTATTTAACCTTTTTATAGACCGGCACGAGATGGTCGTAGGTATTTCGAATCAATTCAAGTAATGCATCATGGGACATTGTGCTGACTTTTTGGGCGGAAACATGCCGTCCGATTAAAAATTCAGCTTTTTTTACATCACGAAAACGAACTAATCCTTGTTCAAGGTTTGCATCAGTCACACGAACTGCTTCTTTTTTCATGTGATCGTAGGAAATGACGAAGTCCTCCGGTAAGTCCTGTAACAAATTTTGTTGCTCGAGAAGTTGCGTCGCGTATTGTTGTTTATTAGGAAGCTCGTAGATATAAGCGAGCCAAATGAACAAATGATCATCAAAGAGTCCGACTTGGAAATGCGGATGTTTTTTATAACCACGTTTGTTTGGAGAAAACGCCATCCACGTATCATTAGGCGGGTTTACCTTGCGTCTTGCATGTTGTGCGATGTGCACATACATATCCTCTGCGAGATTGACTGTCAAATCGGGTGAGACTTCAGCGCCGATCTGCCGGAAAACAGGTTGTATCCGTTCCCGGATCGCTTCCATCCGGTTTTCTAACCCTTCGATTTCAAACGCTTCGAAGGCTTCCTTTGTAAATTGAGTACTCATGTATTCATCACCTCTGCTTATAGTGTAACAAATGAGCCGCTGAAAAAGATGATTGAAGTTTTTTTAGATGCAATGCAGTGCCCGTAAAAATAAAAAATATTTTAGGAAGGGGAACTCAACATGCGTCGTTTTCAACAATATCTCCTTCGAAGCTGGGTCGTGTTCTTTATCGTCGTGATTGTCATTGATCTTATCGCAAGAGAGAACGGATACAGCCTCAGCATCGATTACTTTACATTCTTTTTGGTAGTAGCGTTATCGACGATTTTTGTCGTCGACCCGGTTCGTCGAAGACATATGAGTTTTACGTTCCACTTTGGTTTTGTCCTGTATACCTTTTTAACATACGGATTGTTATCAGCGATTTGTGTCGGACAATTGACGATGCTGATTTACCAATTGCGTTCATTTCATACGGCAATCGGACGACGGCGTATGCTGCACAATTATCCATTCAACGTCACGCTTGAACTCTTATTGATTTTGCCGGCAGGTTTAGCCTACAATGCGCTCGGTGGAACACACGGTCCGGATTTTTCACTCATCGGGAATATCGTACCGCTCGTGACGATGGTCGTCATCATGTGGGTCGTCCTCTTGTTCCAATATACATTGTCGAACTTCTTACTCGGAGAGAATATCCCGAGCAGCGTCATGATTCCGTTGCTACGTTTTGAAGCAGTCGTCATTACGGCAGAACTGTTATTTGGAGTCTTTAGTACCTTGATGGCCCAAAACAATGGAATCAGTGCGTTGGTCATGACGGCATTTGCATTATTCATCATCAAACGTGCGCTCGGCAGTTCGGTTCATGCGAGTGACCGGATTGAACACTGGGAACAGATTGAGCGTCTAAAAGAAGCAGCGTGGCAGGACGGGGATTCCCAGTTCATCATCGAACGCTACTTAAAACAACTCAATCAATTCGTTAAACCTGACATCGCCTGGATAAAGTTTGATTTTGGAGAAGGAAAGACAGTCTATTATTCGCTGAAAGATGGACGGAAATTAAAAGCGGATCACGTCGAAGGAATCATCATCGAAGAATTGATTGAAAAAGAGGAGGTTCTCCTTTACGGCATGCAACAGGAGTGGGACATTCGCCTCTACGATTGTCTTCCTGAAGAAACACAATCGATTCTGTTCATCAAACCGGAAGCGACGGAAACCATCAATTGCTCGTTATTTTTAGCATCGGAAGCAAGTGGTGAATTCACGACAGATTTTGGTTATGAGCTGTATCGTGCATTACGTGTGTTGTCCTGGGCCGTTGAACGGGCCCAAGAACGACAACATCTTTTAATCGATAGCCGGACAGACGCCATGACAAAATTACCGAACTACCGTGCCTTGCAAGAGTGGGGCGATCGACGAATCAAGCAAAAGGATTTATATCCGTTCTCGGCATTGATGATTGATTTGGATCACTTTAAGCAAATCAATGATACCCATGGTCACGAAATCGGAGATGTTGTATTGTTCGAGGTCGCTAAACTCTTGATGCAGGCGACACGCATCACAGACCTTGTCGCGCGGTACGGCGGAGAAGAGTTCGTCGTGTTATTACCGAATACGGACATCGAATCGGCACGAATCGTTGCAGAGCGCATCCGTGAGACGCTACACGCCAATCCAATCGAAGTATCCGGTCATTCGTTAGAAATCACCGCAAGCATCGGAATCGATACGCTGAAAGAGTTAGGCGATCTTGCGAGCCTGATTCGAAATGCAGACCGTGCGATGTACGTAGGGGCTAAATTCCAGGGGCGTGACCGCGTTGCGTCATACCAAGAATGGAAAGAAAAAGTGATTTAATATAACGGTGCTGACTCATAAGTGTAGCCCAAACAATCTTTTTGACAGACGTTTTCGTCCTACATCAAATCAAGTGGCCGATGCTTCCATCTTTTCACGGAAGCATCGGCCACTACTATTAAACATGAAACAGACCAGTCGAGGTTTCGACTGGTCTGTTTAGCGTGTGAACTATAAAATAGGAAGAAAATGAATGCACTAGACTGATTATTGCGCTTGTTGGTTACTCATACGGATTTCACTCTCGATCGCATGAATAGCGGCTGACCATGAACCATAGCGATGGAGCAATGCTTTTGTAGAGGGTTTGTTGTTTCGCTTCGCCCACTCACGGTAAGCTTCAAAAGACAATGAGAATCCGACTTCTTCAATTGCTTGTCGAAGTGATGCCGCAAGCTCAGCTTTCGAATACGTGACGCTTGCTTCGAGTCCTGCTGCTGTACAGGCATCATGCCAAGAACCAAACATCTTCACAATATGATAGTGGCTCGGTGCATGGTGGACCGACTTCCGCCAAATTTGGTACTTCTTCAAGGTAATCGTCGAACCGACATCTTTCGCATACCGGTGGAAAGAATTCAGAATTTCATCTTTCGTATATTTCGGTGCCCGCTCCAGCTCTTCCGGTTGCTGATCGATATGCCATTCAAAACCTGCGGCAGATAAAGCTTCCGGCCACGAACCGAATTGACGGATGATGTTTTCAGGTAATGGCCAACCATGTATAACGGCATAGCGGCGGTAGATCGTCCGGCGTGGCCGGTCTTGAATCAGTTCGCCGACTGCACGGATGGCTTCAATCATCTCGATTTGTTCTTCTGTGAATGTTTGTTGACTCGTCAGTACACGTTGCTTCAAAGATGAGTCCTCCTTCCTAAATAATCGTAGTGTTGAGGCAAAAGTCCTCTATATAGAATGTATCGGCACTTTTTCATTAAATCTGAAGAATTACCGCGAATTATTGTAAAAAAAAGTGAATTTAGTTTCTTCTGCATAAGTATAAATGGAAGTAATACAAATGAAAACAGAATGTTATCACTTTTTAATCAATATCTAAAAAACAGTACATTCGCCCCATATGGAAAAAAAGACCAGACCCGCGTAAAGCGAGGCTGATCTTTAAAGATCTTGTATCCTTATCTTCCTTCGATGTATGTCCATTTGAACGAAGTATCCGCTCCGACTTTATGGTTGACGATCCCTTTAACGTAAGGTTTACGTAAGAGGGAAGCACCGCGTTGGTACATGACAGAGATTGCTTGATCGTCTTCGAGTAAGATTTTTTCAGCATCCTTCAGTGACTGCCAGCGTGTTTCGGCATTCGCGTCTTTCATTGCAGATTTGATGAGTGAATCGTACTTTTCGCTTGAGTACTTACCACGGTTGTACGGTCCACCAGTCATCCACATATCGAGGAACGTCATCGGATCCTGGTAGTCAGGTCCCCAACCAGCGAATGAAAGTTCGAATTCACCTTTCGATTCAAGATCTAATTTGTTTTTGAATGGCTGCTGCTTGATTGTTACTTCAAGACCAGGAAGGTTTTTCTCCCATTCACCTTTGAGGTATTCAGAGATTTTTTTCGAGTTGTCATCATCATATGAGAGAAGCTCGAGTTTAACTTTGTCTTTGCCTTCTGCTTTTAGACCTTTCTCGAATGATGCTTTTGCAGATGAAGCATCGAATGAACCGAAGCCTTCGTTGCCGTCGCGGAAGTCTTTTCCGTCCGGACCATTTGCGAATTCTTGCGGGACATAGTAGTATGCCGGGATTGAACCGTTGTTTAAGAGGACTTTCGCCATTTGTTCTTTGTCATATCCTGAGTCGATCGCTTTACGGATATCTTTATTTTTGAGCAATTCGTTTTTGAAGTTCATTTGGATATAGTACATCGATGCATCGAGACGTGTTTGGAAATCTTCATCATCTTTATATTGATCGACGAATTCGCTTGTCAAACCGACTGTATCGATGTCACCTTTTTCGTACAGGTTGACAGCCGTTGAAACTTCTTTAACGACTTTGTAGTTAACTTCTTCAAGTTTAACTGCGTCAGCATCCCAATACTGATCGTTCTTTTTGTATGACCAACCGACTTCTGTTTTCCAGTCCGTTAGTTGGAATGGACCGTTGTAAAGGAAGTTTTCAGGATCTTTCGCGAAATCTTTACCTTTTTCTTCGACGAATTCCTGCTTAAGCGGCATGAATGAACCGAATCCAGTCAAGGCTTTGAAGTAGTCTGCAGGTTGTGTCAACTTAACTTCGAGTGTCTTGTCATCGACTGCTTTGACACCGACATCTTCCGCTTTCCCTTTACCAGTGTTGTAGCCTTCCGCTCCATCGATGACATACATGATATAAGCATATTGCGAACCGCTATCAGGATCGAGGACACGTTTCCAAGCATATTCGAAGTCTTTTGCTGTGACATCGCTGCCGTCAGACCATTTTGAATCGCGTAATTTGAATGTGTATGTAAGTCCATCTTCCGAGACGTCAACACTTTCTGCAACACCTGGTGTCGGCTCTTGGTTTTCATCAAGACGGAAGAGACCTTCTTGAACGTTGTTTAAAACTGTGAAAGAAACAGAGTCTGTCGCGACTGTCGGGCTAAGTGCCGGGATGTCTGATCCGCTTGTTAAATTCAAGACTTGCTTGTCATCTGATTTTGCAGTGTCTGTCGAGCCGGATGTGTCCTTCGAGTCATCTGTTGATGAACAAGCTGCCAAGCTTGATCCTGCGATTGTTAGTGCACCAACGAGTGCGAGTGTTTTTTTCTTCTTCATAATGATAAGTTCCCTCCCAAGAATAAATATATATGATGATAAAATGAGTACCCGGTAGTTAGAGCGATCCGGTGTCCTATGAAAAAAATAAGAGGGGTCATCGCCTTTTACTTTTGTTGAAGGAAAGCACCGGATCAACTTGTTTCTAATAATAAATACAATATTCAGAAAAATCAATAGAATATTTTCAGATTATTTCAAAAACATTAAAAATATGAGTAATGCCAAGGTTTTTTATGTGAAAAAAATTTTTGAAAGGATAAAATTGGTAGCGATAAAATGATTGTAAAATTAAAAAACACGCTACATCCGTAACGTGGTCAGCGTGTAGACAAAGTGATAGCGGAAGATGAAAGCGTCTTTTTTCGTTGCTTTCCTCGGGCGGGGCGCAAGCCGTTGCTCCTTGATCCTAACGGACAACGAGCAGGGGCTTGTCTGCCTCTGCAAGTCGCGTTAAAAATGCACTTTTTCCCGTAGGAGTCAACGAAACGTGACGCTTTTTAGGTAATACCATGACAGAAATCCGGGCATGGAGACGGTTTAGAGCGCAATCCGTCTCGGATCGCTTAGAACCGTGAAAAGCAATCGGTCGCGCCGCTTTGAAGACGAGGCGAGACAGGGAAGCGCGAACTTTGCCTCTCGTTATAGCATATTCACTCTTCATAAGAGTTTGTCTACATTGAAACAGGCTACATCAGTAACGTGTTTTTCTTTTTAATCAAGTGATTTTACGTAGTTTAAGGCTTCAGAAACATGATCTTTAACTTTAACGCTCCGCCATTCTTGGATTAATTCACCCGCCTCATCAACTAAAAACGTTGAACGGACGATCCCGTAATATTCCTTACCGTAGTTCTTTTTGAGTTGCCAGACCCCATACTGTTCGCAGACCGTATGATCGACATCAGAGAGAAGCTGAAACGGAAGTTCATATTTTGAGATAAAGTTTTGATGCCGTTTTTGACTGTCAGCGGAGATGCCGAGAATGACGGTATTTTCAGCCGCGAAGGCGTCCGTCGCGTCACGGAAGTCACAGGCTTCCGTCGTACAACCCGGTGTCGAGTCCTTCGGATAGAAGTAGAGAATGACTTTCTTACCACGATAATCGGCGAGTGAAATGTCTTCGCCTGTAGCGTTCGGTAACGTAAATGTCGGTGCGTTCATAAAAGAGTCCTCCTTTAACCTAGTTCCATGTTCAGTTGATCAGCGTACTTTCCGAGTTTCTTTTGTAAGCTTTCCTTTAATGGGTCAAGTGCAATTAAATATTTTTCGTAGTCTGTTCCGGCCTTCGCAGTTTTGAGTAATAGATCTTGTTCATCGACATACCAGTCCGCGTAATCGGAATAGTAATCGACTAATACTTCGGGATTGCCTTCGTTGCCGAGTGCCATACCGTAAATCATTAAGATGTTACTGTTCATTTCGAGTGCCATATAGTCGGTTTGGGCATTGACGCGTGTGAACACTTTATCCTGTTCATCTTCCGGTGTGTTCCCGACGGCTTCCGCTGCTTTAGCATTGACGCCGTATTCGTCTGCATTAAATGAATCAAACATCTCAGCGAGCGTCGTGAAGACGGCTGGTTCAAAGGTCGTTGGTGCGATGACAGCTTTCCATTCCCCATCTTTTTTCAGGAATAACTTCGACGCACGGTTCGGGAGCGGTGACCCATCCGCATCATTGAACTCATGGATGATGTAGGCGACGTCGCCTTGTTGGAAGCTTTTAACGACCTTGCCAGGCGTGACGTTCAGGTTTTTAGCACCAATCGCTGGTGCGCGTAACGGTTCGGACTCACCCGTGTACTCAATCTTAGCGAGTGCTTTCGCATCAGCTGATCCCGTTTTCCCTAACGTATCTTGATAGGCTTGATAGACATCAAGAACGGCTTGATCGGCTTGCGCGACTTGTTTCGTTTCCGTCGTCTTCGGGGATTCAGTATCTGTAGAGGAAGTGGAATCGTTCCCACATCCGATTAACAGAATGCTCGTTGATAGTAGAGCTGTGATTAATCGTTTCATATAGGACCTCCTAAATCAGAATCAACAGGAATGATGGAATGAAGTGTTTACTGTCTTCACCATACAGGATATTCGCTTTTTTGAGTAGGAAATAGGTACACTAGTCTAAAGGGGAGTGGATAAAACATGAAAATTCACGTAACGGATGAAGCATTACAATACTTTAAAGATGAGATGGAAGCGAAGGAAGGCGACACGATTCGCTTTTTCGCGAAATACGGCGGATCGACGGATTTGACACAAGGATTTTCGGTCGGTGTCCATATGGAAGAAGTCGAACGGGCAGCTGTTGAAGAAGTCGTGGACGGGATTCATTTCGTCGTCTCCGATCAAGATGAGTGGTTGTTCCAGGAGCAGGACGTCAAGGTCTCAATCCAAAACGAAGAGATCGTCTTTTCCCAAGCAACTGAATAATTCGAGCGAAACGTGAGCGGGAGAACGCAGCCTGCTCATTTTTTTTGACTAGAATAATTGTAAGCGGCGTCATGCTTCTGTACAATGGAGAATGTAAGCGATTAAAAGTATGTATAAAGGGGGAATAGAGATGATTCCGTACAAACACGAACCATTCACGGACTTCTCACAAGAAGCGAACAAGAAAGCGTTCGAGGAGGCACTTGCACTCGTATCGCAAGAGCTAGGAAAAGATTATCCGCTCGTCATCGGGGGCAAACATGTGACGACGGAAGATAAAATCGTTTCGGTCAATCCGGCAAACAAAGAAGAGATCGTCGGACGTGTCTCAAAAGCGACACAAGCACACGCAGAGGATGCGATGCAGGCAGCTGTCACAGCATTCGAAACGTGGAAATTCGTCAATCCGAGTGTTCGTGCGGACGTCCTGTTCAAAGCGGCGAACATCATCCGTAAACGCAAACATGAATTCTCGGCTTACCTCGTCAAAGAAGCTGGGAAACCATGGAACGAAGCAGATGCGGATACAGCAGAAGCAATCGATTTCCTTGAATATTATGCACGTCAGATGCTCGTCTTAAAAGACGGCAAAAAAGTCGAGAGTCGTCCGGGTGAATACAACCGTTACGATTACATCCCACTCGGTGTCGGGGTCATCATCTCACCATGGAACTTCCCACTCGCGATCATGGCAGGGACTGCGGTTGCGGCAATCGTCGCCGGAAACCCGATTCTCTTGAAACCGGCATCGACGACACCAGTCGTCGCTGCTAAATTCGTTGAAGTCATGGAGCAGGCAGGTCTTCCGGCTGGCGTCTTGAACTTCATCCCGGGACCAGGGGCAGAAGTCGGGGATTACCTCGTCGACCACCCGAAAACACGTTTCATCAGCTTCACAGGCTCACGTGATGTCGGTCTCCGGATTAACGAACGTGCTTCGAAATTAAATGACGGTCAAATCTGGCTCAAACGTGTCATCGCAGAGATGGGCGGAAAAGACACGATGGTCATCGATGAGTCAGCCGATCTTGATTACGCGGCAGACATGATCACAAAAGCAGCATTCGGCTTCTCAGGTCAAAAATGTTCAGCATGTTCACGTGTCGTCGCACTCGACTCTGTCTACGACGAGTTACTCGAAAAAGTTGTTGCGAATACAGCAAAACTGAGCATCGGGAACCCGGTCGACGTGACGAACAACGTCGGTCCTGTCATCGATGCAGCGGCATTCAAAAAAATCACGTCGTACTTCGATATCGCAAAACAAGAAGGACGGATTGCAGCAGGCGGAACGGCTGACGATTCAACAGGCTTCTTCGTCTCACCAACGGTCGTCGCGGACGTTCAACCGACGGATCGTTTGATGCAAGAAGAAATCTTCGGACCGGTCGTTGCGTTCACGAAAGCGAAAGACTTTAAAGAAGCAATCGCGATCGCGAACAACACGGAGTACGGTTTGACAGGGGCAGTCATCACACAAGACCGGACAAACCAAGAGTACGCACGGGCGAACTTCCATGTCGGGAACCTCTATTTCAACCGTGGTTGTACAGGCGCAATCGTCGGGTACCAACCGTTTGGTGGATTCAACATGTCAGGAACGGATTCAAAAGCCGGTGGACCGGATTATTTAACACTCCACTTGCAAGCAAAAACGACTTCAGAAATGTTCTGAATTAGTGTTTAATAGATGAAACGGGTATGCGACCTGCATATCCGTTTTTTTATACACCATAGAAAAGGGGGAGCAAGGATGAACGGAATGTGGTTAGCGATTTTACTGTATCTCGGTCTGATGGTGACGCTTGGCGTGATGGCGTATTACCGGACGAAAAACATGAATGATTATATGCTTGGAGGACGTACGATCGGGCCCGTCGTCACTGCACTCTCAGCCGGAGCAAGCGATATGAGCGGGTGGTTGTTGATGGGATTGCCGGGTGCGATGTTTGCAACTGGTCTGTCCAGTGGATGGATCGTGATCGGCCTATTGCTCGGAGCTTATGCAAACTGGGTGCTTGTTGCGCCACGTCTGCGGGCGTATACGGCGCATGCGGGCGACGCCATCACGATTCCCGACTATTTCGAAAAACGATTCCATGACAAAAGTGGTGTGTTGCGTACAGTTTCAGCTGGAGTTATCTTAATATTCTTTATAATGTACGCATCGAGCGGGTTTGTCGCCGGCGGTCGGCTGTTTGAAGCGGTCTTCGGTTTAGAGTACACGACGGGTCTTTGGATTTTAGCAGGCGTCGTCATCGCCTACGTGTTCCTTGGCGGATTCCTCGCCGTCAGTTGGACGGATGTCGTCCAAGGGATGATCATGGTCATCGCACTCTTGATTGTTCCGGGTGTCGCCCTTTCACTGAGCGGCGGGATCAATGAGACGCTCGAGACGATTCGGACGACGGATGGTTCAAAACTTGAACTGTTTAAAGGAACGACGATTATCGGCATCATCTCCTTACTCGCTTGGGGACTCGGCTACTTTGGTCAGCCGCACATCATCGTCCGTTTCATGGCGATACGTAACTTGAGTGAAATGAAGTCGGCCCGCCGGATTGGGATGGTTTGGATGACCTTCTCCATCATCGGCGCGATGGTGACAGGATTATTCGGTTATGCGTACTTTACGCAACAGGCGATTGAGCTGAACAACCCGGAGAACGTCTTCATTCAGCTTTCGCGTGATCTATTCCCGGGCTTCATTACCGGTCTCTTACTCGCAGCGTTACTCGCTGCCATCATGTCGACGATTTCGACACAGCTACTCGTCTCTTCGAGTGCTGCGACCAATGACTTTTATCAACGCTTCATGAAGCGGACGCCTTCAGACAAAGAGTTGATGCTCGTCGGTCGTATCATGGTGCTGGCGGTTGCCTTACTTGCCATTGCGTTATCGTTCGGCGCACAAAAATCGATTTTGACACTCGTCGGGTACGCGTGGGCAGGATTCGGTTCTGCTTTTGGTCCGGTCGTCTTGTTCAGCTTACTGTGGCGCCGGATGAACAAAGCGGGAGCACTCGCTTCGATGCTGACGGGATCCGTCGTCGTCATCGCCTGGATTTTAGTCAAACTGTACGTGAAGGATTTACCGTTCTATATTTCGGAGATGTATGAAATGATTCCTGCATTCCTCGCGTCGACGATTGCACTCGTTGTCGTCAGTCTGGCGACGGCTGAACCAAGTGAAGCGGTCTACCGTGAGTTTGATGAAGTAAAGGCGCAGTTGAAAGGTGTCGAACCAGAGCGGAAAATCGTGTAAGTGAACAGCAGGTCATGTAAGGACTGAACTCAGACTGTAGACAACGTGCTATCGGGAGATCAAGCGTCTTTTCCCGTAGGAGTCAACGAAACGTGATGCTTTTTAGGTGATACCGTGACGGAAAGCCGGGTATGCAGGCAGTTTAGGGCGCAATTCGTCTTGAATTGCCGTGAAGACGAGTCAAGACGGGGAAGCGCAGTAAGACAGTATGCGAATAGATAAGCTTCAATCTTCATCAGCGTTTGTCTACAATCTGATCGAAGTTCACTTGAATGTGAACTTCGATTTTTTTTGTGGTTAGAATGCGCGGTCAAAAAGAATGGTAGATGGCTTGATTTCAGGACTGAATGATTCAGTTTACTTTGTTAATAAGTATTTCCGTGAAGCATGTATGTTGCCTGAAGGAAAGAAAAGCGTATACTTGCAACTAAAGAGAGGTGTTCAATATGGTCAGTCAACCGGTAGCACCGGTCGAACGATTGAAAAAAAGACAATTTATCGGTCCGGCCTTTGTTGCCGCCGTCGCGTACCTCGACCCGGGGAACTTTGCGACGAACATGACGGCCGGCGCCCAGTACGGATTTTTATTACTTTGGATCATCGTCGCAGCGAACTTGATGGCGGTCGTCATCCAAACGTTGTCAGCAAAACTTGGACTCGTCAGTAATATGAGCTTGGCGGAAGTCATCCGGGACGAGCTATCGCCCGTTGCCCGACTGTTTTACTGGGCACAGGCAGAACTCGTCGCCATGGCGACGGATCTCGCGGAATTCGTTGGTGCCGCACTCGGATTTCATTTGTTATTTAATATTGATATGAAAATCGCTGCGCTGTTAACAGCCATCGCGTCGTTCGTCATTCTCGGCTTTGAACGGAAGGGCTTACGCCATTTCGAAGCCGTCATCGCTGGACTGGTCCTCGTCATTGCCGTTGCATTCGCGATCCAAGTCATTCAAATCGAGCCGAACGTGCGGGACATGGCAGGGGGCTTGATTCCCGGATTCGAGGGAACACCGAGTATCGTCCTTGCTGCCGGGATGTTAGGGGCAACGGTCATGCCGCACGCGATTTATTTGCACTCGGATTTGACGAAACGCCGGATGGGGAAAATTGCGGATAAACGAGGATTGATGAAAATTCAGACGCTCGATATTTGGGCAGCGATGTTAATCGCAGGGGCGGTCAATGGGGCGATGCTCGTCATCGCGGCGACAGTCTTCTTCGGAACCGATCAAAAAGCAGCGACACTTGAAAGTATTTTTTCAGGACTCGGGACATCGCTCGGTGGAACAGCACCGTACTTGTTCGGGGTCGCCTTACTCGTCTCCGGTCTTGCATCATCAAGTGTCGGGACAATGTCCGGCGATGCGATTATGCGTGGGTTCCTAAAGATTGAGATTCCGATTTTCCTTCGTCGGAGCATCACGATGGCACCAGCCATTGTATTGTTGTTATCGGGATTTGATCCGACGCGTGCTTTAATCTGGAGTCAGGTCGCCTTATCGTTCGGGATTCCGTTCGCGCTGATTCCATTGATTCGGGCAACGTCGAGTGGGCGAATCATGGGTGACTTCAAGAACGGGATGAAGATGAAACTCCTTGCCTGGAGTATCGTGACGATCGTCATCATCTTCAATGTCTATTTACTGGTTGATCTCTTAGTTTGAATATTCTGTTATTTTGTTTTGTAAAACAGTCGCACGGGTAATGAATTACTAGAAGCTTTCCGCCCGAAAGCTTTGCTACCCCTATAAGGACGATGGTGCGGACCTCCCCCCGATGCACCATCGTCTTTTTTGTCTGACTAAAAAGTGCTATGATTAGAAATAGTGTAAAATATACTGAAAAAGTTCCGGAGGTGGAATGACATGGCAAATATTAATGAAGAGCAAGTCCGCCACGTGGCGCATTTGGCACGCCTTGCCGTGACAGATGAAGAAGTACAACAATTTACGGTTCAGCTCGAAAAAATTCTCGGTTTTGCTGAGCAATTAAATGAACTTGATACGACAGGTGTCGAACCTACGACGCATGTCCTTGATTTAAAGAACGTCTTACGAAAAGACGAAGTACGTCCATCGCTTCCGCGCACGGAAGTAGAACGACTCGCGCCTGATTGGGAAGCCGGACAAGTCCGCGTCCCAGCAGTGTTCGAATAAGGAGGAGAAAACAGGAATGTCACTTTTTGAGCATGGTGTCAAAAAACTGCATACACTCGTCAAGGATGGCGAAGTGAAAGTATCGGATCTCGTTCAAGAATCGTTTGATCAAATCGATCGTATTGACGGGAAGGTCGGCGCCTTTTTGTCCTTGAATGAAGACGCATTCGAACAAGCAAAACGGATGGATGAGCTCGCAAAACATGAAGCAAACCCATTGTTCGGCTTACCAATCGGTGTGAAAGATAATATCGTCACGAAGGGAATGACGACGACATGCGGCTCGAAATTCCTCGAGAACTTCGTCCCCGCCCACGACGCGACTGTCGTCGAACGTTTACATGAAGCAGGTGCCATCACGATCGGTAAACTGAACATGGATGAATTCGCGATGGGGTCTTCCAATGAGAATTCAGCGTACAAACCGGTCCGTAACCCATGGAATACAAAACACGTTCCAGGCGGATCTTCAGGTGGATCAGCCGCTGCTGTTGCGGCAGGAGAAGTCTTGTTCAGTCTCGGTTCTGATACAGGGGGTTCGATTCGTCAACCGGCTGCCTATTGTGGTGTCGTCGGTTTAAAACCGACGTACGGTCTCGTTTCACGTTTCGGTCTCGTCGCATTCGCGTCATCGCTCGACCAAATCGGTCCATTGACACGGACGGTCGAAGACAACGCCTATTTGCTTAGCGCGATCGCAGGACATTGTGACATGGATTCGACGTCAGCGAACGTCGACCGGATCGATTATACGAAAGCGTTGACAGGTGATATCAAAGGCTTAAAAATCGCCGTTCCAAAAGAATACTTCGGTGAAGGTGTCAGTGAATCTGTGAAAGACAACATTCGTGCAGCCATCAAAAAACTCGAGTCCCTCGGAGCGACGGTCGACGAAGTATCCCTTCCGAACTCGAAGTACGCGCTTGCGACGTATTACTTACTCGCTTCATCAGAAGCCTCATCAAACTTAGCCCGCTTTGACGGGATCCGTTACGGTGTCCGTGCTGAAGCAGATGCACTCGAAGATGTCTTCAAGTATTCACGGGCCCAAGGATTCGGCGACGAAGTAAAACGGCGCATCATGCTTGGAACGTATGCGTTAAGTTCAGGTTATTACGACGCGTATTATAAAAAAGCCCAACAAGCACGGACATTGATTAAAAAAGATTTTGATGACGTCCTCGCGAACTATGATGTCATCATCGGACCGACGGCACCTACACCTGCATTCGAACTCGGTGCACAAAACGATGATCCTGTGACGATGTATGCGAATGATATCTTGACGATTCCAATCAACTTAGCGGGTGTTCCGGCGATTTCGGTCCCGGCAGGTCTCGTCGACGGATTACCAGTCGGTCTACAAATCATCGGAAAACACTTTGACGAGGCGACGATCTATCGTGCGGCGCATGCTTTCGAGCTTGCGACGGGCGGATTCGCGCTTCCGAAGTTATAAGGAGAGTGCGTTATGAACTTTGAAACGGTTATCGGCATCGAGGTCCACGCCGAACTAAATACAAATACAAAAATGTTTTGTGGCTGTGCCCGTGAGTACGGTGCGGAAACAAATACGAAAACTTGTCCGATTTGTCTCGGACACCCGGGTGTCCTTCCGATGGTCAACGAAAAAGCAGTCGAACTCGCGGTTCGTGCGGCAATGGCGCTCAACTGCCACGTCGCCGATCAAACAAAATTCGACCGGAAGAATTACTTCTATCCGGATACGCCGAAAGCCTACCAAATCTCACAATTCGATCAGCCAATCGGGTTTGACGGATTCATCGACGCGGAAGTCGATGGCGAAACAAAACGCTTCCGGATTGAACGGGTCCACTTAGAAGAAGATGCCGGGAAGATGAACCATACGGGTGCCAATCACTCTGTCGTCGACTTTAACCGGACGGGCGCACCTTTGATTGAAATCGTCAGTGAAGCCGACATGCGTTCACCAAAAGAAGCGGTCGCCTACCTCGAACGTTTGAAAGAAGTCCTGCAATACGCAGGCGTCTCGGACGTGAAGATGGAAGAGGGGTCACTACGTTGCGACTGTAACATCTCGGTCCGTCCATACGGGCAAGAGAAGTTCGGAACAAAAACCGAACTGAAGAACCTCAACTCGTTCGGTAACGTCTTAAAAGGACTCGAATTCGAAGAAGACCGTCACCGTAAACTTTTACTGGCGGGTGGCGTCATGCGTCAAGAAACACTTCGGTTTGACGAAGCGAAAAAACAGACTGTCTTGATGCGTGTGAAAGAAGGCGCGTCCGATTACCGGTACTTCCCAGAACCGGATCTCGTCAAGCTCGTCCTCGACGAAGACTGGAAAGAAGCGATTCGTGCCGCGATTCCGGAACTTCCGGATGCACGTCGTGTCCGCTATCAAGAAACGCTCGGTTTATCCGCGTATGACGCGAAACAATTAACCGTCACACGCGAGATGGCTGAGTACTTCGAAGCGACGATTGCTGCCGGTGCAGAACCGAAAGCGGCAGCGAACTGGACAGTCGGTGAAGTACAAGGACACTTGAACAAGTCGAGTGAAACGTTCGAAACAATCAAACTGACACCGGCACGTCTCGCCGAGATGATCGAATTGATTGCCGGCGGAACGATTTCTTCGAAAATCGCGAAACAAGTTTTCGCGGCGACGATCGAACAGGGTGTCGAACCGCGTCAGTATGTCGAAGAACAAGGACTCGCTCAAATTTCTGACGAGGGTCTCTTACGAGGACTGATCGTCGAGATGTTCGAAGCAAATCCGGCTGTCGTCGAAGAACTCGTGGGTGGACGAGACCGGAAAAAAGGTTTCGTCATCGGTCAAATCATGAAGAAAACGAAAGGGATGGCGAATCCGGCCCTCCTCGATCAACTCTTCCATGAAGAACTCGAAAAATTAAAATAATCCTTTAAATCGTAGTAGATGTCCCCATTTTCCGTCTCGTAATCAGGCGGAAAACGGGAACATCTTTTTTTTCGGCTTTGTAATGTAGCAAAACTTCATGTAAAATAAAACAGTTATGTATCAAATGGACCGGTTGATTAAAAAGGAGAAAAACTTATGAGACCTAGAGCGCGAGTGATTTATAACCCGACTTCCGGGAAAGAGATGGTAAAGCGAAATCTGCCGTATATCTTAGACCGGCTTGAAGCAGCGGGTTATGAGACTTCCGTCTATTCGACGAAAGCGGTCGGTGACGCAACACATGAAGCAGCACGGGCCTGTGAAGCTGAATTTGACCTCGTCGTGGCTGCGGGTGGAGATGGAACGTTAAACGAAGTCATCAGTGGGATGGCTGCCTACAAGGTTCGCCCTAAACTGGGTGTCTTGCCTGTCGGGACGACGAATGATTTTGGACGAGCGATGCGGATTCCGTTGACGATTGAAGGCGCGATGGATGTCATCTGCACCGGCTATACGATGCCTGTCGACATTGGGAAGATTGAAGGAACGACGGGTGTTCATTATTTCATCAACATCGCAGGTGGCGGCATCATGACGGAGTTGTCTTACGAGGTTCCGTCAAAACTCAAAACGGCACTCGGACAACTCGCTTATTACGTCAAAGGGATGGAGAAGTTACCACAAATCCGTCCGACGTATGTCGAACTCGAACATGAAAAAGGGACGTTCAAAGGCGAAGTCATGTTGTTTTTGACTTCGAATACGAACTCCGTTGGTGGCTTTGAGAAGCTATCTCCGAATGCGTCACTCAATGATGGACGGTTTGATTTATTCATCTTAAAAAAATGTAATCTTGTCGAACTGATTCGCGTCATGCGTCTCGCCTTAAAAGGGGATCACTTCTCGGATCCTTGTGTCGAGCATGTCACGACTTCATTCGTCCGGATGAAAAATACTTCTGAGATGAGCTTGAACATCGACGGTGAGTTCGGTGGCACCTGTGAAGGGGAGATGACGAATTTACAGTCGCATTTCGATGTCATGACACCGAAGTTCCGGATCGATGAGATGGAACTGATTAATACACAACTACAAGAAACAGAAACAAACCTCGCGTAAGGCGCGGGGTTTTCTAGGAGGAACCCAATTATGATCCCAGTACAAAAAAATGACGAGCACGTCGTCGATATCGTTGATTTGACGCACGACGGTTCAGGTGTCGCACGAATCGATGGTTATACGGTCTTCATTCCAGGAGCTTTACCGACGGAACAAGTCAAAATCAGAATTACGAAAACAACGAAATCATATGGTTTCGGACGAATTATCCGTCAAAAGACGAAGAGTGTTGACCGTGTCGAGCCGCCATGTCCTGTCTACAACCAATGTGGGGGCTGCCAACTGCAACACTTATCATATGATGCAGAACTCGTCTTTAAGCACAACCGTGTTCGTGATGCATTTGCCCGCCTCGCAGGACTCGAAATTCCGGTCCATGAAACAATCGGGATGGAAGATCCATGGGGCTACCGCAATAAAGCACAAGTCCCGGTCGCTTTCCAGTCGAACAAGTTGATGGCCGGTTTTTACCAAAAACGGAGCCACCGCATCATCGATATGGATTACTGCTTGATTCAAAACAAGGAAAATGATGAAGCAATCCAAGCGGTCCGTAAAGTCCTCGCTGACTTAAAAGTCCCAGCTTACGATGAAAAGAAACAAACGGGTGTCATCCGTCACATCATGGCACGTCACGGGTACCATACGAATGAATTGATGATCGTCCTCGTGACGAAGGTCAAACAATTGCGTGGTATCGATAAAATCGTCGCCGGCATCTTAAAAGCCGTCCCGAACGTGACATCGATTCAACACAACATCAACCCAGAGGATACGAACGTCATCTTAGGGAAAAAGAACATCGTCCTGCACGGACCAGCTGTCATCCGCGATCAAATCGCCGGATTGACGTATGAAATCTCGCCACATTCATTCTTCCAAGTCAATCCGTTGCAAACGGAGAAACTATACGGTAAAGCACTGGAGTATGCACAATTGACAGGTGAAGAAATCGTCGTCGACGCGTATTGCGGTATCGGCTCGATTTCATTATCACTTGCACAACAAGCGAAACATGTCTACGGGATTGAAATGGTTCCTCAAGCAATCGACGACGCACGTCGCAACGCAGCTGCGAACGGTATCGACAACGTATCATTCGAGTATGGAACGGCTGAATCCGTCATGCCGGCACTCGTCAAAGCTGGAATCAAACCGGACGTCATCGTCGTTGACCCGCCGCGTAAAGGCTGTGACGAAGAATTCCTGCGTGCTGCGGCTGAAGTGGCACCAAAACGAATCGTCTATGTCTCATGTAACGCGTCAACTCAAGCACGTGACGCGAAGTTGCTTGCTGAACTTGGTTACAAGCTGATGGAAGTCACACCTGTCGATATGTTCCCGCATACGACACACGTCGAGAGTGTAGCTCTTTTCGTAAAAATGTAAGAGCAACTTTCTAACTAAAGGAAAAGCGGGGTTGGAGCATGCTGATCGAATGTACAAAAAAACTAGCAGATGCGATGAAAATCAACTTAACTCCGTATGAGACAACTCACGCAGGTTCTTTTTATGAATGGCATGCGAATGTGTTCACGTTTGATCGAAGAAAATGTGTTGTCTTGATGAATAACAAAACAAGATATAGTATCGTCTTCTACGGCATGAAAATGAAAGAATTCAAACAATTTGATGTCATTGCCTTGAAGGCAATCAAGGACACATTTTTAGCAGAAGGATTTTCTAATGCGGTCGTGGATCGTTATCTGGAACGGTGCGGTGACGTCCAGTACTCGAAGACACATGATCGAAGTATCATCGGACAATTGAATGATGCCATCATTAGTATTTCGTGGAAGCTTGAGGACTTTTTACCGACAGAACAAGTGCATATGATGGATTTAAGTATGTGGATCGGAGAAAATTTATTGTGTGGTCCAATCGGCTATGCAGCGCCGGTCGATCTTTTAAAAAAAGAGTTCGACTCGTCCTTTTAACTAAATCAGGCGATTCAAAAAACAGGCCCCCTTCGTGTAAACGGAGGGGGCCTGTTGTCGGTTAAAAAACTAAATCGTCAGCTGCGTTTTACAGGTAGTGCCGTTGTCGATAATGGGTGGGTGTCTCACCAGTCGTCTGTTTAAACGCTTGACTGAAGTGACTTTGGCTCGAAAAATGCAGTTTGTTTGATATCGTCAGCAACGAATCATCAGACGAACGGAGCAAGCGTTTCGCCTCCCGGATTCGCTCCCGGATGACATACCGGGCAAGCGGTAGACCAGTTTCGTCCTTGAACAGGACGGATAGGTAATTGGAGGAGACGTGAATCGCATGACTGATTGAAGAGACGGACAACGGATCGTAAAGATGCTGTTGAATGTAACGGATGGCAGCTAAGACGTGTGGCGAGTGTCGTAACTCTTGGATTTGCTTGACGGCTTCTGCAAAACTGACAGTAATCCGGACGTGACGATTACGAAGTTCAGAGATACTGTTTGCTGCTTCAATCGAATCAATCATCCGGTCGCTGAGTGAGAAGGCTTCGTCCGGTTCAAGTCCACCGATAATGGCAGCACGTGCGCTGAGCAGGACCGTTCCAAGTAGGAGATTCTTTTCTGCCCGAAGTGGTTGATGGCGTGCGAGCGAGCCGAATTCACCATAAGCAGGTAAGGAATAAGTCGTCGCCAATCGCTCGCTTTGACCGGAGGAAATCCAGTCGATGATTTGCTGTTCGCGTTGCCAAGCTTTGCGGTAGGCTGTCGTTCCTGTATGGGCAGGTACGTCTGCGACGAGCGGGATTTCTTCTTCGACGATTTCAGACTCCGTCCGGATTGCGCGGGACGGGAGCTGTCGTCCGTTCAATAACCGATAGACGAGGTGAGCGCAGTCGATTAATCGATTTTCAGTCGTCCGAGGTAACGATTTATAAAATTGGTGATAAGACTCATCCTGAATATGCGCGCGAAACAAGGCGGATTGTAACAGGACGGGACCAATTCGGTATTGCCCTTGATCTGCGACGGCAATGAATAAATACGCCGTTCCATCTTTTAGCGTGTAGAGGAGTGGGACCGATTCAGCAGTCGGCCACTCGGCTTCAAGCGTCAATTGATCGGGATGGACAGGCGCGGTTGGTCGTACATGAAGTGAATCGTTTTCATGTGATTGGTACGATACAAAAAAACCGGTCGTCCCATAAATACTTTCAGCAATCTGGATTAAATCGTCTGTTTGTAGCGGCTTCATGGGTCTACTCCTCTCGGTAGAAATCATTAAGTCTAGTCTAAGGGGTGTACAAGAAATTGTATAGGGAGGAACGAAAAGAAGGAACCTGCGCGTGGCAGGTTCCTTTTTTAATAAGGCTTATCAACGATTGTCTGATTCCTGCTGATTAGTCGAATCATCGAGCACTTCTTCAGCATCAAGTTCAAACAAGTCGCTATCGCTTGTCTGTTCCAATTCGGTCACGGCTGCTTCGTCCGCAACTTCATCAGACGCATCGGCATGAGGCAGTTCGTCAGCTTCGGTTCTTTCTTCAGGTGGCAGTGTATCGTCTAATTGGAAGTCGAACGTCAATTGATGAAGTTCACTTGCGATATGAGCCAAGTGCGTCGCTGCCGTCGTGACGGCTTCGATTGTCGCATTCGTTTCCTGGATACTTGCGGCACTCGTTTCGATACCGGCTGCGTTCTCTTCTGTCAACGCGAGAATGGTTCCCATCGCGTCAGACACTTCTTCTGTCGCAGTCGTCAAAGCGCTGATATCACCGGTTAGCGATTCAGTCCGTTGTGAGACATGATGGACGGAACCGGCGATCTGTTCGAAGTCGACGCCTGTCGTTTTGACGGACTCAAGGGAAATTTTCAAATCATCCATAACATGGTTCATCGCACTCATCGCAGTGTGCGTCTCTTTTTGAATGTTATCGAGGAGCTGTTTAATTTGTTTTGCAGAATGATCGCTTTCCTCTGCAAGCTTCCGGACTTCACTTGCGACGACGGCAAAACCTCGACCTTGTTCACCGACACGCGCCGCTTCGATGGCGGCATTCAAAGCCAGGAGATTCGTCTGGCTTGAAATTGCTTGAAGCGTCCCGAGAATCTTTCCGATTTCGCCTGAACGTTTACCGAGGAATTCGGACGTGTTCTGAATTTCCTGTTCGAGTGAATCGGAGTGTTGTAGTAAGTCGGTAATCGTTTGTTTCGTCAGTGAGCTACCGCGCGTTGCGGCATCGGCGACGGATGCGACTTCAGACAACGTCGTAGCGGCCGCTTGTTGCATCGCGACGGAGCGTTCCTTGACACCGTAAACGGCATGCGAAGATCGTTCCGCCTGTTTCGTTTGCGTTTCACCGGCGGCTGCAATTTCTTCCATCGTTTGACCGATTTGTTGTGACGCATTTTGGACGTGGGTCGCATTTGCTGATAAGTCCTGTGACGCATCACGAACGGTTCCGGCTGATTGTGTCATGGCCGTAATCGTTTGACGCAACTTTTGACGCATCGCATCGAAATTCTCATTGAGGTCAGAAAGTTCATCGCGAATAAAGCGTTTTGGACGTTTTGTCGTCCGTAAATCACCGCTTGCGATCGCGAGGGCTTCCGTCCGAAGTGTCGAGAGGGGACGGTTGATTGAGCGTCCAATTAACCAGGCAATCAATGTCGCTAGCGCAATCGCGACGACAAAGTTGATGAGCGACTGTTCGAGCATGGCATCTTTAGGAGCATACAGAGACGCATAATCTAGTACGACTGCTAGCTTGAAACCTGTTTTAGAAGAGAGTTGCCAGATGACGACTGATTTTTTCCCCGCAACATCCATGATGGCGGAACCGGATTCTTGGTCAATCATCTGTTTCGGTGCACTGAAATAAGACTTTCCTTCTTCACGGAGTTGGTCGAGACTTTTAAAGAAGTAATTTTTATTCGGGTGCGTGACGACTTTTCCGTCTTTTGTATAGCTGAATACGAAACCTTCCTGTCCGATTTCGATTCGCTTCATGTCTTCTGAGAGGCGGTTGATGCTTTTATAGACGGACAAGACACCCTTGATGTTTGCTTGATCATCAAGTGTCGCTTTTGAGAAACTGATGATGGATAGTTTCGTCGCTTCGTCATAATACGGTTCGCTCATGGCGACCGTACTTGAATTTTCAAGTGCTTGTTTATACCAAAGGTCGCTTCGTGGATCATAGCCGGCAGGGACGTCTTGCTTCGGCCAGTTCAAGTAGCCGCCTGACGTATCAGCGTATTGGAGAAAAGAATTTTCGATTTTCGATGAACCGTATTTTTCGAGGACGCTGTAAATGTCTTTTGCTTTTTGAGACGGTTCGTCCGTCAGATCAGGAAGGTCTTTTGGATCAGTATAGTTCGGCAGTGAGCCACTCGCCCGCGTGAACGGGAGTCCGGCGAGTAAAGACGTATCTTTTTTTGTATCGTCGATGATCCGCGAGAAGGATTGCTCGAGTTGCTTTAATGCCGTTTGAGACGTTGAATCGACAAGATTTTCAACAGTTTGACTTGTCTGGTTGTATGAGAACCAGGTTGAGACACCTAACGTAAGCGCAGGTAATAGAATGAGACCGATGAAAAGACGGCGTGTGATGGGAAGGCGCATATGTAATTCTCCTATCTAAATAATCTATAAAATCTGTCTATTCTGATTATCGGACGGGTAATGTTAAATATGAAGGAATTATAGTGAGATTTTCATGATTTGAGAAATGAATCGAACGGAAGTTCATGATAAAATAAAGTGGATGTCACAGAGTGACTAGGGAGGAACTTAGAAATGAATATTGCTTTTTTCTTATTGCCAAAAGATGAAGTGAAATACTTAGATCCTGAGTCGACGGTCAGGCAAGCACTTGAAAAGATGAAACATCATCGGTTCACGTCAGTCCCGCTCGTTGATGATAAAGGAAAATATGCAGGAACGCTCACGGAAGGTGATGTGCTTTGGGCACTTGAAAAAAACCTGGAACATGCGGATTATGATCATGTACTTCAAACACGTCTGACAGACATTAAACAACGTGTTCGTTATAAACCCGTTTCGATCACAGCACAAATGGAAGAAATGATTGAGGTCATCACTGATCAAAACTTCGTGCCCGTCATTGATGACGGCAAACACTTCATTGGAATCATTCGTCGACGCGACATCATCGACTATTTCGCTAAAAAGGTAGAGCGAGAGAATGTCCAATATTGAAGAATGGATCAAAAACGCTTTTGTCCCGAAAATAAACGGGCGAAAGCGTTTTTATTGACCTCTTTCCGCTTCACAAATCGCTTCTTTTAGACGATATATAGACATAATGACAATTTAGGGAGGACGATGTGTTGCGACTTTTACCACCAGTCTTCATCGTAGAAGCATTTCGGAAACGCTCCTACTATAAAACGTTCTCATGGATGATTTCGATTATCGGGTTGTTAGCCGTGTTAATTGCGACGCAGCAACTCTTAAAAAATGTAGAAGAAGGTTACAGTTATAAACGTGCGAGCGGCGTGATGGATGTATTTGAACAAGTCAATCAGGCGGAACGCGATCTTACATACTATTATTACTTATCATTGAGTTCACGGGTCGATGACTCGTTGACGGAACGAATCGAGTGGTCGAAAAAGGTCGATGACGAGCTCGTGGCGCTGAGCAAACGTTTAGAGACAATGCCGACGACAAGTTCTTTGAAAGAGGACGTACTAACCGAAATCGACGAGGTTCGAAAAAACGGTTATGTCGCGAGCAATCGATTTTTTACGGCCGTAGCAAATTATAAAAGTGAAATTTTATTTAATCAGCTATCGCTCAGTCAAGATACCGGGAAATATTATTCCTTGTTTTCTAACCTGTTCTTAATGGAACGGGATTTCGGAAAAGCAGGACAGAGCCTGCTTAGTGCAGATCAAGACAAACAATTGGATGCATACGAGTTATCAAGAATACGACAAATACGTCAAGATTTGGCAGTGAGAAATGATACGGTGACGAAAACGCTTTCGGCAACGATTGATGCTGAAGACGGAGCGTCGAGACTTGATATTAATACGATGAAAAGTGAGATGGCGGCATATTTTGGTGTGATCGATACGACGTTGAGTGAACCCGCACTTCGCGAATACGAAACGTTAGAACGTATTTCAGATCGCTATCAAGGCAGCATGTACCGTTTGTTTAATCGAGCAATTTCAGACGTACAAACGGAAATGACGGACCGGGGAAATGATGTCATTCGAAATGCGTGGTTGATGTTCGTTGCGACGTGCTTCATCATTTTCGCTTTACTCTTACTGACGCTCTCGCTGTTACGTGCTTTCCGAAAAGACTTAGTCATGTTACAGGAAGAAGCAAACGTATTTGCTGAAGGACAGCAACAATCGTTTTATCAAGTGCCGGAACGCAATGATTTTCAACCTGTCGTCCATGCTTTTCGGACGATGACGGCGATTATCTCAGGACTACTGGATTACAATGACCAAAAAACGCTCGAAATCAAACAGAGAAAAGCAGAAATCGAATCCCTGTTTTCACAAAATACAGATCCAATCATTGCCTTAGCAGCAGACTTCAAGTTATTGCATGGGAATGATCAGTTCCAGAAGCTCGTCGAGACGACAGAGTTCGTGACGATTGAAGAACTGATTCACCCGGCTGATTTGAACCGGGTGCGTCGTGCCTTAAATGGGGCAATCGAAGGGCATAGTCAAACGATTCGTTGTAAGATGATTTTCGAAGCGGACATTCGGAATATGTTCGTCAACATCATTTATGTGCCGACGAAAAGCGAGAACGGGATTGCACTTTATTTAACGTGTCACGATGAAACGGATCAATACAGACGAGAAGAGCGGATTACGCAACTGGCACTGTATGACGTCTTGACAACGCTATTGAATCGAAATGGTTTCGAACAAAAGATGACGGAAGCATTGGCAGGGTTACAGCCCGGCGAACTCGTCACAGTCAGTGTACGCCAGTTTAGACGCATCAATGATGCGTATGGGCATAGCGCGGGTGATTTGATTCTAAAAGAAGTAGCGAACCGTTTACGCCGTCACTTCATCGGGACAGGTTCACCGGCACGAATCGGTGGAGATGAATTTGCTGTCTTGATTTCGCAGCAAGGCATCGTCGATTACCACGAATTAAAACGAGTCATGGAACTTCCGTATTATGTCGAAGGTGAAGAAATCCATGTCAGCATCAGTATGAGTATGGTCCGTTATCCGAACGATGCAGTTGCCGTGACCTCGCTCTTGTCATCTGTTGATATCGCGATGCAACATGCGAAACGGGATCAAGCAGGGGAGCCGGTTTGGTTCGAATCATGGATGAGTGAAGAGTACCGTGAATCGGTCGTTCTCGAAGCAGAGTTGCGCGAAGCGATCGTCAAAAATGAGCTTCAGTTATTTTATCAGCCACAAATTAACTTAAAGACAGGACAGGTCGAAGGCTGTGAAGCGTTACTCCGTTGGTTCCATCCTGAACGAGGCATGATTAGCCCGGCCGTCTTCATTCCGATTGCCGAGCGCTCGATGCTGATTGAAGAAGTCGGCATGTGGGTCGTTCAGGAAACGGTCAACCAAATTAGACGCTGGGAGCAGACGCCACTTGCGATGCTTGGTGTTTCAGCTAACTTATCAGTGAAAGAACTTGCTTCCGGTCGCATCGTCGACTATTTGGCGGATATCAGAAATGAACATCCGGGAATTGAACGGCGGATGGAGTTAGAAATCACGGAATCGTTTGGTGTCTTTTCCGATAAACGCGTCTTTGATGCCCTCGAGTCGCTACATGCAATGGGTTATCAATTGGCAATCGATGATTTTGGAACCGGCTATTCTTCTTTGTCTTATTTAAGTCGCCTTCCGATCCAACGTCTGAAAATCGACCGCTCCTTCATTAGCGGGGAAGATGCATGTTCGAATGCACCATTGATCGAGACAATCATCAAGCTTGCGCATACGTTGAAGTACGACGTAGTCGCAGAGGGAATTGAACAGTTGGAACAAAGCGAGAGTTTACGAAAGCTCGACTGTGAATATGGACAAGGGTTCTACTATTCCCGTCCGATTCCGGCAGATGAATTTGAAGTTTGGTTCATGCAGCATCAGGAAACATTGAAATCTTCATGAGACAACCGAAGCGGAGAGTGGGTACTTCGTTCGTTTCGGCTGGGATTAACGTAAACTACGCGTACACAAAAAAAGCTCCGTTTTCCTGTCCATTGAACTGACAGGAAAACGGGGCTTATGTTTTTTGCTTGAGGACAGCACACTTGCGAACGAGTGATTCCTGTTGCTGCCAGGCATGTTTTAGTTAGACACGATCGAGTGCTAAGTCGTCTGCTTGTTCGAGATAGGCTTTGATTGGTGCGACCGCTTCGTCGACTGTTCCGTCAGCGAAAGGTGACTTCAAGCCGGCGCGTTCGACAAGTGCAAGGAAACTTTCTGATCCACCTGCTTTACAGAGCGCGAGGTACGATTTCCAAGCGGCTTCGCGGTCCTTCTCCATCCACGCATAGAACTGGAAGGCGCAGACTTGAGCGAGTGTGTAATCAATGTAATAGAACGGGCTGCCGAAGACATGTCCTTGCTGATGCCACCAAGCACCTGAATCGAGGTAGTCATTCTCCTCGTAGTTGCGATGCGGGAGGTATTTCTTCTCGATCGTCCGCCACGCTTGACGACGTTCAGCCGGTGTGAGCTCCGGTTTGCTGTAGATGACGTGTTGGAACTCGTCGACTGCGACTCCATATGGTAAGAAGGTAACACCGCCAGCCAAGTGACTGAATTTATACTTCGATGTTTCTTCACCGAAGAATTCTTCCATCCATGGGTACGCGAAGTATTCCATCGACATCGAATGGATTTCGCATGCCTCATATGTCGGGAACCCGTACTCCGGTGTCGTGAAGTGACGGCTCTCATAAACTTGGAAAGCATGACCGACTTCATGCGTCAAGACGTCGATATCTCCCGACGTCCCGTTGAAGTTCGAGAAGATGAACGGCAGTTTTTCGTCAGCGATGTAGGTACAATACCCACCGCCTGCTTTACCTGGCTTCGCCGTCAAATCAAGGGCACCACGCTCGATCATGTAATCAAAGAACTCATTTGTTTCAGGCGACATCTCGCGGTACATTTTTTTTCCGCCTTCGATGATGAAAGTTTCCTCGCCTTGCGGTGTCGCGTTTCCTGATTTGAAAGCGAATCCTTCATCGTAGTAGTAGAGTGAATCGACACCAATCCGGCGTTGTTGACGTTCTTTTAGTGACGTCGCAATCGGAACGATCGTGTCAAGGATTTGCTGGCGGTAATCCTCGACCATCGACTGGTTATAGTCGACGCGAAGCATCCGGGCATAACCGAGTTCGACAAATGATGGGAATCCGAGCGTCGTGGCGATTTCAGTCCGGACATGGACGAGTTTGTCGTAAATCGTATCAATCGCTTCGCCGTGTTCTGCTAAATAACCGTAACGTGCTTCTGAAGCCGCTTTACGAACCGCGCGGTCAGGTGACTGCAAGTAAGGACCGAACTGAGACAAGTTCAACGTTTTGCCATCAAATTCGATTTCTGCTGAAGACATCAACTTCGTGTATTCACTCGAGAGACGATTTTCTTCTTGAAGCTTCGGAATGATTGCTTCTGAAAAAGTTTTTAAGCTGGCTTCTGCTAAGAGGAAGAGTTGTTTGCCCCAAGTCGTTTCGAGCTGTTCACGGAGCGCATGCGCCGTCAACACATGATAATAACTCGAGACGTAGCCCTGATAGACGGGGCCTGCTTCATCAAAAAAACCTTGTTCCGTTTCGTAAAATGCGTCGCGCGTATCAATCGTATGACGAATCTCGACGATTTGGCTCGCTGTTTCGAATTGGTTTCTAAGGGTATTAATCTCAGTGATGGCTGCGTTTGCCTGTTCGACTTGTGTGGCTTCTTTTAAACGAGAAATTGCGTTTTGCATGGTGGTTTCTAAAACATTCAGATCAGGACGGACATATGTAAGTTCTGAAAATGGTAACATGTAAGCGCCTCCTTTTGATTTCTAACTATTATCACACAAAAATACTTGCAAAACTAGAGGGACAAACGTATGCTTTTTGTGAGAACGTGAGCGAGTCGTTCATAAACACGCTCCTATAAAAAAATCGAATCTTCTTCAATGAAGAAAAACGATCAAGAAAGTAGAGGGATAGTATCATGGGATTCTTTAAAAAATTGTTTGGTGGCAACGAAGCAGGAAACGCAAAAATCACTTCTGCACTTACAGGTAAAATCGTCAGCATCGAGAACGTACCCGATCAAGTCTTCTCACAAAAAATGATGGGAGACGGAGTCGCAATCGAACCGACTGAAGGTAAAGTGGTCGCACCGATTAACGCAACAGTCGAAACGATTTTCCCAACAAAACATGCAATCGGTCTTAAAGGTGAAGATGGTCTCGAACTATTAATTCACGTTGGTTTAGATACAGTTAACCTTAAAGGTGAAGGTTTCACAGCACATGTTCAATCTGGTGATAAAGTCAAAGCGGGCGATGTCCTCGTTGAGTTCGATTTAGATTACATCCGTGCGAATGCACCATCGACGGTTACACCAATCATCGTCACGAACCACGACCAATTCACACTTTCTGCTGTTCCTGCTGAAGGTACTTCAGTAGTGGCAGGCGAAACAGAATTGTTCAAGGCAACACATAAATAATCTGATTACGCGCGAAATTTTGCGCTTCTCCTGAAACTCCCTCATCTTACGAGATGAGGGAGTTTCAGACTGTAGACAACGTGCTATCGGGAGAGCAAGCGTCTTTTTTCGTTGCTTTCCTCGGGCGAGGCGCAAGCCGTTGCTCCTTGGATCCTAGCGGCCAATGAGCAGGGTCTTGCCTGCCTCTGAAAGTGCGTTATAAACGCACTTTTCCCCGTAGGAGTCAACGAAACGTGACGCTTTTTAGGTAATACCGTGAGGGAAATCAAGGCATGCAGACGGTTTAGAACCCAATCCGTCTCGATATAGCATATTCACGCTTCATAAGAGTTTGTTTACACGACTCCCTCATCTTACGAGATGAGGGAGTTTTTTGTTCTCCACCCAAACCTTACTGTTTTGTAAGTGAATTGAAAGTCAACTCCATCCCTTGAAGTACGATTGCTCGGTAGACTGAAGGTAACGAATCGACTTCAGGAGGAACAGAATATGAAAGCAATTTTGAATGCAGAAAATATCACGAAGGTATACCAAACGAAGATGGCGCGGCATGAAGCACTAAAACCGACATCATTGACGGTACATGAAGCGGAGTTTGTCAGCATCATGGGTCCTTCAGGAGCTGGTAAATCAACACTGTTGAATCTTTTATCGACGATTGATCAACCGAGTGAAGGTATGATTTCGATTAATGGTGAAGATGTCACGAGCATGACTGAAAAACAGTTGGCACGGTTTCGTCGGGAACGACTGGGTTTCATCTTCCAAGACTTTAACTTACTCGACACGATGACGGTCGAAGAAAACATTGCCTTTCCGCTTGCGCTGGCACGTGTCGAGAAAGCGATGATTGTGTTGCGTGTTGAACAAGTGGCGCGGCAACTTGGAGTCGAAGATTTATTGAAGAAACGTCCGGTCGAACTTTCAGGTGGTCAAAAACAACGCGTCGCAGCAGCACGTGCAATCATCCACCAACCATCACTCCTCTTAGCCGATGAGCCAACGGGAGCACTCGATTCAAAGTCAGCGACAGGGTTACTCGAAGCCCTCGAGACGCTGAATGAACAAGGGGCAACGATTTTGATGGTGACCCATGATCCTGTCACGGCGTCATACGCGGAACGCATTGTCTTTGTCAAAGATGGAGAGCTGTTCCGAGAAATCCATCGGTTTGGGACGCAAAAGGAATTTTTCGAACAAATCATGGAAGTCCAACGCGAACTCGGGGGTGCAGCACGTGAGTTTGTCTAAATTAGCTTTTCGTAATTTAAAGAACATCCGGCACAATATGATGTATCTAGGTGCCGTCACATTCGCAATTTTGATTTATTACACGTTTTTAGGGATTCGTTCGAACGAAGCGATGCTGAACGCAAATGAGATGTACGGTAAGCTCGGGACGGTCTTTACGGGATCGAGTATCATCTTGGCCGTGTTCTCGACGATTTTCATTTGGTATTCGGGTGACTTTTTCTTACGACGTCGTAAACAAGAACTTGGTTTATATGCGTTACTTGGACTCGAGCGAAAACAAATCGCTCAACTGATCTTTATTGAAACGATGGGATATGGAATGGTCGGATTGATCATCGGGACCGCTCTAGGGACGGTTGCTTCAAAATACTTTGTTCAACTGCTTGCGCATGTCATGGCAATCGATATCGAAGCGACGTTTACGATCAGCCTCGCTGCAATGGGTCAGACGATTGCCGTGTTCTTGGTCATTTTTTTATTGATTGCTCTGCAATCGGCACGAACAATTTATCGCTTCACCTTGATTGAACTATTCAAAGCAAACCAACAAGTCGAAGTGATTCCGAAAGTCCATCCGATTCTCGCAGTCCTTTCTCTTCTATTGATGGGATTCGGTTATTACCTGACGGGGCAGCCGCTGCTCGATCACTTTACTGTAGTCGCGCCACTCTTGATAGTTTGTATCATCGTCGGAACATTCGGGACGATGAGTTACTTTACAATTTTCTTGTTGCGTGTTCTCAGTAAGCAGGCACGTCACTTCGAAGGAACGAATTTGATTTTACATGGTCAATTGCTGTCACGCGTCAAGTCGAATGCTGTCATGTTATCAACGATTACTGTCATCACGGCAGTCACACTGACGACGGTCGGAACAGCGACATCGATTTACTATTTCATCGATCGAACGGTCGAGCAACAAATGCCATACAGTTTATCGGTTGCGAGTAAACGACCGGAGGCAGAGCAATTGATTAAGGAATCGAATCAAACCATTGAACAGCGGACGATGGTCAACGTCAAAAATGTCGACCATCAGATGAAAGAGTTACCAAATCCGTTATATTTGACGAAGTACTACCGGACATATGCGATGGACGGTTCAAAAGGACAATTCAGCTACATCAATTATTCAGACTACCGCAGACTAGCGAAGGCGAACGGAAAACGTGTTTTACCTGAGCCGCAACAAGGTGAGGCGATTGTCCTCGAGACATTCAAAGGAAACGACTTGTTGCAGGAACGAGTCAAGTCACCCGTTGGAATCAAGATAAACGACATCCATTCGTCCTTTCGCATCACGGGTGAAACGGATTTACCGATCGCTCAACTCTATGAGAAACAACGATTGGCGTTCGTCGTTTCGGACGATGCCTTCGCGATGATGCCGGAGCGTGCATGGATGCTGACGAATTATCAATTTTCAGATGAACGAACGGATGACGGGTTGATGAAGAAACTCGAGGCACTTTACGGAAAGCAGGCGGAAACGGACATGGCGGCCTATTATCCGGTCTACGCGATAACGACGGCGACGACAGGGCTGCTCGCATTTGCTGCCGGGTTCCTCGGACTCGTCTTCCTGCTCGCGACAGGTTCAATCATCTACTTCAAGATGCTTGCGGAAGCAGAAGAATCAAAGCACCGTTTTGCGATCATTCAAAAGGTTGGGGTGGCGCAAGGCGAACAGGTGAGTATCATTCGTCGCCTCGTCGGATTTGTCTTCTCCCTACCGTACCTCCTTGGACTCATTCACAGCATCTTTGCGATGCAAGTCCTTCAAAAACTACTCAACTACAACATCGTCATGCCGACAGTCCTTGCGATTGGCTGTTATACGGTCGTCTACCTTGTGTATTACATCATGACGGTCCGAGCGTACCGGCGGATTGTGATGTGACGACGGTGACTGGAAACGAATAATCGTTTCCAGTCCTTTTTTTGTTCGGTATGATAGATAACGAAGGAGATGAATCATTCGATGGAAACAATTTTATTAGTGGAAGATGATCAAAAAATCGCGGAGTTACTTCAAGAGTTGCTCGAACGTTATGATTTCCGTGTCATTCACGAAGATGGATTTGGTGATGTCGCGGCACGTTTTGAAGAGACGAAGCCGGATGTCATCTTGCTTGATGTGAACCTTCCGAAGTTCGACGGCTTTTATTGGTGCCGGCAGCTTCGCTTAAAAACACGTGCCCCGATTTTGTTCATTTCGGCGCGAGTCGGAGAAATGGATCAAGTCATGGCACTTGAATATGGGGCGGATGACTACATCGTTAAACCGTTCCAAGGAGCCGTTGTCATCGCGAAAATCAAAAGTCAGATTCGGCGGGCGTACGGGACGTTATCAAGTGAGAATGATGAACGGACCGTCGTGAAGGCGGGCATCACGTTGTATTTAGATCGGTATATCGTCGAACATGGTGATCAATCGATTGAACTATCGAAAAAAGAGGGTTTGATTTTAGAAATGTTACTGACGGCTAGCCCGCGGATTGTCAGCCGGGGAGACCTGCTCGAACGAATTTGGGATGATGAAGCCTTCGTCGATGAAAATACATTGAACGTCAATATTACGCGTGTTCGTAAACGTTTGACAGAAATCGGCGTGTCAGGGCTTGAGACGGTCCGGGGAGTCGGGTATTGCCTGGTGCTTGAAAAATGAAACTGTTTTTTCGTTATACGATTCCAGGACTGCTGTTTTTCATCGTTCAACTGGTCGGCTTATTTCTCGTCTTATGGTTATACGATCTTTATCAACCCGCAGCGTTTTTCTATATCATCTTACTTGATACAATCGCGCTCATCATTTATTTAAGCTATCGCTTTTTTAGTATGTTGCCACTGCTTAAACGATTACAAAATCCGATTACCTCGGTTGCAGAACCGATTCGCCCCGGCAGTGAGGAACCAATCGCTGCAGCAGTCGAACAATTTTTAGAACGGCAACAAACGATTTTTCGAAACAGTTTGTTTGCCGAACGGCGGAAAGAAAAAGAACGGCACCGGTACGTCGATCAGTGGATTCATCAAATGAAGACGCCGCTCTCGGTCATCGAACTGATTCTTGAACATCCGGGTGAAGATTACCGGACAGATCTGCGGCACGAAGTCGAACGACTACGGACAGGTCTTGATCAAATGTTGTATTCGTCACGCCTCGAAGCAATCGAGACGGATTTGAAGGCGGAGCAACTTAATCTCCGTGTTCTCGTCATGGACATCATCAATCAAGAAAAACGACTGTTTGTCAAAAATAAAGTCTATCCGAAGCTTGAAATCGAACCGTCCATATACGTGTATACAGATGCTAAATGGTTCCGCTTTTTGTTACTTCAACTGTTGACGAACGCCGTCAAATACACGACGGGACATGGTAAAGAAGTTCTGATTCGGGCGATGGAACGCGACGGACAAGTCGTGCTGACATTGATTGATGATGGAGTCGGCATTCCGAAGCGTGACTTGCCGCGTGTCTTCAACGCCTTCTTCACGGGTGAAAATGGACGGCGTTACGGAGAGTCGACCGGAATGGGACTTTATTTCGTCTGGCAGGTCTGTACGAAGCTCGGGCATGAAATTGAATTGAATAGTCTGGAAGGCCAAGGGACGACGTGTCGATTGAAGCTTGTAGGAGGACGAACGGATGATTGAAGTCAAACAGCTTGGGAAAGTATATGCAGGAAAAGTAACGGAACAACCGCTGACGGATTTGAATTTCCGTGTCGAGGAAGGCGAGATGGTCGCGGTGATGGGGCCGTCCGGAAGTGGCAAGTCGACACTGATCAACTTACTGGCGACGCTCGATCAACCGAGCTGGGGTTCGATTTTGATGGAGGGCATTGATACATCGACCTTCAAGCGAAAAGAAACGACGCGCTTTCGGCGTGAGACACTCGGAATCATTTTTCAAGAGTTCAATCTACTCGATTCGTTGACGCTTGGTGAAAACATGCTCGTTCCGTTGATGCTGTCTGGGAAAAAGACGAAGCTCGCGCGAGAGGAGATGCTGCATCTCGCAAAACGGCTTCAAATCGATGAGCTACTCGACAAACAGGTGGATGAAGTATCCGGTGGACAGCGCCAACGCGCTGCGATTGGGCGTGCTTTAATCCATGCTCCGCGTTTGATGTTGGCTGACGAGCCGACCGGTGCACTCGATTTCCAAGCGACAAAACATGTAATGGAATTACTTGCTGAGTTAAATGCAGCCGGGATGACGATGGTCATCGTCACCCATGACCCGACGGTCGCCTCGTATTGTAACCATGTCTTATTTTTGAAGGATGGTAATATTCAAACCGAGTTGTTTCGTGACGAACCCCGTCGTGTCTTCTTTCAACGCGTCATCGAGTCGCTGTCGTTATTAGGAGGGGACGAACATCAACTATCTACAATACGCCCTACGTAACATTAAACGCTATCAGCGTCTGTACTATGGGTACGCCCTGACGATTGTCATCGCGATGACGATTTCGACGAGCTACTGGAACTTAGTGACGAGTGCTTCGTTCCAAAATGTCGCAAAAGTCTTAAGTCAATTGAATCAAGTCATCGAACTGACGATGATTTTTGTTTTTATCGCGGAACTGATTATTTTGTTTTTCAGTATCCTGTTCATCTATGCGACGACGTATACGATGCTTGAACACCGTAAAAATGATTTACGTGTCATGCGGACGCTCGGGAGCGGATTTTCGCACTTTTTAAAGTACTTCCTCATTGAGGTTCTCCTTGTCGGCGGACTAGCGATTTCGGCGGGGTTGTTGCTTGGAGTCGTCTTGACGAAACTGATGTTGCTGGCAATCGAAAAAGTGATGTTTTTACCACAACTCGATATTGAGATCTCTGCACTGTCGTTTTTAGTACTCATCGCCGGGGCGCTCCTCGTTCTCTTAACGGCGACAGTACTCGCAATCTATCGATTCCGTCCGGATCGCCCCATTCGGACACGCTCAAAATGGAAACGCCGCTTTCGTATATCGCTGCGATTTATGGCGATTCTTCTGCTGTTCTACGGGTATGTATTAGCATTCGTCCAACAAACCGGATTTGTTTTGTTGTTTCCATTCGTCATTTTTATCGGTTCCTTTCTCATTTGCCGTAATGTGTTACCGACGTTGATGAAATTGTATCGTCCCCGGACGTTATCGTTACGTAAACTCATCCTTTCTGAAATTGCGACACAGCTCCGGACGAATAGCACCCTCGTTGCCCTTGGGACGATTTTGACGTCATGTGCACTAACGGCAGTCGGGCTCGTCTTCATCTTTCAAGTAGTCGGGTTAGACTTATCTTCACAAAATCATTTTGGACTCGTCTATTATGAAGAGTCGAAAGAGCAGTCCGAACGCTTGCAAAAGATTGAAGAGACGATGGAAGAGACGTTCCCGGACAAATATCAGCAGGAAGTTCGTCTGAAAAAGAAGGGGACACGTTACGTGTTGCCTTTATCCGACTACAATCAATTATTAAACGAGCTGGGACAGAAACGACGCGAGCTGAACGACCGTGAGGCGCTTCAAATTCCAGCCCGTCCCGTTCAGTTAAAAGAACAGACACCGACGATGGAAAAAGCGCGACAGGCGATGGAACAAGCTGGATACAGATTAGTAACCCCGGCTAAACACCGCCTCTTTTTCGGTTATAACTATCGCATCGAAACGCTGTTTGTCATCAGTGATCAGCGCTTCAACGAACTGGCACAACCCCTCGCCCGGATTCGTGTTTTTGAAACGCCAGCCTATCGGGATTACGGGACAGGGGCTTGGGATGACTGGATGTCAATCGTCCGGGAAATTCAGTCGAAATCGAAGATGACGAACGAAGCGGCGGCGCCGTATCAATTAATCAATGAAACAGAAGATGAACTCGATGGGATTCGGATTGTCCGTCTCGTCTCATTCGTCGTCATTTTACTGACGGTCTGGCTCTTCGTCATCAACGCGAGTTTCCTCCACGTCTGGATGCAGATGACGGCTGAACAAGAACAAAAACGATTGAAGACGCTGTTTGCCCTCGGTTTTGATCGTCAAAGTGTCCGAACGTTTTTACTTGTGAAATATGGAGCGGTCTTGATGATTCCATACTTGATTTCCGTATTTCATGCCTGGTTGTTGTTCCAAGCCATCATTTCCGAGGCGGGTCTTAAGATGGGTCCCCTGTTCGGTGTTTCCTTGATGTGGATTGGAATCGTCACGTTTTGTTATATCGGAAGCATCTTCCCGCTCTGGGTTCAGTATCCACGACACCTGCTTCAAAAATCAGGCGAAAGTTCGATGTATCCGATACCGGATTCAAGGGTATGATAAGAGCATAGCGAGGAGGGAGAATATGCTGGATCATTCACCATATCGAGGGTACGGGGACCGGATTCGGATTTTGCGGGAACGCGCCGGAATCTCGATTGATCAGTTAGCAGATAACCTGGGTGTCGCACCTTATTTCATTCGACGAACAGAATTAAGTGAGGTCTACCCGACGAAAGCCTACATCGAGTCGTTAGCAGAAGTTTTACAAATTGATTCGAGTTATTTGGCGCGGCATATTTGGACAGGGGAATCGTTGAAGTTCGTCATGCAGGACAGCACACCGCTCGAGGAATTGCGTTTAGCGTACGAGCAGACACTGGGTCAGGATGAGTCCGTCATCGAAGAACAACTCGAAGAACGGATGCGGATGTTTGACTTGATGTATGATGATGACGTGAAGCGAATTGAACAGACGATGAGTACGACGGAACAGCGAATCTTTCACGAGCTGGTCGAGTCGGTCATGGAGGCCGGAGAGCTTCGTCGGGAAGAAGCGCGGGGGACGTTTGAGATGTTCGAGGATAAACTCCCCTCGATGATTCAACTCGACGAGTATTTAGATCGTTTGACTGAGGGAGAGACGACCGAGCGAACGACGTGTTACACCCAGTATAGTAATCAGATTGAACGAATGCGCTATCATCGAAAGTAATGCGAATTCGTTTTATTAAAAATGCCGCCCCTTCCTGAAGAAGAGGCGGCATTTGTTTTATGATCGTCGTGGAACTTGGTGATGAGAGACTCGGCTTTTTTGACGTGTCCGCCCGATGATGAAGCCGATGATTGCGTTCGCGATGACGAGAACCCATCCGACGTATCCAAAGTTAAGCGTCAAGCTACCAAGCATAGCTTGCCATTTGAAGACCATCATGAAATCTCCACGGATCACAAACCGAGCGATACAAACGAGTAACACCGTCGTGCCGGCGATGAAGATTCCCATCCAACTTCCGAAGAGGCGGGATGATTGAATGCGGATAGCGACGAACGACCAGAAAAATAGACTGACGACAAACGTCATGCCACCATAGGCAAGGACGAGCTTCCACGTCTCGCTCGCTTGTGGAAATTTCGTAAACATGACAAGAGACGAGACGATGGCGGCAGCGGTGAATAAAATAGCTGCCCAAAAACGAGACCGCATAACGTAGTTCCTCCTAAAGTTTTTCTCACTTAACGATAGCGGAAACGTCTCATCTTGTAAACCACTACTGACGACCACTTAAAATACGTCGCAGTTGCTTGAGCGGGTTCGATCCATAGAACAGCACACCGCCTCGATAAAATTTCGTTCCGACGAACAGGGCAAGGGCGATGCTTACCCCCATTAAGCCGATGGATAAAAGGATTTGCCACATCGGGACGTCCGTCAGCATGACCCGTAAGAACATCAACATCGGGGTGAAGAACGGAATGAATGATAAGACGACGACCGCTTGATTTGTTGGAGCGTTTAAACTAAAAATGGAAATCATGAACGCGGCTACAATCAGCATGATAACGGGTATCGTTACTTGCTGTGCATCTTCGACCCGACTGACGAGTGAACCGAGTGCGGCGAGCAACGTTGCATAAAGGAAGTAGCCGAGTAAGAAGAATACAAATAAGTAGACAACTGTTTGAATGCTTAAAGAGTCGAGTGATAGTTGGTCAAACAAGCTGCTTTTTTGTCCACTGTAGTAACCAACGCCAACAAGCAAAGAAAGTTGAATGATGCTGACCGTTGCAATGGATAAAATTTTTGCAAGCATATGTTGAATCGGACTGGCAGCAGAGATTAACAGCTCCATGACACGTGATGATTTTTCATTGGCAATCTCGGTTACAATCATTCCGCCATAAATTACAATCGTAAAATACATTAAGAACAGCAAAACATACACGAGGGCAGAAGCGGCAAACAGTTCGTCCTCATTTTTTCCGCCAGTGGATGTTAACTCTTGTTTTGTTGTAATAGGAGCAGCCAATGCGGCGAGAATCGCAGGATCAACATTTGATTCAGAAATGATTTTTTGATCACGAACCAGTTTTAGTGCCGTTGACAGTTGAGTTTTCAGGGATTGTTCCGGACTCTCACTAATTAATGTGACAGCGTAAGGATCGCTCGTCATCAACGCAACCACTTCATATGTGCCGTCTTTAACGGCATCTCGTGCTTCCTGTAATGAATAATCTTTCTGATCGATTTCGGATTTTATCCCACTTTCTTTTAGAACAGGAACGATGTCCGCATCCAGTGAACTGACAACAGCGATTTTAGGTTCGTCTCCTGCAAACCAGTCAATGATTCGTTCGATATTCGAAAATCCAATCAAAAAAACAATCATTAAAGCGGTTGAGATAAGAAAACTTTTTGCCCGCAATTTTTGTAATAAACTAAAGCGATACAGGGTCATAAATTTACGGTTCATAACGTTTTCCGACCTCCTCGATGAAAATATCCTGTAGGGAGAGTTGATCCCAGACGAAACGTTCGACGTGGAACCCTTCTGTAATCAAATGGCGAAGTAATCCGTCGGCGGCTTCTTTTGATTCGACTTGGAGCGTGTAGCCGGTGCCTTCCGTTTCGACCTGTAAAATACCAGGCAGTGCATCCCATAACAATGGTGGGGCATCGGTTGCTAACAAAACACGCGTTTTTCCGTAGCCTGCTTTGATGTCTGGTAAGTAACCGGCGACAACAGGTTTTCCGTGATCTAAAATCGCGACATGTTCGCATAATTCTTCGACATGATCCATCCGGTGACTTGAGAAGACAATCGTCGTCCCGTCCGTCGTCAGTTTCCGGACCGCTTTTTTAAGTTGTTCGACGTTGACAGGGTCAAGTCCGCTGAACGGTTCATCGAGAATCAACAGATCCGGCTTGTGCAGGACGGCAGAAATCAATTGGATTTTTTGCTGATTCCCTTTTGAAAGCTGTTCGACACGCATCTTTTCATATTGAGGAATTTGAAAGTAATCCAACCACGCCACTAGAGATGCTTTAGCCTCTTTACGCCGCATCCCACGAAGCTCGGCTAAAAAGATTAATTGCTCGTCCACCCGAATCTTTGGATAAAGACCGCGTTCTTCTGGTAAATAGCCGATTTGCGAGAGGGGGATGGCTTTTCCTTTCCAGGTGATTGATCCTGTCGTCGGCTGTAAGATACCGAGCAACATCCGGAACGTCGTCGTCTTTCCGGCACCATTCGCGCCAAGTAATCCGAAAATCTGTCCTTCCGGAACTTGAAACGATAGCTCATCGACGGCTGTAAACTCGCCGAACTGTTTTGTGATGTTCTGTAGTTCTAGCATATGAACCTCCTTGGCAGACTAAGTAGTCACTTCTCTTTACATTGTACCCTTACGTTAAAACTGGTTAAAGGTTCCATTTTTAAAATTTATATAATTGAGCATTTTTGTTTACTTTTAGTAATTTAGTTACTATTATTATATTAAGGATAAAAGGGAGTAACTAGGTAATCGTCATGAAAGCGCAACGGACAATCCTGGTTTTGCCGTTGATGAAGCATTCGAAGCACTCGGTGAAGACTTAAAGTTGCCGGAGCAATTTGAGGCGCACCGGACGAAAATCGCGCAACATGCCGCACCAATCACAGTCAAGAAGGGGAGACTCGTATGATACATCTTTTTGAACAACCTAAAAAACAAGGCGCACCGATTTTCTTGCTTCTCCATGGCACGGGTGGATCGGAACAAGATTTAATCGGACTCGTCCAATTGCTTCATCCAGATGCCGGTTATCTCTCCGTTCGTGGAGCAGTCACGGAAAATGGGATGCCGCGTTTCTTTAAACGCTTGGCAGAAGGCGTCTTTGACGAAGCCGACTTAGCCTTACGGACAAAAGAATTGATGGCATTCATCAAAGAAAAAAGTGAGACGTATCAATTTTCCGTTCAGGAATTAATTCCCGTCGGTTACTCGAACGGCGCGAATATCGCAGCGAACATGATGTTTGAAGAAGCGCTGTTCGCACAAGCGATTTTGCTCCATCCGATGGTACCGCGTCGTGGCATCCCGTTGCCAAATAGTGAAGGCGTCAACGTCTTCATCGGAGCGGGGGCAAATGATCCGATTTGTGCCGCAAGTGAGACGGAAGAACTAAAAGCACTATTTGAAGGTGCCGGAGCGCATGTCGACGTGACATGGTCAAACCACGGACATCAGCTCGTCATGCCGACGATTGAAAGCGCGGCATCCTGGTTAAACAATCAATTGACACAATAAAAAAGCATTGAGAACTCAAGGGGCAGAATCCTGAGTTCTCAATGCTTTTTTCTTAAGCTGGATGGTCACTTTTCGGACGAGAATAAACAATCAAGATTCCTCGCTCAACGAGTTGCATTGCGAGTGTCTCTTTTGCTTCTTCAGAAATTTTCGTCTGTGTGATATGTTTGTACAGGTGCCGTAGTTCGCGACGCATCGGTTTGCGGACGAGCCACATGCTGTCGATGATCGAACACCACGTCAGGACGGTTTCTTGACCGATATAGAATTGCTTTTGCCGATTGAGATAACGAATCCACCATTCATCGCGAAGCATTTTTAAAGTAACGCCGGTAACAAAGACGATCAGAAATGTCAGTGGAATTGTTTCATACAAAGGAAGACTTGTCAGGACATCGCGAAGTCCTGTGACTAAGCTGAGCATCATCCAACCAATGAGCCCGATGACGAGCCAATAACCAAAGTTGAGTGTACTTCGTCGTTGCATCATGAGTTTCGGTTTCAAGAGTGGAGTGGCCATCAGAATCACCTCCTTGTGAAATAATCGAATTTTCTGACAATTTATAGTTGTCCTTCTACTATAGTTACTTTTTCCCTAAACGTCCAGTCATTAGACATGGAAAATGTGTTTCTTTCTTGACGATTTTCGTGTACGCTAAAAAAAGAAAGTGAGCGGTTACATTAAAGGAGGAAAACAAATGGTGGATCAAGTCGTTTGGATCGCGGTTGGTATCGTCGCAATCGCTGTGTTCACAGCTTCAAGCGTTGCTGCGTACATGGGCGTTAAAAATCAAGAAGACTAAGAATTGGTCAGGCATCAGCCTCACCGAATCTTTACAAGCTCAAAGGACGATTCCGCTGTCGGAATCGTCCTTTTTAGATTTTTGAATACAATCAAAGCCAACCGAATGACAAGCGCATCATTCGGGTCGGCCGAGTAGAGCTTATTTATTTTCCGTCACATCTATCTTTTCTGCATACGGTTTTAAGGCATCGCTCCACCGCAAGTAACCGCCACCGACGAGGTGCAACCCATCATACGTCATCCGATTTTGGAGGTATCCTTGATCGTTCGTCAAGACCGGCCGTAAATCGACGAAGTCGGCATCGACCGATTCTGCGAGCTGCTTCAAATTACGGTTCAACGCTTCGACTTCACGGTTGACCCGGACGGAGTCGGAATATTTCGGTGCGACGGGGACCGTTGACTGGATGACGACGTCGATGTTATTTTTTCGGAGTGTCGTCACGATCGTCGTCATATTCTCTGTAATCTTAGAGACGGGTGTGAAGTGCCGGATGTCATTGATACCACCCATCACGAAAACTTGTTTTGGTTCTAACTCAAGAATTAGGTCAAGTCGTGTCAAAAATCCTTCCGTCGTATCACCGGGAATCCCGAAATTAACGATCGATGAATCATTCATCAAAATCCGCCAGTCACCAAAATGTGTCATCGAATCACCTAACATGACAGCATTCGGAGATTTTGGGTATTGATAAGTATGGAAGAGACTATTCAATCGGACATAGTTGGAGTTTTTTGTGTATTGGAATGTCGTAACCGGTTTCGAACTCATTGCAGGGAAGACGTCTTCGATTAAATCAAGTGGTTTACGTCCGAACAGTAGTGCAAGGAGAACGATGTTTATGACAACCGAGAGAATCAATAGTGCTTTTTTCATAAAACAATCGTTCCTTTCAGAGGAGTATAAGGGGTAGTGTAACATGAATCGAAATCCATGGTTCGACAATATTAAAGGATTTCTTGTCATTTTCGTTGTCATCGGTCATATGCTGACTGATATTCGGTTCGACTATGATGGCAAGGTACTCGAGACGGTCTATTTAATTATTTATTCGTTCCACATGCCATTGTTCATCATTTTGAGTGGCTACTTCTTTCGCGAAAACAAGTACTTACGGGTGATTCAATTATTTGCCGTCTATTGTGTCTGGCAAATTTTAATCGGGTCGTGGGCAACCTTTGGAGAAGGGTTACCCTTATTTTCCGGTCAAAATATCGGGACGCACTTGTTGCGTCCGTACTGGGCGCTTTGGTATTTGTTCGTCATGGTCGTTTGGTACATTGTCACACCATACGTCGTGCACTTGAGAGGATATATCTGGTTCGGTTTAGCGTTCGCCCTGTTATACGGCTTCGAACTTGAGAATACAGGATTCCTGGCATTACGGAAGTTAATCATGTTCTATCCGTATTTCTTATTAGGGAACTATCTCTCGGAACACGAGTTTATCCGGATTTTCGAGATGCCGAAAAATTTCAAACGCCGGATGAACGTCCGCTTACTGGGCGGACTCGCGTTTACTTCCGTCGTCGGTTTTTTATTGTTTCAAGCCTGGCGGGATACACCGCAAGAAGTCGTCGATCTTGCAAATGCCTTTAAACACCGTTTTCCTTACGTCGAACAATATGATAGCGATGCCTGGGTCGGGGTACTGAAGCATAGCGTCATCTATTTCTTATCGATCACGGCGTCACTCGGGTTCATGATGCTTGTGCCGATGCGCAGGCTTCCACTCGTGACCCGGGCAGGGGAGCTGAGTCTCTACGTTTATCTTTTACACGTCTTCTTCGTCATGGCTTGGCGACAATATGTAACGGGTGCATTTGTAACAGAACCTTGGGTCGCTTTGTTGATCATTTTTGGCGTTGCGATTTTAATCGTCGGAATCATCGTTCACCCGGCAGTTGTTCGGATGTTACGCCCATTGATTGAAATTGACATCCGTCCGATTGTCGAGAAGCGGGAAGACCTTTCAAAAAAAGGTTAAATGCTATACACTTTAAAATAGATGGATTAATAGATGAAGGGCGTGGAAAGTATGTCATATAACTTAAACAACGCGGATGGTGTCGTAAACGTTTCTCAGCAGGTAATCGAGGTCATCGCCGGAGTTGCAGTCAAGGAAACAGAAGGTATCGCATTTACGCAAGATGATTCGAAACTGCAAGAAAAACAAATGGTCAAACTCGTTAAGGTCGAAGATGTCGGAGGCGAGATTACGGTCAGCCTGGCTGTTCATATCAAGTATGGTATGTCGATCATCAAGACAGCGGGTAAAGTGCAAGAACGGATTGTGCAAGACATGGAAAACATGTTGGCATTCCCACCGAAAGCAGTCGACGTCCGCGTCATCGGATTGTTAAAAGGATAAAAAAGGAACGAGGCGCTTCGTCAGTGGACGAGGCGCCTCGTTGTTGATTAGGGGAGGTAGCGGAGGGCGAACGTTTCAGTTGCCTTTGCCGAATAGTCAAACTGGAGGCGAATGGCATATTCGCTCGTTGAAAAAACAGATACAGCGGGGTGCTCGCTCTGCGCAAGCGTCGTTTCTCCGGTCACGAGTTCGAATGCCAACTGATCGAGTGTCAAAAGCTGATTACTTGGATTACGCACTAAGACAATCGCTTCAACGGAAGTCTCTTTTTTTAGAATCGATACCGGAAGGAGCGACCAACCGTCTGTCGGAGGAATCGGGTGAGAAAAAGCGATTTGGCGGATCCGTTGGCGTTCAGTCTCCGAGAAGGACGAATCAATCAGCACATCGGTCAACAATTCGTTCGAAAAGACAAGTTGGACCGGATCAGTAAGTGAATCCAGATCGACAAACACATCTTCTTCCGCAAACTCAAGCCAAAGCGGAATTGTTACCATTGGTAAAAGGACCGGTATCTCCTCGATACTAAGCGTTTTCCGGGCAATCAACTGGTCGCCGGACAGTGCAAGAACGACTAAATCATTCAGCTGGAAAGCTTGGTCAAGTGTATTTTGGAACAAGGCAATCAAGCGCAACGGCTTGTTTTCTAACCTTTGGAAGAGGTGGATTGCCATTTGACCAGGAGCGAGTCCAGGTAGTTGTGCCGCGACGTAGCGGAAGACATACTCATCTTCTTTGACGATTGGCATATCGTCCGTGAAATAGAGCGCAGGTTGAATAACCGGTGAATCAGTCGACGGTTGCATGAAGCATTCCTCCTTCAGTCGTAACACTTTCGAAGCGACAAAGACTAGAGACAATCTGTTTTTCAAAAGTAGAAATCGCATAAGTGAAGTAGTCCATTCCTTCCTGTTCAAAGATACGAACAGGTTGTTCCTGCGCATAACCGCGAAGATGAATCCCTTCCTTCAATGAATTCATCGCCGTTAAGTGACCCGTCCACTGTTCATCGAGTGCGAGCAGCATGAAGCGACGTGCTGTTTCTTCATGGGACGCAAGATGGTCTGCCATCGTGGTCTCGGTCTCTGCAATGAGTGGAGTCAATCGTTGTTTCATTTCTTCACGCGATTCGACGCGCTCGAGCAGGACCGGTTGTTGGACGAGCTGTTCAAGTTCCGATGTCAGTAATGCCAGTGGCCATTCTTCTGGAACGAGCGCGTCATGGAGATGCTCATCGACTAAGGCATGAATGACACGAGCAGCAAAGGGCTGTACAAACCCTTCAAGGGACTCGGACTCAACAATTTGATTGCGAAGACGATAGATCGCGAGGCGTTGCTCACTGATGACATCTTCTAGCTGGACGAGTTCATCACGGACGCTCCGGTTGACGGCTTCACATGTCTCCTGCGCATAACTCATCAACTGGCGCGCCTCTTTTAACGTGACAGGACCTGCGACATCGGGAAGCTTTTTTTGAACACGGGTGAGGCGGTCTTTTGCGAAGCGGCGGGGAAGCTCGTCTTCGAGCGATAAATAGAAGCGCGTCAATCCTGGATCACCTTGGCGACCGGCCCGGCCGCGAAGTTGATTATCGATGCGGACCGACTCGTGGCGTTCTGTCCCGATGACCAACAATCCACCTTGCTGTTTGGCAGAGGCATCGAGGACGATATCCGTTCCACGACCGGCCATGTTCGTCGCAATCGTAATCCGGCCGGCTTGTCCGGCTGACTCGATGATTCGGATTTCTTGATCAACCGTCTTTGCATTCAAAATCTCATAAGGCAACTGTTCGCGCTCCAGGACGTGAGCAACTTTTAGGGATTGTTCGATTGAAGTCGTCCCGATCAATACGGGTTGTCCTGTTTGATGTGCGAGTCGTGTTGCCTGTGCGATGGCCTGATATTTTTCCTGACGCGTCAAAAAAAGGACGTCTGGTTCATCGATTCGGATTTTCGGGCGATTCGGTGAAATCGATACGACATCCATCCGGTAAGTTTTCAGGAACTCATCGCGTGAGGTCGACGCGGTTCCCGTCATACCCGAAACATGACGGTAGAGGCGGAAATAATGTTGAATCGTGATTTGGGCTGTCGTCCGGTTTTCTTCAGTCACGGTAACATTCTCTTTTGCCTCGAGTGCTTGGTGTAGGCCGTCAGATAAACTGCGCCCTTCCATTAAGCGACCTGTGAATAAGTCGACGAGGGCGATTTTATCATCTTTGACGATGTAGTCGATATCGCGTGTCAAGACGACATGCGCGCGAAGTGCCTGGATGACATAATGAAACAAGACAGCATGTTCTGCCGCAAAGAGTTGATCGACTCCGAACGTTCGCTCAATCGTCTCGATGCCTTGGTCGGTTAAGGCAACCGCTTTAATTTCATCGTCAAACGTATAATCTTCCTCTGGCTGGAACGCTTCGATGACACGACGGACGAGTTGTTGGAGCGCTTCGTGAACGGTGTCACGTTCCGCCATGATGAGGGGGGTTTTAGCTTCATCAATCAAGATGCTATCGACTTCATCGATCAGAGCAAAGCGGGGAGGGCGTTGCAACCGGTCTTCTTTGCGCATGACGAGATGGTCGCGAAGGTAATCAAAACCGAACTCCGTTCCGACTCCGTATGTAATATCGGCAGCGTAGGCGGCTCGCTTCTCGTCAAATGATAAGTCGGAATGATTGATGCCGACCGTCAGTCCTAAAAAGCGATGGATTTGTCCGATTTGTTCCGCGTCACGGCGGGCCAAATATTCATTGACGGTGATGACATGGACGCCTTGCCCGTACAGACTCTGTGTAAAACTGGCGAGCGAAGCGACGAGGGTTTTTCCTTCCCCGGTCGCCATCTCGGCGATATGTCCTTCAAGTAGCGATAGGCCACCAATCAGCTGGACATCGTAATGGCGGAATCCGAGCGTCCGCTTACTCGCTTCCCGAACAAGCGCAAATGCAGTCGCAGTAATCGCTTCGACCGACTCACCCGTCTGAAGACGTTCTTTTAAAGAAGCGGTTAAGCGGCAGAGTTCGTCATCGGTCTTCTGTTGCATTTCCGCTTCTAGACTATTGATCGACAGGACGATTTTTTCATAACGTCGCATCCGGCGGCTCTGTTCGTCGAGCAGTTGTTTGACACGTTGAAACATACTGAGTCACTCCTTCAATTCCGATTCTAAAACTAACCTGATTATACCAGTTAAAAAATGTAAAACGAATAGTAAAGAGATAAAAAACGAAAACATTTATGCTTATTTGAAAGCGTTATCAATGTAAACTAATTTTTCCAGATAACTTCAAACGGTCTAAATGAAGAAATTTTTGATAACGCTTGCAAAGAGGTGTGTGAAGAGGTAAAATATTTCTTGAGGCAAGTGCAATCGTTTGCGCAAATCATTCGATTTCTTGTCTTTCATGTACGATGGATGAAAGGATGGATGTCGGATGGCACCAACGATTGAAGCGGTTATTTTTGACTTAGACGGCGTGATTACCGATACAGCCGAGTATCATTACTTAGCGTGGAAGCAACTCGGAGAGGAGCTTGAGATTCCGTTCGACCGGGATTTCAACGAAACACTTAAAGGTGTAAGTCGGACCGATTCGTTAGAGCGGATCTTGGCGCTCGGTGGAAAGCAGCATGCTTTCACGGAAGCCGAAAAAAACGCGCTTGCGACGAAAAAGAACGAGCACTACGTCGAGTTGATTCAACATATCTCAGAACAAGATCTTCTTCCGGGAATTATTTCGTTCTTGGATGAAATTCGGGTTGCTGGGCTGAAAATCGGTATGGCGTCGGCTTCGAAAAATGCGCTGACAGTCGTTGAGGCACTAAAGGTTCGACACTATTTCGATGATATCGTCGATGCGGCAACAGTTGCTCAGTCTAAACCACACCCTGAAGTGTTTTTACGGGCAGCTGAAGCGCTTGACGTCGATCCGAGTCGCTGTATCGGTGTAGAAGATGCAGCAGCCGGTATTACGGCCATCCACGCGGCAGGCATGTATGCTGTCGGCGTCGGACCGGAAACGACGTTACATGAGGCAGACTATCGTGTCGATTCGACAGATTTGCTTTCCCTTGAGCAAATCTTAGCTAGTCGCTAACGACAACGTTCCATTCCCTGATGGTTCGTTGTTTCATCTGATTGATCTCTTTTCATGTGAGGAAAAGGACCGCTTCCCTGAGCGGTCCTTTTTGCGTATAGACAAATTAAGCGGTTTTTAATCTTAACGGATGGTGAGAAGTTGCTTTCCTGCTTCTTCTCAAAACAAATTTTTTTCGCAATATTGGGAGATAAAGCGTCTTTTTTCGTTGCTTTCCTCGGGCGAGGCGCAAGCCGTTGCTCCTTGGTCCTCACGGCCAACGAGCAGGGTCTTGCCTGCCTCTGAACGTGCGTTAAAAACGCACTTTTTCCCGTAAGAGTCAACGAAATATGACGCTTTTTAGCTAATACCGTGACCAAAAAGCCGGGCATGGAGACGTTTTAGAGCGCAATCCGTTTCGAATCGCTTAGAACCGCGAAAAGCAATCGGTCGCGACCCTGCAGCTTTGCTGTAGCGGCGCGGAAGATTGCCGCTTTGAAGACGAGGCGAGACAGGGAAGCGCGAACGGATTGCATTTCCATACCATATGTTTACGCTTTTTAATAGTTTGTCTACACGCTGAACGCTAAAAGGATTGCGCATCGGTAGATGGCAATCCTTTTTTGTGATTGTATGTCATATTTTTTAGTCGGCTCGAAGTGTTGTGGAAAATTAAAGTGTCGCGAGAATTCCATCTGCGATCGCTTGTGCGTAACGTGCCTGATAGGCAGCGTTCGTTAATTTCGAACGATCCGTGCTGTTTGAAAGAAATCCGAGTTCTGTCAAAACGGCGGGAGCATTCGTGCCTCGGATGACCGCTAAGTTACCGAAATCCACACCGCGATTTCGCATACCGGCATAACTGACCAGCCGTTGTTGAATCGCATTTGCTAACTGAATGGATGTTGATCCGTTATAGTAATAGTTTTCGGCACCGGAAGCGCTCGTAGCGTTTGAGGCATTAATATGGATGCTGACGAATCGAGCAGTTGCATGTGAGTTCGCCATGACGCTCCGGTCGGTCAATGTCGGATAATAGTCATTCGTATACCGCGTTAATTGTAAATCGACTTTTCCTTCGAGAAGGCTTGCGACCTGACGCGCGACGGCGAGGACGATATCGCGTTCTGTTAGTCCGGCCCGTGTAGCACCGGGATCATAACCGCCATGACCAGGATCAAGGACGATCAATGGTCGATTCGAAGGAGCGGGTTGAAAGAGGGTTAAATACATCGACTCGACATAACCGGAGCGTCCGTCCGCTGTCTTGACCGCGACATAACCACGTGTTTTATGTGTACTGTTTGAGACGACGACCGGCGTACCGCGTCCGAGACGAGCGAGTTGGCTGCTTGAAGAAGACGGACCGGAGCGTAATGTGACCGTACTACCTGAGCTGATGAGGACATACATTTTTGAACCGCTGTAATCGACGCTCGCCGTGGAAGAAGAGGCGGGAGAAGAAGTCCCTTTTTTCAAGTAAGTACCGATGACATAACCCGTCGATCCGTTATAGGTCACTTTATGCCACGCGCCACTTGTAGATAGCGACTGAACGATGTGAGCTTTCGGAATCGTCAAGATCAGTTTCCCGGATGCACTCGGTGCGGTACGAAGATTTAACCGTTCGGTTGTTGTATAAGCAGTCGTTTTCGATGTTGTCGAAGCCGTGACTTTTTTTAAGTAAGAGCCGGAGACGTAGCCGGTTTTATTACTGTACGTGACTTTGTACCAGTTTCCGTCTTTATAGCTTGAGCTGATTTTTTTACCTGTTGGAATCGTCAACAGCCGTGTTGAAGAAGTCGTCGCTGCTTTGCGTAAAGAAAGTGCTGCGGTTGTTTGATAAGTTGTCTTCGCGAAAGTAGTCCCCGTGGCGACTTTCTTTAAGTATGTTCCTAGCACGTAGCCCGTCTTTCCTTGATAAGACAGTTTGTACCAATTCCCTTTACGATAAGAGGAGCTGATCTGTGTGTTTTTCGGAATCGTCGTCAACTTTTTCGACGTGGTTGTATTGGATGTCCGAAGATTTAAAGAATCTGTTGTTTTATAAGTCGTTTTCGTAAAAGAAGTACCGCTAGCTGCCGATACTAAAGAAGACGGAAACGCAACCGTGAGTAGAAGCAAAAGTACTAGTGCAAACGACAATATTTTAGTTAATTTGTCCATTAATTTTCCAGTCTCCTTTTGTGTAAAATCAATAGTTAGAACACCTTTACGAATAAAATAAGTGCTTTTGAGATAGTTTAATTTATAATTTATATGTTCCGTTCTAGCTCCTTTCTGTTAATATGAGGTGTAACCATTGTATCGGGTGTTTGATGAAAATATTACAGGATAATTAAATATTTAAAAAAATTATATATTACACAGACAATTTATAGTCTGTAATATTTCAATAAACATACAATTGAAACATAATTGAAATATTTATGTTTAATTTTGGAAGGTAGGGTAAACATGGGAACGAGTGAACACATTTATCGTGAGTTGATGGAGATTGAAGAGGAATACCGCCGTCTTCAACGGCGTGCAGAATACTTGATTGCAGAGTTGAGTCGTGGTGCTGGAGAGTATTCAAAAGAAATCGCCGTAGCACAAGAACGCCCTCTAAAACAACGGCGTGTCAATCAGCGTTACCCGCTTGAAGTGTACGTCCACCAAATCAGTGATTTGATGCGTGAACGTGAATCGATGTCGGCACGTGACATTCAAATGGAACTTGAATTACGTTACCGTCATCAAATCAGTAACATCTATCAATTGATGGCGAAAGTCGAGCAAGCGAACCCGGCAATCAAAAAGGTTGGCCGTGGGATTTATACATATGATCCGTCTGCTGAAGTCCCAATCTTCATGTGAGCCGCTCGTCGGCTCTTTTTTTTTATGATATAATTCGCGCAGGAGCGTGATGTTATTATGTTATGGACTGCGTCCATCGTCTGTTTTATCGCGGCCTTACTGATCACACCCGTCGTAAAACGCTTTGCGATTGCAGTCGGTGCCGTTGACAGTCCGGACGCGCGAAAAGTACATGTGCGAATCATGCCACGTCTAGGTGGTTTGGCGATTTATATCGCGTTCATGATTGGCTATTTTATTTTGCAACCTTCGAGTCCCTATGCGACTCATATTCTAGTCGGAGGATTCGTCATCATTTTGACGGGGGCCTTCGACGACCGATTCCAATTGAATGCCCGGTTGAAACTGATGGGACAAATTGTTGCTGCCGTCATCGTCTTAAATGGAGGTATTCGAATCGAATTCATCAACTTGCCGTTTGACCAGCAACTGTTTCTCGGTTGGTGGAGTGTGCCGTTGACGTTTCTTTGGGTCATCGGGATTACGAATGCCGTCAACTTGATTGATGGACTGGATGGACTCGCAGCCGGTGTCTCGAGCATCGTGTTGTTGACGTTGATCAGCCTCGCTGTCATCCAAGGAAATGTTTACGTGACGATCGTCGCAATTTTACTCTTGATGAGCACGCTCGGCTTTTTGTTCCACAATTTTTATCCGGCGAAGATTTTCATGGGGGATACAGGGGCATTGTTCCTTGGATACATGCTTGGTGTCTTATCGTTACTCGGTTTTAAAAACGTGACCTTGTTCTCGCTTGCCGTTCCCGTCATCTTGCTCGGGATTCCGATCTCCGACACGTTGTTTGCAATCGTCCGGCGTGTTCTTCAAGGGAAACCACCGTTCGCACCAGACAAAGCCCACCTGCATCATCGTCTGCTCGATCTTGGATTTACGATGCGCCAAGCTGTGCTCGTGATTTATGGGTTGTGTGCGATTTTCGGCATGACGGCGATTTTATTTTCACAAACGAATTCCGTCGGGGCACTCGTTTCGTTAATCATGTTATTGATTGTGCTCGATATCTTAGTCGAATCGCTGGGACTACTTGGCGAACGCTATCGTCCGTTATTGAATTTACTCGAACGACTTACATCAAAATGACCAATCAGCCGCTCAAAATTTGATTTTTGGGCGGCTGATTGACGATTAAGGAGACTATTATGAATCCGATAGCGGAAAAAGAACGGATTATTTATTTGGATGTCCTCCGTGGTTTTGCACTGTGTGGGATTTTGCTCGTCAACATGCCGAGTTTTCTCGGGGAACGGTTCGTGTCCGATATGGGACAAGTCGACCGATTGCTCCGGCTTTTCTTTGATTTGTTCATTCAAACGAAGTTTTATACGTTGTTCAGCGCGTTGTTTGGTGCTGGCTTTATCCTCTTCATCGACCGGCTCCGTCAAAAAAAGCGTTCGTTGTGGATTTTTGTTCGCCGTTTGACGATTTTATTTGCGATCGGTCTCATTCATTTATTGTTTTGGGAAGGTGACATTCTCCAAACGTATGCGTTTTGCGGATTCCTTTTGTTGCTCTTCGTCAAAACACGACCGCTGACCAAACTCTTCATCGGTCTTGCCCTCCAACTGTATACGGTCTCTCTCTATCTTTCAATTTATCTCTTTGCTCAATCAGAAGGCGATCGTTCCATCATTGAACCGGACGGTCGATTGACCGATCTTGTTGCTGGACGTGATCTCGGAGGTTATTTCATTTATCATGCGACCGTCCAATTGCCGGATGCACTCGGAAATACGTTGATGCTTTGGCCGGAAATTTTATCTCTCTTTTTAATCGGCGCCTATTTGATGGAACGCTTTTCAGTGCGGCCACCGACAACACGATTACTCATCGTAGGGTTCCTCGTAAGCTTGATTTTGTCACTCCCTGCACTAACGCAAATTATTCGCGTTCACCAAGGGCAGGTTGCAGATGGACTAATCAATTACTTTTTCGTCTGGTTATCCGGACGGACGCTCGCCATTACTTATGCGACAGGCATCGCCTTGGTCGTTCGAGCCGGGTTGCGAATGGAAGGGTTCCGCTTGCTCGGACGGATGGCGTTGACGAATTATTTGACGCACACACTCGTTTTTACAGTCCTTGTTTTCTTATCCGGGACATACGGCACGATTCCGCTGTGGCAAGGGACGTTAGGAGCTCTCATCTTATTAGCCTGCCAAACGTTTTTCTCGCGTTGGTATTTGCGACACCATCACCAAGGGCCAATCGAAGCATTGTGGAGAAAGGGGACATACGGAAAACAAAAGTCGACTGAATTGTAAGCTGTCACAAAAAATTTACAAACGTTTCGTATACTAGGTGTTGGAGGTGGAGAAATGAGTAGATGGATAGAAATCTTCATCGTCTCTTTGAAGCTCGGCTTGACATCGTTCGGAGGTCCTGTCGCGCATCTCGGATACTTTTATGAAGAATACGTCAAACGAAGGAAGTGGATTGACGAGAAAGGCTACGCCGATCTTGTGGCACTTTGCCAGTTTCTTCCCGGTCCGGCATCGAGTCAAGTCGGGATGGGAATCGGGTTGATTCGTGGTGGCGTCGTCGGTGCAATCATTTCCTTTATCGGGTTTACATTACCGTCGAGTCTGTTATTGATCATGTTCGCACTGCTTGCGACAACTTACGATTTGACCGATGCGGGATTCATTCACGGTCTGAAACTCGTCGCGGTGGCGATTGTTGCCGATGCTGTACTCGGAATGGGGATAAAGCTTGCTGTTGGACCGAAGCGGTTAGCGTTGATGTTGCTTGCGCTTGCAGGTGTCTTAATCTTCGATCATCCGCTTGCGCAAGTCGGTGTCTTACTACTGGCGGCATTGTTCGGATTACTCTTGTTTAAAGTTGAACCACAATCTGGTCAACCGTTAGCCATTCACGTATCACGCGTGTGGAGCATCAGTGCGCTCATACTCTTTTTCGGTTTGTTAGTCGCGACACCAATTTTAGCAACGGTGGCGACGGGAAACGTGCAGCTTGCGAGCATCATGTACAATGCCGGTGCACTCGTGTTTGGGGGCGGTCACGTCGTCTTACCGTTTCTCAACCAGGCACTCGTACCAGGATTTATGGACGGAACGAACTTTCTGGCGGGGTATGCCGCGGCCCAGGCCGTTCCCGGTCCACTCTTTACATTTGCGACCTACCTCGGGACGGTCATTTCAGGTGTGTCGGGTGGTCTGCTCGCGACATTGGCGATTTTTTTACCCGGTTTTCTGCTCGTGATTGGCGTCGTCCCGTTTTGGGATCGCGTCCGGATGAATAAACAAGTCGGACGGATGTTGATCGGCGTCAATGCAGCAGTCGTTGGTTTGTTGTTAGCCGCCCTATATGACCCCATCTTTACATCGAGCGTCGAGACGGGTCTCGATTTCTTCGTCGCCTTCGGGCTCTTTTGTTTACTTCGTTTTTATAACCAGTCGCCGTTACGCATCGTTTTACTTGGAGCAGTGATTGGAATGGTGTTAAGCGGGATTGGTCTCGCTTAACACAGAGGAGTGTCTAACCGGCCGTTACTTCATCTAGGTATGATACAAACTAAAAACGCCCTGTCTTTCTAATAGACAGCGCGTACAGCGTGTAGACAAACTCTTATGAAGCGTCAACATGCGATAACGAGAGACAATCCGGTCGCGCTTCCCTGTCTCGCCTCGTCTTCAAAGCGGCAATCTTCCGCGCCTCTACAGCAAAGCTGCAGGGTCGCGACCGATTGCTTTTCGCTTTAAAAGCGATTCGAGACAGATTGCGCCCTAAACCGTCTGCATGACTGGATTTCCGTCATAGTGTTACCTAAAAAGCGTCACGTTTCGTTGACTCCTGCGGGGAGAAGTGCGTTTTTAACGCACTTTTAGAGGCAGGCAAGACCCTGCTTCTTGTCCGTTAGGATCAAGGAGCAACGGCTTGCGCCTCGCCCGAGGAAAGCAACGAAAAAAGACGCTTGATCTCCCGATGGCACTTTGTCTACAGCCTGAACGCGCTGTCTTTCTAATAGACAGCGCGTAATCGTTTTGGACAAGGAATGCGAACTTTTCCATATGTGACTTGGATAGGTTTCAAGACGGCATGAGCGAAAAGTACGGAAATAGAAATGGCCGATGATTCCATAAAAGAGAGAATCATCGGCCATTTGATTGTTGTCGGAAACGTACGACATAAGGATTGATTTTACTCTGACTTATGAGTCAGCTCCATTGTTTCCAGTCTTACGCTTGAGGTGGACGAGGGCGATGTCTTGCCGGACGGTCGTCGCGTCTTCGATGAAACCGAATTGATGATAAAGCGCAATCGCCGGCGCGTTCAATTTTGCCGTTGAGACGAACTGCAGATCCTCTGCTGCAAGCGCATGGTGCAGTAAACGAGAGGCGACACCTTGCCGGAAAAAATCGGGTGCGACGAGCAGACGTGTAATCGTCCGATCGGAATACGTCAGGCAACCGATGAGTCCGGATTCGGACGTCAAGACGTAACCGAGCGGAGCTTCTTGCGTCAATTCAGCCGATGTTTGGCGCAAAGGTGGAAAATCGGTCGTACCGATTAACTCCGCCTCTATTTGATAAGCACGTTTTTGTAATGCGAACAACGCCTCAAAGTCAGTTTGCTTCAGTCGACGTATCATCTTTTGTCCCTGAATCGTCAGCTGATGCCTCACTTGCCTGGTTCGTCGGCAGAGCGAGTTGTTCTTTTAACATGTTTTTTGCTTCTTGGAGCGACTCTTCATCCAGCTTGTAGTAATAGCCGCCGTTGATTCGGGCATCCGATCCTTCTAAGTCGATCCGGTTGACGGTCGCGAGTGACTTGATGAACGGCTGCAGCTGGAATGCTTCCGTTAACGACATGTTCGTTTGGAAGTTATCGCCGGTCGCTTGCATCAATTGATTCAACTTTGTGATTGAACCGAGCGAAGTCGATTCATCGATGATGGCTTGTAAAATTTGTTGTTGGCGTTTTGTACGGCCGATGTCACCTTCGGGATCTTCGTAGCGCATCCGGGCATAGGCGAGTGCTTCTTCACCGGTTAATGTCTGAACGCCGGGATCGAGCTTGACGCCGCTCTGTTGATCAGATGAATCGAGTGTGTCGATCGGCAACTTGACGTCGACGTCGACTCCGCCAATTGCATCGACAATCGCGACGACACCATTAAAGTTGATTGAGCCATAATAGTCGATTGGGATATCGAGCAAGTTCTCGACCGTCTCAATCGTTGAATCGATTCCTCCGAACGCATACGAGTGATTAATTTTATCTTCGTAGCCGACAGACGGAATCATGACGAGGGAATCCCGGGGGATACTCAACATGCTGACTTTCTTTTCCGCTTTGTTGAAGGTGGCGACAATCATCGTGTCTGATCGTGAAGCAGTGTCACCAGGGCGTTCGTCCGTCCCGACGAGCAGGACGGAGAAATGATCTTTCGTCAAATCGACGGCCGCTGGACGTTTTTCTGATTTTTCACCACGGGATAATTTTACTTCTGTTTTGTTGGCTGTTTGAAAGGTTTTATATGCGACGTAGGCGAACGTAGCGCCACCTGTGACTAAGACGATGAGAAATACGGTGACGAAAATCTTAAACCAAGAGCGTTTTGATTTTCGGTTATTAGAACGAGATCGTGTAGAATCCTCCACTGTTCATTGCCCCTAACTTTACTGAATAATTAAAAAACTTTTAAATTCTTTACAAACAGTATAGCAGGTCGAGACAGAATGTCACGTCAGGTCACATCGTGCTCGATGTAGCGAGAACCATTTTCGTGTATCTTCGCTTGCCCATTCGTCAAGTTCGTCATCCACTCGATGAATGGGGCGACATCGTCTGAATTGACGAGGACGTCGATTTGAACATGATCGAGGTAATGGATTTGGTCGATGAGGTGACGCGTCGCCCGGAGTTCATTTTCTAATTTTCCGAGCCATGTGTAATCGACCGTCACTTCAAGGAGGTCGTGGGAAACGCGTTCGATGACGCCGATTGTATTCAATCCTTCTGAGACACTTGTGCCGTAAGCACGGATTAAACCACCGCCACCGAGCTTGATTCCTCCGAAGTAGCGGGTGACGACGACAACCGTATTCCGGAGATTACGTTTTTTCAACACTTCGAGCATCGGAACGCCGGCCGTTCCACTCGGTTCACCATCATCATTCGCTTTTTGAATGTCATTTCGTTCACCGATGACGTACGCTGAACAATTGTGATTGGCGTCATGGTGTTGCTTTTTAATCGCCGTGATGAAGCCCTGTGCTTCTTGCTCAGAGGTAGCGCGTGCTAAATATGTAATAAATCGTGACTTTTGTATAATGATTTCATGGAAACCATTTTCTTTTACTGTATAATAATTAAATAATGACATAATCAAAAATGTCCTCCTCGTTAACTAGTTCTTTCTAGCATAACGACGAATCGGGAGAGAGACAACCACGGGGGACTGGAGGGAGTAGCATGACGAATGAGATGAGGGAGCGGCTGTCCTTGAATGATATCGTACAGAACATCATTGGTGTCGTAGAAGAAAGTCGGGAAGAAATCGTTCGAATTACAGAAGATTCAAGAGAACAATACGCAGAAATCCAACAGGAGTTACGGGATTTGAAGACGCGTGTTCATGACTATATTAAAGAAGCCGAACGACTGGAACGACTGATCAAGGATTCAAAAGCACGACTCGTCGTCGTCAGCAAGAACTTCGATCATTACTCCGAACAAGACGTCAGAAGCGCCTACGAAACGGCGAATGCCCTTCAACTCGAGTCGTTCATCAACCAACGGGATGAAATGAACTGCCGAAAGCGGCGGGATGAACTCGAGCGTCGCTTAGTCCACCTTGATGAGACGATTGAGCGAGCCGATATGCTGATCAGTCGCGTCTCGGTTGTCCTGAATTTTTTGACGGACGATATGCAGGTCATGAATGAAAAGTATGAAAAGGCGATGCAAAAACAAGAGATGGGTTTAAAAGTATTTCAGTCGGCTGAGAATGAGCGACGGCGCTTATCTCGAGACATGCACGATGGACCAGCACAAACGCTTGCTCACGTTTTGATTCGTGCAGATTTGATTGAAAAGATTCACCAGCATAACGGAGCAGAAGCAGCCTTTGAAGAAATACATCGCCTCCGGATCTTGATTCGTGACGGGCTCGCGGATATTCGCCGGATCATTTATGATTTACGTCCGATGACACTCGATGATCTTGGATTTGTTCCGACACTCGAGCGTTATCTTCGTCATATGCAGGAAATTTCGAACATTCCGATTCATTTTAATTATCTTGGCGGTGGGGAGCGGATTGAGTCGACGTATGAAGTCGCTGTCTTCCGAATTGTTCAAGAAGCCGTCCAAAATGCAGTTAAGCATTCCAAAGCGAGTGATATTCGTATTATCATAGAACAGTATCAACATTCTGTCCGTATTCATGTGAAGGACAATGGGATCGGGTTTGACTTTGATGAAATTTTTGCTTCGTGCGATGAGTCGTTTGGACTTGTTGGCATGCGTGAGCGAATTGAATTGATTGATGGTTCGTTTGAAATCGAAACGAAACCAGATAAAGGGACGGTCATCAAGGTAGGGATTCCGATCGAAGAATCCGAAGCGAGAGGGGAAACACAGTGAATAACGAGCAAGTAAAAGTAGTCATCATCGACGATCATCAGTTATTCCGGGAAGGCGTCAAACGGATTCTTGATTTTGAAGAAGAATTCATCGTTGTCGCAGAAGGGGCGAGCGGAGCGGAAGTGATTCCACTCGTCGAAGCCCATCAACCGGATATCGTCTTAATGGATATTAATATGCCGCAAGTCAATGGTGTTGAAGCGACAAAACGTCTCATGGAGGTCCATCCGGATGTCCGCGTCATCATTTTGTCGATTCATGACGATGAAACGTACGTCATGCACGCGTTAGGCGCAGGAGCGGTTGGTTATCTTCTGAAAGAAATGGCGACGGATGAACTCGTGAATGCGATTCGTTCCGTCTATCGCGAAGGGGGATACGTCCACCCGAAAGTCACACCAAACCTTTTGCAAGAGTACCGTCGTTTGATGAAGATGAAACAAACGATGTCTTCCCAACCGATTGAAAAACGTGTCGCGGAAGCGCCGTTACACGTCTTGACGCGTCGTGAGTGCGAAGTACTGCAGTTGCTTGCTGACGGTTTCTCGAACCGGGCGATTAGTGATACGCTCTATATCAGTGAGAAAACAGTCAAAAATCATGTTTCCTCAATTTTGCGGAAAATGAATGTACCCGACCGGACAGGTGCTGTCGTCGAAGCAATCCGACGCGGCTGGGTCGTCGTCGTATAATAAAAAGACGGTTGCCAAAGCGGCGCCGTCTTTGTTTTTGTATCGAAATGAACTATGATACACTTAATAACGATTGTGACGTGTCAGAAAATTACAAGTCACGACGGAACTCTTAAAAGCGAGGAAATTCACGGATGAGCCAGATTGTGATTTTAACGGATAGTACAGCCTATCTGCCAACTACCTATTGTGAAGAAAATAATGTTCATGTCGCACCGCTCAGCGTCATTTTTGATGGTGACGCATACCGGGAAGGGTTCGATATCTCAGTCCCTGAGTTTTATGCGAAGATTCAAACGGGAAGTCTGCCAACGACTTCGCAGCCGAACATCGGTGACATCACGGATGCCTTTGAACGACTACCGGCGGGAACGGATATCATCGGAATTACGTTATCAAGCGGGATTAGTGGAACGTATCAAGCTTTACATACCATTAATATGATGGTTGATCACGTTCAAGTTCACCCGGTCGACTCACGAATTTCATGTATGCCGCAAGCATTCTTAGTGAAGGAGGCAGTTCGGATGCGTGATGCCGGGGCGACGGCAACAGAAATCGTCGCACGTCTTGAAAATCTTAAAGTGATGATTCGTGCGTATTTCGTCGTTGATGATTTAGAGCATTTACAACGGGGCGGACGTCTCAGTATGACGCAAGCCGTCGTTGGTTCTTTCTTAAAGATTAAACCGGTTCTTCATTTCGTCGATGGGAAAATCGTTCCGTTCGAAAAGATTCGGACGTTCAAACGGGCGGTTAAACGGATTGAAGAGATGATGGAAGATACGATTCATAATGAGGGTGCAGGATATGTCATCGGTGTCATCCATGCCGAAGACGATGCCAAAGCACGCGCTGAAATCGAAGTGCTCGAGCAACGGTTCCCGAAAGCGCAAATTGAAATGAGCGTGTTCGGTCCGGTTATCGGGACACACCTTGGTCCTGGTGCGATCGGGATCACGTGGTACAAAGCGGATTAATGAAACAAGTGTTGCACCGAGAAAGAACATCACTTCAATGGGATGTTCTTTCTTTTTTGACTCATCTTTACACTGCCGGCAGGAAGCGCACGCAAGACTGACGAAAGGAGGGGGAGTCTCATCAAGAAAGGGAGTGAGTCATGGATATTCGAGGACGCCTGATTCCGAGCGATCAAGTAAAGGTTTCGCTTGGTTCGAATGAACGTCGGTACCCTGCTGTGACATGGCGGTGTCAACGATGCGGGGGACTGCCGACACGCGGACCATGTACATGCGGGAAACGCTGTTACTATTGTCGGCACTGCCTCATCTTCGGTAAATTAAGAACGTGTGATACGCTCGTCACAGATGCCCGTCCGCTTGACTCCGTCCTGCCGAGTCGGCACGAGCCGCTCGCATTAACACCCGACCAACAACGGATTGCGACGGCGATTGAACGAACGATTGAGCAACAAGGACGTTTGCTCGTCCACGCTGTCTGCGGTGCAGGAAAAACACCGATGCTGTTTCCTGGCATCGAGACGGCACTGCGTCTGAAGAAACGTGTCCTCATCACGACGCCACGGGCGGATGTCGTCCGAGAATTAACGTTACACGTCAAACGTGCTTTTTTGGACGCGCGAATCGTCTCGTTGTTCGGCGGCTCGGAGGAACGTCTTCAGCTCGGAGATATTACGATCAGTACGACCCATCAATTGATTCATTACCGTGCTTGCTTTGACGTCGTCTTCATCGATGAGGTCGATGCCTTTCCCTATAGTACGGACCGGACGCTACATCGCTACGTCAAACGGGTGATGTGCCGCGCGGCATCACTCATCCTTCTCAGTGCAACCCCTTCCTTTAGGAACAAACGCCTGCCGACCGTCCGCCTGATGCGGCGGTATCACGGCTTCCCGTTACCCGTTCCGCAACTCCACTTTTCCTATACACCAGCCCATTTGATTGAATGGCTTCACAGTCACGCAGACAAACCACGACTCGTCTTTGTGCCGACCGTTGCCGTACTCGCGTTATGGCAGGAGCGACTCGAACAAGCGGGATTAACGGCTGAAACGGTCCACGCGGCAGATCCTGACCGGATCGTTAAGGTCGAACGCTTTCGGACGACAGCAACGATTTTATTGACGACGACGATTTTAGAACGTGGCGTCACCTTTTCGAATGTCCAAGTCGCGGTCGTCGATGCAGACGTGTCGTTTACGGCAGCGGCATTGATTCAAATCAGTGGACGTGTCGGGCGAGATGTCGATTTCCCGAGTGGGGACGTCATCTTTTTCGCAAATGATCGATCGAATGCGTTATACGAAGCAATCGCTGATATTCAGCGTGCGAACCGGGAGGGTTTCCGATGAATTGTCTGCTTTGCCAACAATTTTTTTTACCGAGCTGGTCATTGTCGAACGTATGGACTAGGCAAACGGTATGTCGAACCTGTAAAATAAAGTTTGTAAAAAGAGGGGAATGCACGGATTGTGGAAAACCGGGTCTCACCCTTTGCAGCGATTGTCAGCAGTGGCGGCGACTCGGTTATGATTTGAAGACGGACCCATTATTTTTATATGAGGCAACCGCAAAGGATTTTTTGAAGCGCTATAAGTTTTTAGGGGATACGGCGCTGTTGGACGTGTTTAAAGAAGAGCTGAAGAAGGTAAAAGTGAAACAGGATTTCATTGTGCCGATTCCGCTCAGTCGAGAGCGACTGAGCGAACGGCGTTTCAATCAGGCGGAAGGCATCGCCCGGATGATGCGTGGAAAGGTCACATTGTGTTTGGCACGTTCAGATGGTCCGGCGCAAAGTCGCAAGGCGAGGCGAGAGCGCCTGTCTCGGGCCAATCCGTATGAAGTGATCACTTCCGTCGAGGGGAAAACGATTTTACTCGTCGATGATGTGTATACGACGGGAACGACCTTGCATCAAGCGGCTTTGCGACTACATGAAGCAGGTGCAAAAGAAATTTCTGCCGTAACTTTATTTCGAAGTGTTTAAGAATTCTTCATTTCTGCCGATATTCATAATGAGGTGAAGGAAATGGATGTATTAAACTGCAAATCTTGCGGGAAATTATTTATTCGTCAATCTTCTGACCTGTGCATCGATTGCATTAGGAAAGATCATACTGATTTTGAGAAGGTGCGTGAGTTCCTGCGAGAACGGCGGAAAATCCGAACCTCACCTATTGATGTTGAGCAAGCGGTCGGGGTCAAACGAGAAACAGTCCTCCGGTACATTAGGGATGGGCGTTTACTGATGTCAGAAATCACACAGATGGAAATCACGTGTGAGAGTTGCGGGAAACCTACCCGTGACGGTACGATCTGTGCCGATTGTCGTGAGAAATTACGACGCGACCTCGCCCAAGCGATGCTAGATTCTTCTGCCCCTTCGAAACCGAGAACGTATCGAACATGAATTAAGAATCTTGTAATCTAGAAAGCAGGTGTTCACATGCGAATTGATTCTACGAAATGGGTGAATATGCCTAAAGCGTACGAAAGAAATCAAGCAGTAGAAGGAACAGAAGCAAAACGTACGAATCGGCCGGATGAAGTGACAATCTCGAGTGAAGCGCGTGCGCGTTTCAATGAGACACCAACATCACGGACCGAAAAAATCGAATCCCTTCGTCAAGCCATTCAGGATGGAACCTATAAACCAGACGCGAAAAAAATCGCGGAGCGTTTTTTGAACTTGTAAGAGGGACAACTATGACAGTAGAGGCGACTCGGGGCACGGATGCGCGGGTCGCTTTTTATATGAAGAGCAAACTGTGAGGAGGCAATCGGATGGAAATCCTTGAACAACTCGTAAGTGAGCACGATGCTTTATTGGATCTTGCAAAAGAAAAAAAGACAATTTTGATTCAAAATGATATGAAGCGACTCTCACAAATCGTCAAAGAAGAACCGGTACATCTGAAACGGATTGAACAGCTCGAACAACAACGGCTTGAACGGATGGGACAGGTGACGATGACCGAGTGGTTACAAGATCACCCGGAGGATGTCGCTTCATTACGCCGCTTGTTACAGACGATCGGTCAGCTCAAACGACTGAACGACTTGAACGCTGAATTACTCGAACAATCGCTTCATTATCTCGATTGGCACTTACAATTGCTGATCCCGGAAGCCGATGATTTTACATATGGTCAGTCCGCACTCGACCGCACACACTTTAACCGGAATGCTTAAGGAGGTAGACGAATGGCATCAACTTTTATGGGGCTTGAGACAGGACGTCGGGCACTGACGACGAACCAATGGGCGCTCCAATCCACAGGAAACAATATTGCGAACGCCGGAACGGCTGGTTTTTCACGTCAGCGCTTAATCATGGCGACGACAGAGCAACTCTCGATGTCGATCGGAACGGGCAAGATGGGGCAAATCGGCACAGGGGTCAAAGGGGAATTGCTTGAACGGGTGCGTGACGTGATGCTCGATAAACAGTATCGCGACGAAGCGACGAAGACATCGTACTATGGTACGAAAGAAGCGGCATTCGGCCGAATGGAAGACATCATCAATGAACCGTCGGATACCGGTCTATCAAAAGCTTTTGATGGATTTTGGGAGTCGCTTCAAACACTGTCGACGAATCCGCAAGATTCCGGGGCGCGCAGTGTCGTCCGTCAAAAAGCAGAAACCTTGACGCAAACGTTCAACTACATGGCGAAGGCGCTTAATCAAGTGCAAGGCGACCTGAAAAGCGAAATCGACGTCTCGACGAAAAAAGTCAACGATTTGTTCAAAAAAATTCACAATATCAATGCGGAAATCCATACGGTTGAGCCGCTCGGCGTCTTACCGAATGCGCTATACGATGAGCGGGACCGTTACTTTGATGAGCTCGCTGAATATGTCGACTTTGAAAAAGTCTCCGTCGACAGCGATGCGATCCAGCAAGGGCAGCTCGGAAATACCGTCAAAACGGCAGAAGGACGAATCGATGTCCGGATTAAACTACCGAACGGCGATAAGTTGCTTGCAGTCGACTCGGATTTACCGAAGGCCGGGACACTCACGTTCACGACCGATGCGAACGGACTCTATACAGGGTTTAAAACAGATTCACAAACGATTTCATTTGACACAGCAGGCGGCTTCTCATCAGGACGGCTAATCGGTCTGATTGAGATGTATGGTCATGTCGAGAATGGTCAAGCAACGGGCGAATACGTCAACATGCAAGGGCACCTCGATGAGATGGCAGCAACATTTGCCGAAGCCTTCAACACAGCCCACGCAGGGAATCTTAAAAAAGACGGGACGAATGGGACAAACGAATTTTTCGGTTCATCCAACGGTCCGATCACAGCGAAGACGATCGCACTAGGAAGCGAAATCAAGAGGAGTCTCGATAACATCGCGACGTCGACGGATGGAAACATCGGGGACAGCGCCGGTGCCTTGAAGCTCGCCAACATGAAGACGGCAAGCATTCGTTTCGACCAGTCGGATACGACAACGACAATCGGTTCCTTTTATCAAAACGTCATCGGTGACATGGCGGTCGCGACCGACCAAGTCGCGCGACTCGGGCAAAGCTCGGCCGTCTTGATGGAAAGCGCGGAACAGCGCCGTATGTCAGTCTCGGCTGTCTCAATCGATGAAGAGATGACGATGATGATTCAGTACCAACATGCTTACAACGCGGCAGCGCGTAATATCACGACGGTTGATGAGATGCTCGATAAGATCATCAACGGTATGGGAATCGTAGGACGGTGATGACTAAATGAGAGTAACGCAAACGATGCTGACGAAAACGAATATCGGACACTTATCGTCAAGCTACCAAAAATTAAGCACATTACAAGAGCAATTGATCAGCGGTAAAAAAATCCAACGTCCCTCGGAAGACCCCGTCGTCGCGATGCAAGGAATCCGTTACCGGACAGAAGTCCGTGAAGTCGAACAGTTCAAAAAGAACGTCAACGAAGCGACAGGTTGGATGGACTTAACCGATTCGGCACTGAACGAAGTGACGTCAGCGATGAGTCGTGTTCGTGAATTGACGACGCAAGCAGCAACGGATACGTATGACGCGACACAACGAAAAGCAATTCAAAGTGAGGTCGGGCAGCTGATTGAACACATCGGGACACTCGCCAACACGAAATACAATGAAAAAGTCATCTTCAACGGAACGAAGACGGATCAACCGTTCGTTTCGATGGAAGGTCTAAAAGAGTATTTAGCGACGCCTGGTAAGTCTGTCGATACGGTCTTTACGGACGGAAACCCGGGCGGTAAAGACAGCGAAGTAATCCGCTATGAAGTGTCGTCAGGAATCGAAGTCCAGGTCAATGTCTCGCCGACGAGCGTGTTTAGCGCAGAGACGTTTACAACACTAAAAAAATTATATGATGCGCTTGGTGGTGTCTCAGACACGGGAGCCGTCGATAGCTCAAACAATGGAGCCGAGTTGTCAGGGATGCTAAAGGATTTAGACACGATGCTGAATCAAACGGTCGAGACACGAGCGGATCTCGGAGCACGCGTCAATCGTCTTGAACTGAATGCGTCACGCCTTGAAGATCAAGAAATCATCGCGAAATCCGTCATGTCGGATAACGAAGACATCGAAGCGGAAAAAGTCATCATGGAACTCAAATCGTACGAGACGCTTCACCGGGCCGCACTCAGTGCCGGTGCGCGAATCATTCAACCGACACTACTCGATTTCCTACGTTAAGGAGGTGACGGGAGATGAACCTTCCGCATCTTGAAATGCGTCAAACGTCTGCTAAAATCGGTATCAATACGACACGGGCGACGCTTGAACAACACCAACAACAAGCGTCCTTGTCAATCGAGCAACCGAAAGGCGAGCTGTCGCTCGAAACGGTCGCGGCACGACTCGAAATTGATTCGTCACAGGCATGGATTGAAATCGGACGAATCCCGGCATTTGAATCCGTTCAGCGTTATGCTGATTACGGACGACAAATGGGACAACAAGCAGTCGGGCGGGCAGCAGCTGAAGGGGATCAGTTGATGCGGATCGAGCAACGGGGAGATGCCGTTGCTCGCATCGCGACATCCCGGCAAGCACCACCGGCAGAAGTGACGACGCTCGGCTTTACGCCACGCAGTCTCGACCGGGTCAAAATCAATTACACACCGGCAGAGGTGCGTGTCAACTATACGGCGCAAAAACCGCAAATCGATGTTGAGATACATCGACCGGAATTAAACGTCACGCCAGGCACGACAGAAATTTACCTACGGGAACAAAATCAACTGGATATGTGGCCAGTCGGCGGCATATTCGATGGGGAAGGATAATCACATGCATATCGAAACAGATTTTTTTGGAACGGTTCAAATCGAGGAAAGTGAAATCATCACGTTCGCTTCCGAAGTACCCGGTTTTCCAGAGGCACGTCGTTTTATCTTATTACCGTTCGGAGAAGGCATTCCGTTCTGGTCCTTCCAATCGATTGATCAAACGGAATGCGCATTCGTCGTGACGAATCCGTTTTGGATTGATCCGGAGTATGTCTTTGAATTACCAGAATCAGCGAAAGAACAACTCGGTATCCAAGATACGGCACAAGTCGCTGTCTATACGACGGTCACGTTACGTGAACGGTTCGAGGAGTCGACGACGAACTTACGCGCACCGTTCGTCATGGAGACGAAACGTCGGCAAGCGAAACAAGTCATCCTTGATGAAACGTATTCAAACCGGCATGTGATTGGTAGTCTAACGGAAGTAGGTGGTCGCTGATGCTCGTCTTAAAACGTAAAACGGGGGAAGCGATTCAAATCGGGGATGATATCGAGTTGACGGTTCTTGCAATCGAAGGGGACCAAATCAAACTCGGAATCGATGCGCCGCGTCACATCGACATCCATCGGAAAGAAATTTATCTTGCAATCCAAGATGAAAATGCGGAAGCATCTCGCAGTACCGGATTGATGAGTCAGTTGTTAAAACAGCGTTCTGAATAATGAGGTGAACTTCTTTTGTGCGCACGCGACCAAAAGAAGTTTTTTTCATTTCCACGAAAAAAATGCTCATTCCTTTCGAATCGTGTATAGTAATGTAGAGAAAAGAAACCTTTTTAGACAAAGAGGGAGTGTAAGCAATGAATGAGACGAAGCAGCTGAAAAAAGATGCGAATCGTGTACTAAAAGCGACGAGCCGAACCTTTTATATACCAATCAGTCGCCTATCGCAAGAACTGCAAGAGGCAGTCGGGTCTGCCTACCTGTGCATGCGTGCGATTGATGAGATTGAGGACCATGAAGACTTGCCGACAGACGTCAAGACGACGCTCCTTCGGGAGACGGCCCTCCAGATGCGTGGAACGTTTTCGGGAGCTGCTTATCAAGCATTGATTGCACCGTATGCAAATCAGTTGCCGGAAGTGACCCTTCGTCTTTCAGAATGGATTGCTTACTGTCCGGCGGGGATTCGGGCGAAAGTCCTTGAATCAACGGCAGAGATGGCAGAAGGGATGGCTGTCTGGGCAGAACGTGACTGGACGGTCGAGACGGAAGCTGATCTTGATGAGTACACCTATTATGTTGCCGGACTCGTCGGTGTCATGTTGTCAGATATTTGGTACTGGAAAGCGGGTATCGTCACGGATAAACAACAGGCGATTGGTTTTGGTCGGGGACTCCAAGCAGTTAACATCTTACGGAACCAACAAGAAGATGCAGAACGCGGTGTCGGATACTTCCCACCCGGTTGGACGACGGAGACGATGTTTACGTACGCGCAGGATAACTTGGCAGAAGCGGATTTGTATCTCGCGTCGATTCCGAAAGAGACGACGATCTACGAGTTTTGTAAGATTCCACTTGCCCTCGCACATGGAACGCTGGATGCGCTCGCTCGGGGAAAAGAGAAGCTCAGTCGACCAGAAGTCTTGAAAATCGTCGGAAGTGCGGTTTTAAAACGATAATGAACTGACTAAAAGAGAAACACTTACACATGACGCTTGGCAGGATGAGGCGTGTGGGTAAGTGTTTTTTGTCGTTAGCAGGAGTCCGGAACTTTAATGTTCTGCCGCGGTTTCTGAACAGTGTAGTAGCTGGGTTTAAACGTGTGGACAACGTGCAATCGGGAGAGAAGGCGTCTTCCTTGTTCGTTGTTCCTTAATCCCCACGGACAACGAGCAGGGTCTTGTCTGACTTTGAAAGTGCGTTAAAAACGCACTTTTTCCCGTAGGAGTCAACGAAACGTGACGCTTTTTAGGTAATACCGTGACAGAAATCCAGGCATGCAGGCGGTTTAGAGCGCAATCCGTCTCGAATCGCTTAGAACCGCGAAAAGCAATCGGTCGCGACCCTGCAGCTTTGCTGTATCGGCGTGACCGATTGCCGCTTTGAAGACGAGGCGAGACAGGGAAGCGCGAACGGATCGCATCTCGTTATAGCATGTTCACGCTTCATAAGCATTTGTCTAAGGTCTGAGCGTAGTCGCCGTGTTTTTCTCTAATTCGAATCATTTTAGTGAAGTCGTCCCAAACAAAAAAAGAGTCTAACCTACTGATAAAAAATCAGCTTGGATTGACTCTTTTTTTTGGGTTAAGAGATTGAAGGTACAGCGACTGTTCCTTAATTAAAGAGTTGCTGCGATTATTGATGTGAAATCATTTGATGTCTTCTAAATAAGATAGGACCTTGTCTTCATAGGCTTTGCGGTCATGGGCATAAGACTGGACATGTCCGCCGTTTTCCGTCACATAAAGCTCAGAATGTGGCGCCGCTTTTTGAAGGCGCATGCTTTCCGTGACCGGAATCGCATCATCGTCCTTGCCATGAATCATCAGGATGGGAAGATCAATCCGTCGAATCGCTTCAATCGGTTTGACACGTTCCGGGTTCAGCCCTGTCAGTGGAGGCGTCACTTGCAGGATGACGGGTGTGAACGGGAAGTTCGGCAACCCGCTCCAGACGGGGAGGTTCGTTTCTAAATAATTTTCTAAATCACTGAACGGACTATCCGCGATGACACCGGCGACATCTGCTTTTGGAGCCGTGACAAGGGCAGTCGAAGCGCCCATTGAGATACCATAAAGAACAACCGGCTCTGAAGCACGTGATTTGGCATAGCTGACAGCTGTCAGCAAGTCATCTTGTTCTTTTGCCCCGACCGTGACACGTTTTCCTTCCGAGATCCCGGACCCGCGGAAATCAAATGTTAAGACGTTATAGCCGGCATCATGAAATTTTTTGAAGAGCGGGAAGATGGGGACATCCGTCTGTTCCCGGTTTTTCCCATAGCCGTGAGCAAAGACGATTGTCAGTTTCGCATCCTCACTCGGAATCCACCAGCCGGATAGCCGCGTGCGATCTTTTAGCGAGCGGAAGGAGACGTCTTCATAAGCCAGTTTTTCTGCTTTTTTAGGATTCGTCGTCAATGCTTCCCGTTCCGGTTTCGTTAAGGACGAACCGACATAAGCAGAAATTCCGACGAGAGCAATCAACAAAAGAACGATGACGAGGATCAATCCCCCGATGATTTTCTTGCGATGTTTCTTCAACAACGGCGCGACTCCCTTTCTCGAACAACTGTGAATTAATGAATATCTTTTTTCTTGAAGCGGCCACCGTGGACGTCATGAATGTTGCCGATGGCGATGAAGGCCTGTTCGTCGAAGTCGCGGACGATTTCTTTTAATTTCGTTTCTTCGAGCCGGCTGATGACACAAAAAATGACTTTCTTATCATCCCCGGAAAAAGATCCTTCTCCATTTAAGTACGTCATGCTCCGACCGAGCCGGTCCATGATGGCAAGGCCGATTTCTTCGTAGTTCTCAGAAATGATCCATACACTCTTTGATTGATCGAGTCCGTCAATGACGACATCAATTGTCTTGAAGGCAATGAAATACGTAATCAGCGAGTACATCGCCCGGTCCCAACCGAAGACGAATCCGGCTGCTCCGAGGATGAAGACGTTAAAGAACATTACAATTTCACCGACGGAAAAGGGGGTCGAGCGACTGAAGGAAACAGCAAGAATCTCCGTTCCGTCGAGCGATCCACTGGCCCGGATGACGATACCGACGCCAATTCCGAGAATTAAACCACCGAAGACGGTCGCAAGGAGATCGACGTTCGTCATCGGTCCGATGCCTTCGAGTAATTTCGTCGCGACCGCCATGATGAAAATTGCATAAAGCGTAGACAGGGCAAAGGTCTTACCAATCTGTTTATAACCAAAAAAGATGAACGGGATATTTAAAAAGAAGAGCCATAATGCAAGTGTCGTATCCGTCAGTTTTGACCCAATGATGGAAATTCCGACAATCCCACCATCGATGATATTATTCGGAACAAGGAATCCTTTCAAACCGATTGCGAAGACGATGGCACCAATCGTCAATAACAAAAGGCGGCGTATAAGTTGCCATTTCGTCGTTCGTCGGTGAGCTTTCGTTTGGATCGCACCACTCATCGAATTCCCCCTTTTTGAAAAGTGTTTCTGTGTTTACTATAACAAAAAAGCACTAAGGCATGCGAGAGCAACCTTAGTGCGAATAATTAGATAAACGGTCGAATTGATTGGAAAAACCGTAAAACGAGTTCTGCTTCCGAAGTGTTCGTATAGGCACCGATATATTGTCCATGTTCGAAACCGATGACGGTCAGTGTGCAGCTGACAAGTTGTAACCCTTCGGATAAACGGACTTCGAAGGTCGCTGTGTTTAAAGGCAGCGGGACTTCTGTTGTGAAATAGAGGTGGCGTGTATCCGTCTGATGCGCATGAATGTCCGAATAATCGAAATCCAGCGCCATTTCATGGTGCGTCAACATCTTAATTTTCCCTTCAATCGAAAAACTGGGAGTACCTTCACTTGTCAGGGCGCAGGCTTCAATCGGATACAAAATTTCCCGTAACAAATAACTTTGCATGATTTCTGTTGAAACAGGACGACTGAACAAATATCCTTGAATGTTCGGACAATTGAGGTCACGGAACGTTTCCAGCTGTCGTATCGTTTCAATACCTTCTGCAACGACGGAAAGATTGAAGACGGACGCCATATAAAGAATGCTTTTAACAATGGCCTGTGCTTTTGCGTCATCAGCAATGTGCGTTGCAAACTGACGGTCAATCTTGACGACATCAATCGGATATCGCTGTAAATAAACCATCGATGAGTAACCTTTACCAAAGTCATCCAATGCAATTCGAACACCGAGGTGACTTAAGTGTTCGAGCATACGGTTCGTGTTCGGGTCTTCCATAATAAGTGCTGCTTCCGTGATTTCGAGTTCAAATAAATGAGGGGATAAATTGTATTTTAGCAATGCCTGCTCAATCTGATGTTCAAAACCGGGAATCAAGAAACGTTTTGGTGAGACGTTCACTGAAATTGGAATAAGATTTGAACCGGCCCGTGCCCAAGAGTTCATTGCTTGGCATGCGGTCTCAATGACCCAGTCGCCAATTGCAAGATGAAGTGAGCTTTCCTCAGCAAGGGGGATGAAGTCATTTGGCGGAATCCGTCCCCATTCTGGATGTTGCCAACGGATTAAAGCTTCAAGTCCAATGATTTTTCCGGTCCAGCTATCGACTTTCGGTTGGTATTCAAGGAATAGCTCGTTGCGTTCAATGGCATAGTGTAAGTCTTGTTCGAGTCGGTAACGTCTGTAGTAATCGATGTCAAGATTCGAAGCGTAATGATGAAACGTACTGTGATCTTCCCGTCGTGAACGGCGTAAAGCAGTGTAGGAATGTTTTAGCAGTTCAATCGCATCCTGACTGTCTCCCGGGAAACGACTAACCCCAGCAGAAATACGGGCGAACAATTCATACGGTTCAATCAAAATCGGATTTGCCGAGAGTGCGAGCAGTTTTTCCGCACAGGAAGTAATGTCATCACTGTAACTGGAGGGTACGAGCATGGCATACTCATCTCCCCCAAGATGGCCAAGGAATACTTCTTCCGGTTTAGTGATCGACAGAATGCGACTCGTCGCTTGTAACCATTGATCACCGGATGCATGGCCGAACGCGTTATTGATTTCAGAAATCCGGTTGAAGGAAACCGAAAGAACGGAGAAAGATTGATCGTTCTTCATCCATTCCTCAATGGTGTCCGTTAATAATTGACGGTTCGGCAATTCGGTGATTGCATCAATCAATGCGAGTTGCTGCAGCCGTTCCTCATACTCTTTTTGAAGCGTGATGTCATGCATGATACTGTTTGAATAGGCAATGTTCCCATCCAGGTGGAAAACAGGTAACTGTTGATCTTCAATCCATTTCCGTCGTCCATCTGGAAAGCGGAGACGATATTGAATCGTTCCGGATTTTCCAGAAAGCAGTTGTTGGATAAAATGTTTCATCGCCAGGTGATCCCGTTCGTCTATTCGCTCGAATAGCCATTTTTGACTTAAGCACAAATCCTCTGGCAATTCTTCAAAAATTTGAAGAAACCCCTGGGAGTGGAAGAGGACTCGGCCAGTAGAAGGGTCGATTTGCGAAATGGCTGCATCAAGCGCTTCGTAAATTTCACGTGTCTGTTCCCGTTCAAGCGTTAATTGGCGTCGCGCTTCGTTGACTTCCGATAAGTCATACAGGATAACGGAAATTAGTTCATTGTTTTCCGGGCGGCGAAATGCTTTTAAGCGTAATAATTGATATCCGTTTGAGGCATTTAAGACAGAAACCTCTTGTTCAAACATCTCCACTTCACAATCAATGAGTCGCTCCATATTAAACAGAAGCGGGTCAAAATCGCGCGGGTGAATGAGGTTATGTAACTGTTCGCGTGATAATGTCCCCAACTCGTCAGATGAAACGCCTAAGTAATTCATCAAAGAGGCGGAATGTTCGATGCTCCTCGTAGAAGGATCGTAATGGAAGACAACAAGTTCTGGAATGTGTTCCGTTAGTTCGAGCTGTGATCGAATTTGAACAACATCTTCTTCAAGTTGTTTTTCTCGAGTGATATCACGTGCGATCCCGTATACACCAATGACTCGATTATCTTGAAGAATGGGCATGTTCGTAATCTTTAAGGTCAGCCGATAATGATCGTTATGGAGGCCTTGGGCGGTGTAGTGAACGGTCTCTCCTGTAAGAGCACGTTCAAAAAATGCTGTGACTGCATCAATTTGTTCAGGGGGATTAAATACTCCAAAGTGTTCATACAGTGTTTCCGTGGAATACCCAAGCATTGCAGGCAATTTTTCATTGAAATATATGATTTCACCAAGATGGTTAAAAAAGAAAATCGCATCCGCGTTTTGATGGAAAAAGAATTCTGCGCTATCGGGATGTGAGAGTTCTAATCCACCAATGAATAGAGGGGATGTCGATGAACGACTTAGTCGTTGCATAGCGTCGAAAAAAGTCATAGCTATATCTCCTCACTAGAATGTAATTCAAGAATCTGTAATCCTATTTCTAGTATCGGTTCTAAGTGGCGACAATTGCAATTAAAGTTCGAAAAATAGACTGTTTTTTCAAAAAAAGAGAATCGGAATATCAAAAAACAAATAAAAGAACAGGTACAGAAGCACCTGTTCTTTTTGAATGGATTAAATGGCAAGATCGACAGATGTCTCGCTTGCATTCGGGTCCGTTGATTGATCCGTATTCTTTTCGTTCATTCCGTGGTGACGACCACCTTGTCTACCATCGCGTGGTCCTTGCTTAAGGTCGTCATAACTTGAGACCTGATCCGCACGTTCTTGCATCCGTTCCTTCATCGACGTCGCTTGTTTTTCTGTGATGGAACCGTCTGCTAGTTTCGCATCAATTGCAGCCGTTTGAGCGGTGAGGACCGCTTGCTCGAAGTCGTCGAAGGCGATATCGTTCGCTTTCGCAAATTCAGGAAGTGCTTGATCGGCAGCTTCGAATTTCGCTTCATCGAGTTTGAGACTCGCTAAGACCGTTGCAGTCGTGTCACCGAAGACGTCGCGTTGTCCGCCGTCACGTTTGCCTTGTCCTTGTTTTTCCCGATCCGGCAACTCGTCATAACTCGTCATGTCTGAGAACTCTTCAGTCATCCGTTCTTTAATCGTCGTCGCCTGTTTTTCCGTCATCTTACCGTCTTTGACGAATTGGTCAAGTTGTTCTGATTGTGAGGCGATGACCGCTTTTTTGTAGTCGGCGAACTGGATTGATTGGGCTTTCGCGAACGCGGCGAGTGATTGGTTTGCAGCATCGAAGTCCTCTTGATTTAAGTTGAGTGCGGCAAGGACATCTGCGACGAGTTCTTTATTAAAGAAACCGCCCTTGTCACCGTGACGTTGCCCTTTAGGCTGCTGTTCTTTCAATTCGTCATAGCTCGAGACTTTGCTGAAGCGCTCCGTTTGACGTTCTAACATATCAGCGGATTGTGTTTTCGTAAGATCCCCTGACGCGACAAGACTAGCGAGTTGTTCTTTTGTTGCTGCAAGTTCAGCGGCTTTGTAGTCGGCGAACGAGATACCTTTTTCTTCTGCGAGCTCAGCAATCGATGTCTTCGCTTCCCGTGCTGTTTGTGCCTCGTCTTCTGTGATGCCGAGTTTATCTAAGAGGATTGTAACGTCCATTTTTTTCATACCTTCGAAGTGATGACGCTCGGATTTCGTTTTCGATGCATCGCTATCATTTGTTGCAGCGAGAGCAGAAGCTCCTCCTACTGTTAATGCGCTGATTGTAAGTGCGGTGATCCATTGTTTTTTGAATTTCATGGTTGATCACTCCTTTCACCTTGTATGTTAGCGTGAATCGAAAACGAAGTTGTGAGGAAGTTGCAAAGAAATTGCCAAGAAAAGCAAATCGGCTGGAAAAGGCGGTACACTAAGCATGTGGAGGGATAACGATGAATATTTTATTGATTGAAGATGAAGTAAAGTTAGCACACGTGACAGAACGTTTTTTACGGCACCACGGATATGAAGTGACACTCGCGATGTCGATTGGACAAGCGAAGGACGCCTTAAGCAAAACGACGTTTGACGCGGTCCTCGTCGATGTTCGACTCCCGGATGGGGACGGCTGGTCGCTCGTCCCGTCGATTAAAGCGGTCGCTATGCCGCCCGTCGTCTTCATGATGACGTCGCGTGGTGAAGCGGATGACCGTGTATTCGGACTTGAGCTCGGAGCAGACGATTACCTCGTCAAACCCGTCGTCTTGAAAGAACTGACGATCCGGCTCGAGCGGGCGCTGAACCAGCGTCCGAAAGACACCGCCTTCCGGTTGGGTGACTTAACGTTGGATCCGAAAGCGCGTCTCGTCAAAAACGGCGAGCAGTCGCTTAGTCTAGCGAAGATGGAGTTTGAACTGTTGACATACTTCGTCGAACATATCGGTGAAGCACTCAGTCGCGATCAAATCCTGGATGATGTCTGGGGATATACGTTCGGTGGCGATACCCGGACCGTCGATACGCACGTCAAACAATTGCGTGATAAGTTACCGACGATCAAACAACAGTTAAAGACGGTCCACCGGGTCGGATATCGACTGGAGGCGATGGAATGAGTAAATTGATGCGGAAGTTTTTACTGGCGGTCGTCGCACCGCTCCTCGTCATGGGTAGCTTGAGTTTTATCTTGACGGCGGTGCTCGTCAATCGGTTTGCGGAAGACGAACGCTACAGTCAACTCGCACGTGAAGCAAATATCATTCAAGAAGCGATCGACGGCAATCAACCGCTTCCCCGTGACATTCAAGGTTTCATCACGATCGACGGACAAACGCAACGCCTCGGTGGACGAGGACCGCAACCGGTCAACTTACCGGCGCTCGAGAAGTTGCAGCAACAAGACGTGATTGATGTTCAGAATCAACGTTTGTTGACCTATCAGCTGAAAGAGGGGGACACGGTCATCACGACGATTCGAAATGCACCGCTCGCGAGTAGTGCGTTGAACGGTGTCTACTTGGCGATTGGTGTCGCGCTCCTCGTGACCTTGTTGCTTGCGACAGGGCTTGCTTATTATATGGGACGACAGTTCACGCGACCGATCGTCAACTTACGGTCCGTCGCCCAGCAAATCGGAGCTGGGAAAAAAAGCGTCCCGCTACCCGAACGACCGAATGATGAAGTCGGTGAGTTGATTGCTGCCGTCGATGAAATGCAGGAACAACTCCTCCAAAAAGAAACGTTGCAAAAGTCATTCATCGCCGGTATCACCCATGATTTGCGGACGCCGCTCGCAATCATCCGCAACGAAACGGAGGCGCTCGCAGCAGGAGTGATTCCGCTAGACGAACTACCGGATGTCACGGACAGCATCATCGAGGAGACGGATCGCCTCGGCCTATTGATTGATGAGACGCTCGTCTACTCGAAGCTTGCCGGAGGGATGATGCCGCTCGAGCGGGTTGAGACGCGACTAGACGACCTGGTGTTCGATACGATCGGACGGTTGGAGGCGACGTTTGCGAAGGAGGGGGTGGCACTTGTCGCTGAAGCTGTGCCCGTCACGCGTCGTGTTGACAGGCATATGTTCGAACGGGTCCTCGTCAACTTCCTGATGAATGCCCACGCTGCTGCTCCGCCTGATAGCCGGGTCATCATTCGGCTGACGGAGACTGAAATGACGGTCGAGGACGCGGGGCGTGGCGTCCCGGAGTCCGACCGGGCGACGATTTGGGATTTGTACGTCAAACAAGACGGCAGTTCCGGGCACGGGCTCGGGCTTGCGATTAGCCGTTTGATTCTCGACAGCCATGAACTGGTCTATGGCGTTCGAACGAGTCCGCAAGGCGGAGCGTGTTTCTTTATTCGTCTATAATGTAAAAAAAGCCCCGTTCCTCGTCGAGAGGAGCGGGGCTGTCAGTGCTTATTTTGATTCGTTTTCGTGGACGAGACTCGGTTTGACGAGTGTATAGAATTCATCACTCATGCCGACGCGGCTGCCCATTTGGCAAGCGAGTTCGAGTGTCTCTTGGTAAAATTTCGCGACGAGGTTGTGGTTTTTGATGTGCATGTCCTTCATCGCTTTTTCGACGCCGAGGACGACTTTCGCGATTTGGTCATCTGCATCATTACGGACAGGGACGACGTTTTCCGGGAGGTCGACTTCTTTATCGTGTCCGTTGAAGCGGAACGAAGCGCCGAATCCAAGATGCTCGAGGAAGAAGTGCGGTAACAATTTGCCGGCGAAGAATTGATGCCATTCCGATTCTTTCATCGCGTCCATATCCCGTTTGAAAGAAGTCGTTGCGAGTGCATAGCGGTCATGTGTATCTTTCATGAACTTCTCGAGGATTGGTACCTGCATCGCGAATGAGTTCTTGAGCAGATTATCGAGCTGTTCTTGTGTTAATTGTTCTTGTTCAGCCATCCTTTTAACCCCATTTCGTTTCGTTACTCTTATCGTAAGAAATTTAGACAATTCCGTCAAATCTTTTTCGAGAATAAGGTTTACCTATTGTACGAAAGGGAATTTTACTATTATCGCATACATAAAGGAGGAATCAGCATGAAACGAATCGCAATGACAGGACTATTAATCGGGGCATGTCTGATTCCGGTGACGGCCTTTGGTGCGACGAACGTCTCTTATCAAAAAGGGATGGTTCAAAACAAACAGCTTGGTTATTCGGTCAAGGCGACAGAGACGCTGAAGAAAGCGATCGCGCAAGACAAAGTCGAGCTGATCAAAAACAAGACGGTCAAGACGAAGTACGGTACCGTGACACGAAGCGGAACGTTTTCGCTCTATTATAAAGTGAAGGGAAAAGATCAGTTGCTCGTCAACTTGAACTATGAACCGAAGAAACTGTCGAAAAAACAGTTCGATCGTCAAGTCGGGTACGGCACGTATCTTGGGACGAAGGACAATAAAACGTACTATTATGTCCAACCGACGGAAGCCGTTAAAGGTGCAGTCGGGAACAAAACAATCGAACGCTTGATCACATATCACGTTCCGCGGATGATGAAAACATTTAAACTGCAGTAAGCATTAGCTTTTGCTAGTGCTTCTTTTAGTGGTTCGCTATAGTAAAGGTTGAGGTGAAGAGAGATGGAATTTACAGTAACGAAAGTCTTACAAACGACAGATGTCTTGCAACTTGAGAAATGTGTCAACGATCATGATGGAATTGAATTGAAGGTGGCGGCAGATTATGTCGGCGAGAATGATTTTGCTGTCTACGATGGCTCAAAATTGATTGGCTACCTGCAAGCCTTCGCGTATCTACCGACAGAATGGGAAGTCAACGTCTTCGTTGATCCCGATTACCGGCAGCAAGGGATTTTTAAATCGCTCGTCGAAACGGCGGCTGGCGTAGCGCGCGAAGCGGGTGCGGAAGCCTTTACGTTCGTCATTGATGATGCAAGTCAATCCGGTAAAGCAGTCTTGGGCAAGCTTGGGGCAGAGTACCGGATGACGGAATACAATATGGTGCTGAAAAAAGCGCAATTGTTCTTAAAAGCAGACCCTGATTTCGAATTACGCGAAGCGACGGCATCGGACCGTCCGTTCATCGTCGAGACGCTCGGACAGTCGTTCGGAAATACAGCGGACGAGGCGGAAGCGATTTATCAAGCGATTGAGACAGAGGATCGCGTCACGTATGTCGGTGTCGCGAACGGTCAGCCGGTCGGTGTCGTCCGTGCATATTTAGCATCCGAGACACAAGCGAGCATCCATGCGTTCGCCGTTCGTCCGGAAGCGCAGGGCAATGGCTACGGGAAGAAGATGTTGAAACTGATGGTCCAAGCGATGTTCCGGACAGGTCGAACGCAGCTTGAACTCGATGTCGAGACGGATAACGCACGGGCACTGGATCTCTATAAAGATGCCGGATTCGTCGTCGGTCGCGGTTATCAGTTCCACGTGCTTGAATTATAAGAAGTCTGAACGAAAGTCCACGGGAGTGGGCTTTTTTTGTGAAATCGTATAGCAAGCATAGACCTTAGGTCTTACTACTCTCTAAGAAAATAGAATATCGTTTCCGATCGTCCGCTGGCGCGCTTTCCTCGGGCGGAACGCAAGCCGCGATCGGCTTTTAGCCGACCGGGTCTCGCTTGTTCCTGACGGAAGGGACGAGCCCTTCCTTTTCCCGCAGGAGTCGCGCCCGGACGATAGGAGCATAAGCAGTTTGATGGAAAGTTCATGGGAGTGGGCTTGTTTATGTAATCGTTATAAAAGGCATAGGCGTTTGGGTCTTACTGATTTTAAAAAATAGAGTATCGTTTCCTATCGTCCTCGGGCGCGCTTTCCTCGGGCGGAACGCAAGCCGCGATCGACTTGCAGCCGACCGGGTCTTGCCTGTTCCTGACGGAAGGGACAAGCCCTTCCTTTTCCCACAGGAGTCGCGCCCGGACGACGGAAACTTTTTTGTTAGCAATTAGGGGACATGTAGCGAAGGAAACCACGTAAAAAAATAAGTTCATAATCTAAAGGAAGTCTGAAACCTCTCCCGTGTTTTGTCGTATACTAGATATATGGAAAAATAGAGGAGGCGACGACATGAATGATCGACAGGAATCATTACGGACGTTGAAGTGGGTGTCAGGTGGTTTAGAGGCCATCCTCGGGATTCCGATTCTCGGTGGATTGATTGTTCTCGGGTCAGGTTATAACGCTTTATGGTTGATGCTTGCGTTCCACATCGTGGTTGTGGTGTTGACGGCGCGGGCCGGCAATGTGTCAAAAGGAAACATCGTCGGAATCGTCGCATCGACAGTCGGTGTCATTCCGGTCGTCGGGATGTTATTACACATGGCAGCGGCCATCACGATTTTACTTGACGCGGCATTTGGTAACCGGATCATTACACGGACCCACGTCGAGCGGGTCGAACCGATTCGTCCCCGTCCGGTCCGGAAAGAACAGGAGAAACAGGAAGATCATCCGTTTTGAGCACTTTTGATTGACAGTGAAATCCGATCCGTGTAAAGTAAAGACCAAGTTAAGCCATATCAAACAAATCAACGACGCGGAGTAAGTACCGTCAACACTGCCGACAAAGCGAGTCAGGAAAGGTGAGAGCCTGACGCGGTAAGCTGATTAGGGAATGGACCGCTGAGAGCCTGTTGAACGATTGCAGTAGACAGGACGGTTGCCCCCGTTACAAGGCTAGCTGGTTGTTGGACCAGCGACAAGAGGAGATTTTTAATCTCAACTAGAGGTGGCACCGCGCGGATACAGGCGCCCTCTATGCAGCAGCTTTTGCTATGCATAGAGGGCGTCTTTTGTTTTACGTCAAGGAACGCCGAATCATCCAACGCACATTATCTTTAGGAGGAATTTTTTATGAAGAAGACATTGATCGCGGCGGCAAGCACGGCGTTCCTACTCGCAGGATGCTCGACGACAGACACAGAACAGGCAGCACCAAATGAAAACGAAAAGAAAGTCCTGCACACGATGGAAAGTTATGATCTCCTGTCGGTTGACCCGGCAGATGCCATCACGTCGAACATCTTCAACCAAATTTATGAAGGACTGTACCGCTTCGATGAAAACAATGAACTCGTCCCGGCAGCTGCTGCGTCACACAGCGTATCGGAAGACGGTAAAGTCTATACGTTCAAGCTCGACCCGACGGCGAAATGGTCTGACGGAAAACCCGTCACGGCAGAAAACTTCCGCTATGCTTATGAGCGCGTCATCGAGACGAACTCCCCGTTTGCGTACTTGCTTGAGCCCGTCAAAGAAACGAAAGTCATCGACGACGAAACGTTACAAATCGAACTGAAACGACCGACGCCGTACTTCCTCAGCATGACGACGTTCGGGACGTACATGCCGGTCCGTGAAGACATCGTCAAAGCACAAGGCGACAAGTTCGGGACGGATCCGGAGACGAATGTCTACAACGGACCGTTCACGTTCAAGAAGTATCAAGCGGAGCAAGGCTACACGCTCGCGAAAAATGCTGACTACGCCGACCAAAAACAAGTCAAGATTGACGAAGTCGACGTCAAAATCATCAAGGACCCGATGCTTGCGATCAACTTGTTTGAAACAGGCGAACTCGATGTCGCACCGCTCAACTCGGAAAACGTCATCAACTATAAAGATAAAAAAGAGTACAACACGTTCAGTGATTCACGGATGTTCTTCATCCGGATGAATCAAAAAACGGACGCTTTAAAAGACAAGCAGACCCGCCAAGCGATTGACGTTGCTTATAATAAAGAAGCGTTGACGGAAACGTTACTCGGAAACGGCTCGTTACCGGCCGACTATATCGTCCCGCAAGAGCTTGATCCGCAGTACGATAAAACACGTCAAATCACGTCATCATTCGACGAAGCGCAGGCGAAGAAAGTCCTCGAACCGCAAAATCTAGAATTGACGATGATCATCGAGGACGATGACGTCTCGAAAAAAATTGGGGAGTACATTCAAGGAACGTTAAAGCGTCAAAACCTCGACGTCAAACTCTTGCCATTGCCGAAGAAGGAACGTCTTGCCCGTGAAGGACGAGGGGACTATGATTTGTCACTTGCAAGCTGGGCACCGGATTATCAAGACGCGACGACATACTTGAACTTGTTCATGACGGGAAATCCGTTCAACATGATGGATTACTCGAACAAAAAGTATGACCGTCTCTTGCAACAGGCAGAAAAAGAACTCGATCAAGATAAACGGTTGGAACTGTTGAGTCAGGCTGAATCGCTGTTACTCGACGATCAAGCGATTTCGCCGGTCTACCAACGCAAAAACGCCTTCTTGCAAAACACGGAAGTCACGCACCTCGCCCGACACAACGTCGGGACAGACATCTCGTATAAGTACGTTGAAATTGATCGTAAGTAAAACATCAGCCGTTCGCCTTATCATGTTTAGATGACAAAGCGGACGGTTTTTTGTGTCAGGAAGAGTTTTTCTAAATGGGTATTGTCATGTTGCGCTTCCTTATCTCGACGCGTCTTCCAGGCGGCAATCTTCCGCATTTCTTCACTTCACTGCAGGGTTGCGACTGATTCCTGTTAGCGGTTTAAAGGGATTCAGACGGAATGTGTTCTAACCCGTCTGTATGACTGGATTTCAGTCACGTTATTCCCTAAAAAGCGTCACGTTTCGTTGACTCCTACGGGGAAAAGTGCGTTTTTAACGCACTTTCAGAGGCAGGTAAGACCCTGCTCATTGTCCGTGAGGATCAAGGAGCAACGGCTTGCGCCTCGCCCGAGGAAAGCAACGAAAAAAAGACGCTTTTTATTACCTGATGTTCCTTTGTCTACACGTTGCTGTACTAATTTATCGTTGGCATAAATCAAATTGTTATTTTGTGACAAGTAAATCCTATAACCGACTTTGAAATCAGGTCAATCCTATTAAAGCGTTCTCATATCTTGCCGATAAGGAGAATGTTGAGAAAAGAATCAGGAAGGGAAGTTACGGATATGAGCAAGTTACGTAGCAATTTAAAGATTCGGTTATTTGTATGGGTTCTCGTGATTTCAATCATTACAGGCGGAATTTCTGCCCAGCTGACATTATTCCTCTCGCGTGGAGTCGACGTCGCAGAAAACCAGGCGATTTTATTTGGAGCGGGCATTGGGTTAGTCTTGTCGATTCTCGGATCACTGTTGATTCAATTGATTCTCCGTCAGCCGATCAAAGCAATCGAAAAAGCGACACAAACGGCACGTGAAGTCGCGAACGGTAACTTTGATGTGGATTTCGAAGAAGCGAAGCGTGGTGACGAAGTCGATCAGTTGATGCATGAACTCGAAGTGATGGTGGTACATATCCGCAAGCAAGCGACACAGATGGGTAGCTCAAGCGACAAGCTGACGGCGTCAGCCCAGGAAATCGCGGCAGCCGTTCATGAAGGCAACGCGTCAGGAGAAAGCATCCGGACTGCAATGGCGGAACTCTCGACGAAGATGAACGAAAACGTCGATCAAGCCTATCTCTCGATGGATGCACTCGGTACCGTCAAACGAACGATGGATGAAGTCGCAAAAGAAATGAACGAAGCCTTGAAATCCGCGACGGTCATGCAGACAGAAGCCGAGAACGGCAAGACGCTCGCAACGGATTCGGTTGAAGCGATGCATATGATTTCTAGTAAGATGGAACAATCCGCGACACTGAACGGTCGTTTGACGGATATGACAGGTGAAATTTCACGAATCACGGACGTCATCAGTGACATTTCAGCACAGACGAACTTACTCAGTTTGAATGCCTCGATCGAAGCAGCACGTGCCGGAGAAGCCGGTCGCGGTTTCGCCGTTGTTGCGGCGGAAGTCAAGAAGCTTGCTGAACAAACAGCGACGTCAGCAAAAGAAATCACCGATTTGATTTCCGGTGTCAAACGTCTCGTCAACGATACGGCGAATGCGATGACGGACGTCCAAAAAGAAGTCGCGACCGGTGTCGGACTTGTCGAACAAGCAGGGTCGTCATTCGAAGAAATTCACCATTCAACAGAACATGTGTATTCACGTGTTAAATCGGTTGACCAGCTTGTCGTGAAGTCGGACAAAGAGATTGACCAAGTCGGTTTGACGACGGCGAACATCCTCGCGATGGTTGAAGAAGCATCGAAACATGCGGAGCAAGTCTTGCAGGCTTCTAGTCATCAGGCGGCTTCACTCAGTGAAGTCAACGGTGCGATGGAAGAGCTCGTCGCAGTCGCGGAACAACTGCAAGAAGAAACGGGCGCGACGCGTCTCTAATTTAGAAATCGCAGGCGGAAGTCCCGTCTGCGATTTTTCTTTTGAATTTTTTTATTTTTTTTTTGAGAGAAACTGTTAAACATTTCGGCACGGCGACGATATATAGAGTGGAAGCAGTCATCGACTACAACCATCGCGCTACCCTTGGGCCGGCCAGGGGGCGCATCTCGGAGAAGAAGGATCTTCAAAGAGACAAAAAAATTATTCCTATGGAGGGAAACTTAAAATGATTATCAATCACAACCTTAACGCAATGAATGCTCATCGTAACATGAGTGCAAACACAGCAAACGCTGGAAAAGCAATGGAGAAACTTTCTTCAGGTCTTCGTATCAACCGTGCTGGTGACGATGCTGCAGGACTTGCAATTTCTGAAAAAATGCGTGGTCAAGTTCGTGGGTTAGAACAAGCTTCACGTAACGCACAAGATGGTATTTCGTTAATTCAAACTGCAGAAGGTGGTTTGAACGAAGTGCATTCTATTCTCCAACGTCAACGTGAACTTGCTGTTCAATCTTCAAACGATACGAACGTTGCTGCTGACAGAACTGCATTGAAAGATGAGTTCGATCAACTTTCTTCAGAAATCGGACGTATCAAAGATAATACTACCTTCAATACGAAACAACTTCTTGATGGATCAGATGCTAACGGGAAAATTCATGTTGGAGCAGATGCGACGCAAACAATTGATATCGATTTCACTACTGCTGGAGTTGATTTAAGTGCTGTTTCTACGGCAGTTTCAGCTCTCGATATCAGCACACAAGCTGGAGCAGATGGTGCGATTACTACTGTTCAAACACAAATTGAATCTGTATCGTCTGGTCGTTCGTACCTTGGTGCACTTCAAAATCGTTTAGAGCACACAATCAATAACTTGAACAACGCTTCTGAAAACTTAACTGCTTCAGAGTCACGTGTTCGTGATGTAGACATGGCGAAAGAAATGATGAATTTCACTAAAAACAACATCTTAAACCAAGCATCACAAGCAATGCTTGCTCAAGCAAACCAACAGCCACAAGCTGTTCTTCAATTACTCCGTTAATCAAAGGTTAAGCTATTACGACTAAAAAAGGTCATGGACTCGTTCCGTGACCTTTTTATGTATTTTATAAAATGTCTATTATAATTTTTTAGTACAATGCCGATATACTACATAGAGAATAAATAAGGAGTGTTGGTCTATGAATTCCATTAATACGGAGATTCGGCTTCACCTGCCTGCAAACGTCTTATCATACGAAGCGACACGGAACGTCTTTGTTGAAGCGAACCAAGAAGAACTAGAGCAAGATGGGGTTGTCGTCTTGCCTACATCTCAACATGTTACGAAGCTTGAAACAGCAATTGAAAAAGCGAACTCCCAACTCGAAATACAACGGACTGGTTTGAAGTTCGTAAAACATGAAAAACTAAATGAATTTTATATTCAAATCGTTGATATGAATGATAATGTCGTGCAAGAAATTCCAAGTAAAAAAGAATTGGATTTTTTCGCTGCATTTATGGAATTTAATCAATTAATCGATAAACGGGTTTAATTTAGAAAGGACTGATTGGATGGCAGTACTTCGATTAAGTGGTCTCGCAAGTGGGATTGATACGGAAACGATGATTAAACAATTAATGCAGGTGGAACGTGCGCCAGTCGATCGTTTAGCCCAAAAGAAACAAACATTGACGTGGCAACGTGATGCATATCGAGAAATTAACCGAGCATTGCTTGACCTGCGAACAGCAGCAAGTGATATGATTTTATCTAAAAACTATACAGCAAAAACTGTGACCAGCTCTGATTTATCAATAGTAAGTGTTTCTGCAAGTTCTATAGCAAGTACCGGAAGTGTAACGATTGACAGTATTGGTCAGCTAGCTTCAGCTTCTTCTGTGAGTATGACAACAACGGCAGGTCGACCAAGTAGCACCACACTTACAGATAGTGGTTTATTTGAAGCAGACGTTAACGGTAAAATTAATGTTCAAATCAATACGTTTTCTTCTGATGGAACGGCTATTAATGAAACGATTTCACTCGATGCTACACAGAAAATCTCTGATTTAACTGCAGCGATTAATGGTAAATCAAGTCTTGGCATGAATGCAGTCTATAATGAAATTACAGGGAAACTAGTTTTAACGAAAACGAATACAGGAAAACTTAATCCGAACGGATCAGACATTTCGATTGTAGATGTTAATGCTGGAATAGAGAAAGTAAATTCTCAAACCGCTACTTTAGGGCAAGAGGGTCAAAATGCCAAGTATACAATTGGTGGTCAAGAATTAGAACAACGAACAAACACGTTTACACAAAATGGATTAACAATCACTTTAAACAAGATATCGACAACACCAACAACATTGAATACAAAACTTGATGTGCAAACAAATTTTGATTCTATTAAAAAATTCGTTGATAAATACAACGATATGATTGATAAAATGAATAGTAAAGTGAATGAAGAAAAGTATAGAGATTATCAGCCGTTAACTGATGCTCAACGAACAGAATTAAGTGACGATGAAATTAAAAAATGGGAAGAAAAAGCAAGTAGTGGTATCTTACGTAATGATAGTTATTTACAAAGCGGGATGAACCAGTTTCGCAGTGCGATTTCTTCAAAAATTGACACCGGTTATACATATCAATCAGGAACGGATACGATTGCCTTGAACTATATGTCACAAATTGGAATTACAACTACAGGCGATTTCCGTGATGGTGGTAAATTGCAAATTAATGAAACGAAGTTGAAGAGAATGCTCGAAGAACAACCGGATGGAGTTTACAAGTTGTTTACGACGGATGCACCAGGACCGGTTACGAATCCAGATGGAAGTCTTACACAAAATTCTAATGGATTAGATGGATTTGTTCGTCAAATTCAAGTATTTGCAACTACTATGCGGAGTAAAGTATCACAGGTTGCAGGTCTAGATGGTGCAGTCGCGACGACGTATCGTCTCGGCCAATCACTTGCTGACGTCGATAAGAGTATCCTTTCATGGGAAGACAAATTAACAGCTAAAGAAAATGCCTATTACCGCCGCTTCGCGGCGATGGAACAGGCAATGAATCAAGCGAACAGTCAATCGGCAACACTCGCTTCATACTTAGGACAATAAGGAGGGTTTCTGACGATGAATCCATATGCGACGTACCAAACGAACTCGGTGACGACAGCATTGCCGCAAGACTTGACGTTGATGTTGTATGAAGGACTGATTAAGTTTGCAATGATGGCGAAACGCAATATCGAACAAGGAAATATTCAAGATAAAAACACGTATATTCAAAAAGCGCAGGCCATCATCATGGAGCTCCAACTGACGCTCAATAAATCGATTGCTCTATCAACGGATTTAAATAATTTATATGATTACATGCAGGGACGCTTGATTGATGCGAACATCAAAAATGATGTGACGGCGATTGACGAAGTGATTGGGTTCGCGGAAGAATTTCGTGAAACATGGAAAGAAGCGATAAAGCTCGCCCGTCAACGATGAGTCCACTCGATCCGCTGCGCCTGAAGACGAAACATTTGATGGAACTACTTGAGCAGACACCGGAGGAAGAAGTTTATGACGAATGGGTCGTCAAGATTCAAAACTTGCTGAATGAACGGGAAGCGTTCATTGCCGCTCATTCGAACTTGCTTGCCGGGGCCAATCAAGCGGTTATTCAAGAGCTTGTCGCCGAAAGTCGGAAACTGGACTTGAAATTATCTGAAGAAACCGCTAAATTAGGGGTACAAATCAATCAACTCCGACAGACGAAAGTCAGCCGGAAATCGTATATCGACCCGTACGAAGAAGTCGAAGGTAGTTTTTCACCATATTTTGATTCTCGTCAGTAACTTTCTTATTCCAGGGAGGGATCTTGCGTGACTAAACGTGAAGAGAAAAAACGTACCGTGCCGAAACCGTTTTACCGATCAGATGGTTCGTACGATCAATTCATCGAACCGGACGTCGAGTCCGAATCTTGGGAAGAGGCGGAACGCCCGATTTCGGACGGGCCTGACGTCTATGAAGAAGAAAAATATCGACGCGAGTCGTAACAAAAAAGGGCATCCTGTATGGATGTCCTTTTTTGTTATGATATTTAGATTTGGTGCCGTTCCCGATACAGTTCCCAGTGTTCCCGTGCCTCTTTTTTGATTCGGTCAGATATTTTTTGACTCTGAAAGATAAGGCTATACCATTGCTTCGCGTCATCTGTCCGCTCGAGACTCGCATAGAGATCGGCAATTCGTAATAATAAAACATCATGCGGAATCCCGGTCCGGACAGCATCGGTATAATTGAGATAAAGCGCTTCGTACTTCTCGACCGACCGCTCCATCCAGAGCACTTCCTGCTCTTTGTTTGCAAGCAAACGATTTAACCAGGCGATTCGGACGCCGAGCATCGCGAGGATACTCTCTTTTTGGAGTGTCACTTGAGCACTATAAAGACAAAGCTTATAAAGCTGGATTGCCTGCTCCGCTGTCCGCTCAGTCGTAGCGAACGCTAACACCGGTAAAGCGGGAAGAATGTCCGTCGTCAGTCGTTCCCGGACGTCCGGACGGAGCTTCTCGAACGCTTCATGGAAGATGAAACGGCAATGGGTGCATTGAACCGGTTCGTAATAATAGACGTTTGGTCCGTCATAGTGAATGAAACCGTCGAAGTCGGTCTGCACGACACGGATCTGTCGACTTAAGACGCGCTTCGTTTCTGTTTCCTTCAAGCAGTACGGGCATTTACATTTTTTTGAGTAGATAGCAGGCATTAGATAAAACTCCTCGGGATCGATTTAGACAAAGACGTTGACGAGCATCCCTTTGATTTCTCCGACTTGGTCGAGAATGTCGAGACGGCGTGACTCACCGGAGATGACGGTGTTTGTCAGCTCGAGCAGCTTCGTGTCGACCTGTTCGACGACTTTGTAGATTTTCGTCCGTCCGCGCCGGTTGAAGCCGCGTTTTTCCTCGAGTTGCTGCGATTGATCAAGGGCATCTTTTAGGAAGTCCTTGATTTTCTCTTTGTAGCTCTCGAGGTTCTCGATCGTCTGGCTCTCGGCGAGCAATTGTCCGTGTTCTTCGACGAGTGTCAACTTTTGTTGAAGCCGTTCGTAGCCTTTATGCTCGCGTTTATCTTGCATCAACGCAGAAAACGTCGTCGACGCCTCGACCTCGCGTGGTCCGGTCTTCGGTGTCTGCAGGCGGCTCGTTTCTTGGATGCGCCGGATATCCATAGCTGTCGTCCTCCTTGATTAGTTGAGTAGTTGTAAGACGCCTTGCGGTAAAGCGTTCGCTTGGGCAATCATTGCCATTCCGGATTGATTCAAAATATTGTATTTTGCATATTCCATCATTTCACGCGCCATATCAGCATCACGAATCCGCGACTCCGATGCCGTCAAGTTTTCTTTACTGACGCTGAGGACGGATGTCATCGCTTCGAAGCGGTTTTGGATGGCACCGAGTTTCGACCGTTGCGCTGAAACCGTGTCGATTGCTTGCGTATAACGGCTGATGGCATCATTCGCGTCCTGTTCCGTCATCACGCTGAGGGCGTATTCGGGTGTGCCGTCGACGCTTGGGACATCGAGTTTGCGGACATCGGTGTTCAGCTGGGTAGTCGTGCTGATGCCGATGCTTTGCGCCCGCATATCGTCAATCGTTAAGGAAATCCCTTCGTTCGCGCCTATGTTTGTCTGGATGAAGATCGCATTGTCTTCCGTGCTGAAGTTACCCGTCAATAAGTCTTTCCCGTTGAACTGCGTCGTTTGCGCGATTCGTGAGACTTCATTTGTCAATTGGTTGATTTCTTCCTGGATGGCTGTCCGGTCCTCTGTCGCCAGTGTTCCGTTGCCGGCCTGGACGGCGAGCTCGCGCATCCGTTGTAATAAGTTATGTGTTTCGCTCATGCCGCCTTCAAGTGTCTGAACCATCGAGATTCCGTCGAGGACGTTTTGCTCCGCTTTATCAAGCGCTTTGAGACGGTTCCGCATCTTCTCCGAGATGGCGAGACCGGCCGCGTCATCGGCGCTGCGGTTGATTTTTTGTCCGCTCGACAGTTTATCCATCGTCGTCTTGACGTTCAGTTGGTTAGCACTTAAATTCCGGTACGCTTTCAGTGCCTGTACGTTATTGGTGATCCGCATTAATAATCCATCCCTTCATACCGTTCATGGTGTGCCGCCCGGACGAGCGGTCGTTCTTTTTTCAGACTGGCGGCTTGCCACGTGACGAGCAGTTCTTCTGCGAGTTGAAGCAGTTCGTCTAACACGAGTGGCGTCCGGTAGGCCTGTAACGTCTGGTCTGCTAAATACTGGTAAAGGGCGTCGAGTTGACCGGTGATGATGCCACCGTCGTCATGGAGCCCTGCTTGTAGTTTCGTTAAGAGTTGATACGCTTTTTGCAACCGTTCGTTGATTTCATCGAACCGGTTGTCGTCGAGGGCGAGCAACGACCGGTCGTATTGCAGGACGAGTCCCTGGAGCATCGTTTCCGTCAATTGTTGCGGTGTCATTTGAAACAGTTCCTGTTCTGTCATCAGTCCCGTCCTTTCGCATGATCGAGTTCTTCAATCAATAACAATAATTCGGCCATCACGTCGTAGAGTTGTGGCGGAATCGCCGTTCCAAGATCGAGGTCGAGTAAGTGACCGAGCAACGATGTATCCTGTTCGATCGCGACACCACTGGCGCGCGCTTCCTGTAAAATCCGGTCGGCGGCTTGCCCGGTCGCCCGGGCGACGACGACGGGAGCGTTGCCTGAATGTTCATCATACCGTAGAACGGCAGCTGATTTTCGATGTTTTAAATCAATTTTTTGATACATGGCTCCTCCTTAAATCCGGTAATCGTAGCCAGCTGGTGTCTCTGCCGGTTTGACAGGTTCTGGCGTCGCCTGTTCTTTTGTAAATGGACTGAAGCGAATCCGGACATCTTGGAAGCCGGTCGCTTCTAACGCCTCGGTCGTCCGCTCGAGGAACGGGGTTGCCAGTCGCTCGAGAATCGGCACATCATTTTCAATCGTAATCTGCATCTTCCGGTTGACCGTTTCGACGCGGACGCCGATGTCACCGAGCCGCGGGGTTTCAAGCTGGACATAGAGTGTGTTGTTTTCCCAGTCAATCACTTCGTCCGGGCGTTTGTTTTGCAGATGGACGTGTAAGCCTGCTGTCCCTTCGACAAGTTGAATAGGAAGGGCGAGCAACAATTGTTGGAGCTGTTGACTGGCATCCGGTTTATTGACTTGTTGTTGTGTCGTCAAAAACGTTTGCAGTTTCGCTGCTTCCGGGTTCGCGGCTGGTGTCGCGAGCTTCAACTCGGCCGTCTGCAGTTGGAGTGTTTTTTGGACCGTCTCCTGTAAGACGCGCGGGCTGTTTTGGCTTGGTTCATATGGCAGCGGGCGGCTCGGTGCTTGTGAGGTCTGTGTTTGTCCGCTGACAGGACGAGCCGGTTGATTGAGCTCCGGTAAGTACGTCGTCCGGACGTTCGCCGGTGTGAAGCGGAACGCTTCGAATCCGATCCGGACTTCCTGGAGAAGTGCTTTTGCTTCCGTTCCGCGACCAGTCGCGGCAAGATCGGCACCGCGCTCCAGTTTCGAGAGCCACTGAATCAATTGTTTTTCGTCCCGCATCGATGTATGGAGCATCGCATCCGTCTGTTGGAACGTTTGGCGAAGCCGGTTCGCCGTACTCTCGATGACTTGTGCCATCTGTGCCGGACGCCCTTCAACGAGCGGTTCAATCTGTTTGAGTTGCGAGACGATCGTTCGCTGATTACTCCGGAAGTCGTTCGTCATCTCGGCCAGCCGTGGCGTGACTTCGCGGACGACCGTCAACGCCGACCGGACGGGTTCCGTCGTCTGGCGCGCAGCGGTCAATGCCGTTAACTGCTCGAGCTTCGTCGGTTCCGGCGCTTTGAGCGTGACGGGGAAGTGCGGACGCAGTTGCTCCCGTGCCTGCGTCAACGCACCGCGTTCGATCGTTTCGACAATCGCGGCTTGCTCGTTCAGGGGCAGGTGATTTGCGATTTGCCGAAGCCTTGGTGCATTCGCTTGCTCGATGTCTGCTTGTGTCGGCAAGGTCGTTCGAGCAACGTCGAGCGCGATGGCAGTGCCGAGTGTCGGTTTATCGACGACGGCCTGACGTTCCGGTAACAGGTCGACGAGTGAATCCGTTTCAGTCAGCAGGCTGCTGATCAACGCATCGACGTCCGTCGGCAAGGCACTGTCGGAAGGGCGTGAGACGAGAGCGACGACGAGATCTTTGTACGTTCCCTGAAGAGCGGCGACGAGCCGGGCGACGGTTTCCTTCGTTTGCGGCAATTGTCCTGTCGCAAGCAGTCGGGCGACAGCTTGCTTTAACTCTTGTGGCAATTCGTCGAGTAAGGTCGGATCGATGCCAGTTGCATCGGTCTTGACGGAGCCTGTCGGCGCTATGTCCGGGGTATCCGTCAATTGTTCAATCAAATAGCCTTCTGCTGTCGCTCCCTTTACCTTAAACTGGAAGTCTCCTGTTGGGACGTCACCTGTAAACGTCATCTCGATTTGGTCGCGTCCGACTTGGACGAGCGCTGTATGCGGACCCGTTTTTTCAAGGACGGTCCCGCTATACGTCTTTTTGTCGGACAACGTCGTCGGTGGCGACGGAACGGCCGGACTATTTGGTTGCAACTGGATGTTCATCGAGGCACCTCCTGTTTCATAATTTCTTCATCTTATTATATATCGGCATAAATAAAAAAGGATTGAGCGAAATTATCGCCCAACCCGTTTTTTTTAATGTTTAATTGAATTAAAGCGTTCCTCTAGTGTCATCGCGTTCAATTGTTGGTAACGAGCCATCAGCTCGCCAGTTGCTTTCATTTGGTTACGGACAATGTAAGGAGAGGCGTTTACAGGAAGGATCATGCCATTACGAGTTTGGAGTTTCGTTTGTCCGTCTTCCTCGATGACGTCGGACATGTGGCTCCAGGCGTACCACTCGCAATCATCACGTTTTGGTGATTTGGTAGGGAAAAAGACAAGACCGAGCGTCGGTTCGATGACGACTGGAACTTTTCCTTTGACGGAAGCGACACGTTTTGCCGTGACGATCCGTTCCTCGATGGAACTGTTGTACTGCCTGCAAGATAGTTGCAGGAGTTGATACGGACGAAGCGGGGTCATGATCGTTGAGCCGTCTTCTAGGACGATGATGGATTGTTTCATCATGTCATAGCACGGCAGGATCGCGACGGTCCGTTTCGTGATTCGGTATTTTTCGTCATTATGGAATGGTCGCATTCGACTACATCCTCCTCAATTAGGACAATGGATAAAATAGGTAATTACTAACGATATAATACAATACTACACCTGTAATGACAATGTAATTTTTTGAAAAGAACAGCAATAGATCGCGCTATTTATTTAAAATCATCAATGAATTCGCATTAATCAGAATTTTCAATTGTCAATAATTCCTTCTTTTGATAGACTAAGCGGTAGAGAGCTTGCTCTCGAACTCTGGTTTGCGAAGGGAACGTGAATTCGAATGGAACAAGGTAAAGTAAAATGGTTTAATGCTGAAAAGGGTTACGGCTTCATCGAGACATCGGACGCAAAAGACATTTTCGTCCACTTCTCAGCAATTCAAGCAGACGGCTATAAGTCACTTGAAGAAGGCGAAGAAGTTGAGTTTGAAGTCGTTGACGGCGATCGTGGCCCACAAGCTGCGAACGTTACAAAAATTTAATCCGAATAGCAGCCGCCACCGTCTTTAGGCATTGTCTAAAGGCGGTTTTTTTGTTTCGATTTAGTTTCGTAAGGGTATATACGCTAATATCACCACACAAAACTATTATAGTACGCTAAAGATTGAGGAGGATGTTCAACATAATGTCATCGTTTTCATTTCCTTGTATCATTTATCGTGGTATAATAAATACGAACCAAAAGAATTTTGAATCTTCAGAAGGAAACGACTGAAGTTTAGCGAATTCATAGGTTCAACCGGTTACTTAAGGAGGAGTTTACATGATCTACAACATTCGCGGTGAAAACTTGGACGTCACAGATGCTCTCAAGGATTACGTCGAGAAAAAGCTTGAAAAGTTAACTCGTTATTTTACAACTCCTACGGAAGCGCAGACGGCTTATGTCAATCTCAAAGTCAATAATGAGAAACAAAAAGTTGAAGTGACGATTCCAATGCCAAACCTTTTGCTTCGTGCAGAGGATGTAAATGGCGACATGTACGCAGCAATCGACCTCGTCGTCGATAAGCTCGAACGTCAAATCCGGAAACATAAAACGAAAATCAACCGGAGAGGACGCGCCAAAGAAGGCGGCATTGGCGAATACTTCAAAACGCTCGAAGGACCGGAGGCAGAAGCACCTGTCTACGAAGAGGATGAAGCGGAACTCGAACTCGTTCGAACAAAACGTTTCACACTCAAGCCGATGGATACGGAAGAAGCGATTCTTCAAATGGACATGCTCGGTCACACGTTCTTCGTCTTCTCAGACGCTGAAACGGGTAACACGAACGTCGTTTACCGTCGAAAAGATGGTCGTTACGGCTTGATTGAACCAGAATAATGAATGTACAAGGGACTCGCTCTTAGGAGTGGGTCCCTTTTTGATATGTTAGAAAACTATATCTTAAGTCGATGCGTATGCTACATAGATCGAACAGGACGAGACGTCACGTCGTCCGCTTGTTGAAATTTGACGCTGTATTCGGTACACTGAATAAAGGAAAAATCTCGGAATTCTGTTCATATAAAGAATCGTTCGAAGTAAGGGGACTGTATGGCATGGCTAATTTTCTAAAAGAGTTATTCGCACCGACGAAACGTGTCCTGAAAAAAGCAGAAAAAGTGGCAGACGCCGTCGAAGCATTCGAGGAACAAATGGGTGCTTTATCAGATCAAGAATTAGAAGGTAAAGTGGTGGAGTTCCGGACGCGTCTTGCGGGCGGAGAAGATTTAGATGATATCTTACCGGAAGCATTCGCCGTCTGTCGTGAAGTATCGACGCGTGTCTTAGGCATGCGCCATTATCGTGTCCAATTAATTGGGGGATATGTCCTTCACAACGGTGATATTGCTGAAATGAAGACTGGGGAAGGGAAAACGCTTGTCGCGACGCTTCCTGTCTATTTGAACGCACTCGCCGGCAATGGCGTCCACGTCATCACCGTCAACGAATACTTGGCGAAACGTGACCGTGACATCATGGAGCCGCTCTATGCGGCGCTCGGTCTATCGGTCGGTTTAAACCTGTCAAGCATGTCGCGTCAAGAAAAACAAGCAGCCTATAGCTGTGATATCACGTACGGAACGAACAATGAGTTCGGTTTCGACTACTTGCGTGACAACATGGTCCTGTATAAAGAAGACCGTGTTCAACGTCCGCTTTCTTATGCTGTCGTCGATGAAGTCGACTCGATCCTCGTCGATGAAGCACGGACACCGTTGATCATTTCAGGTTCTGCTGAGAAATCGACGGCCCTCTACTCACAAGCAGATACGTTCGCGAAGATGATGAAGGCAGATGAAGACTATACGGTCGACATCAAAACGAAAAGTGTGCTCTTGACGGAGCAAGGAATCGACCGCGCTGAAAAATACTTTGGCATCGACAACCTGTTTGGTCTCGAGCACGTCGCCCTCAACCATCACTTGAGTCTCGCGCTCCGTGCGAACTCCGTCATGCACCGCGACGTCGATTATATGATTCGGGAAGATGAGGTCATGATCATCGACCAATTCACGGGTCGTGTCATGGAAGGACGTCGTTACTCAGAAGGACTGCACCAAGCGATTGAAGCGAAGGAAGGCGTCGAGATTCAACGTGAATCGATGACACTTGCAACGATCACGTACCAAAACTTCTTCCGGATGTATACGAAGCTTGCCGGTATGACCGGTACGGCGAAGACGGAGGAAGAAGAGTTCCGGAACATCTACAACATGCATGTCGTTCCCGTTCCGACGAATAAGCCCGTCATCCGTAACGATCAGCCTGATTTGATTTTCAAGACGATGAACGGGAAATTCGCTGCTGTTGCAGACGAAATCGAACGTGCCAACCGCGAAGGACAACCGGTCCTCGTCGGTACGGTCGCCGTCGAAACGTCTGAGCTCCTCAGCGGGATTCTCAAGAAGCGCGGCATCCGCCACGAAGTCTTGAACGCGAAAAACCATGCACGGGAAGCAGAAATCATCGAGAACGCGGGACAAGCGAACTCGGTCACGATCGCGACGAACATGGCCGGACGCGGTACCGACATCAAGCTCGGTGCAGGTGTCATCGAAAAAGGCGGTCTCTACATTCTCGGGACAGAGCGTCACGAATCACGCCGGATCGATAACCAGTTACGTGGCCGGGCCGGTCGTCAAGGTGACCCGGGGGCTTCACAATTCTACTTGTCACTCGAAGATGAATTGATGCGCCGTTTCGGATCCGATTCCCTGCAATCGATGATGGATCGTCTCGGAATGGACGACTCGCAACCGATTGAAAGCCGGATGGTCTCACGTGCCGTCGAGTCCGCTCAAAAACGGGTCGAAGGAAATAACTTCGACGCACGGAAACAAGTCCTCGGTTACGATAACGTCATGGCTGATCAACGGAAAGTCATGTACGCGGACCGGGCAGCGATCCTTGACGCCCAGTCTGTCTCAGACATCGTTCGTCCAATGATGGAACAAACGATTGAATCAGGTGTGCATCAGTACACGCCAATCGAGTTCGTACCGGAAGAGTGGAGCATCGGTGCACTCGCGGATTGGTCGAACCAGACGCTTGCCGTCGAAGAAAAAGTGACGGAACAAGAGTTGTTCGGCAAAGAACGCGAAGAAATCATCGAACTGCTCAAAGAGCGGACGTTCGCACACTACGAACACAAACGGTCGGAAGTACCGGCTGAAGCGTTTGACGAGTTTGAAAAAGTCATCGTCTTACGTGCCGTCGACCAACACTGGATGAACCACATCGATCAGATGGATCAGTTGCGTGAAGGGATTCACCTTCGTGCTTACGGTCAAAACGATCCGCTGCGGGAATACCAGTCGGAAGGTTCAATGATGTTCGATACGATGAACGCGGCAATCGCGGAAGAAGTGACACAATTCGTCCTTCGTGCTGATCTTGACCCGAACTTGAAACGCGAAAAAGTCGTCAAGGATGAAGTCGCCGTCTCAGGCAAAGAGGACAAGGTCGTCAAAAAAGCGCCTGTCCGCAAAAATCCGAACGACCAAATCGGACGCAACGACCCATGTTGGTGCGGATCCGGTAAAAAATACAAGAACTGTCACGGCCGTCAGGCATAAGTGATGAATCGACTGAAAGAGGCGGGAGATTCCTGCCTCTTTTGACGGAAAGAGAAGGTGGAACACAATGGAATTAGCAGAAATACGCAACACCGCCGAGTGGATGGAGAAGAAACTCGGAGAATATAAGGCATCGCTTGATTTAGAAACGAAGATTTCCCGGATTGAAGAGCTCGAAAACGAGATGACGTTCCCGGACTTCTGGAACAATCAAGAAGAAGCGCAAAAAGTCATCGACGAGTCGAACGGTTTGAAGGCGATGGTCGATAAGTACCAACACCTCGCCGATGGACACGAAAACATCGTCCTGACGTATGAATTGATTAAAGAAGAGCCGGACGTCGAGTTACAAGAAGAACTCGAGTCGGAACTCGGAGACATCAAACAGAAGTTCGACGAGTTTGAATTACAAATCTTGTTGAACGGCGAATATGACGCGAACAACGCAATCCTTGAGCTGCACCCGGGTGCGGGTGGGACCGAGTCGCAAGACTGGGCTTCGATGTTACTCCGGATGTATCAACGTTTTTGCGACAAACAGGGCTGGAAAGTCGAGACGATGGACTACCAACCAGGTGACGAAGCCGGTGTTAAATCGGTCACGCTCCGTATTCAAGGGCACAATGCCTATGGATACTTGAAGGCGGAAAAAGGAATCCACCGTCTCGTCCGGATTTCACCGTTTGATTCGTCAGGCCGCCGTCATACGTCGTTCGTTTCATGTGACGTCATGCCGGAGTTCAACGATGACATCGATATCGACATTCGGACGGAAGATCTTCGTGTCGATACGTACCGGGCGTCAGGTGCCGGTGGACAGCACATCAATACGACCGACTCAGCCGTCCGGATCACGCACGTGCCGACGGGCGTCGTCGTCTCGTGTCAACAAGAGCGTTCGCAAATCAAGAACCGTGAAGCGGCGATGAAGATGTTGAAAGCGAAACTCTACCAACGTGAAATCGAGGAGAAACAAAAGAAACTCGATGAAATCCGTGGCGAAAAATCGGATATCGCGTGGGGTAGCCAAATTCGTTCATACGTCTTCCATCCATACAGCATGGTCAAGGATCACCGGACGAACTATGAAGTCGGGAATACGCAAGGGGCAATGGATGGAGACATCATGGGCTTCATCGATGCCTACCTTCGTTTACTCAATATGTAAGAAGCACCTACCGTCGACGGTCAAGTCGGCGGTTTTTTTCAAAAGGGAGGACATGAGATGATCATTCGTCAGGAAAAATTTAAGGATGCAGCCGCGATTCGCCGCGTGCATGAAGCGGCGTTCGAACAGGCAGCTGAAGCGGATTTAGTCGACGCTTTGCGGGAAGATGACGAGGCGGCACCACGTTTCAGCCGGGTCGCCGTCGCTGACCGGGGAGAAATCGTCGGGCACGTCTTACTGAGCCGGATTTACATCGAGGACGTCCCGTCGCTCGCCCTGGCACCGGTCGGGGTCATGCCGGTCTGGCAACGCAAAGGCATCGGGTCAGAGTTGATCCGCCAAGTCATTGAGGACGCTCGGGAAGCGGGGGAACACCATATCGTCGTGCTCGGTCACGACAGTTATTATCCGCAGTTCGGATTCGAACGGGCGATCGATTACGGGATTGAAGCACCATTCCCGGTCCCGGCTGAAGTATTTCTCGTCATGCCGCTCGTCCGAAATGGCTTAACGGGCGTCAAAGGGACGGTCCGTTATCCGAAACCCTTTAGTGCGGTATAAGAGAACCACTGCGAGTTGGTCGGACGGGCTAGTCGTCACTTCCCTTTTTGCGCTAAAATAAAAAACGGGTTCTAGATTTTAAGGTAAGGGGAAATGCAACGCCATGACATCAACGCGTCAGGAAGTCGTTCGCGACTATGTTTATTTATTATTAGGTTCATTATTCGTCGCCAGTGCGTTCAGTCTGTTTCTCGCACCGAATCAACTCGCCTCAGGAGGGGTCAGTGGGCTATCGATTGTCTTGAATGATTTATTCGGGATTTCACCCGGACTGTTCCAGCTCGTTGCGAACGTCCTATTACTCGCGATCGGCTGGATGATTCTCGGGATGGGGTTCGGCGTCAAGTCACTCGTCGGATCGATTTTTTTGCCCGTCGTCATCTTGATTTATGAACGGTTCGAGGTCCCGGCAGCGACGATGAATCCGATGCTCGCTGCGATTTTTGGCGGGGCCGGCGTCGGAATCGGACTCGGTCTGATTTTTAAAGGTCGGGCGTCGACCGGCGGGATGGATTTAATCGCCCAGATTCTACACCGGTTTACGAAGTTACCGATTCATTTGTGCATCGCCTTGCTTGATGGGACAATCGTCATCAGTGCCGCGATTATCTTCTCGCTCGAAATTGGTCTGTATGCGCTCGTCGCCTTGTTCATCACGATTAAGATGATTGATATCGTCCAGCTCGGAATCACGAACGATAAGCTGGCCTACATCATTTCTGATCAACGGGAAGCCCTTGTTAAAGAGATCTTCCAGACACTTGATCGCGGCGCAACGGAAATCGAGGCAGCGGGTGCCTATACACGGAAGCGGAAGCCGATGCTGATGGTCGTCGTCCGTCAAGGTGAAATCACGACGTTGAAAGAAATCGTCAAACACATTGATCCGGAAGCGTTCCTTGTCGTCAGTGAGGCCCATGAAGTACTCGGGCTTGGGTTCACGGATGACAAACGGTATCGCAATGTTCCGTAAACACATCGAAAACGTGAAGTTTTTGTGAAATCACGCTTAGAAAACATCAAGAACGGTTATACTCTAATAGGTAAGAACGTTGATTGGTATTTTTTAAGGGGGGGTATACGGATGAAATTAAAAAATCTTTTACTCGCGGCAGGACTTGGCGCGACACTCGTACTCGGCGCTTGCGGCAGTGATGATTCCAGTTCTTCGGATACAACGAAAGAAGACACGTCGATGAATGATGATTCTTCAAAAACAGAATCAGCAGTTGATGCGGAAAAAATCTTCGCGAATAACTGTGCCTCATGTCACGGGAACAATTTAGAAGGAAATGTTGGACCAAACTTAACAAAAGTCGGTTCAAAGTATTCGTCTGAAGAGATTCAGGACATCATCAAGAACGGTAAAGGGCAAATGCCTGCCGGAATCCTGAAAGAAGACGAAGAAATCGTTGCTGTTGCTGATTGGTTAGCAGAAAAGAAATAAGCATAACTATGTGATAGTATGGGATAAGAGATGACAGACACGACACGTGTTCGTCATTTCTTATCCCTTTTTTTATGAAAAACAGCCGGAATTGACATTTGATTGTAATGTGGTTTTTTTTCATGCCTGTTATAATGGGAATCGGTAGGTTTTAAGACCTAGCTGATCACCCCAGTAATCAAATAAGGATGTGAAGTAAGTGATCAAGATGCAACAAGTTAGTAAAATATACCCGAACGGAGTCACTGCACTTCGTGAGGTCAATTTGACGATCAATCAAGGTGAGTTCGTCTATATCGTTGGTCCTTCTGGAGCCGGCAAATCAACATTCATGAAGATGATGTACCGCGAAGAGAAACCGACGAGCGGTTCATTTTTGTTTAAAGGAATCGAAGTCGGTAAATTAAAAAACCGTCAAATTCCAGAACTCCGTCGCCAAATCGGCGTCATCTTCCAAGACTTTAAACTCCTCCCGTCATTGACGGTTTATGAAAATGTCGCATTCGCACTCGAAGTTGTCGGAGACGACAAAGCGCAAATCCGTAAAAAAGTAAACGAAGTCCTCGATCTCGTCAAACTCAAACATAAAGCGCGGAACTATCCGGATGAGTTATCGGGTGGGGAACAACAACGGATTTCGATTGCCCGAGCCATCGTCAACCGTCCGTCACTCGTCATCGCTGATGAGCCGACAGGAAACCTTGACCCGGATACGGCATGGGAAATCATGGAGGTCTTCGAAGAGATTTATCGCCGTGGGACAACGGTCGTAATGGCGACACACAATCGAGACATCGTTAACAAAATGCGTCATCGTGTACTGGCGATTGACGGTGGAAAAATCGTCCGTGACGAAGAGAAAGGAATGTACGGCTATGAAGTTTAATGGATTCCGTCATTTACGGGAAGGGTCGAAAGGTCTTGTCCGAAACGGCTGGATGACATTCGCCTCTGTCAGTGCCGTAACCGTGACATTATTACTCGTCGGAATTTTTGCGATGGTCATGTTCAACGTCAACAAGATTTCAGACAACGTCGAAAAAGACGTCGAAATTCAAGTGTTCGTCGAACGCGAGGCCGATCAAGCAAAAATCGACGCCGTTGGTTCAAAATTAGAACAGATGCCGGGTGTCGCGTCTGTCCGGTACAGTTCAAAAGAAGATGAACTGAATCGTTTTAAAGAACAGTTAGGAGAAGGATCGCAGGCGTACCAGTCGGTCGAGAAGGATAACCCGCTTCACGATCGCTACATCGTCAAAGCAACTTCACCAAATGAGACAGAAACTATTGCAAATACAGTCAAAAAAATGGAAAATATAGATAGTGTCGAGTATGGCGAAGATTACGTCGAGAAGATGTTCAACTTCCTTGAAGGGGTACGCGTCGGTGGAATCATCTTAATTGTCGGTCTGACCTTCATGGCGATGTTCCTCATCTCGAATACGATCAAAGTAACGATTTTCTCGCGTCGTCGGGAAATCGAAATCATGCGTCTCGTTGGAGCGAAAAACGGCTTCATCCGTGCACCGTTCTTCGTCGAGGGACTCTTGATGGGTGTACTCGGAGCATTGATTCCAATCGCTGTCGTTTATTTTGGTTATGAAGTGACATACAATGCCCTTCAACCACAACTCGTATCTTTAAATGCATCAATCTTTAACTTGATTCCACCAGGTGAACTATCCGTTCAAGTCGCATTGATTTTACTTGCGCTCGGTGCCTTCATCGGAGTATGGGGATCAACGACGTCACTCGGACGTTTCTTAAAAGTATAAGTTACGCAAAAACAAAATATAGAGGAGAGATGCTTCTCATGAAGGTTCGATTCTGTTCAGCTGTGCTCAGCTTGGCCCTGGTTGGTTCAAGTGTATCCGTTCACGCCGTGTCTAAAGAAGAATTGTTGAAGGAACAACAGGAGATCGAGTCCCGTCTGCAAGAGACGGAACGATCACAGAATCAGACATCTGAGAAGTTAATCTTGACGAAAAAAGAACGCCGCCTCGCAGAGGAGCGTTTGGATGAAGTCAACAGCCGTTTGGATGATTTAGCGAGTGAAATTGCAGATCAACAAGCGGCTGTTTCTGCATCAAAAGAAGAGTTGCAAGCGATTGAAGAAGCGATTAAACAAACATTGTCCGAGTTACGGGCGCAGGAAGATTTACTTGGGAACCGGCTTCGTGCCGTTCAGCGGGATGGCGACATCAAATACATCGAAGTGTTGCTCGACTCAAAAGATTTTGGCGATTTAATCTCGCGTTTTAGTACTGTCAGTGAAATCATTAAACAAGATGATGGTGTTTTGAATGCCTATAAAGCAAATGTCACGGAATTGACGGAGCAACGCGCAAGTCAAGAACTCATCCTCGGTCAGCTAAAAAAAGACCAACGGAAACTGTTGATTCTGCAGACGCGGATTATCGCGGAATCTGAGTTGAAACGAAAACTGGTCGTCCAATTGAACGATCAGGTCAAACAATTGAAGCAGGAGCAGTTCACGAAGGCGGAAGAAGCCCAAATCTTAGCAGATCAGCAACAATTGATTAGCACGCAACTGACGGAACTCGAAGAAGCAGCACGTGCCGCTGAACAAGCAAAGATAAAGGCGGAAGCAGAACGTCTCGCCCGTATCGAGGCAGCGAAACGTGAGCAAGAGGAAGCGGACGACACGCAGGCAGCGGACCGGACGGCATCGCCAACGACGAAAACGCAGCCGGTACCATCTGCGACGGATCATGCAAAGCCATTTCAATTACCTGTCTCCGGTTACGTGTCCAGCCCGTTCGGTCCACGGAACAATCCGTTGACCGGCAAGTCGGAGATTCATACGGGCATCGATCTCGTCAATGCTAAAGGAACACCGATTCAGGCGGCGGCAGGTGGTATCGTCCTGCGCGCCGGAAGTGCGACAGGATACGGGAATGTCGTGATGATCACCCATCTGATCGACGGGAAAGTCTGGACGACGGTTTACGGACATCTTGATTCCGTCGCCGTGGAGGCAGGGCAAACGGTCATGCCGGGGACGGTCATCGGAAAGTTAGGTTCGACAGGCTGGTCGACTGGTCCTCATCTTCACTTTGAGATTCATCAAGGGGAGTGGGCGGTCGGACAACCGAACGCGGTCGATCCAGCCCCGTACATCTTTTGATTGACCTATAGCTCTTTAGCGAAAAGATAGGGTAACCTATCTTTTTTTGCTATACTGAAAAAAATAGCAGGTTTACACCGGAAACGAGGAATCAAGCGTGAAAAAATCTACAACGGCAGTCATAGCAGTCAGTACATTCGGACTTGGCCTAGGGGCAGGCGCAGTCGGTATGTTAGCAACAGGTGGTACCGACACGGTGACGACCAGTTCATCGGGCGAATCGGGGGACTGGAAAAAGGTTGATCAAGTCCGCCAGATGATTTCACAGTATTACCTAGAAGATGTCACGGATCAAGAATTGCTTGAAGGAGCACTCAGTGGGATGACGGAAGTGCTTGACGATCCCTACTCGGTCTACATGGATGAATCGGAAACGGCGTCGTTCAACACGAATCTGTCTTCATCGTTTGAAGGAATTGGCGCGACACTGGAGCAAAAGGGTGAGGCAATTGTCATCGTCGCTCCGATTAAAGGGGCACCCGCTGAAAAAGCAGGAATCAAGCCGGGTGACGTCATTATAGAAATCGATGGCAAGTCGACGAAAGGTCAAAAGACGGATCAAGCTGTCAAAAAGATTCGTGGTGAAAAAGGGACGGAAGTCGTCTTGACGATTCAACGCGGGGGACAAGACCCGATGAAAATCACGATTGAACGCGATACGATTCCGATTGAGACCGTTTATTCGGAAACAGAACAAGTGAACGGGAAAACGATTGGTGTACTCCAAGTGACTCAGTTCTCTGACCCGACTGCAGAAGAGTTCGAAAAGCAACTCGCTGCTCTCGAAGCGAAGAATATCGATGGACTCGTCATTGACGTCCGGGGAAACCCGGGCGGACTGTTGACGGCAGTTTCGAAAATGATTGCGCCATTCATTCCGAAAGATACACCGATTTTCCAGGTCGAAGACAATAAAGGCGACCGGACGCAGGAATTCGGGAAGGCGGACGCGAAGAAACCTTATAACATCGTCGTGTTGGAAGATAGCGGTTCCGCGTCAGCGTCAGAAATTTTAGCCGCCGGTCTGAAAGAAGGCGCCGGTGCAGAAGTCGTCGGTACAAAGTCATTCGGTAAAGGAATCGTCCAAAGTGCGTATGACTTAAAAGATGGCAGTGACCTGAAGCTGACAACGAACAAATGGTTGACGCCAGACGGGAACTGGATTCACAAAAAAGGAGTTAAACCGACCGTTGAAGTCAAACAACCCGCGTATTTCAATGTCACGAAAATATTGACGGATGACAAAGCGCTCAATGTCGGGGACTATGGAAAAACTGTCGAAAATGCACATCTCGTGCTCGAAGCGATCGGTTACGATCCGAAAGGGCAGGATGGGTATTATGGCGACACGATGAAACAAGCAGTCGAACAACTTCAAAAAGATGCCAAGCTCGAAGTCACGGGTAAGATTGACCCGGTGACGGCTTCCGAGATGGAGACACGTCTCTTGAAAAAGTTAGAAGACTCGAAAAATGATGTACAACGCATCAAGGCACTTGAAGTTGCCGCTGAATAAATCACGGAAAGAGGTCTGAATGGGCGTGGAATTATTCGATGGAATCGGTTGGACAGTGATTAGTCTTATCGCTAGTCCAATCCTGTGGTTAGCCATTCTAGTCAGTGTTGTAATCGGTATTCGTCGCGTCAGGCGAGAACGGAACTTGTTCCGCTCGAAATCACGCGATCAACGGACCGACATTTTTGAGACATTACTGCCCGGTCTGCTCGTCGGGATTGTCTTATCTGCAATCAGTTTGAGTTTACAGGTGACCGTCAGCCCGGTCTTCATTGTCGCCTTTACGGCGCTCGCCGCCGTGACATTGGTGATTGGCGTCGTCCGGTTTAACTTGCCGCTTTGGCCGCTCAGCGTTTTGGCACTTATCGGGTGGTTCGTGACGGATGAACGGATGGACGGGATTAAAGAGGTCGACGCGACGACGTTGCTGTTGCTTGCGAGCTTGACGTTGCTGGCAGAATTGGCACTTGTCGCGTGGCGCGGTCAAAAGCAGTTGTCCCCATCACTCGTCTTATCGAAGCGGGGGCGTTTCATCGGTGGGTTGTCCGCGAACAAACTGTGGTTGATTCCGTTGCTCGTCATTGTTCCAGGCAGTAGTCTCGAGGAATGGTTTCCGCGGTTCGCTTTTCCGGAGTACGTCCCGCTCGTGCTCTTTTTCCCGCTCGGCTTCAGTTTTCTGTTCACAGGAAAATTGCCGGCTGAGTTGATGCGTCCATTGATTCGGGGTCGCGTCATCACATTGTTACTCGCGGTCTTGTTGACACTGGGTGCGTACGTGACGAACCGGGAAGAATGGTTATTCGGTCTACCGCTCCTGCTCGTCTTGCACATCATCTTGCACCAACGGGTCAAACGTTTGAACCGTTCAGCGACGCCGATTTTCCTCAATGGAAAACGGGGTGTCGTCATCCTGGGGACGTTCCCTGGATTACCGGCATCAGAAATGGGGCTCGTACCCGGAGAAGCCATCTATAAGGTCAACGGTGATTTTGTTGATTCCGAGACGAGCTTCTATGAAGCGATTCAAAAGCATAAACCGTACTTACGTCTCGAAGTGATGAATCATAATGGAGATGTTCGGTTTGCACAACGGGCTTTTTATGAACAAGATCATCATGAACTCGGCATCATGTTCGTCAGTGAGCCGGGGAATCGCCGGACGAAAATTCGAACGCTTCAATAATGAACATCCTCTATCACGTAAGTGGTAGGGGATGTTGTTGTTTCTTGAGTGAACTTTATCTTTTTCAGAGATAATCCGTACCGGGACTTTTTCTTTTTTGGAAAAACGGGTAACTTCCTAGAAGGAGCACTTCATAATCGAATGTTTGTTCGTAAAGTGATACAATAAAGATAGATTTTTTACGGAATGAGGGGGAAGTTAGCGATGGATTTTGAGTTAGTGTCACCATTTGAACCAGGCGGCGATCAGCCGGCTGCCATTAAACAATTGGTCACCGGCGTCAAGAACGGCGAGCGGCATCAAACGTTGCTCGGAGCGACCGGAACCGGTAAGACGTTCACCGTCTCGAATGTCATCAAAGAGATTAAAAAGCCGACGTTAGTCCTGGCGCATAATAAAACACTGGCCGGGCAACTGTACTCGGAGTTCAAAGAATTTTTCCCGAACAACGCGGTCGAGTACTTCGTCAGCTTTTATGATTACTATCAACCGGAAGCGTATGTCCCGTCGACGGACACGTTCATCGAAAAAGACTCGTCCATCAACGATGAGATTGATAAACTCCGTCACTCGGCGACATCTTCCTTGTTTGAGCGAGATGACGTCTTGATCGTTGCGTCCGTCTCGTGTATCTACGGTCTCGGTAACCCGGAAGAATACAATAATCACGTGTTGTCGCTTCGTGTCGGCAACGAGATGGGGCGTAACGAGATGCTCCGTCGTTTGATTGACATTCAATATGAACGAAATGACATCGACTTCCAGCGCGGGCGGTTTCGTGTCCGTGGTGATGTCGTCGAGATTTTCCCGGCGTCACGAGACGAACAATGTGTCCGTGTCGAATTTTTTGGTGACGAAATCGAACGGATTCGCGACATGGATCCGTTGACAGGTGAAATCATCGCCGATCGTGAACATATCTCAATCTTCCCGGCGTCCCACTTCGTGACGGGGGACACACGTCTTCAAAAAGCAATCGCGAACATCGAAGTCGAACTTGAGACGCAACTCGCGAAGATGCGTGAAGACGGGATGTTACTTGAAGCGCAACGTCTTGAGCAACGGACGAACTACGATCTCGAGATGATGCGTGAAATGGGTTACTGCTCAGGAATTGAAAACTATTCCCGTCATTTAAACCTGATGCCGGAAGGATCGACGCCGTATACGCTCATCGATTACTTCCCGAAAGACTTCTTGCTCGTCGCCGATGAGTCGCACGTCACGTTACCGCAAATCCGCGGGATGTATAACGGTGACCAGGCGCGGAAACAAGTCCTCGTCGAGCATGGTTTCCGTTTGCCGTCAGCGAAAGATAACCGGCCGCTTCGTTTTGAAGAGTTTGAAGAGAAGGTCAGTCAAGCAATTTATATCTCAGCGACGCCGGGACCTTATGAGCTCGAGCACTCAAAAGAGATGGTCGAACAAATCATTCGTCCGACGGGACTCGTCGATCCGACGATCGAGATTCATCCGATCACGGGTCAAATCGATTACTTGATGGACAACATCCGGGACCGCGTTGCGAAAAATGAACGGGTTCTCGTGACGACATTGACGAAAAAAATGTCGGAAGACTTGACCGATTATTTAAAAGAACACGGTGTCAAGGTCAACTACATGCACTCGGAAATCAAGACGCTCGAACGGATTGAAATCATTCGCGATCTGCGGCTTGGTAAGTATGACGTACTCGTCGGGATCAATCTGCTTCGTGAAGGACTCGATATTCCGGAAGTGTCGCTCGTGACGATTCTCGATGCGGATAAAGAAGGTTTCTTACGGTCCGAGCGATCATTGATTCAGACGATCGGACGGGCGGCCCGGAACTCGGAAGGGCACGTCGTCCTGTTTGCAGACAAGATTACAGATTCGATGCAACGGGCAATGGATGAGACGGAACGTCGGCGCAACATTCAGCTCGCGTTCAATAAAGAACACGGCATTACGCCGAAAACGATTCAAAAAGATGTTCGCGGTGTCATCAGTACGACGATTGAAAGTGATGATACGGTCGAAAAACTGGAGAAATTCAATAAACTGAAAAAACCGGAGCGCGAAACGCTACTCGAACAGTTGGATCAAGAGATGCGACAAGCAGCGAAAGACATGCAATTCGAGCGCGCAGCAGAGCTTCGAGATCTTATATTAGAATTGAAAGCAGGTGCCTAAGTTGGGAGACAAGAAAAACAAGATTATCATCAAAGGCGCTCGCGTCAATAACCTTCAAAACATCGATGTCGAAATCCCGCGCGATCAGCTCGTCGTCTTGACGGGCTTATCGGGATCCGGGAAGTCATCACTAGCGTTCGATACGATTTATGCGGAAGGGCAACGACGTTATGTCGAAAGCCTCTCCGCTTATGCACGCCAGTTTTTAGGGCAGATGGATAAACCGGACGTCGATGCGATTGAGGGACTTAGTCCGGCAATTTCAATCGATCAAAAAACGACGAGTAAAAACCCCCGCTCGACTGTCGGGACGGTGACGGAGATTTATGATTACCTCCGTCTGCTGTATGCGCGAATCGGCAAACCGATCTGTCCGAACCACGGGATTGAGATCTCGAGTCAAACGATCAGTCAGATGGTCGACCAAGTGATGGAGTTACCTGAGCGGTCGCGGTTGCAGATTTTGGCACCAATCGTTTCCGGACGAAAAGGGGCGCATGTCAAAGTCTTTGAAGATTTGAAAAAAGAGGGCTTCGTTCGTGTCCGTGTCAATGGCGATACGATTGATTTAACGGATGACATCGCACTCGAAAAAAACAAGAAACACTCGATTGAAGTCGTCGTCGACCGTGTCGTCGTCCGACCGGACGTCGAATCACGGCTCGCCGACTCACTCGAAACAGCACTTCGCCTCGCGGAGGGACGTGTCATCGTCGATACGATGGATGGCAATGAGCTCCTTTTCAGTGAGCATCATGCGTGTCCCATTTGTGGTTTCTCAATCGGAGAACTCGAACCGCGGATGTTCTCGTTCAATTCGCCATTCGGGGCCTGTGCCTCATGTGACGGACTCGGGACGAAACTTGAAGTCGATGTCGATCTTGTCGTACCGCATGCAGACAAGTCACTCAACGAAGGGGCAATCGTCGCGTGGGAACCAACGAGCTCACAATATTATCCGCAATTGCTCAAAGCAGTCTGTGAGCACTTTAAAATCGACATGGATACGCCGTTCGAACAGTTGTCAGACGAACAACGCGACATCATCTTAAACGGCAGCTCGAAAGAAGAAATTCACTTCCGTTATGAAAATGACTTTGGCATGGTCCGCAACACGGATCTGTTCTTTGAAGGTGTCTTGAATAACTTGCAACGTCGCTACAAGGAGACGTCGTCGGATTACATCCGCGAACAGATGGAAGGATATATGGCGAAAAAAGCATGTCCGACTTGTAAAGGGCATCGTCTGAAACGCGAATCGCTTGCTGTCAAAGTATCCGGTATCCACATCGGAGAAGTGACGAAGATGTCAGTCAAGCAAGCCGTCATCTGGTTCGAAGAGTTACCGGCGAAACTATCGGAAAAAGATCAAACGATTTCGCGGATGATCGTCCGCGAGATTCATGAACGGTCGTCGTTCTTAGAAAACGTCGGTCTCGATTATTTGACGATTTCCCGTGCTGCCGGCACATTGTCCGGTGGGGAAGCGCAACGGATTCGTCTCGCGACACAAATCGGCTCCCGTCTGACAGGTGTCCTCTATGTCCTTGACGAACCGTCAATCGGCTTACACCAACGTGATAACGACCGATTGATCAGTACGCTGAAAACGATGCGCGATCTCGGAAATACGTTGATCGTCGTCGAACATGATGAAGACACGATGATGGCAGCGGATTATCTGATTGATATCGGACCCGGTGCCGGTGATCACGGCGGCTTCGTCACAGCGGCCGGTCGACCGGAAGAATTAATGAACGACGCGAATTCACTGACCGGACAATATTTGTCGGGGAAGAAGTTCATTCCTGTGCCGACTGAACGGAAACAACCGGACGGACGGGCGTTACGAATTAAAAAAGCGTCAGAAAATAACTTAAAAAATGTCGACGTCGATATCCCGCTCGGCTTGTTTGTTGCCGTGACCGGAGTATCAGGTTCCGGGAAGTCGACATTGATTAATGAAATTCTCTATAAGACGATTGCACATGAGATGAACCGGGCAAAAGAAAAGCCGGGAGCGCATAAAGGCATCACAGGACTCGACCAAATCGATAAAGTCATCGACATCGACCAATCCCCGATCGGTCGGACGCCACGTTCGAACCCGGCGACATATACCGGTGTCTTTGACGACATTCGTGATGTTTTCGCTTCGACGAACGAAGCGAAGTTACGCGGCTATAAAAAAGGACGCTTCAGTTTCAACATCAAAGGTGGCCGGTGTGAAGCGTGTCGCGGAGACGGGATCATTAAAATCGAGATGCATTTCTTGCCGGACGTTTACGTTCCGTGTGAAGTCTGTCACGGGAAACGGTATAACCGCGAGACGCTCGAAGTAAAATATAAAGGTAAAACGATTTCGGACGTTCTTGCGATGACAGTCGAAGAGGGACTCGAGTTCTTCGAAAAAATTCCGAAAATCAGCCGGAAGCTGCAAACGATTGCTGACGTCGGATTGACGTACATGCGTCTCGGACAGCCGGCGACGGAACTGTCGGGCGGTGAAGCACAACGCGTGAAGCTTGCTTCGGAACTGCATAAGCGGTCGACTGGGAAAACGATTTACATTCTCGATGAACCGACGACGGGACTGCATGTCCATGATATCGCCCGCCTGTTGAAAGTCTTGCAACGCCTCGTCGACAACGGCGATACGGTCCTCGTCATCGAGCATAACCTCGACGTCATTAAGACGGCGGATTACTTGATTGATCTTGGTCCGGAAGGTGGCGATGGTGGAGGTATGATCGTTGCAACAGGAACACCGGAAGACATCGTGCAAGTCAAGGAATCGTATACAGGACATTACTTGGCACCTGTTTTGGAACGGGACGCAGCCCGAATCGAATCATGAAACTTTTTTGACGGAGGATTCGTAAAAGGGAAGTAAGGGAAGTAGAACGAAAGAGTGAATAAGTTTTCCTGCGTCATAGCGTGTTCAGAAAATAGGAGGGGAATGTTCATGAAACAAGATATGCGTCAGTTGATACTTGAACAGGTAAAAGAAGGAAAGTTGACGATCGATGAGGCACTCGATAAGCTCGAACGCCTTGAAGCACTCGATCAGCAACAATCGACGACAGCAAGTAATCATAAGTATGTCGATGAACCGGAACAGTACGACCGCGTCGATCATTACACGGTTGATTCACTGACGTCGAAAGTGATGTCTGCTTTTGATGGTCTCGTCAACCGGATTAAAGAGAGTGATCTCTCATTAAATCAGACGTCCGGTCCGAACGTCACGTACGTCAAACAATTCCCATTCAGTGGAGAGACGATTCATTTGGATTTATTTAATGCCAATGCCGTCGTCGAACCAAGTGATTTAGAGGAGTGTGAGTTGACGGTGACGGGGCGTCCGCTTCGCCAAGTCAATGAGGAGCAAGCGCTCGAACAACTTCAAGCGTCGCTTCAACATTCCGTCTCCGCTAACACGCTATCGATTCGCTTGAAAGATAAACGCGTCCGGGCGACGATCCACTTAAAAGTTCCGCGTCGTCACTACGAGGCGTTCGTGTTACAGACGTTGAATGGTGAGATTACGTTATCGTCGCTTGACGCGACGAGCGTTCAACTGATGACAGCGAACGGACGGATCCATGTCCGCGATCTTTACAGTGAGGATTTGAAAGCTTCGACGGCGAACGGTTCGATTGAAGTCGAAGAGTCAGAAGTCAAAATGTTAAAAGCGAAGACGGCGAATGGTCAAATCATCGCGAACGGGGTTTTTGAACGTTCTGAGCTGAAAACCGCGAACGGCAATGTCCGTTGTGAACTCAAAACAGCCCATGACGCGAAGATTCAAGCGTCGTCACTCGCGGGAAGCATCGCTTTGATGTTACCGCATGGTGCTGAAGTATATGGTGAGCTGGAAACAAACTTTGGTGGGTTGAATTGTAACCTCGATGAGATGGAAGTGATTCGCGACCAAAAAGATGTCGTGAACCGTAAACTTCATTTCGTCTCCGGTCGTGATCGGACGCCGAAAATTGAAGTCGAAGCCGATACGAAAACGGGAACGATTTCCGTGACGCACGGTGTTCACTTAAGTCCGCAAGCGTTCTAATCAAAAATCCCGCCTGCTTCCTGAAACCGGAGCCGGCGGGATTTTTTTATCGCTTCCTGATGAAAATGTATGATCAAGCATCGCAATCAAAAAATGATGTGCGTTTGTCTACAATCAAAAAGAAGGGGATGCGCATCATGTAGATGGCATCCCCTTCTTTTCGATTAGTAGTTATAGTCTTCATCCATCATGGGTTCGTCCCAGTTCATATTGTCGAAGTTGTTCATGTCGTACCCGAATGAAATGAATGTGATGACACCGATAATCGCTAGGACGATTGCGGCAATAATTAAGCCGATTCCCATCCAGCTTTTACGACGGACACGATTCCAATAAAAGATGATGGCAAGAATGAATGAAATGAACGATCCGCTTAAGAAGACACCGATCAATGAGATGATGAAAAATAAGAGCGATGTCTGATTTTGATCACGCGAATAGGACTTCCACATATCAATTAACGAGATGATGATGTAGACGAGTCCGAGGATTGCAAGGATCCCGCATAAAATCATAATGATAATCATTCCGATACCACTACCTGACATATTCATCATTATCAAAACCTCCTTTCTTGTTTTCTCTAACGTTATTCCTTTCCCAAGATTATCAGCTTCTAATCGAATTCATTGATTTTAGCAAAAATATGGTACAATACTTCAAGTGAAAGGGGCTGATTGAGCGTGCAAGCAAAAGTGCGAACAGCTGAAATCGTAAAGCAATTCAATTTAAAAATTGTCACCGGAGAAGAAGGACTACATCGTCCGATTTTAACGGCTGATCTCTGTCGACCCGGTCTTGTCCTCGCTGGTTATTATGCGTATTATCCGGCAGAACGTCTGCAAGTCCTCGGGAAAACAGAATTGACGTTTTTCAACAACCTGACGTATGAGGAACAGCTCGAACGAGCAAACGTCCTCTGTACAGATGAAACACCAGGGATTTTAGTGACGCGCGGGTTTGAGGTACCGGAAGCGATCATCAAAGCAGCTGACGAAACGAACGTACCGCTCTTGACGACGAAGGGACATACGACATCGGTCGAATCTCAAATCACGAACTTCCTCGAAGCGGAACTCGCCCCGACGACAGCGATGCACGGCGTCCTCGTCGATATTTACGGGGTCGGCGTCTTCATCAAAGGGGCAAGTGGGGTCGGTAAATCCGAGACGGCACTCGAACTCGTCAAACGGGGACACCGCCTTGTGGCAGACGACTCCGTTGAAATTCGTCAGACGGGTGACGGCATCTTAGTTGGGACAGCGCCGAAATTGATTCAGCACCTCCTTGAGATTCGCGGAATCGGCATCATCGACGTCATGACGTTGTTCGGTGCAGGTGCTGTACGGTCGCATAAAAAAATCAGCCTCGTCTGTAATCTGGAAATTTGGGATCAAACGAAAGTCTATGACCGCGTCGGTCTTGATCAAGAGACGTTACAAATCATCGATACGGAAATTCCGTTTTTGACGATTCCGGTTCGTCCCGGGCGTAACCTTGCCGTCATCATCGAAGTCGCGGCGATGAACTATCGTCTGAAAAATATGGGCATCAACACAGCAGAAGAATTCGCCGGACGTCTCGCGCAAGCGATCGAAGACGGGAATGGTGGTCTATGATGGGGACACTCGCAACGGTACAACCGACATTCGACCGCGTCGCGATTGAGCTCGGTCCGATTCCAATCTATTGGTATGGTGTCGTCATCGCCTTGGGCGCAATCGTCGGCTTGATGATCGCCATCTTCGAATCGAAGCGGATCGGTTTCAACGAAGAATACGCGGTCGATGTCGTCATCTGGTCGATTCCGATCAGCATCATCTGTGCCCGGATTTACTATGTGGCTTTCGAGTGGCAGTATTACGGTCAACATCTCGATCAAATCATCAACATCCGCCAAGGCGGAATCGCGATTCACGGTGCCATCATCGGGGCGATTTTGACAGTCATCCTGTATACGCGAAAGAAAAACATTTCGTTTTGGCAAATCGCCGATATCCTGGCGCCGTCACTCCTGTTCGGTCAAGCGGTCGGACGCTGGGGTAACTTTTTCAACCAAGAAGCGCACGGGGGAGAGACGACATGGTCGTTCCTGCAAGATACGTTGCACTTGCCGAACTGGATCGTCAATCAGATGTATATCGACGGCGTCTATTACGTGCCGACGTTCCTCTATGAGAGCATTTGGAACATCATCGGCGTCATCTTGTTGATTGTCTGGCGGATGAAGTTCAATCCGCGTCGCGGCTACGTCTTCCTCGGTTATCTCGTCTGGTACTCGATTGGACGTTACTATATTGAAGGACTCCGGACGGATAGTCTGTTGATGGGGGACGGACTGCGGACGGCACAAATCGTCTCGATTTGTTTAATCGTCTTCGGACTCGTCATGATGGTCATCCGGAAAAATGCTGTCCGCTACTTGGATGGAACGACACGGGAGGCGAAGTGAAACGATGATTAATACGATTCTATTTGATTTAGACGGTACGTTGATTGATACGAACCCGTTGATTCTAAAAAGTTTTGAACATACGCTCAGTTACTACTATCCGGAACGGACGTTTACGGAGGCAGAATTGCTTCCGTTCATCGGTCCGACACTGAAAAAATCATTTTCAGAGCTCAACGCCAAGCAGTGGAAAGAGATGGTCGCCTTTTACCGCAGCTATAACATCGCGATGCATGACGCACTCGTCCTTGAATATCCGGGTGTCCTCGACGGTTTACGCCGCTTGAAGGAACAGGGCTACAAGATGGCGATCGTGACGTCAAAAAGTCGTCGCGTCGCCTTAAAAGGGATTGAGCTGTTCGGACTGACGTCACTGTTTGAGACAATCATCGCAGCAGACGATGTGACGGAAGAAAAACCAGCCGTCGAACCATTTGAAAAAGCGATGGCACTTCTCGGTTCGACAACAGACGAGACAATCATGGTCGGGGATAACGACACGGATATCAACGGCGGGAAAAATGCCGGGTTGAAAACCGTTGCTGTCGGCTGGGCCATCAAAGGACGTCCGTATCTCGAAGCATTAGAGCCAAGCGTCATCATCGACTCGATGGAACACCTGAGTGACTGGATCGAGGCGCAAAATGGCACGGCGGACTGATCGCTATCACGTCGGGGCGACGAATCCGTTATGGCACATGTACCGGACGGTTTCGTTCTTCAAGATCATGTGGTGTTTCCTCATCATTACAATCGGACGGTTTTCACCGTCGCTCCGCTTTAAGAATGGCTTGTACCGGACGTGTCTCCGGATGAAGATCGGCGACCGGACGGCGCTTGCCTTGATGGTGATGCCGGACACGATGTTCCCGGAACGGATCTCGATCGGCTCGAATACGATCATCGGCTTCAACACGACGATTCTCTGTCATGAGTATTTGACGACCGAGTACCGGATTGGTAACGTGACGATTGGTAGTGACGTCTTAATCGGCGCGAACGTGACGATTTTACCAGGGGTGACGATCGGGGACGGTGCTGTCATCGGTGCCGGTTCCGTCGTTCACCGGGACATCTTACCGAACGAACGCGTCTCGAGTCAGCCGCTTCGCCGGCATGAAATGTGACGAAACTGTGAGAAGGAGGTCGATCCGCAATGAATTATATTCGCTTCACCTATAAGACCGGAAAGTATTTCGGAAGATTATTCGCAGAACGTCCACAAGGTCTCGTCGTTGAAGTCCTCGCCGTCGAGAAACATCCGACGCAAGGTGATCTGCATCAGCCGAACCAAGTTGACGTACCGCTCTTCCATATCCGTACCGCCTTACATCAACACGAAAAAATCACGGTTTCTCCAAGCGTCGTCTATGCATATGACGGAGAGATTCCAGCGTATTCCGACAGCTTACGCCAAGCATTCGAAAAAGATGTTGAGCGTCTACAAAACAAGAATCCGCAAGAAGATGCTTTTGTACGAAAATGCTTAGAGAACTACAAGGAACTCGAAACCATTTATGCGAAACGCTGGGCGTAAACCCCGGCGTTTTTTTCTGTTGCAACGCTATCCGAGATAGGTTATTCTTGTCTCTGCAACTACGAAACTAGATTTATATTATGGGGGCTTGAATCACTATGGAATTAACGGAATACAAAGCAGACCCCTTTGCGATTACAACGCGCCAAGCGGAACTTTTTTATTTTCGCGGACGGAAGGCGCATCGGGAAGGGAGACTCGAAGAGGCGGTCTATCATCTTGACGAAGCGACGACGCTTCAACCAGAAGATGTCCGTTACCTACTACGTTACGCACGTGTCCTGTTCGAAACGGGAGAAATCAATCATGCGAACGACGTATTGAAACGTGTCCGTGCACTCGATGAGTCAAATACCGAATCACTCTTTTATTTAGCGAACAACTATGCGCACGTTTCTTTATATGAAGAAGCAAAAGAATATGCGCTCGAATATTTAAAACATGCGCCGGCAGGCAAACACGCAGAGGCATCGGCCGCACTCGTGGAATTGATTGATCTTGAGCAAGAGCTTGAGGATGACGATGAAGATGAGTTGATTCGTCTCCATGCACAAGCCCAGCGCCAAATCGATAAAGGGATGTTGTTTGCAGCACAGGACACACTCGAGTCCTTGATCGCGACGTACCCGACATTTTGGCCAGCCTACAATAACTTGGCAATCGTCGAATTTTATCTCGGTGAAAACGACCGGGCTTTCCATTCGCTTGAACGCGTCTTAGAAGGAAATCCGGGAAATCTCCACGCGCTTTGTAATACGCTCGTTCTCTTACATGAGATGGGGCAGGATGAAGAAGCGCACCGTCTGTCACGGAAGCTCGAACACGTTCGTTCCGTCAATCTTGAAACACGTTATAAAGTCGCATCGACTCTTGCGATTATCGGTCGTCATGACTTAGCGTACGAAGAATTGAAATTGCTTGAACGCCGTGGCTACCGGGGCGACCCACTATTTGGTCACTGGTTATCGATTTCTGCATTCAAAACAGGACATGTCGAAGAAGCCGCAGCCTTCTTACAATCAAAAGAGGCCGCGAGCTTACGGGAAGAACAAGAGGCATACGACATTCGTCATAACCTTCAGTTTCGTTCAGCCTTGATTCAAGCGTTGAAAACGGAAGATGATGTCTCACGCATTTTCACGGCTTTGCTACTCGGGAAACTAAATGACGAGGAAGCACGGTTGGCCCTTTCGATGATGCCAGAAGTGACGGATCACGAAGATGTCCTGCAGCTGACAGAACAAATTTTGCATGAGATGAATGGACGGGGCGATATCGTCGATGAACGGATTCATCGTGCCTTACAGACGATTCGTCTCGCAGAACATTACGTGTCTGACGAAGAGCGGATGAGTCTCGAAGGCGATTTTTATGAACGGTTTGCCCGACTCGTCCTCAGTGGCGAAACGTTCGACTCGGTCGAACGTTCAGCCGCTGCATTAATCCATCTGTTTCACGAGTTACGGGAAGGGATGTTGATTGAAGAGTGTGCCGAACTGGTTGATGTCTCCTTTGACGAGGTGGCGATGACGATTCGTGCCTACAAACAACACCTGACACCTGCTCGGGCAAAATGTTAGACGTTTGCCATATTCTCACCTATACTCAAATTACAACGAAACTTAAGATGGGGTGGAAACATGACAGAAACTGCTGAAAAAATTTATGATGTCATCATCATCGGTGCAGGTCCTGCCGGAATGACGGCAGCACTTTACGCATCACGCGCAAACCTTTCAACACTGATGATCGAACGCGGTATTCCAGGCGGTCAAATGGCCAACACGGAAGATATCGAAAACTATCCGGGATACGATAGCATCCTTGGACCGGACCTTTCACAAAAAATGTTCGATCACTCGAAAGCATTCGGCGCAGAATATGCGTACGGTGACGTCCGTAGCATCGAGGATGGACGTGCTTTTAAAACGGTCCATGCACACAACAAGGATTATCATGCGCGGGCGATCATCATCGCATCGGGCGCACAATATAAGAAAATCGGTGTACCGGGCGAAGAAGAGCTCGGCGGTCGTGGTGTCTCGTATTGTGCCGTTTGTGACGGAGCTTTCTTTAAAGAAAAAGAATTGTTCGTCATCGGTGGTGGGGATTCAGCGGTCGAGGAAGGTGTCTACTTGACACGTTTCGCGAAAAAAGTCACAATCGTCCACCGTCGCGAAGAATTACGTGCACAAAAAATTCTTCAAAAACGTGCGTTCGATAACCCGAAAATCGATTTCATCTGGAATCATACCGTCAAACAAATCAACGAACAAGACGGTAAAGTCGGTTCGATTGATTTAATCAATACGAAAACGGCAGATGTGACGACACATCCAATCGATGGTGTCTTCATCTACATCGGAATGAACCCGATCACAGGTTACGTCCAAGATCTTGGTATCTTGAACGATCAAGGATATGTTGTGACGAACGAAGGCATGGAGTCAAACATCAAAGGAATCTTCGCAGCTGGAGACGTCCGTGAGAAAACGCTCCGTCAAGTCGTTACGGCAACGAATGATGGTTCGATTGCTGCTCAAAATGCACAGCATTATATCGAAGCGTTACTCGAGGAATTACAGGAATCATCACAGGTGTAAGACAGGAACCAGCTTTGTTGGAGGGGACTTCAATGAGGCTGGCTCTTTTTTTATGCTATACTGAATTTGGAATAAAAAATACACGCGGAACTGTTGTCTGGAGGGCGAAAAGATGGAAGAGAATCAACCGCAATTGGTCATCATCACGGGAATGAGTGGGGCTGGAAAGAGTGTCGCCATGAATAGCTTTGAGGACTTAGGCTATTTCTGTGTCGACAATCTCCCACCGACGTTACTGCCGCAATTGATTGAAGTGATTGGGCAAGTCCGTCCGAAAATTGCCGTCGCCATCGATACACGTGCTCGTGATTTTATTGATAGTTTCTTTGTCGTTTACGAAGATTTGAAAAAAACGAACCTGCAGATTCGTATGTTGTACTTAGACGCACGCAATGACGTCCTCGTGCGCCGCTATAAAGAGTCGCGGCGTTCGCATCCACTGGCGCCGACTGCGTCACCACTGATCGGTATCGAGCGAGAGCGGACGCTGCTCGAAGGATTCCGTGACAAAGCACAGATGCTGATCGATACGAGTGACATCAAACCGCTTGCACTGAAAGAACGCTTGCTCAAAGAATTTACGGAAGGGGAACGGATTCCCTTTACCGTCAATGTGATGTCATTTGGTTTCAAGCACGGACTGCCGCTCGATGCCGATCTCGTCTTTGACCTTCGTTTTCTGCCGAATCCGTTTTACATCCCGGAGTTACGTCCGAAAACGGGACTCGATCTCGAAGTATCGTCATACGTCATGAAGTGGCCGGAAGCAAAATTGTTCTATAAAAAGCTTGTCGACTTGCTCGAGTTCCTGATTCCCCAGTACGAACGGGAAGGAAAATCACAACTCGTCGTCGCCCTCGGCTGTACAGGTGGTAAACACCGCTCGATTACGTTTGCGGAAGCAATCAGTAAAGAATTTGAAAACCAGTATCACGTCGTCACGAATCACCGGGATTATGTTCACGCGAAGGAGGAAAAGTAATGAAATGGGAACGGAAAGTCGTCGCGATTGGCGGTGGAACGGGCTTGTCGACTCTTTTGCGTGGACTGAAGCATTATCCGCTCGACATCACGGCCATCGTCACGGTCGCGGATGACGGGGGGAGCTCGGGGCGCTTACGGACAGAGTTCAACATGTTGCCGCCGGGTGACATTCGAAACGTCATCGTCTCGCTATCGAAGTCCGAGACATTGATGGACCGGATCATGCAGTACCGTTTTGAAACGGGAGAAGGACTTCACGGTCACTCGCTCGGAAACTTGATGCTGACGGCTGCGACGCAGCTCTGTAACGGCTCGTTCGTCGAGGCGATTGGCGTCATGGGACAACTGTTGAATGCGGAAGGGAAAGTCTATCCGGCGACGGAGCGGACGATTACGTTATGTGCGGAGTTCGAAGACGGGACGATCGTCAAAGGCGAGTCGTTGATTCCGAAAGTCGGCAAGGTCATCGAACGGATTTATTTGGAAGAGGAAGATGTCCGTCCGGTACCGGAAGCGATTCAAGCGATTCTTGAGGCCGATGTCATCGTCCTCGGACCAGGGAGTCTCTATACGAGTATCATCCCGAACGTCTTGATTGATGAAATCCGGGAAGCGATTAAACAATCGCTTGCACCTGTCGTCTATATTTGTAACGTCATGACGCAACCGGGTGAGACGACGGCCTTCACGGCGAATGATCACTTGACTGCGCTCGAACGTTTTCTTGGGCAAGGCGTCGTCGATACAATCATCGTCAATAATGAATCAATCGATGCAAGCTATTTGCGAAAATATCAAAAAGATCATGCCGATATCGTCACTTACGATGATGAACGTTTCGTCGAGGCGGGAATTGAAGTGCTCGCGGACGATATCGTCGACTATAACCATCATTTCATCCGTCATGACGCGGACGCGGTCGCGAGCCTCGTCATGCGGAAAGTATTATCGATTCGACGGGTGCGTCAACTCGAAGGGAAGGAGGAATTGACGTGAGTTTTGCTTCAGAAGTTAAAAAAGAATTAACACAGATTGCCATCACGGATCACGAGATGAAGGCGGAGTTAGCGGCGCTCGCACGGATGAACGGTGCGATTTCGTTCGGACTCGGCCGCGGATTGACACTTGATATTTCGACTGAAAATGCGTCGATCGCGCGACGGATTTATTCATTATTAAAACGGGCATACGGGGTCCATCTGGATCTACTCGTCCGAAAGAAAATGCGCCTCAAAAAAAATAACGTCTACATCGTTCGCGTGAAGCAACAAGCCGATAAGATTCTGCAGGATTTAGGCATCCTCGGCGAAGGATTCACGATGATTCGTTCAATCAGCGATACGATTTTAAAAGATGAACGGCGGGCACGTGCCTATTTACGGGGGGCGTTCTTAGCCGGAGGGTCACTGAACAATCCGGCGACGTCGTCGTACCATTTAGAAATCTTCAGTCTCTATGAGGATCACAATGCGGCGCTTCGGAGTTTGACGAATCAATTCGATTTGAATGCAAAAGCAATCGAGCGTAAGAAAGGGCACATCCTCTACATCAAGGAGAGTGAAAAAATCTCTGATTTCCTCAAGGTAGTCGGGGCGACCCATTCGATGCTTCGTTTTGAAGATGTCCGGATTTTAAAAGATATGCGGAATTCGGTCAATCGTCTCGTCAACTGTGAGACAGCGAACCTCAACAAAACGGTCGGGGCAGCGCTCCGCCAAGTGGAGAACATCAAATTTCTCGAACGGACGGTCGGACTCGATGTCTTACCGGACAAGTTACGGGAAATCGCGATTTTACGCGTGACGCATCAAGACGTGACGCTGCAAGAGCTCGGCGAGATGGTCGAGAGCGGCTCCATCTCGAAATCAGGGATCAATCATCGATTGCGGAAAATTGATCAAATCGCGGATAAACTCCGGAATGGTGAGTCGTTGACAGGTGCGCTCTAAAGGGGAAACTTGCGAGATGAACCATAGTCTACTATAATATATAGTCGATGCAACTAAATGTTCGAATTAAGGAGTTTTTGAAATGGCTAACGAAAAAAAACGTATTTCGCTGACAGTCGATGCGAAATTTGATGAAGTCTTGACGAAAAAAGCAAAATCAATCGGTGTACCGAAAAGTACACTCGTGACATTCGCAACATCACTCTTCCTTAAGCAATTGCAAGCAGAAGAAGAGCTTTCACCACATGCGAACGGGATTTACACATTGATTCGTGAAAACCACGACATCGTGTCTGATATTACAGATCTCATCGACTAACACAAACGATCCTTTTCAGGTTCGGGACGAACTTTCATGATTTAATGAAGTTCATGCCCGGCGTGGAGAGGATTTTTTTTTGAAGACAACAAAAAAACGACCGCTGATGTAAAAACATCAACGGTCGGTCGGGTTAACAGATTAAGCGCGCTCCATGACGCGGTCGATGAGACCGTAGTCAGCTGCTGCTTGAGCAGACATGAAGTTATCACGCTCTGTATCGCGTTCGATGACTTCAAGTGGTTGTCCTGTGTTTTCTGCCATGATTTTGTTTAAGTGTTCACGCATTTTGATGATACGTTCTGCATGAATTTTAATGTCTGACGCTTGTCCTTGTGTGCCGCCGAGCGGTTGGTGAATCATGATCTCAGCGTTTGGAAGGGCAAAACGTTTTCCTTTTGCGCCTGCTTGTAAGAGGAAAGCACCCATTGAAGCGGCCATTCCGATACAAATTGTTGAAACTTGTGGTTTGATGAAGTTCATCGTATCGTAAATCGCCATACCCGCCGTGATTGAACCGCCCGGGCTGTTGATGTAGAGCGAAATTTCTTTATCTGGATCCTCTGCTGCTAAGAAGAGCAACTGGGCAACGACTGAGTTGGCGACGTTATCGTCAATCGCGCTCCCGAGAAGAATGATACGATCCTTGAGCAAACGTGAATAGATATCGTAAGCACGTTCCCCGCGGTTGGTTTGTTCGATGACTGTTGGAATTAACATAGTCTTTGCCTCCTTATGATGGTATGTAGCTCATATTCGACTTATTCCTATCATAATCCTTTGGTCAATATTGGTCAAAAGATACGATGCGACTTTTATGTATTTTTCCTGAATGGCATTGAATTAAACATATCAATATAGAAAAAAAGGCAATACCGCGAACGGCATTGCCTGTAGATTCAAAGATGGTACACCCGGAGAGATTTGAACTCCCGACACCTGGTACCGGAAACCAGTGCTCTATCCCCTGAGCTACGGGTGCATGTTTTTTACTGAACAATTAATAGTATACCGACATTTTTTCAGGAAAGCAATACTCGATTGATAAATTCAACATTTTTTTTCGGGCGAAAGATGCTTAAGGAGGACTTTCTAGACGGTCGGAAGATTTTTTTCCTCTATACTATATAGAAGAGTTAAAGATGCAATGGAATGAAGGGAGATCCGACGATGGAACAGCGCCAGGAACAGACGCAACGAATGACGTTATCGACGTCCCAATTGTTTCAGTTGACGATTCTTGAAGAATCATTTGCTGAACTCGAAGAACATGCATACCGAATCATACGCCGGACAAGCGCTTATCGGAATAATCTCAGTAAAACAATCGACGTTGATTTTGGCCGCGTCGCAGACCGTGTCGCTTCATTTGAAGCGACGCTTCTTCAGCAAATACGTTTAGAATCGGTCAGACAGGAAATAGGATATATGGCGGAACAACTCATGACGTACTTAGATACGGATGGATTATTGCGGACGACGGATGCGCAACTGGCAACATTGTTAGAGGCGGACGTCAGTCTCGTAAAACAAGCACGACACGTTTTACAACGGTGTGAACCGACGGGAATTGCGGCACGTTCCGCGCACGAATGCCGGTTGTTGCACGCGCTCGAACTAGATGACGCGTTATTGATTGATGTCGCGACGGATTTGAATGAAGGGATTGCTGTCAAACAAGTACTTCAAGACATTGATGATGCAACAGACCGGATACGGATCAAAGCGGCGCTCGATCGGTTACCAAAAGCACCGGTCCTTCCGGAGACGACCGTTCTGACGATTCCGGAAGCAGACATCGAATACCGTGACGGCGAGTTGACGATCAACTGGTCTGATCTCGAAATCGACCGGAGCTGGGCGGACCTCGATGAAGCAAAACCGTTCTTGAGTGCATATGAACGGAGACGGACGACGCTTCGGGCGATTCTGGACGTCATCATCGAGCGACAGCTCAATTGGTTTAAAGGAAAGCTCGAGCTCGCGCCGCTGACGAAAAAAGAAGTGGCGGAAGTGACGGGGCATCATCCGTCGACGGTTGGACGGGCGATTGCGAACAAAACGGTCAAGACGATTCAGGGCACGATGTTACTCGAAGATTTTTTCGTCTCACGGACGACGACCGGGACGTCGAGTTTCTTAGTTAAGGTCCGGATCGCTCAACTGCTCGAAGCGTCGCCTGTTCCGATGAGTGATCAACAATTGACGGACCGTCTCACAGCGGAGGGAATTACGGTCGCGAGACGAACGGTCGCAAAATATCGGGCAGCCCTTGGTTTGACCCAAGCGGACTTCGAGAGACGAGAGGAAAATTCATGATGCGAACAAAAGAAAACATGCACTTAACACTCTATTCACGTCCGGGTTGTACACTATGTGAGGAAGCCGCCATCTTGCTCGATTTTGTATTAGATGAATTTCCCGAATGGACATTCGAAGAAATCAACATTGACAACGATGCGGCGCTCAGTCTGAAGTACCTCTACGAAATACCGGTTCTCGCACATCAAAACGAAATCTTAAGTTATGGAAAATTTGAGACAGAGGCGGTAAGAAATCGTTTACTTGAAAAAAGATGACGGTCGAGACTTGAAACAAAACCAAGGTACTGTTATGATAGCAATGTACCAAGTGGGACAAGATATGACACGCGGGACGTAAAGTGTCCAGCAATTTGAGAGGAGCGGGAGTTACATGATTCGGCAGTTAGTACAGATCCAAAAGCGAATCGTGCCTGATCTGATTGAAGAAATGCAGACACGTTACGACATTCTTCATTATGTACGCCTGATGCAACCGATTGGACGACGAACACTTGCGACGAGCCTTGGCTTGACGGAACGCGTTCTACGCCGGGAAGTCGACTTCTTAAAAGAACAAGACTTACTGGAAGTTGCGACGCAAGGCATGTCCTTGACGGATGAAGGGCGGACGGTATTACGAAGCATGCACAGTGTGATGGCGGAACTCGCCGGGATCTCCGATATGGCGAAAGCCTTAAAAGAGAAGCTTGGTGTAAAAGACGTCGTCATCGTACCGGGTGATTCGGATCAAACCTTCTGGGTGCAACGCGATATGGGACGGGCAACAGTTGCCCGCTTAAAACGTGAACTTTCAAAAGACCACAATACGATCGCAGTTACAGGTGGAACGACGATGGCTTCGGTCGCGGCGATGATGTCGCCCGATAAGGAAAATCGTCCGATGACGTTTGTACCCGCACGAGGCGGTCTTGGCGAAACGCTTGAACTTCAAGCGAATACGGTCTGCTCACGCATGGCTTCACGTGCCCAAAGCGACTATCATCTGCTTCACATTCCAGACATGGTCAGCACCGAGACATTCGTCAAGATGGTCGAGGAGCCGAGCATTAAAAATGTCTTACAGATGATTAAAGATGCTTCAATCGTGGTACATGGAATTGGTGAGGCAAAAACGATGGCAAAACGTCGTCGTGCTTCGACAGCTCTTTTGGAACAGCTCGAAGACGAGCAAGCCGTCGCAGAAGCATTCGGATATTATTTTGATCGGGACGGAAACATCGTCCACCGTGTCAAAACGGTCGGACTACAACTCGACGACTTGAAAAAAGTCGAACACGTCGTGGTTGTCGCCGGTGGTCATTCGAAAGCAGAAGCGATCAATGCCTACGTCAAACAGTCTCCAAACATCATCCTTATTACGGATGAAGGAGCCGCAACAACGATTTTGAAAGGGTAGCCCCCTTTTGAATAATAGATAACTCGCTTTACACTAAAAGGAGGAAAATTATCATGGCAGTAGTAAAAGTTGGTATTAACGGATTTGGACGTATCGGGCGTTTGGCACTTCGTCAAATTCTTCAATTTGAAGGAATCGAAGTAGTCGCAATCAACGACCTCACAGACACTAAAATGCTTGCACACCTTTTAAAATATGATACGACTCAAGGTCGTTTCGACGGAGAAGTTGAAGTACACGACGGATACTTCCTCGTAAACGGTAAAGAAATCAAAACACTTGCTAACCGCAACCCAGAAGAACTTCCATGGGGCGAGCTCGGTGTTGACATCGTTCTCGAATGTACTGGTTTCTTCACAGACAAAGAAAAAGCTGAACTTCACTTGAAAGCTGGAGCTAAAAAAGTTGTTATCTCAGCACCTGCTACTGGCGACATGAAAACTGTCGTTTACAACACGAACCACGAAATTCTTGACGGAACTGAAACAGTTATCTCTGGTGCTTCATGTACTACGAACTGTCTCGCTCCAATGGCGAAAGTTCTTCAAGATCAGTACGGAATCGTTGAAGGTCTTATGACAACTATCCACGCTTACACTGGCGACCAAAATACACTCGACGCTCCACACCCTAAAGGTGACTTCCGTCGTGCACGTGCAGCAGCTGCTAACATCGTTCCTAACTCAACTGGTGCTGCTAAAGCAATCGGCCTCGTTCTTCCAGAACTTCAAGGTAAACTTGACGGATCTGCACAACGTGTACCAGTCGCTACAGGTTCACTCACTGAGCTCACAACAGTTCTTGAGAAAAAAGTTACAGTTGAAGAAGTTAACGCAGCTATGAAAGCAGCAGCGAACGAGTCTTACGGTTACACTGAAGACGAAATCGTTTCTTCTGACATCGTTGGTATCTCTTACGGATCACTCTTCGATGCAACACAAACTAAAGTTGTTACTGTCGGCGACAAGCAACTCGTTAAAACAGTTGCTTGGTATGACAACGAAATGTCTTACACTAGCCAACTCGTTCGTACACTCAAACACTTCGCAGAAATCGCTAAGTAATTCGAGCAATTAAATAGCAATTGAATAAGAGCGGAAACTACCAGTCTCCGCTCTTATTGCGAAAAAAAGTCTGGAGGGGCGTCACAGCCCCTCACTATACGTATGAGACGGAGGACGAATGTATGAATAAGAAATCAATTCGCGACATCGATGTACAAGGTCAACGCGTGTTTACACGTGTCGACTTCAACGTACCACTAGAAGACGGTAAAATTACGGACGACACACGGATTCGTGCGGCACTTCCAACAATTAAACATTTGATGGATGGCGGAGCGAAAGTCATTCTCGCAAGCCACATGGGACGTCCTAAAGGCGAAAAAAATCCTGAGTTCTCACTTGCACCAGTCGTAGCACGCCTCAGCGAATTGCTTGGTAAAGACATCAAGCTCGTTGAAGAAGCGTATGGCCCGGTCGCTGAAGAAGCGGTCAGCAAGCTTGAAGCAGGAGACGTTCTCGTTCTTGAAAACGTTCGTTTCTACCCTGGAGAAACAAAAAATGATGCTGAACTCGCTGAAGGATTTGCGAAACTCGCAGATATCTTCGTCAACGATGCATTCGGTGCAGCTCACCGTGCACATGCTTCTACAGAAGGAATCGCGCACCATGTCGATACTGCTGTAGCGGGATTGTTGATTGAAAAAGAACTTCAAGTTCTCGGGAAAGCGATCTCGAACCCGGATCGTCCGTTCACTGCAATCATCGGGGGATCGAAAGTAGCCGACAAAATCGGTGTCATCGATCACTTGCTTGATATCGTCGATACGTTGATCATTGGTGGGGGATTATCTTATACATTCCTCAAAGCTCAAGGTTATGAAGTCGGAACGTCACTTCTCGAAGTAGACAAAATCGACCAAGCGAAAGAATTCATGAAAAAAGCAGAAGACAAAGGCGTCAAGTTCTTAATGCCGGTCGACTGTGTCATCACGAAGGAATTCGGCGAAGAAACATATGTAGGACCACGCGATATCGACAGTATCCCAGCGGATCACATGTCACTTGATATCGGACCAAAAACAGTCGAACTGTATGCGGAAGCAATCAAGAACTCGAAACTCGTCGTCTGGAATGGACCGATGGGCGTATTCGAACTTGATAAATACGCAAACGGAACGAAAGGTGTCGCTCAAGCACTTGCTGATAGCGACGCATACTCAATCATCGGTGGTGGGGATTCTGCTGCAGCAGCTGAGAAATTCGGTCTTGCAGACAAGATGAGCCATATCTCGACTGGTGGCGGAGCGAGCCTCGAGTTCATGGAAGGTAAAGCCCTTCCTGGTGTCGAAGCGCTTAACGACAAGTAATCCAATAGTTCACAAGGGAGTGTTTCTCAATGCGTAAACCAATCATCGCAGGTAACTGGAAGATGAATCTAACTCTGAAGGATGCAGTCGCATTCGCAGAAGAAGTAAAAGGCAAAGTACCAGCTGCATCGACTGTCGATGCTGCTGTCTGTGCACCAGCTGTATTCCTTGCTCATTTAACGGAAGCAGCAGCTGGAACTGATCTTAAAATCGGTGCTCAAAACATGTACGATCAAGAAAGTGGTGCATTCACAGGCGAAATCAGTCCTGTCATGCTAAAAGAGCTTGACGTGACATACGTCATCCTCGGTCACTCTGAACGTCGTGAGTACTTTGGTGAAACAGATGCATTCATCAACAGCAAAGCGAAAAAAGCGTTCGAGCACGGTCTCGTTCCAATCGTTTGTGTAGGTGAAACACTTGAAGAGCGCGAAGGCGGCAAGTTCGAAGACGTCATCCGTGAACAAACGACAAACAGCCTTAAAGGCTTGACTGTCGACCAAGTGAAAAATCTCGTCGTCGCATATGAGCCTGTCTGGGCAATCGGAACAGGTAAATCAGCGACAGAACAAGATGCACAAGATTCTTGTAAATTCGTTCGCGACGTCGTCGCTGCTGAATTCGGTACAGAAGCTGCAGAAGCAGTTCGTATCCAGTACGGTGGCAGCGTCAAGCCGGAAAACGTCAAAGAATATATGGCTCAACCTGACATCGACGGAGCACTCGTTGGTGGAGCAAGTCTTGAGACAGGATCGTTCCTCAAACTGTTGGAGGCGATTTAAATGAAAAAACGTCCAGTCGCACTTATCATCCTTGATGGTTTCGGTATGCGTGATGAAGAATTCGGGAATGCTGTGACAGCGGCAAACAAACCGAACTTCGATCGCTTTTGGAACAAATATCCGCATACGTTGTTGAATGCGAAAGGGGAATACGTTGGTTTGCCTGAAGGTCAGATGGGGAACTCAGAAGTGGGTCACCTCAACATCGGGGCAGGTCGCGTCGTCTACCAATCGCTATCCCGAATCAACAACGCCGTCAAAGATCGCTCGTTCTTCTCGCGTCAAGCGATGAACGATGCGGCAGGTCACGTGAAGAAACATGATTCAGCACTCCATATCTTTGGTTTAGTATCTGACGGTGGAATCCATAGTCACATCAATCACTTGTATGCTGTTCTTGAATTCGCGAAACTTCACGAAATCGAAAAAGTCTACTTGCATGCCTTCACGGACGGCCGCGATTGTGATCCACAATCGGGTGCTGGTTTCCTTCGTGACGCGCAAGCGAAGATGGATGAGTTACAAGTCGGTCAATTCGCAAGTGTCTCTGGACGCTATTATGCAATGGACCGCGACAACCGTTGGGAGCGCGTCAAGAAAGTCTATGACGTCATCACATACGGTGAAGGCCCGACAACAAAAGACCCAATCGGCATGGTAGAAGAATCATACAAGACGGACGTTACGGACGAGTTCATCGAACCAACCGTCGTCGTGCAGGAAGACGGTACGCCAGTCGCACCGATCCACGACAACGATGCAATCATGTTCTTTAACTACCGCCCTGACCGTGCGATTCAACTGGCGAAGGTCTACAAAGAAAAAGCTGGCTTCACAGGATTCGAACTTCCGGACAATGCACCGAAGAACCTGTTGCTCGTCTCCATGACGAAGTACTCGGATGCGATTGATACGGATATCGTCTTCCCGCCAGAAGATATCAAAAACACGCTTGGGGAAACACTCTCGAAGCAAGGCTTAAAACAATTACGGATTGCGGAAACTGAAAAGTATCCACACGTCACGTTCTTCTTCAACGGACAACGTGAAGAACCGTATGAAGGCGAAGATCGTATCTTAATCCCGTCGCCAAAAGTCGCAACATACGACTTACAACCAGAGATGAGCATTTATGAAGTAACGGATGCGCTTATTGAAGCGATCAATTCCGACAAACATGATGCCATCATCCTGAACTTCGCGAACCCGGACATGGTTGGTCACTCGGGTATGCTCGAACCGACAATCAAGGCAATCGAAGCAGTTGATGAATGTCTCGGTAAAGTCGTTGACTTGATCGTCAGCAAAGGTGGCGCAGCAATCGTGACTGCTGACCACGGAAATGCCGATAAAGTGCTCAATAAAGATGGCAGCAAGATGACGGCCCATACGACAGAACCGGTACCATGTATCGTGACAGTCGAAGACGTCGAACTTCTCGAGCCACTTACAGGCGCATTAGCGGATTTAGCACCAACATTACTTGATCTACTTGGCGCAGATCAGCCGTCAGAAATGACGGGTAAATCCATCGTATTAAAGAAATAATCCCGTCGATGGAATAAACGTCTAACAAAGCAACACACACTATTTTTTCAACTAAAAGGAGCGAATTTAAATGTCAATGATTACAGAGATTTATGCACGCGAGATTCTTGACTCACGCGGTAACCCAACAGTAGAAGTAGAAGTATATACAGAAGACGGCGGCTTTGGTCGCGCACTCGTCCCATCAGGCGCATCAACTGGTGAGCACGAAGCAGTAGAACTTCGTGACGGCGACAAAGCACGTTATCTCGGTAAAGGTGTCTTGAAAGCAGTTGACAACGTCAACGAAAAAATCGCACCTGAAATCATCGGTTACGATGTTTTCGACCAAGCTGGAATCGACAAAAAAATGATCGATCTCGACGGAACAAAAAACAAAGGTAACTTCGGCGCTAACGCAATCCTCGGTGTTTCGATGGCTGCTGCTCGTGCTGCTGCAGATGAGCTTGGACTTCCACTTTACACGTACCTCGGTGGATTCAATGCGAAAACACTTCCAACTCCAATGATGAACATCATCAACGGTGGATCACACGCTGACAACAACGTTGACTTCCAAGAGTTCATGATCATGCCTGTTGGAGCTCCAACATTCAAAGAAGCACTTCGTATGGGTGCTGAAATCTTCCACGCGTTGAAATCAGTTCTTAGCGGAATGGGTCTTAACACAGCAGTTGGTGACGAGGGTGGATTCGCTCCAAACTTGAAATCAAACGAAGAAGCAATCACAGTTATCCTTGAAGCAATCGAAAAAGCTGGCTACAAAGCAGGCGAAGATGTTTACCTTGCAATGGACGTCGCTTCTTCTGAGTTCTACGACAAAGCAGCTGGAACATACAACCTCGCTGGCGAAGGCAAAGTCCTTTCTACAGAAGAGCTTGTTGAATTCTACGCACAACTCGTCGACAAATACCCAATCATCTCAATCGAAGATGGCTGTGACGAAAACGACTGGGACGGCCACAAACTTCTCACAGACCGTATCGGACACAAAGTTCAACTCGTTGGGGATGACTTGTTCGTAACAAACACAGAAAAACTTGCTGAAGGTATCGAAAAAGGCATCGCTAACTCGATCCTCATCAAAGTTAACCAAATCGGTACGTTGACTGAAACATTCGACGCAATCGAAATGGCTAAAAAAGCTGGTTACACAGCAGTCGTTTCTCACCGTTCTGGTGAAACAGAAGATTCAACAATCGCTGACATCGCTGTTGCGACAAACGCTGGTCAAATCAAAACGGGTTCACTTTCACGTACAGACCGTATCGCGAAATACAACCAACTTCTCCGCATCGAAGACATGCTTTCAGATGTTGCTGTCTACGATGGTATCAAATCATTCTACAACCTCAAGAAGTAATTTACGGATTGAGTCGACAGTCTCTCGCTTAGCGAGGGGCTGTTTTTTTTTGTTGATGATGAGAAGGAAGAATCAAGCTCAAGCATTACTCCGCTCGCTTTTCTAGGGCGGGACGCAAGCCGCGGATATCTTAATCAGATGTCCGGGTCTCACCTGTCCCTGACGGAAGCTAAGCTTCCTTTTCCCTTTAGAAGTCGAGCGGGGTATGCTTTTCGCTTTTGTAGGCATTGATTAACAGAGTTGTACTCTGGCTCACGTAGGACACAATTTGCTAAACTTCTAGCAGGTAGCAGAGGTCTAAGTGTCCTCTACCCTAAAAAGCCGGGCACGGGTCTATTTTGTTGGTATAGATCCTGTCAGATAAGATGGGAACTACGACAATTACTTGCTTCATGTGACTCCTACAGGAAAAAGCACATGAATGGCAAGTGAGTGAGACGTAAGTGCTTCCCTAACTTTTTTACGCAGAAAAAACGAGATCCGACTCAATGTCGAATCCCGTAATATTAAAATGAAATTTTATGCGTTGAAATCAATCCTCAATAAACGTAACGAGGTAATGATACGGTGAATACAGTGGTGCTTTCGTGACAAAAAATTCAGGTAAATCTGTGTCGATGTCAAGATTGCGCAAGGTCTCCGGATCCAGGCATTCTTGCACAAGCCGCTTGATATCACTCAGCAATTCATCATGAAGATTGGTTTCAACAGGAAATGATCGTTTTGCTCCATCTTTTAGCAACAAGACGACGGGTGGAAGTCCACGCAGTAAATCGACTTCGAGTGGTTCTTTGTTGTTTTTAAAAAAATCATTTAAACAGCTGACGACTTTCATTGAATATTCTTCTTTCACCGAAACCCCCAACTTTCTCTTATATCCTTGATTTAACCTCTATCCTCTAGTTTAGTTCCCTAAATTAAGCTAGGATATGCAGTCAAGTCGCAGTTGTTGCATTAATCGAATCAATAACCGGGTACAGAAGAAAGAACGGGGAGGGAAGAATCATGTTGTTTCGTTATTTATTTCTAGGAATGGAGACATCGATTGACGATATTCCGTTACGTATCATCTATTTCACGGAATTGATTCTATTCATCGGACTTTATCAAATCACGAGTCGTTTCTCACGACAAAGTTTAATCATCGGAACCATCCTGGGTGTCGGGGGATTAATTGCCTTACTACCGGGTGCGATTTATATCTTACGGTACAATCCGCAAGATGCCATCATCGATGTTACATTTTTGCTGATCTACTTATTCGAACCGCTCGCGATCCTCGCGTTCGTCATTGCGATCCTTCGAAGAGCTTTCAAAAAACGACACCAACACTCTTGAAAAGTACGGAAAACGTTCGTATGAAACGTTTTTTCGTACTTTTTTGCTATGTATGGAGTTTTAGAAAGTAAGCGGAATAAAATAAATAAAATATATTTTACGGAAAACGGTTGATGTGTAACCGGTTACACAATATGATACATATTGTAAGCGTTATCAAAAGAAAGAGGTGGCGAAATCATGTCGACCATCCGGGAAGTAGCGAAAGTGGCAAATGTATCAGTCGCAACGGTATCACGCGTCATGAATGAAAAAGGATATGTCAGCGAAAAAGCGCGTGTGGCGGTGCTTCAAGCGGTTAAACAGCTTGATTATCGACCGAATCGTGTCGCCCGTTCCTTGTTTCAAAAACGATCAGGATTGATTGGATTGATCGTACCGGACATCACAAACCCTTATTTTCCCCAACTGGCACGTGCCGTCGAGGATATGGCACATAAGCATGGATATCAAGTGATTTTGTGTAACACGGATGAACAGTTTCAGAAAGAACATGAATATATCCAGTCTCTCGAAGCAATGCATGTCGATGGATTGATCATTACGACGAACTACTCGAACAACCCGAACTATGAAACCATCGAAGTGCCGATCGTCGCACTCGACCGGGTGTTACAAGGAGCAATCCCGACCGTCACATCAAACGGGTACGACGGCGGGAAGAAGGCAGCTCAATTTTTACTCGATCACGGAGCGGATGAACTCGTCGTCATCAGTGGGCCGTCAAAGTTACCGACGATCAAAAAACGCCGGGATGGTTTTGAAGAAGTCGCAGGAAAACATCTCGTCGCAAGCATCGAGTCACCGTTTCATTTTCAAGGCGCACTCGACGCGGCGAACTATTTGTTCGACCACTATACCTGTAACGGAATTTTTGCAGCGAACGATGTCATCGCAGCGGCAACGATTCAAGTCGCGGCAGAACGCGGGATTGCGATTCCTGAGCAACTGCAAGTCATCGGGTATGACGGAATCGAGCTCGGACAAATGATTTCACCGCCACTGACGACGATCGCCCAGCCGATTTATCAGATGGGGGAACTGGCGGCGAAGTTGCTGATTCAACGAATTGAAGGAAAAGAAATCGCGGCCGTCCATCATGAGTTGACGGTCGAAGTCATCGAACGGGAAACGACGAAGCGGAAGGATGAACAAATATGAAACAAATCAGTGTAGTAGGGAGTATCTCGATGGACCTGGTCGTCGAAAGCGATCGTCGTCCGTCAGCGGGTGAAACAGTCATCGGCTCAGCGTTTCATACCGTCCCGGGCGGTAAGGGGGCGAATCAAGCAGTCGCGGTCGCCCGGCTCGGCGGGAGTGTCGAGATGGTCGGGTGCATCGGTGACGATGCGAGCGGGACAGCGATTCGCCAAAACTTTGAAGCGGAACACGTCGGGACGACGCACCTGCAGACGATAACGAACGAACGGACGGGAACGGCGCACATCACGCTCGCGGAAGGGGACAACTCAATCGTCGTCGTCCAGTCGGCGAACTTAGCCGTCGTCTATGATGAGAGCCAGATCGACAGCTTGCTCGGTCAGACGGACATGATTTTATTACAGCTCGAAATTCCACTGGAAACGGTCAAACAGGTGGCGCGTTACGGAAAAGAGCACGGTATTCCCGTTATCTTGAATCCGGCGCCAGCCATCGTCCTTGACGACGAGTTGCTCGAAAACGTGACGTACCTAACACCAAACGAACATGAATGTGGCTTGATTTTCGGACAACAGCAATCTCTTGAACATTGGTTAAGCCAGTATCCGAATAAATTGATTGTAACGGAAGGCAGTCGCGGTGCTCGCTTCTATGACGGAGACGCCATCGTGACGGTGCCGGCGATTAAGACGGACGTCGTCGATACGACGGGTGCCGGCGATACGTTCAACGGAGCACTCGCTGTCGCGTTGACGGAAGGAAAGTCACTGACGGAAGCGATTCGCTTTGCGAACAAGGCAGCCGGTATGTCCGTCCGGGCGCTCGGTGCTCAAGGCGGCATGCCGACACGGGAACAGATGGAGGTCGAAGTATGAAACGACACGGCATTTTGAACAGTCAAATCAGTAAAGTCTTAGCAGATCTCGGTCATACCGATATGATCGTCATCGCTGATTGCGGCTTACCGATTCCGACGGGCGTTGCGCGGATTGATTTAGCGCTGGAACTCGGGACACCGGCGTTTGCCGACGTCTTGCGCGTCGTCGCGGACGACATGGCGGTTGAACAGGTGACACTGGCGTCGGAAATCAAGGAAGCAAACGAAGCGGCGCTCACTACGGTGAGTCAATTAAACGTGACGACGGAATACGTCTCGCACGAAGCGTTTAAAGAGCTAACGAAGCAGGCGAAAGTCATCATCCGGACAGGTGAAGCGACACCTTACGCCAATGTAATTTTACACGCCGGCGTCATTTTTTAAGGGGGAAGCATGATGCACATTAAGATGACAGGAATCACAAAAGCGTTTGGTCCCGTGCCCGTCTTAAAGGGTGTCGACTTCGAACTCGCGACAGGTGAAATTCATGCCTTGATGGGCGAGAACGGAGCCGGTAAGTCAACGCTGATGAAAATCTTGACCGGTGTCCATAAAGCGGACGAGGGAACGATTCAAGTCGATGGTGTCGAACAACACTATAAAAATCCGAAACTGGCGGAAGAAGCGGGGATTGCCTTCATTCACCAGGAGTTAAACATTCTGCCTGATTTGACGGTGACGGAAAATCTGTTCCTCGGTCGTGAGTTGAAATCGCGCTTCGGTGTGTTGAAACAGGCGGAAATGAAACGGCTCGCGGAACGGGAACTGGCGGAACTGAACGTCTTCATGGATGTCAATCAACTGGCGCGGACGTTATCGGTCGGGCAACAACAGATGATTGAGATCGCAAAAGCACTGATGACGCACGCAAAGGTCATCATCATGGATGAACCGACAGCTGCCTTGACGGAACGTGAGATTCGCGCCCTGTTCAGTGTCGCGACGGCGTTACGCGAGCAAGGCGTCTCAATCGTCTACATTTCGCACCGGATGGAGGAAATCTTCGAACTGTGTGACCGGATCACCGTCTTGCGGGACGGGGTCTCCGTCTCGACCCACCGGATCGCTGAGACATCATTTGAACAGATCGTCCGCGAAATGGTCGGACGCGAAATGGGTGAACGCTACCCGGAACGCAAGGTCACACACGGTGACACGGTCTTAGAAGTAACGGGAGCGACGGGGAAACGGTTTGAAGACGTCTCGTTCTCCGTCCGTGCCGGTGAAATCGTCGGCTTCTCCGGTTTGATGGGAGCGGGACGGACGGAAGTCATGCGTGGTCTGTTCGGTGTCGATCGCCTGAAGGCAGGAACAATCAAGCTGAATGGCAACGTCATCAACATCAAATCACCGCACGATGCAATCAAACAAGGACTTGGTTTCTTGACGGAAGACCGAAAAGGCGAGGGTTTGTTCCTCGACTTTTCACTCCGAGAGAACATCTCCTTGCCGACGATTCGGTCGTTAGCGAAGTCGGGTGTCATCTCCGATCAGTCGGAGCGCCAGTTCGCGGAAGGCTATCTCAAGTCGTTATCCGTCCGTCACAGCTCGATGGATCAACCGGCGAAGTCACTTTCCGGCGGGAATCAGCAAAAGGTTGTCCTCGCGAAATGGCTCGGGACGAAACCGGATGTCTTGATCCTCGACGAACCGACACGTGGTGTCGACGTCGGGGCAAAAAAAGAAATTTACCTGATTATGAATGAGCTCGCCGCGTCTGGTGTCGCAATCATCATGATCAGTTCCGACCTCCCGGAGATTCTCGGGATGAGTGACCGCGTCTACGTGATGCGGGAAGGGCAAGTGAGCGGGATGCTCGAACAACAAGAGGCGACGCAAGAAAGTATCATGACACTTGCGACAGGAGGACAATGAGATGGAATTGATGCAAGGGAAACTGACGGAAAAGAAACCGCGCCGGCTCGGAATCGGGCAGAAGCTCGGTCCGCTCGCCGGGCTGTTCGCGATCGTGCTCGTCGTATCGATTATGGAACCGGACTTTTTAACACTCAATAACTTATTCAACATTTTACGCCAAGTGTCGATCAACGCCTTGATCGCCTTCGGCATGACGTTCGTCATCTTGACGGGTGGGATTGATTTATCGGTCGGTTCGATTCTCGCCTTATCGTCGGCGTTCGTCGCCGGACTGATGACGGACGGAACGTCAGCCATTATTGCCGTTCTCGCCGGACTGATCGTCGGTGCTATCATGGGTGCGTTAAACGGCATGGTCATCTCACTCGGGAAAGTCGCACCGTTCATCGCGACACTGGCGACGATGACGATCTTCCGTGGCCTGACGCTCGTCTATACGGACGGACGACCCATCACGGGACTCGGGCAAGGTGGATGGTTTGAATTATTCGGTCGGGGTTACTTCTGGATCTTCCCTGTACCGGTCGTGACGATGTTAATCGCCTTCGCGGTCCTTTACTTCATCTTGAAGAAAACGACGTTCGGGCGTTACACATATGCCATTGGTGGAAATGAAGAAGCGGCGAAATTGATGGGGATTCAAGTCAACAAAGTCAAAATCATGATTTACTCGCTATCCGGCTTGATGGCAGCACTCGCCGGCATCATCCTGACGTCACGCCTCAACTCGGCGCAACCGACGGCAGGAACATCGTATGAGCTCGACGCAATCGCAGCCGTCGTCCTCGGCGGGACAAGTCTATCCGGTGGTCGCGGTTGGATCGTCGGAACATTGATCGGGGCCTTGATTATCGGGACACTCAACAACGGCTTGAACTTACTCGGTGTGTCATCGTTCTTCCAACTTGTCGTCAAAGGACTCGTCATCCTGTTCGCCGTCCTCGCAGATCGGAAACAAACGACGTAATCATACACATTTTGAAGGAGGAAATTACAGATGAAAAAATTACTTGCACTCGTCATGATGGCCTTGATGGTATTCGCAGCCGCGTGTTCGACAGAGCAGCCAGGCAGTGACACAGAAAAAGAGACGAAGACAAAGGACTTTAAGATTGGTCTCTCAATCTCGACACTGAACAACCCGTTCTTCGTTTCACTCAAAGAAGGAGCCGAAGAAGAAGCAAAAGCACAAGGCGCAACACTGCAAGTCGCCGATGCACAAGATGATGCGGCAAAACAAGCAAGCGACATCGAAGACATGATTCAAAAGAAAGTCGATCTCATCTTGATCAATCCAACGGACTCAGCAGCAGTCGGTGCGGCCGTCCAAACAGCAAACGATGCCGACATTCCAGTCATCACAGTCGACCGGAACGCTGAAGCCGGTGACGTCATCGCCCACATCGCGTCGGATAACGTCGCAGGTGGAAAACAAGCGGGTGAATACATGATCGAACTCGTCGGCGACAAAGCGAAAGTCGTTGAACTTGAAGGAATTCCGGGTGCTTCCGCAACGCGTGACCGCGGCGAAGGGTTCCACGCGGCAGTCGACGGGAAACTGGACGTCGTTGCAAAACAATCAGCCAACTTCGACCGGGCAAAAGGTCTGTCGGTCATGGAAAACATTCTTCAAAACAACAAAGACATCAAAGCAGTCTTCGCCCACAATGACGAAATGGCACTCGGTGCGGTCGAAGCATTGAAAGCAGCCGGCATGGAAGATGTCAAAGTCATCGGATTTGACGCGACAGACGATGCCGTCAAAGCTGTTAAAGATGGCAAGATGGCAGGAACCGTTGCGCAAAAACCGACAGAAATCGGGAAGATGGGCATCGATACAGCGATCAAACACTTGAAAGGCGAGACAGTCGACAAGAACATTCCGGTCGAACTCGATCTCATCAAACAATAAGTCTTCTATCATCAGTCGCGCCGGAGCAATCCTTGAGCGGCTGATGTTTTTTTGCAGGAACTGGAATCCGATAAATCTATTCCTTGTTCCCGTACCTGTTTTTCTCTATAATGAAAGAAGCGTATATTATTGAAGGAGGATCATCGATGATCATTCATAACGTGGCTCTTGTCGGCCTCATCGTCGTTTCCGTTCTTCTCATCATCGTCGTTCTCTTGATGTCAGGCCGTACGGCTGGACTCGGAGCATTAACTGGTGGGGCAGAACAATTATTTGGTCGCCAAAAAGCTCGTGGCTTGGATGCGGTCCTGAATCGTGTGGCATCTGTTTTAGGAGCTTTATTCTTTATTTTGGCGTTACTCGTCGCTTTTTATAAGTGAGTATTGAAACGACAGCCGTACGTTTGCGCTGTCGTTTTTTCTTGTTTTCTCGATTTCTAAATTTTCATTTTGGGGTATAGAGTTAGAGGGGGAATCATTTTATGAAAATTACATTACCAAAACCATTCTTTTTTGAAGCCGGCAAACGGGCTGTCTTACTGTTACATGGCTTCACGGGATCGAGTGCCGATGTCCGGATCCTCGGTCGTTACCTGCAAAAACAGGGATATACATCACTCGCCCCACAATATAAAGGGCACGCCGCCCCACCCGAAGAGCTGACGAAGACCGGGCCAGCCGACTGGTGGCAGGACGTCCTCGACGGGTACGAAGAGCTCGTCGCGAAAGGGTACGACGAAATCGCCGTCTGCGGGTTATCGCTCGGTGGCGTCATGTCACTGAAACTGTCGATGAACCGTCCCGTCAAAGCGGTCATTCCGATGTGCGCACCCGCCTATATTAAAAGTGAAGACGTCATGTATGCAGGCGTTACCGAGTACGCTATCGAATTTAAGAAACGAGAAGGAAAGTCACCGGAACAAATCGAACAGGAAATGGCAGCGTTCGAACCGATGCCGACCTTAAAAGATTTACAAGCGTTGCTAAAAGACACACGCGATTCACTCGAAGATGTCTACGCACCGACACTCGTCGTCCAGGCCCGCAATGATCATATGATCAATACGGACTCGGCCAACATCATTCATGATGGTGTCAGTGCCTTCCAAAAAGAGCTGATCTGGTATGAGAACTCAGGTCATGTCATTACGCTCGACAAAGAAAAAGATAAGCTCCATGCGGACATTCATGACTTTTTAGAATCGTTGAACTGGAGCAATTAACTGGAGGTGTCACGTTGGAATTACGTGAACGAATACTCGAGGTCATCACGGCGGAAGAACGTCCGCTGTCGATCGATCAATTAACGAAAAAACTAGAACTATCGGATACAACAGAATTCAAAGAATTGATCCGGACGTTGAACGCACTCGAAGAAGAGGCACTCGTCGCCCGGACGCGTTCGAACAAATACGGCACGCTCGCGCAAATCGGGCAAGTCGCCGGGAAAATCTCCGTCCACCAACGCGGATTCGGATTCGTTTCACCGGAAGACGGTTCAGCAGGCGATATCTTCCTGCCGGCGCCGGAACTCGGCAACGTCTATAACGGCGACCGTGTCCTCGTCAAAGTCTTTGCCGAATCAAACGGCGGCGACCGCCGCGAAGGCAAGCTGCTGAAGATTCTTTCACGCGGACCGGCTGATTTCGTCGGGACGTTCGTCAGTCCTAAAGGACGGATTGAATCGATCGCCTACATCGAACCGGATGACTCGAAGCTGACGTTCTTACCGGTCGTCGCGGACGAAGATACGCTCGGTGCCGTCGATGGCCATAAAGTCCTCGCCCGGATCACAAAGTACCCGGACGGACGTTACGCCGGGACCGCAAAAGTCTTACAAATCATCGGTCATAAAAATGACCCAGGTGTCGATATCTTATCAATCGTCCACAAGCACGGCATCAACGTCGACTTCTCGGACGCAGCGATTGCGGAAGCGAACAACATTCCCGATCAAATCGATGAGAAGGACCTCGTCGGTCGCGTTGACTTACGTAACGAAGTCACAGTCACGATTGACGGTGCTGACGCGAAGGACTTGGATGATGCCGTCCACGTCAAAAGACTTGCGAACGGCAACTATGAGCTCGGTGTCCATATCGCTGACGTCTCACACTACGTCAAGGAAGATTCACCGCTTGACGAAGAAGCACGCGAACGCGGGACGAGTGTCTATCTCGTCGACCGAGTCATTCCGATGATTCCGCACCGCCTGTCGAACGGGATTTGTTCACTCAACCCGCACGTCGATCGGTTGACGCTGAGCTGTATCATGGAAATCGACAAGAACGGTGCTGTCGTCAACCAAGAGATTTTACAGAGTGTCATCAAGACGACGGAGCGGATGACGTATACCGATGTCCGGAAAATCATCGAACGCGAAGACGAAGAAGTGATTGCGAAATATCACGATCTCGTCGATAACTTCGATCAGATGGCGGAACTGGCAGCGATCCTCCGCGAACGCCGCTCGCGCCGCGGGGCGATCAACTTCGACTTCCCGGAAGCGAAGGTCCTCGTCAACGAAGAAGGCAAGACGAGCGATATCCTGTTACGGGAACGGTCCGTCGCTGAGAAGTTGATTGAAGAGTTCATGCTTGCAGCGAACGAAACAGTCGCCGAGCACGTCCAACATCAAAAACTGCCGTTCATGTACCGGATTCACGATGAGCCGAAATCTGAGCGTCTCGATACGTTCTTCAAGTTCATCGCCAACTTCGGCATCAATGTTGAACGCAAGGGCGAGTCGGTCACACCGAAGACGTTGCAGACAATCTTAAACGCTGTCGAAGGCGAACCGGAAGAAGCCGTCGTCAGTACGGTCATGTTACGGTCGCTCCAACAAGCGAAATATGACGTCGAGCCGATCGGTCACTTTGGTCTGTCGACCGATTTCTACACGCACTTCACGTCACCGATCCGCCGCTATCCCGACTTGATGGTCCACCGTCTCTTACGCGAGTACATCATCTTTAATGATAAATCGCAAAAGACACAGGACCGTTATGCGGAAATGCTGCCGGAAATCGCCGATCACGCCTCAAAACGTGAACGCCGTGCCGTTGACGCCGAACGCGAAACGAATGCCCTGAAGAAAGCCGAGTACATGGAGCAACACATCGGCGATACGTTTGAAGGGGTTGTCAGTGGCGTGACGAACTTCGGCATGTTCGTCGAGTTACCGAACACGATTGAAGGACTCGTCCACATCCAAGCGATGACGGATGACTTCTACCGCTATGATGAAGCGAACTACCAGTTGATCGGCGAACGGACGAAACAACAGTTCCGGATCGGCGATGTCGTCGAGATTAAAGTCACTGGTGTCAACATCGATGAGAAGACGATTGACTTCGCGGTCGTCGGGATGCCGGAACGCCAAACGAAAAAACGCTTTGAGTCGAAGACGATCCGCTCAAGCGGCGGACGTCCGGGACAAAAACGCGACGACAAGAAAGACGACCGTCGCGGCAAGTCGAAACGTCCAAGTAAGCCGAAGGACCAGGCAAAAGGCAAAGGCTTCGCCGGGAAAGACAAGAAGGATAAACCGCCATTCCATAAAGCGGTCTCGAATAAAAAACGGAAGCGCAAATAAGCGCTTCTGTTTAGAAATGTGGTGGAAGAGAGATGCCAAAAGGGACAAGTTCAAAAGTATTAGCCAACAACAAACGGGCGTCGTTTGATTATGCGATTGAAGATACGATCGAAGCGGGTCTCGTCTTGACGGGAACCGAAATCAAATCGGTCCGTAAAGGAAAAATCAGTATCGGCGACGCGTTCGTCCGCTTCGACGGCGGGGAAGCGATTCTCTGGAACTCGAACATCGCCCACTTCGAACAAGGGAACCGGTACAACCACGAACAGCTCCGTCCGCGGAAACTGTTGCTGCACAAAAAACAGATTGCGACCTTGATGGGATCGGTCTCGCGCGACGGTTACACGATCGTGCCGCTGAAGGTCTACATCAAGAACGGCTACGCAAAATGTCTGATCGGACTCGGCCGCGGGAAGAAGAAATTCGACAAACGTGACGATCTGAAGAAGAAGGATGCGAAGCGGGATATCGACCGTGCGTTACGCGACAAGCAAAAGTATTGAACCCGTAACACTTTTCTGCTATTATAATAGTATTCGGAAAGCCCCAATTTTATATCTTGGGGACGTTACGGATTCGACGGGGGTAGTTCGGTCTTCTGTGGCGTGTCGAGGGGTCGGCCTCGTTAAAACGCATCAGCCATAACTGGCAAAACTAACACACAACTCGCAGCAGCGTAACAGTTGCTACGGATCCTAGCAGCCGTCGCCTGGTCGGCTGATTTCTAGGGTCTCACTTTAAACAGGCTACGCTTGGACCCTTCCGTCTGGAGGGAAAGAGAAGAGATGGAATCAGACTGGTCGGACGGACGCCTGTCAATTGGCAGCCTGACGACGAGATCCCAATAAATTGACTACACACGTAGAAGCTTAAGTATACGATGCCTTCGGACGTGGGTTCGACTCCCACCGTCTCCATACCTTGAAGTAGCAAGAATTTAAAAAACACCATTATCCATTTTGGATGATGGTGTTTTTTGTTACTATAAGACTATCAATAGTTTACTGGGGGTTAAATCTATGAGGAGCAGAATTTATCAAAATTTAACTGAATTACACAATGCTGAATTGGAAGAAGTAGAAAAAATAATATCAAATTTTAATCAAAATATAGAGTATGAAATTAAAAATGTTAAAGGTAGAGATGTGATTAATAACAATGAAGTAGAAAAAGATTTAAGAATCGTATTAGACTATTATAAAGAATATTTAAACAGATATGCCAAATTGAAATTTCCAAATAGATCTTCTATTATGAGTGAAGTAATGAATATTATGCCGAATATTCATGTATATCATACTTATACTATCTTTAAATTTGATATTGAAAAATTTTTCTATAATATTGATTTTAAAAAAATACGAAAATATATAGATGATTTTATAAGCTTACATTCTCATGAAAAAAAATTTTTTGAAGTTTATACTAAAAATCAAAAAGAATTGATTCCAGGAGTAGGACTGCATAACTCGATGATGGAGATATTAGGACATTATTTTGATATGAAAATTAAAGAGAAATTTGAAAAACATTGTATTTATTATGCTAGATACGTAGACGATGGAATAATAATTTTTGATGAGGAAATCGATGAACTTGAGATAAAAAATGAAGTATCAAAATTACTTAAGAATATCTTTGGGGAGAATGTGAAGTTAAGTCAAAGTAAAACAAAATGCTATAAAAAAAGTTTTAATGGAAAAATTGATTTTGAATATCTAGGATATCATTTTTTAAGAGAACAAGGCAAAAAATTTAAATTTGGAATTGCAAATTCTAAGATCCAAAAATATCAACTGAAAATTGATGAATATATTGAAGAATATGTTTCTGGAAATCAAGATGAAGAAGCAGTAAAAATTTTAGATTTTAAAATTGATGCTTTATTTAAAAGAGTCGTATACTATGGCACCTCAAAAAATAGCACAGTTTCTAGATGGCAAGTTAGAGGAATAAGTGATAGTTACAAAGAGTTAAAAAGATTTATGGATGGAAATTCAGACGTTGAAAAAATCACTAAAAATACTTTTACTTTCTTTGAGAAGTACGTAGGAGTATCTTTTGGGAGAATTGGAAGAAATAGAATTGAGATTCCACGATGTATAAGAAATAAATTAAAAAATAAAAGATATTTAGCAAATTTTTATAAAAACAGAACTATCCTTATGCACCCTAACTTAGGCTGGAAGTATGACAAGCTGCAAAAATGTATGGAAGAAATTTATAAACTAAACACAATAAATAAATCATACGAAACTTTAGCAAAAGAATTTTTAATACACTATAAGTAAATCATCAGTAGGTCAAACTACAAACTTGTGTTAAGCGTATAGTATATTGACCTACCGAATCATTTTTAAACAAGCCCAAAAGAAAAGAGCTAATAAAAAACTCTCCGCTTTAGAAACTAGTTTGATATTGTGTAAAAACAAGATACCATTTCCTTATTAAGGGGTCAATAAATCATGTCTAAAAAAACTACATTTAACAGACAAAAAGAAGATTATCTAATATCAGATATACTTCCTTTTGAAAAAGGAAACTTTTTTACGAATAAGTATTTTTATGAATATATATTAGATAATAAAAAAACGGTAAATAAGATAACTAAAGGCATAAAAGCAGGTACAGAGACGTTTGATTCTAAGTGGCATTCATCCCCGTTAAAATTTAAAGTTAAAAAGAAGAATAACTTATTTAGAGAAATCTCAATAATGAACCCTCTAGGTTCTCTAGAGTCTTTAATATTTATGGAATGCTTTGAAAAAGATATATTAAATATTATACACAATAAAAAATCTTTTTCTGTTCGCAAACCACAAAAAGTGAACAGTTTAGTTTATAAAAAGGTTAGAAATCAAAAAGTATTCTATACTAACGACCTTGAAAAAAAGCAATTGCTTCTTAGCTTGGAATCTAGCGGCTCATATTTTAATCATAAACCCTTTAAAAAAATAACTGATTTTTATAATAGTAATTTATTTTCTTTTTATCAGGATAAATTTAGCAAGCTTTTATCTATTGATATTCAGGATTGTTTTCCAAGTATTTATACACATTCGTTCAAGTGGTTGATAAGTAAAAAAACGTATGATTCAAAAAATTTAGGAAAGACGTATTCTGTGTATAAAGGAATAGATTCCTTTTTACAGAACTTAAATGGTTCAAAAACCAACGGCATATTAGTGGGTCCAGAGATGATGAGACTATTGGCAGAATTTTTATTAGTACATATAGACGAACGAATAATGGAAAGACTTTTTTCAAAAAACATCATAAATGAAGTGGATTACAAAATTTTTCGCTTTGTAGATGATTATTTTATATTTACTGATAACAGCGAGGTAGAAAAAATTATTTCAAATGAAATTTCTGCTATTCTTAACCAATTTCATTTAAAAGTAAACGATAAAAAGTTTAAGCAATATGACAATTCATTTAGCTTTAATAAATGGATATATGAAACACAAAACTTTACACCATTGATTGAGAAAATAATGATAGAAAAAAAAGATGACGATTTTAGTTTTGATAACCTTTTTAAAGATATATCTGATTTAGGGTTGACCGAAGAGAATTCGAAGCAGATTAATCAGTGGATAAAAACTAATTTAATTATTGAAAATAAGCGTGCAAAGTATAACGATTTAAGGAATAGATTTTTAATTTTGCTTGAAAATACAAATGAGATTACTTTGACATCATCGTATGTATTGAGCGTAATATTAAATATAATTGAAAGATCAAATGATACAAATCACAAATTAAATATTAATACAAACGACTTGGTTTTAATGTTATTCTTTGTATACTCGAAAGATGTTACATATACTTCAACTCAAAAATTGATTAGAACATTAACGCTTTTAAAAGATAAATTCAATTTGGATATTAAAGAAAGTGTAGAAAAATGTTACGAAAGATTTGATTCAATTATTTTTAGCAATTATAAAAACGATTGGATAGACTTATTAGTGTTTAGTGCTATTTATAATATTCAATTTACTGTAAAAAGAATTGCTTCAATAACAAGTGAAATATTACAAGAAGAAAATCCGATTTTAATTGCAGGTCTGTGTCTTTACTATAATAGTATAAAGAACACAAAAAATATAAATGCAAAAGTTAATAAAATTATTCGAAATAACTTGTCAAAAACTAACTGGAATGATTTGTTTCAAGATGAGAAAATATGGTTTATTCTTATTTTTTATTCATATTCAGGTCTCAACCTAACAGTTAAACGAGAAATAAAATTGAAACTTAAAAAAAATATCGAAAATTTAGAAAGTACAAGTAGAGATGATTTAAAATCTGTATGTTTATCACAAAAATTAATACTAGAATTTATTTTAAATAAAGATAAGCACTTTATAGAATGGGATTTTGTTAAAGATAATTATTATTCTATGTATCATTACTTTACTAAGGATAGGACCATCTTTAATCCGGGTATGTTAAGTCAATTACAAATCTCTAGATAGATACTTTAGTAAAGTGTTTGTAATATAGTACATTATTTAAATTGGTGAGTAAAAATCTTTCTGAAGCGGAGCTGACATCTATGATACGACGTGCCACCTTGATGGACGGAAAGGCCTTATCGGATTTGATGCGACGGATTGATCGGGAAACAAAATATATGTTGTATGAACCGGAAGAACGCAGCATGTCGACGGAGCAAGCGGAAGCATTCATCGAACGATTTGGTCAGGCAGCAAACTCAGATATCTTCGTTGTTGATGTCGATGAGCAACTTGTCGGTTATGTGTTGGTCGTCGGTGGCAAACCAAGCCGAATCCGTCACCGGGCGAACCTTGTGATCGGCTTGCTCGATGCCTATACCGGTCAAGGGCTCGGTGCTGGATTACTCGAAGCCGTCGATGCCTTTGCCGTTGAAGCGGGACTCGTCCGGCTGGAACTGACAGTCCGGAAAGATAACCTGCGGGCAATCGAGTTGTATCATAAGTTCGGCTTCAACATCGAAGGGACACGAATTGCCTCGCTGTTCATTGACGGCGAGTACGTCGATGAACTGGCGATGTCGAAAATCTATACGACAGAAGAATCCTAAAAAAAGATGCTCGGTTGTCTCCTCTCAGATTGAGACGGGACAGACGAGCATCTTTTTTATTGGGACAATTTTTGTTGTTCAAAGTCGACTTCAAGGACATTTTTGGCGTAATCCTTGCCCCAGTCGTACATCGCGTCTAAAATCGGCATCAGGCTGTGACCATGTGGCGTCAACGAATATTCGACCTTCGGCGGAACGACCGGATACACTTCCCGGTGAATGATATGGTGATCTTCCAGCTCCCGTAACTGATTGACGAGCATTCGTTGCGTAATGCCAGGCATCAGGCTTTTCAGCTCTCCGAAGCGTTTGGTGCCTTCTTTACCAAGGTGCCAAAGGATCAGCATCTTCCATTTACCCCCGATGATCGATAGGGTCAATTCCTTTTCACAATTAAACTGCCGGTCTTCAAAATGTGGCATCAATCCACCTCCTTTTTCAGTATAGCCCTCTTGTCATCGATAGTATACTTTTCCGCACTATGTATGAAAAACCGCACTATGTAAATTAAAAGTGCGTACTTCCCAAGTTCGTCTATGAGGATTATATTTAGTCATGTTCCTTCACGAACGTCAGAAGGAAGTGCCAGGATCCATAAATAGAGAGAAGAATGGGAGAGATCAATGATGAAATTACAATTAGCAATTGATTTAGTAGATACAGCAGGTGCCATCGCTTTAGTCAAAGAAATTGGCGAAGAAAACTTAGATATCGTTGAGATCGGGACACCGGTCGTCATTAACGAAGGGCTCCGCGCCGTTAAAGAAATGAAAGCGGCATTCCCGAACTTAACGGTTCTCGCCGACTTAAAAATCATGGATGCTGCCGGCTATGAAGTCAGCCAAGCTGTCGCACACGGTGCCGATATCGTGACGATTCTTGGAGCAGCAGAAGATATGTCGATCCAAGGTGCGGTGGAAGAAGCGAAAAAATCAGGCAAGAAGATTTTGGTGGATATGATCGCTGTCAAAGATATTGCGACACGTGCGAAAGAACTCGATGAACTCGGTGTTGACTACATCTGTGTCCACACAGGTTATGATCTTCAAGCTGTCGGTCAAAACTCGTTCGAGGATCTCGCGACAATCAAGTCAGTTGTTAAAAATGCCAAAACAGCAGTTGCTGGTGGCATCAAAATGGAGACATTACCAGAAGTCATCGCAGCGCGTCCAGACCTCATCATCGTCGGTGGCGGGATTACCGGACAAGACGACAAACAAGGAACAGCGTCAACGATGCGTCGGATGCTGCAAGAGGCGTAAATGACACATATTCAAACGATTTTACAAGAGCTGACGTCGACGGTCGAAGCAATCGATCAAGCCGAGACGACGCAACTCGCCGAAGCTGTTCTGAAGGCAGACCGGATCTTTCTCGCTGGAGCCGGTCGTTCCGGCTTAATGGGCAAAGCGTTTGTCATGCGTCTGATGCACATGAACTTCGATGCGTATGTCGTCGGTGAGACGGTCACAGCGAACTTGCGTGAAGGGGACTTGTTGATCATCGGATCAGGATCCGGTGAGACGAAAACACTCGTCCCGATCGTCGAGAAAGCGAAACACATCGGTGGAACCGTCGCGGTCGTCACGATCGAGCCGACGTCGACACTTGCGAAGTTAGCGGACTTAACCTTGAAGCTGCCGGGAGTGCCGAAAGAGCGGACAGCCACGGCAGACGAAACGGTTCAGCCGATGGGATCATTGTTTGAACAAACGATGTTGCTGTTCTACGATGCCTTGATTCTTCACATCATGGCGGCGAAACAACTCGATTCAAAAACGATGTACGGCAAACATGCTAACTTAGAGTGAAATGGATATGTAAAAAAGATTAGTCCTCTTCTTAAAGTGAAGAAACGGCTAATCTTTTTTTGTAGTAGGGTTGATCCATTCATTACATCCATGACTGATTGGTCAGAATTTCTGAGCAATTTTTTGGTGTAAGGAAACTTGGATTCCCTTATTTTTGTAAATTAAATGCCAAACGTTGTTGTGAAACGTGCGATACTAAACGCATGACGAATCTTACGAAGGAGAGACACATGCGATTTAAACGATTTGATTTGATCATCACATTGCTTCTTGCGACTATCTTGACCGGTTGTGCAGAACCGGAACAACTTCGCTCCTCGAGTCATCAAGAAATGAAATGGATCGATGATACCACGGCTGATGGTGGAACGGCATCAGATGCCATCGTGAAGAGGATTAAAGTGGATGCATTTCCGCAAGATGCAGCTTCTTTTGAAGAGGGAGTCCGTCGCCACCTGAAATTTCAATTCAAGGACGGGACGTCGGCACATCCGACGGCGACCGATTTATGGAGCAGTGCCGTCGTCGGGGACCATGCCACGGCGACACTCCATTATCCGAAAGGGGCAAATCGCCTTGCCATCTTGACGTATCAACGACAAGCAGAGACCTGGATTTTAAAAGACATCCTGTTTGAAGACATCAAGCCGATAAAAGCTACCAGTGCGGCAAACGGTCTGAAACTGCCGTTCTCGACATTTCAAGCAATTGAGAGTAGTACAATTTCTAATCAAGATTCCAAGATGCTGTGGCTATTTCATACGAAAACGGATGCTGTAGTGATTACGGTCCTCCCGAAGCAGGACGTTGCTTCGTCTGACTGGAAAACAAGTACACTTGCAGACGGCCGAACGGCTTATATGCAGGAGAACAATCAAGGGGCGAACCTGTATTATGCGGACGGCGATCAACTCGTCCTTGTGACCGGCAATCTGTCGCTTTCACAACTGAAGCAGTTGGCGGTGACGATTACGCCTGTCAGCTCAGACAGTTTCCCTTACCCGATGTAACGCTAAAACCCGGACGCCAGGCGGCATCCGGGTTTTTTGTTACCATTTAAAATCAAAATCAGCCCCGACATCTTTCGCGAGGTGGGCATCCGATCCATAAACGAGTGGAATCGATAAAGACTGCGTGACTTGCAGGAGTTCCGGGTAAGGATAGGAAAGACCACATAACGGCTTACGAAGTCCTGCCGTGTTGACGTCGAGCGTGAAGTCCGCCTGACGGATTTTCCGTAACGTATCGTCAAGGTTCACCGGGTTTGACTCGAGCGGATAGGCTTGGATGAACTTTGTCGGCAACGTCAAGTGACCGAGGCGCTTCGGTTGGTGTTTCCCTAAGTCCGTCATGACGAGTGCCTGGATGCCTTCGTAGTAGCGCTCGTGGGCGGCTGTGACGCTGCCGAGTTTCGTGACGATCTCACCAAAACTTTCTTTACTGAAGTCGACCATGTAATAACGGTCCTCGATCCAGAGGTAATGTAGCGACAGAATGCCGTCCGTCAGCTCGGGGCCGTAGCGGGCGATGATGTCACGTGTCCCGTCGACGTCATGCTCCCAGTAGTCAAACTCCATCCCGATTCGGATCTCGATATCGTTTTTATATGTCTCGCGTAACGTTTTCAGTTCTTCGATGTAGCGTTCTGCCGTCGCAAACGACATCCCGGAGTCGTTATCGGGTGCCGGATCGGTGAGTCCTTCCGGCAACGGGGCGTGCTCGGTGAAGCTGATCCGTTCGAGACCTTGTAACAGGGCGCGTTCGATATACGCTTCGAGCGGATCCTTCGTTCCGTGCGGACAATACGGGCTGTGGACGTGACCGTCCCATTTCATTAAATGCATGACAAAACCTCCGATATGTTTTTTTAGGTAGTAAAACAGGCAAAAGGATTGACAAGCGGACCGCAAAAAAGGTATCTTATCGTTAAATAATTTAGCGTGGTACAGTGATAATAAGATAAAGGAGTGGCGACATGCAATCATTTTCTACGATTCGACTCAAGGACGGGGCGACAGACTATGTCGGACCGTCAGCAGAACGTCTGCAACGGGTCATCCGTCAGCTTGAGGATGGACTCGAACAATCTAACTATACCCGATTAATCACACCTTTAATTGAAGAAATTGGTGGACGGGAACAAATTCGGATGGACTTTACGACAAGTGTCGCCCGCGCCCTCAGTGAGCGTGGCCGTGAACAATATAAGCGTGTCTTTTACAGCGGTTCGGTCTTTCAGCCGGAAGAGAAGTTCCAAGTCGGGTTTGAGGAACGGGGCGAGATCGCAGCCGTCGAAGCGATTCAGCTGGCTGTCCGCCTGATTGAAGAGTTGACGGGCAAAGCAGTCACGTTATCGATCGGCGACGCCGGACTGATTGAACATTTGATCGAGACACGGGTCGGTGATCACCACTTGCGTGACCAGGTGACGCAGATGCTACGGTTGCGGAACGTGATTGAACTGAAACAAATCGCCCGGGAACTCGATGATGAATTGTTGGCAAAACTCCCACTGTTATTCGGACGTGAAGGCGCAGAACAAATCTTACCGTTCGTCGATGAAACACGCTTGAACGCCGTCCTTGATTTAGCGGACGCCGTCAATGCCGATCTCGACTTCGGACAGATGGGCTTACAGACCTATTATGACGGCGTGACGATCCACGGCTTCATCGATGGTGTGACGGAGCCGGTCTTAGTCGGCGGTCGTTACGACCGGTTATATGAACAGTTTGGTCAACAACAACAAGCGTTCGGCATCGGATTTTCGGTCGAACGGCTTGCGGAGGTGCTGTAAATGCGAATCGGAATCACGAAAGGACGCCTGTCGAAAGCGACCGAGCGTTACTTAAAAGAAGCGGGCGTCGAGACATGGGGCGCGATTGAACGTGAATTGATCGTCAAACGGGGCGAGCATGAATTCGTCTTCATGAAAGGATCGGACTTAATCCCGTACGTCGCCCAGGGCGTCCTTGACGTCGCGATCACAGGCAGTGACATCTTACTTGAGTCGGATCAAGAGTTATCGGAACTGACGGAGTTACCGTTCGGCGTCTGCCGGATGTCGGTCTGTGCGAAAGAGCCGCTCCAGTTCGAAGGCGGACGCCGGGTCCGGATCGCAACGAAGTATCCGGTCATCGCAAAACGCTACTTCAGTGAACTCGGCGTCGACGTCGATATCGTCCCGCTGAACGGATCGGTCGAATTGGCACCGCTCCTCGGACTCGCCGATGCAATCGTCGATATCGTCGAGACAGGCGAGACGTTACGGGCGAACGGACTGAACGAATATGAAAAAATCATCGACATCAGTGCCCGGTTCTTTACGAGTGAATGGACACTCAAACGCAAGCGGGTCGAAGTGATTCAATTACTGGAACAGCTGACAGAAGGAGTGACACGGTAATGGCAACGACAAAAAACTTCAGCGTCGACCGTGAGACGGAACAAGCCGTCCGGGCGATCCTTGAAGCGGTCGCAACTGATGGCGACGCAGCAGTCCGTCGTTATACGGCACAGTTCGACAACATCGAGCTGACGGATTTGCGATTAGACGAAGCACGGATTCAACAAGCATTCGAGCAAGCGGACACGAATTTAATCGACTCGCTCAAATTAATGGCGACACGCCTCGTCGAGTGGCACGAACAAGAGTTACCGTCCGACATCGAACTCGTCGAAGCAGACATCACACGGCGCCAACGGTTTCTTCCCGTCGATTCGGTCGGGATTTACGTCCCGGGTGGTGCGGCAAGTTATCCGTCGACCGTCCTGATGAACGCGATTCCGGCAAAAGTTGCCGGTGTCGAACGGATCGTCATGGTGACACCCGTGACAGGACTGACGGATGAAGTCTTAGTCGCGGCTCAAATCGCCGGTGTGACGGAAATCTATACGATCGGTGGCGCGCAAGCCGTCGCCGCATTGACGTTCGGTACGGAAACGATTGGTGCCGTCGACCTGATCGTTGGACCGGGGAACCGGTTTGTCGCCGAAGCAAAACGCCAAGTCTACGGGATCGTCGGGATTGATTCCGTTGCCGGACCGTCGGAAGTCGTCGTCATCGCGGATGAGACGGCGCACCCGGACCGGATTGCCGCTGATTTACTCGCCCAGGCGGAACACGACCGGGACGCGGTCGCGATTGCCTTCGTCCCGACGGAAGCGATGAAAGCGGACGTCGATGCCAATATCGAAACACGCCTGCAACAACTGCCGCGTCAGGAGATTGCACGCCGGGCGATGGAAAACGGTGGTGTCTTCGTCGCCTCGCTCGAGCAAGCGATCGAGGAAGCGAACCGCCTGGCAGCCGAACACTTGGAACTCGCCGTCGCCAATCCGCAGGATGTCGTCAAATCGATTCGTCATGCCGGGATGATTTTCCTCGGTCACGAAACGCCGGAGACGCTCGGTGATTACGTCGCCGGAACGAACCACGTCTTACCGACGTCAGGGACGGCACGCTTCGCGTCCGGCTTATCGGCCCGGACGTTCCTGCGTCACCAGACGATGCTCGAAGCGACACGAGAAGGTGTCCAGCGTCTTGCCAATGCCGCGAAGACCGTTGCCCGGGTCGAAGGACTCGAAGCACACGCACAAGCGATAGAAGTGAGGGAAAACTGATGCGACTCCACCAAAATGAACGCTTTACTGCTCATAGTACAGTTGGAATCGAGACGATTAAACAACTCGTCGAGACGTTTCCGTTAAACGAATATCCGGTCGAAATCATCGACCAAGTCAAAACGTCTTACAGCACCTATGCCGGTGTCCGCCCGACACAACTCGTGGCCGGGAATGGCTCCGATGAACTGATCGGTTACCTTTGTGCCCGCTACGCTGGTCCAGAGTCACCGGTCATCGCGTCACAACCGGACTTCGTCATGTATCAGTTTTATGCCGACCGCGCGCGGGGCGACTTCAGCAAAGTCCCGCTCCTCGACGGGATGGCACTCGACGTCGATGGCTTGATTGAGGCACCGGGGAACATCATCTTCATCAGTCACCCGCACAATCCGTCGGGGATTTTACGAAAAGAAGCCGACGTGCGCCGGTTACTCGACAGCGGCAAATACGTTGTCATCGATGAAGCGTATATCGACTTCGCCCTCGAGCAGTCGATGGTCGGCTTACTCGAGGAGTATCCGAACGCCATCATCCTCCGGACCTTATCAAAAGCGTTCGGACTTGCGTCCCTGCGCCTTGGCTTCCTGATCGCCAGTGAAGCGATCGTTGCGGAAGTCGAACAAATCAAGTCGCCGTACAATGTATCCGGTCTTTCGGCAGCGGTCGGGATCGCCATCATGGCCGAACCGGAACTTGATCTTGTCTTAGCGGAAACGTATGCGAGCCGGGACACGATTGCCCGTCTCGTCGAGCCGCTCGGAACAACCTATCCGAGTGCCGCGAATTTCGTTTATGTCGAATACGATGAAGCGGAACGTTTTACTGAACGGTGCGCCAAAGCCGGACTGCGGATCCGCTTGTTTGACGGAGCGTTCCGGATCAGTTGTGGTTCGGTTGAAGCAATGAACGTACTAGAAAGATGTGTAGAGGAGGAAATGCAATGCGTCGTGGGACAAGCGAACGAGTAAGTTCAGAATCAGAAATCAAGGTCGCGGTCGACCTCGCGGGAGGCCCGGTCGAGATCAAAACAGGCGTCGGCTTCTTTGATCACATGTTGACGTTATTCGCTTTTCAAGCGCGGATTGGACTCGTCATCGAAGCGAAGGGCGATCTTTGGATTGATGCCCACCATACGGTCGAAGATACAGCGATCGTCCTCGGGGCTGCCTTGACGGAAGCACTCGGCGACAAGGCCGGGATTGAACGCTACGGCGAATCGCGTGTACCGATGGATGAGACACTCGCGTCCGTCGTCCTCGACTTCAGTGGACGTCCCTATACGGTCTTCCGCGCTGAATTCAAAAATCCGAAGCTCGGTGATTTTGACACGGAGCTCGCGGAAGAGTTTTTCCAAGGCTTGTCGCGGAGCGCGCGGATGACGATTCATGCCGAGGTCCTCTACGGCTCGAACACGCACCACATGATTGAAGGCTTGTTCAAAGCACTCGGACGGGCAGTTCGCCAAGCGATCGCCGTGACGAGTGAAGGCGTGCCCTCGACGAAAGGACTGATTGATCAATGATCGCAATCGTAGATTATGGCGTCGGGAATATCGCGAACATCGAACGGGCATTAAAAGAACTCGGGGAAGCGGTCATCGTCACGAGTGACATCGAACTGCTCGGACAGGCAGAAGCACTCGTCCTGCCCGGCGTCGGTGCCTATGCCCCGGCGATGGCCCGGTTAAAAGAGACCGGCTTGATTGACTTCTTACAGGACCAAGCGACGAAAAAACCGTTCCTCGGGATTTGTCTCGGGATGCAGTTATTGTTTGAATCGAGTGACGAAAACGGTCGGACGCAGGGTCTGGGCATTTTACCGGGAACGATCGAGAAGTTACCGGAAACGGTCCGCTTACCCCATATGGGCTGGCACGAACTGACGAATCACGGCGAAGCTGTCTATTTCGTCCACTCGTACGGTGCCGTCTGCGAACCGGACTGGATCATCGATTCCGTCGAATACGGTCGACTCGTCCCGGCAATCGTCCAAAAGGACTTAGTGACGGGGATGCAATTCCACCCGGAGAAGAGTGGCGAAGTCGGACTGAAATTACTTAAAGAATGGAGAGAGACGACATGCAACTCTACCCAGCAATCGATTTAATGAGCGGACAAGCCGTCCGCCTCAAGCAAGGTGATTTTCAACAACAAACTTTTTTCGGGGATGCGCTGACCATCGCAAAACGGTTTAAGGACGACGGTGCGACAGCAATTCACCTGATTGACTTAGATGGGGCGAAAGCAGGCGAACCCTTGCACTTGAGCCTGATCGCCGATATCAAAAAAGAGACCGGACTGTTCGTTGAAGCAGGCGGCGGTGTCCGCAACATCGAGACGGTCGAAGCGTACGTCGGTGCTGGGATTGACCGGATATTGATCGGGACGGTCGCCCTCGAGGACGAAGCGTTGCTCGAACAGATGATTGAGAAAGCCGGTGACAAATTAGCGGTTGCCCTGGATGCAAAAAACGGTATCGTCCAGACACGCGGCTGGCTCGAAGCAAGTGATTGGACGCTCGAACGGGCAATCGAACACTTGATTCAAAAAGGTATCAAGACGTTTTTATATACCGACATCTCGCGCGACGGGATGATGCAGGGACCGGACGTCGACGGACTCGACCGCTTGAAACGGGACGGCGTTGAACTGATTGCTTCCGGTGGCGTGACGACGGTCGAAGATGTCGCCCGCTTAAAAGAAATCGGGATGGACGGTGCCGTCATCGGCCGTGCCTTACTCGACGGGTCACTCTCGTTGAAAGAGGTGCTGACCGTATGTTGATGAAACGGATCATTCCCTGCCTCGACGTCAAGGAAGGCCGTGTCGTCAAAGGCGTCAAGTTCCAAAACTTACGTGACCTCGGTGATCCCGTCGCCGTCGCGAAGTACTACTATGAACAAGGGGCGGACGAACTCGTCCTGCTTGATATCTCGGCGACACAAGAAGGACGGGAGACGATGCTCGATATCGTCGAGCGGGTCGCTGAAGTCATCTACATGCCGTTTACGGTCGGCGGCGGGATCAAGACGCTTGAGGACGCGAAACGCCTGATCCGCGCCGGTGCCGATAAAGTCTCTCTCAATTCGTCCGCTCTGCAGAATCCGCAACTTGTCCATGACGTCAGTCAGTTGTTTGGTGTCCAAGCGACGGTCGTTGCGATCGACGCCAAACGGACGGGCGACTCGTGGGGGGTCTTCTCACACGGCGGGACACAAGCTGTCGGTCGGGACGTCATCGAGTGGGCGCAGGAAGTCGTTGCGCTCGGCGCCGGTGAGTTACTCGTCACGTCGATGGATGCGGACGGGACGAAGGACGGCTATGACCTGGAACTGATTCAACGGTTACGCGACGTCGTCAACGTGCCGATTATTGCGTCCGGCGGTGTCGGGACACTTGAACATTTAGCCGAGGGTCTCGAAGCAGGTGCCGACGCTGCACTTGCCGCTTCGATTTTCCACGAAGCGACGTATTCGATGCCGGAGACGAAGGATTACTTGAAGGCGAGAGGAGTCGACGTCCGATGATCGAACTGAATTTTTCAAAAGGACTCGTTGCGGCGGTGATTTTAGACGAAACAACGAACGATGTCCTGATGGTCGGGTTCATGGATCAGGCCGCTTACGACAAAACGCTTGCGACCGGACTCGTCACGTTTTTCTCGCGGACGAAAAACCGGCTCTGGACGAAGGGGGAGACGAGCGGACATACGCTTGAGCTCCGTCGCATGTGGATTGATTGTGACCAGGACAGTCTGTTGATCACGGTCAAAGCGAATGGTCCGACGTGCCACACCGGCAACCGGACATGTTTCTATACAGAAGTGGAGGTGCCCCATGCTACATGAATTAGAGCAGACAGTAAAAGAAAAAATCGCAGCGAATGAGGACTCTTCGTACACGAACTATCTCGTCCAGTCTGGACGCGAGAAAATCGCGAAGAAGTTCGGGGAAGAAGCATTCGAGGTCGTCCTCGCAGGCGACGACACACTCGCGGAAGAAACGGCAGACCTGCTGTACCACTTGACGGTCTTGCTTGCTGACCGCGGTGTCTCGTATAAAGAAGTCGAAGCCGTGCTGAACGAACGACACGGTACGAAATCGACGTTCAAAGATCGTCCGGATATCGAACGGTGGTAAATCCGAAATCCACATTCCTTTGCGGGAAGTGGATTTTTTTGATGAAAAATCGGGAATAGGTTACAGTGCCCAGGACGTCATCAAATTGACAGAATGTTTTAATAGGCAGTCTTGCTGTTCGGGCGTATAATCAAGGGCATAGTCTGTCTTGTTTAGAAAGTAGGTGTTTGTTTGATCACAAAAAAAGAAATTACGAAAACGATTAAGGAACAGTCCAAAGAAACGCTCGAGGAGTTACTCGCCAAAGGGGATTCCTTGAAAGAAGAAATCGCCAGTGCGGTTACACACGGGCTCGGTGTCATCTTCAGTATCGTGGCACTCGTGTTGCTCGTGTTACAGGCGACGAAATCCGGTAGTGCATGGAACATCACGGCGGTCAGCATCTTTGGCGCGACGATGATTTTACTTTATCTGTTCTCGACATTGATGCATTCGCTGATGCATACGAAAGCGAACAAAGTCCTGCAAATTCTCGATCACGCAGGCATCTATCTCTTGATTGCAGGGAGTTACACACCGTTCGCGTTGATTACGTTACGCGGACCACTTGGTTGGACGTTGCTCGGCATCGTCTGGGGCGTCGGGACGCTCGGGATGATTTGGAAACTCTATTCGACGGGGAAACACGTCTGGATTTCGAACGTTTCTTATTTGGTGCTCGGCTGGTGTTGTCTCTTCGCCATTAAACCGATTTATGAAGCACTTGGTTTACAAGGGTTCTTGTTACTACTCGGCGGTGGACTCGCGTACTCACTCGGCGTCATCTTTTACGTTTGGGCTCGTTTGCCGTACAATCATGCGATTTGGCATCTGTTTGTTCTCGCAGGAAGTGTCTTGATTTTCCTCTCGATTTTCTATTACGTGGCACCGGCACCGATGTCATGAAGAAACTTCGCTTGCGGGACTGGCTTCCCTTTTCACTTTATTTATTGTTCGGACTCGGATTGCTCCTTTATTTCCGCTTGTCGGGGATGATGGAGCAATTTGATTTAGAGGCGTTGTCGAACTGGATTCTCGCGCAAGGCTTTCCCGGCATGCTGCTCTATGTCCTCGCTTATACAATCCGTCCACTCGTCTTTTTCCCGGCGAGCTTACTGACGATGTTCGGCGGTTATACCTATGGTCCGTGGCTCGGCACGTTGCTTGACGTCATCGGCGCGGGAACAGGCAGTTTACTCAGTTTTTGGATTGCCCGCCTGCTCGGACGGCGCGCTGTCGAGAAAATCATTGGGACCGGTAAGCTGACGGTATTCGACGACCGGATTGCTTCGAACGGTTTTACAGTCGTGTTGCTCGTCCGCTTGATTCCATTGTTTCCATTTGATGCAATCAGTTATGCGTCCGGTCTATCAAAAATTAAATTTAAGCAGTTTGCACTTGCAAGTTATCTCGGTATCATTCCTGGGGCGTTCGTTTACAACAACATCGGGGCGAGTCTGCGCGATCCGTTTTCGTGGCAATTTTTCTTAGCTGTCTTTTTATACGTATTGTTTTTTGCAGTTGGTTTTTTTGCACAACGATCTTTACGAAAAAAACAAAAGAGAGAGCATATGTAAGCGCTTTATGTCATAATATGAGTGCAGTGATGTGAACCGATACGGTAAAACAGCCTAGCATTTATTTAGGGGGAATAATGAGTGATGGAACGAGTACTACGGGATGGTTTTATCTTCTTATCGCAGAATAAGACATTGAATGGATTAGCGAAACGATATGGTCTGAAGTTTGGGGCTGGTCGCTTCGTGGCGGGGGATTCACTCGAAGCATCGAAACGGGCGATTCAAGATTTGAATGCAAAAGGATTATGTGTGACGATGGATCACCTCGGTGAGTTCATCTCGACTGGAGCCGAAGCGGAGATGATGACGCAAGAGTGTATCCGCGCCGTCGAAATGATTGCGGAAGAGAAATTAGACTCGCAACTTTCACTAAAGTTAACGTCACTTGGCCTTGATATTTCAGATCAATTAATTCGATCGAACATGGAACGGATTTTGACACGGGCGAAAGAGCTCGGCGTATTCGTGACCATCGACATGGAAGATGAACCACGTTGTGAAAAAACGATTCAATTGTTTGAAGAGTTGCGTCAGTCGTTTGATAACATTGGTACCGTCATTCAGTCTTACCTGTATCGTTCAGAAGACGACATCAAACGGGTCGGACGGTTTGAAACGAACCTCCGCATCGTCAAAGGGGCATACAAGGAGCCGGCGACGGTCGCCTTCCCGGAAAAAGAAGATGTCGACCACAACTACATCAAACTCGTAAAACTTCAATTGTCACTCGGAAATTATGCTGCGGTCGCGACGCATGACGACGCGATGATTGAACAAATCATTCGCTACGCGAAAGAAAATGGGATTGGAAACGATAAGTTCGAATTCCAGATGCTTTACGGCATCCGCGTCGAACGTCAGCTTGAGCTCGTGAAGCTCGGTTATAAAGTCCGTGTCTACGTCCCATATGGTCGTGACTGGTACGGCTACTTCATGCGTCGTTTAGCAGAACGTCCGGCGAATGTGGCGTTTGTCCTTAAAGGAATGGTCAAAGGGTAATCGAAAAATAGGGATGGAGCTGTCATGGCTTCATCCCTGTTTTGTGTATAATCGAAAAAAAATAGGGGGAATCCTTCATGTATCTAACAGAAGACCAACTGAAAGACCACTTGCAACAAGCAGACCTTGAAATCTCGGAAGTACTACTCGAACAGATGCTCCATCATATCGGAAGTCTCGACCCGGTCCTTCGGGATGAACTCATCTATTCGCGATTAGCCGAATGGATCCTGTCGGAAAAGTTCACCGCATCGTCGGCTGAACGGATCGCGTCGTTTGTTTTTAGTCAGGATGGATTGTTTTATCATCTGTCAGAGACAGATGAAACGGCGGTTTTCAGACGTTCTTTTTCAGCGCTTATTCTTGCCGTACTTTTAGAGAAGGATGCAACAGTTCATGTATTAGCTGAAAGTGTCTACGATGACATCTCGAGTCATTTGCTCAGATATCTCAACATGGAGGATGATTTCCGAGGATTTGTCCCGACTTACGGATGGGCACATAGTGTGGCACATATTGCAGATGTGTATGATGCGTGGTTTAAGCATCCGCGTTGTCAAATCCATCAGGAGCAAGCGGCAATAGCCCGATTCATCGAGATTTTGATGACGCCGGATTATGTCTTCGTTGATGAAGAACAGGAACGTGTCATCACGGCTTGGTTGGCAGCAAGAGAACGAGGTGTTGAAGATGACGTGTTGCTGACAATGCTTGAGAGACCGATCGAAGGATGGCTTGATTTACCGGTGACGTGGGGTGATGCTCAATTCAATGTTCTCCGGAATACAAAACAATTACTACGGACACTGTACTTTCGGGTGAAATGGCAAGACAAGACATCTACGCTCCCTGAACAGATCGAACACTTGCTGTTTCAAATCCATCAACGGTATCAGTAAAAATAAACAGACGTGTCCACTCGACTTCTACGGGAAAAGGAAGCGTAGCTTCCGTCAGGGACAGGCAAGACCCGATCATCGTTAGATGGGCGCGGCTTGCGTCCCGCCCGAGAAAAGCGGGTGGGCAACCGTCTGTTTTAAAACTTATGATTCTTTAACACTCAATCCATTTACCGTGTCCGAAACGCAAACAAACACGAGAACGCATGCGCTTGATCGAGTAACCGATGACCGGTCAAAACAGCCCCTTCTTTTTGAATGACCGCTTCGTCGAGCAATGTCCAACCACGTTCTTCTGCCAGTTGGACGAGTTCCCACGGCATCATCGTATTACCCATCGCGACTTCTTCGCCATATAAACGACGATAGGCTAAAGCCCGTGGTGCTGCCGTCGGTCCGAGCAGACTGATGATGACAATTGGTGCAACCCGCTCGATTTCCTGAAGGACTGCGAGCGGACGCGTCGACCACTCGAGTGAGTTGACGGCGAGGACGGCGTCAAACGCATCATCTACAAACGGTAACGCTTCACCGGTTCCGACGACGAAGTCGAGGGTCGGTGATTTGTCACGGGCAATCCGAATCATTTCCTCCGATAAATCAAGTCCCGTCATGTCAAAAGAATCCGCCAACAGTCGACAGGCTGCCCCGTCGCCACATCCTAAATCAAGCATCTTGCCAGCGGTGATGACCGACTTTAGGAAAGGAATGATCGTTTTACGACTCCCTTGTGTCCACATCATTTCCGAGCGTTCCGCCCAGTCCGTTGCCTTCTGATCCCACAGCTGTTCCGTCTGTTTCATGACATCTCCCCCTTGTTTCTTTTAGTCTAACAGGAAAATTTGACCAAAACGTGTTTTTTTATTGCTACTGAATCATTATTCATTTATGATGGAGAGGTAGAAGAAGCAGGGGAAAGATTGATGGGCTTCTTTTTTTGTCAGAATAATGAATGGTTGTTCATTCAATTACGAATCAGGGGGTATATCATGGCGAGTCAGATCGGTCAGCCGACCACACTTAAATTGACGAAACATATTCAATTCGCCGTCATCATCGGTTCAGGGGTCATGGGTGCAGGAATCGCGGCACACCTCGCGAATGCGGGAATTCGGACATTGATGCTTGATATCGTACCAAAAGAACTTACGGCACAGGAAGAAAAACAAGGACTTACGTTATCGGACAGAGCCGTCCGAAACCGGATCGCACGGGAAAACCGTCAAAAGTTGCTGAAACAAAATCCGGCACCGCTCGCTTCAAAGTCGTTGATCGACTTAATCGAAGTCGGTAATCTCGAAGACGACCTCGAACGCTTGAAGGAAGCGGACTGGATCGTCGAAGTCATCGTTGAACGTTTGGATGTTAAACAACAATTGTTCGCGACGATTGAACCATTCCTCCGTGAAGATGCGATCGTCAGCTCGAATACGTCAGGGATTTCGATCGAAGCGATGCGTGAAGGACGCTCGGCATCATTTAATTCACGTTTCCTTGGCACACACTTCTTTAACCCACCACGTTACCTCAAGCTACTCGAATTGATTCCGACGACGGACACTCATCCGGAAGTCGTCCGCTTCATGAAACAATTCGCGGAAGAGCGTCTTGGAAAAGGTGTCGTCATCGCGAAGGACACACCGAACTTCATCGGCAACCGGATCGGGACATATGGTCTGCTCGTGACGATGGAAGAGATGAAAAAAGGCGGCTATACGATCGGAGAAGTCGACTCCGTGACGGGACCGTTACTCGGTCGTCCGAGCTCAGCGACATTCCGGACGCTTGACGTCGTCGGAATCGATACGTTCGTCCATGTAGCGAACAACGTCTATGATCTGTTACCGGAAGGTCCTGAAAAAGATACGTTTGAAGTACCGGCGGAAATGAAGCGACTCGTCGCAGAAGGTTCGCTCGGTGCTAAATCAGGACAAGGTTTCTATAAGAAAGTCGGGAAACAAATCCTTGAACTCGATGTGAACTCATTTGAATACGTTGAAAAGAAAGCGCTTACCGAGCCGTCAATCGGTCAGGCGAAAGCTCTTCCCGGTGCCAAAAATAAATTGAAAGCCGTTGTTTTTGCGAACGACCGTGTCGGTGCACTCCTCTGGCCGATCCATGCGAAGACACTGCTCTACTCGGCACAACTGACACATGAAATCGCGGATGACATCAAAGCAATCGATGAAGCGATGAAATGGGGCTTCGGTTGGAAGATGGGACCGTTCGAGACATGGGACGCACTCGGTGTTGAAAAGACCGTCGCAAAAATGAAGCAGGATGGTTACGACGTCCCGGCATGGGTCGACGAGATGCTTGCGTCAGGCAACACAAGTTTCTACAACGAAAATGGTCAGCATTATGATGCGACGAGCAAAACGTATGTCGGCAGCGAACAGAACCCGAAAGAAATCCGTTTACGTGACGTCCGCAAGTCGAACGGCGTCTTGCTTGAGAACAACGGAGCCCGTTTACTGGATGTCGGAGATGACGTGGCGGTGCTTGAGTTTACGTCGAAAAGTAATGCAATCGGCGTCGACATCATGCAGATGATTGAACAATCGATTGACCTCGTCGAAAAAAATCACCGCGGACTCGTCATCGCAAACGACGGCAAAAACTTCTGTGTCGGTGCGAACCTCGCAATGATGCTGATGGAAGCAGAAGATGAAAACTGGTTCGAGCTGGACTGGATCATCAATAAATTCCAGCAATCGATTCAAAAAATTCGTTATTCGTCACGCCCGGTCGTCGCAGCACCACAAGGGATGACGCTCGGTGGCGGAACGGAAATTTCACTTCCGGCAGCCCGCCTGCAAGCAGGACTCGAAACTTACATGGGGCTCGTCGAAGTCGGTGTCGGCCTGATTCCAGGTGGTGGCGGAAACGTCAACACGTACCGTCGTTTACTTGAAAATACGCCGGATGGTTTAGTGAATATCGAAAAAGCAGCGCAAAAGACATTTGAAAACGTCGCGATGGCAAAAGTCTCGAAATCAGCGTTCGAAGCACGCGAACTCGGCTATGTCCGCTCTGTCGACCAGATTTCGATGAACCGGGATCACTTGACGTATGATGCGAAACAACTTGTCCTCGAGCTCGACCGGACAGGCTATACGCCACCTGCTAAATCCTTGATTCCAGTCGTCGGCCGGACAGGGAAAGCGACGCTTGAGCTGGCAACGCGGGAAATGTTCTATGGCGGTTATGTCTCGGAGCATGACTTGAAGATCGCGAACAAGTTAGCGCATGTCATCGCGGGCGGAAACGTTGCGTTCGGTACACACGTCGATGAGCAATACATGCTCGACCTTGAACGGGAAGCGTTCTTGAGCTTGATCGGTGAGATGAAAACACAACAACGGATGCAGCATATGCTTGTCAAAGGCAAGCCGCTTCGTAACTGACTGGGGGGATTCGAATGAAAGAAGCAGTAATCGTCGCTGGTGCGCGGACACCAGTCGGTAAAGCAAAAAAAGGGTCATTTAAAGCGATGCGTTCTGATGAACTCGCAGGAATCGCGATTAAGGAAACGTTGAAGCGTTCAAAATATGAGGGAACAATTGATGATGTCATTCTCGGTTGTGCTCTTCCGGAAGCGGAGCAAGGGATGAACATCGCCCGTTACGCGTCCGTTCTTGGCGGCTTGTCACACGAAGTACCGGCCATCACGATCAACCGGTACTGCTCGTCCGGTCTGCAATCGATCGCTGATGCGTCGATGAAGATCATGACCGGTCAAGCGACGGCCGTCATCGCCGGTGGTCTCGAGTCGATGAGTCAAATCCCGATGCCGGGACACGTCGTTCGTCCGAACCCATCAATCGTCGAATCGGAACCTGAATATTATATGAGCATGGGGCATACGGCTGAGCAAGTCGCAGCGACGTATCACGTCTCACGTGAAGATCAAGATGCCTTTGCCTTACGCAGTCATCAAAAAGCAGCAGCCGCGATCGCAGCCGGTAAGTTCACGGATGAAATCGTCCCCGTCACGGTGACGGAATACGTCGTCAACGATGACATGAAGGTCGAAGAAAAATCCTGGGTCGTTCAGCATGACGAAGGCGTCCGGGCAGACTCTTCAAAAGAAGGCTTGGCAAAACTCCGCCCGGTCTTCCGGCTTGGTGGCAGTGTCACAGCCGGGAACTCGTCACAAACATCAGACGGGGCAGCAGCCGTACTCGTGATGGAGCGTGAGGAAGCAGAGCGTCAAGGACTGCCGATTCTCGGGAAGTTCAAGTCGTTTGCCGTCGGCGGTGTCCGTCCGGAAGTCATGGGAATCGGACCGGTCGTCGCGATTCCGAAGGCCCTTGAACTCGCAGGAATCACACTCGAAGAGGTCGGCTTGATTGAATTGAATGAAGCATTCGCTTCTCAATCCCTTGGTGTCATCCGTGAGCTCGGTCTCAACGAAGACATCGTCAACGTCAACGGGGGAGCGATCGCACTCGGTCATCCACTTGGCTGTACGGGAACAAAACTGACATTATCACTCTTACATGAAATGAAACGCCGCAACGCGAAATATGGTGTCGTCTCGATGTGTATTGGCGGCGGCATGGGTGCTGCCGGTGTATTCGAATTAGTTGAAGGAGGAACAGGACAATGAGCCAAACGACAAACGAATTGATTAAAGGTGGAAGTTTTGTACTGGATGAATTAAAAGCGGAGCGTCTCTTTACACCGGAGGATTTTTCAGAAGAACATAAAATGGTCGGTGACATGACGGCGAAATTCGTCGAAGATCGTGTCGTTCCGGTGCTTGACCGGATCGAAAAACATGAGTTCGAACTTTCAGTCGGTCTCTTGCGTGAAGCAGGCGAGCTCGGTCTTCTCGGGGCAGACGTTCCGGAAGAATATGGCGGTTACCAAATGGATAAAATCTCGTCTTCAATCATCACAGAAAAATTCGCACGTGGTCGTTCATTCGCCCTCAGCTACGGCGCACACGTCGGAATCGGTTCACTGCCAATCGTCTTCTTCGGAAACGAAGAGCAAAAACAAAAGTACTTGCCGAAACTCTCGTCAGGTGAATGGATTGCGTCATACGCATTGACAGAACCGGGCTCGGGGTCAGATGCACTCGGTGCGAAGACGACAGCTGTCTTGAACGAAGCCGGGACACACTACATCTTGAACGGTGAAAAACAATGGATCACGAATGCCGGTTTCGCCAGTCTGTTCGTCGTCTATGCGAAAATCGATGGCGATAAATTCACGGCCTTCCTCGTCGAGGGTGAGTACCCGGGCGTCTCGACAGGTCTGGAAGAGCAAAAAATGGGCATCAAAGGGTCATCGACACGGACATTGATTTTAGAAGATGCGGAAGTACCGGTCGAAAACGTCCTCGGTGAAATCGGTCGCGGGCACGTCATCGCCTTTAACATCTTGAACGTCGGGCGTTACAAACTCGCTGTCGGTGCCGTCGGTTCATCAAAACGCGCGATTGATCTCGCCGTTCAGTATGCGAACGAACGGAAACAATTCAAAACACCGATCAGCTCGTTCCCATTGATTCAAGAAAAACTGGCGACGATGTCAGCCCAAACGTATGCGATGGAAAGCTCAGTTTACCGGACAGGCGGTCTCTTCCAAGATAGTCTCGATCAGCTGTCGGAAGAAGAAAGTAAAGATGGCAAACGCGTCGCTGATTCGATTGCCGAGTACGCGATTGAATGTTCAATGAACAAAGTCTTTGCGTCAGAGACATTTGATTATGTCATCGATGAGGCGGTTCAAATCCACGGCGGATATGGTTTCATGGCGGAATATGAAGTCGAAAACATGTACCGTGATTCACGGATCAACCGGATCTTCGAAGGAACAAACGAAATCAACCGTCTGCTTGTACCTGGTACGCTCTTGAAGAAAGCGATGAAAGGCGAGTTACCACTCTTAGCGGAAGCGCAGCGCCTCCAACAAGAAGTCATGAGCTTCATGCCGACAGAAGTCGGAACAGAACCACTCGACCGGGAACGTCACTTGCTCGCGATGATGAAAAAGATCTTCTTATTGACGGCTGGAACGGCTGTTCAGAAATATCAAGATAAGTTACAAGGCGAACAGGAAATTCTCGCGAACACGGCCGATATCATGAGTGCAATCTATGCACTCGAGTCAGCCATCGTCCGGACGGAAAAAGCGATCGCTTCGAAAGGCGCCGAGAAGAGCGAACTCAAAATCCGTTATACGGAAGTCTTCGCCCAACAGGCATTCGAAGGTGTTGAACGTGACGCGAAAGAAACACTCTACGCAGCAGCAAGTGGAGACGAGTTACGGATGTTACTGTCGGCACTGAAGAAATTCAGCCGTTACCAACCAATCAACTCAATCGGCACGAAACGTGCGATTGCCAAACGTTTGATTGAAGCTAACAAATATCTCGTCTAAGTCAGGTTTACGAGTTCGCCTTTGCAGGGAAAATCTCTGTAAAGGCGAATTTTTTTGAGGAGGGAATAGCGATGCGTGAAGATGTAAAAGAACTTCAGTTTGCAGTCGACTACTACAAATCGCTCGAGCGTTTATCGGATGAAGAGTGGCAGTCGCCGCTCGCGATCGATAAATGGACGGTACAGGAGTGTGTCGGCCATTTGTTCCTGTGGGACCGGTATTACCTCGATCATGCCGTCGCGAAGCTCCCTGACGATCGACTGACGTTAGTTGAGACGGACTTTGATGAATTCAACCGGTTAGCGGTCGAGTATGCGCATCATGTCGACGCATTGACGTTACTGAAAAAAGCAATCGCGGTTCGAAGCGAACTCGTGACGCAACTCGGACGGTTGACGGACGCGCAGTATGAACAGACGTATGAAGGGCGCTTTTGTCCCCGTGAGTTCGTCGCGTCGTTCATCGCCCACGATCACCATCATCAAGATCAAATTGATGCGGCACTCGCGCGCTTGAAGGAACACTGATCTATCTGCTAGTCTTAAAGGTGAGGTGATGAAACATGGTAACGATGTATGGCTATCCAAAGTGCAGTACATGTGTCAAAGCGAAGAGGGCGCTTGAAAACAACGGCGTCGAAGTCGATTACAAACACATCGTCGACGAGACACCAAGTGCCGCGACGATTCGCGAACTCCATCAAAAAAGTGGCGAACCGCTGAAAAAATTCTTTAACACGAGTGGTCAATCCTATCGTGCGGCTGGTCTGAAAGATCGTTTACCCGACTTGTCGGAAGAAGAGCAGTATGCTTTGCTCGCAAGTGACGGCATGTTACTGAAACGTCCAATCGTCACGGACGGGACAGATGTCACACTTGGATTTAAAGAAGAGATGTATCAAGGAAAATGGTATTAAGAAGCCGATTGAATTTGGTATACTAAAACCGTTAGTCCACTATAGAACACAGGGGGAATCGCAAATGAGTCAAGTCAAAGACAATCTACGGTATTCGGAAGAGCATGAATGGGTCGAAGTAACAGGCAACAAAGCACGAATCGGAATCACGGATTTCGCACAGCACGAACTCGGTGATATCGTGTTCGTTGAGCTTCCAGAAGTCGGAGATACGATCTCAATCAACGAGCCATTCGGTTCGGTTGAATCGGTCAAGACGGTTTCAGAGTTGTACGCACCGATTTCAGGGAAAGTCGTTGCAATCAATGAATCACTCTCCGATTCCCCAGAACTCGTTAACGAATCACCATTTGAAGGTGCATGGATGGTTGATATCGAGCTAGAAGATGAGTCGCAAGTTGAAGCATTGATGGATGCTGCGGCATACAAATCAATGATTAACGAGTAATACTTAAGGTAAGACGGACAGGGGTGAAACGATTTCGTTTCATCGCTGTCCTTTTTTTTGTATACTGGCTTCAGAAGCACTGGATAACAGGAGGGGTCAAGATGAAGGAAGTAACAGAAGTACCAGCAAACGGGTTGTTGTATGTCTATGCACCGATGTGCGGCACATGTGCCATCGCCAGTCGGATGCTCGACATCGTCGAAGCGACGAAAGACGAGGAATGGATCCAAAAAGCGAATGGAAATTTCATTCCTGAATTTCTAGAGCAGGCGCAAGTCATGAGTGTGCCGGCATTACTCAAAGTAAAGGATCATCAAGTCGTAGAGCGGTTATATGCGTTCCAAAACATCCAAAATGTCTTTGCGTTTTGTGCAGAATAACAAGAAAAATCATAGGATGATTTTTCTTTGTGTTAAATTGTCGGAATATTTACAATAATTCATTGACAATGACAATTTATGAATGGTATATTCATATCAACTTCTAGAAATGCTTTTATAGGAAGTCTGGCAGAGGTATAGAACCTGATGTTTCTCGTATTTAGAACCATTCAATGACATCCTAAATCTTTTTTTCTGTTTCCCCTTAAGTCGTCCCCCAAAGACGAAGCGGTTCAAAAAAGAGATGGTGGATTCGAATGGTCGATCTGACTACTGTGACATCTTGCTTTTATAGTTCGAAAGGGCGCCGTCCTCTGATGTGACGAACGAAGAAGTTCGCATCAGAGCTGGGTTTTCCTTCGTTGCATTTCTAACCACATTATTCGTGTTGTCGGTTCTCCGGCAACGCCTTTTTTTTGTTTCCGAAAGATTTTGAAGCTGTCGCCTTGCTAATCAGAATTGTCCCTGCTACAATGCGATTAAGGAAAAATACTTTAATTCATATCCGATTAGTCGGAATTAAAAGCGGGATGCGGAGGACGAAAAGGCATGACAGTACGTTTCATGGATGTATTTACAGAGTGGGCGTCATCTTACGACGACACAGTAACGGGGCAAGATCCGGAGTACAAAGAAGTCTTTCGCCGTTATGACGAAATATTAGAGACGGTCGCTGAAAAAGCGATGTCACCCGTTGCCGAATTTGGCGCAGGAACAGGCAACTTGACGCAACGTTTGCTTGCGCGTCATGAGCAGGTACTGGCGATTGAACCAAGTCCGGAAATGCGCGACATCTTAATCAATAAAATTCCGGCACTGGCTGTTCAAGATGGTCATTTCTTATCGTTTGAAGCAGCAGAGGCAAAAAGTTTTGTCTCGACTTATGCGTTTCATCATTTGACGGATGAAGAAAAAGGACAGGCCGTCGATTTGATGGCAGCGATTTTACCGGCAGACGGAAAGATCGTCTATGCCGATACGATGTTCGTTTCTGAGGCAGCACGTCTAGAAACGATTGCAGAAGCAAAAACTCAAGGGTTTGACAACCTTGCAGAAGATTTAGAACGCGAATTTTATCCACTGATTCCAGTGATGGAACAGATTTTTACGTCACGCGGATTTGACGTGACATTCACACAATACAATCACTTCGTCTGGCTCGTAGAAGCCGAGAAAATGGGGGAATAAATCATGACAATCAAAAAAATGAACGTAGAAAGCTTTAACTTGGACCATACGAAAGTCAAAGCACCATATATTCGTGTAGCAGGCTATAAAGAAGGTAAAGTCGACCAAGTCGTCAAATATGATATTCGTTTCACACAACCGAACGTCGAGCAAATGCCGATGCGTGCGATGCACACACTCGAACATTTACTTGCTGAAAACATCCGCAACTATTCGGACGACGTCATCGATGTTTCGCCAATGGGCTGCCAGACTGGTTTCTACATGGCGATGATGAACTTTGACTCAGTCGAAAAAATGAGTGAACTGGTCGAGAAGACACTGAACGACGTCTTAGCGGCTGAAGTGATTCCGGCACAAAACGAAACACAATGTGGGTTTGCGAGCGCACACGACCTTAAAGGAGCGAAGCACTATGCCGAGAAAATGCTTGCCGGTCGCGACGAATGGGACATCGTCTTCGGATGATCGCGAATTCAGTCCGCGACCTCGTCGGAAATACGCCACTGTACGAGATTACTTCATTCGATTTGCCTGCTGGTACGCGGATTTTGGCGAAGCTCGAATGGATGAACCCTGGGGGCAGCGTCAAAGACCGCCTCGGTATCCAACTCGTTGATGCCGCAATCGAACAGGGGTACGTGACACCAGGCGGAACGATCATCGAACCGACTGCCGGCAACACCGGCATCGGTTTGGCGCTCGCCGCTAAAAAATATGACTTACAGGTCATTTGTGTCGTCCCGGAAAAGTTCAGTCAAGAGAAACAGACGTTGATGCGGGCACTCGGCGCGACTGTCGTCAACACGCCGACTGAACTCGATATGCAAGGCGCAATCGATAAGGCAAAAGAACTCGGACAAACGATTCCGAACAGTTATGTGCCACTCCAATTCGAAAACGAAGAAAACTCGGTCACTTATCAGCGGACACTTGGTCCGGAGCTTGTGGCGGAACTCGGTCACATCGACTGGTTCGTCGCCGGATGCGGATCAGGTGGAACGTTTGCCGGAACGACGGCTTTCTTAAAAGAACGCTTCGGGACAAAAGGGGCAATCGTCGAACCGGAAGGCTCCGTCCTCAACGGAGGGTCAGCCGGACCGCATAAAACAGAAGGAATCGGGACAGCCAAATGGCCAAGTCTCGTTTCTCGTGATTTAGTTGATGAAATTCATACGATTTCTGATTCGGATGCTTTTACGAAGGTCCATGAACTGGCGGCACGTGAAGGGTTACTCGTCGGCAGTTCAGCAGGAGCGGCACTCGCCGCGGCGCTCGATATCGCCCAGCGCCATCCTAGAAGTACGATTGTTACCGTCTTCGCAGACAGTGCAGAACGGTATTTGAGCCAACAAATCTTTGAAAAGGTGGACGAGACACATGCGTAAAAAAACAGCGTTGATTCACGGAGGAACGGGTGTAGACAAGGCAACGGGTGCCGTTACACCGCCAATCTATCAAACGAGCACATATAAGCAAGAAAAAATCGGTCAATTAAAAGACGGGTATGAGTACTCGCGCACAGCAAACCCGACGCGGACGAGCATCGAACGATTGATTGCTGATCTTGAAGGAGGCGTCCGTGGATTCGCGTTCGGATCAGGAATGGCGGCGATCCATGCTGTCTTCAATCTGCTTCAGTCTGGCGACCACATCGTCATGACGGACGACGTCTACGGCGGAACGTTCCGCTTGATGCAACGTGTCCTACCGAAGTTCAACATCGAAGTGACATTCGTCGATACGACGGATCTCAGCGCGACGGAAGCGGCGATTCAGGACAACACGAAGATGCTCTACGTCGAGACACCGACGAACCCGTTATTAAAAGTGACGGACATCGAAGCGATCGCAGCCATCACGCGTCGTCACGACTTGAAGCTCGTCGTCGACAACACGTTCGCGACACCATACTTGCAACAACCAATCGCGCTTGGGGCAGATATCGTGCTGCATAGTGCAACGAAATACATCGGCGGACACTCGGACGTCGTCGCAGGGCTTGTCGTCGTCAACGATGATACGCTCGGCGAAGAACTTCACTTCATCCAAAACTCGACGGGTGGAATTCTCGGACCGCAAGACAGCTTCCTGCTTGTCCGTGGTCTGCGGACGCTCGGTATCCGGATGGAAGCGATCGAAGAGACAGCACATGAACTTGTCAGCTTCCTGCAAGCGCAAGACGTCGTCTCGAACATCTTCTACCCGGGGCTCGCATCGCATCCCGGTCATGCGATTCAACAAAAACAAGCGACTGGTTTCGGCGGGATGATCAGCTTTGATGTCGGTTCAGCTGCAAATGCAGAGAAACTTGTGGAAGCGTCACACTTCTTCACGCTTGCTGAAAGCTTAGGGGCGGTCGAAAGTTTGATTTCCGTTCCGGCACGGATGACACATGCATCGATTCCGGCAGAACGTCGGGCAGAACTCGGCATCACGGATGGTCTCGTCCGAATCTCGGTCGGACTTGAAGATGCAGAGGATTTGAAAGAAGATTTAACGCATGCTTTCAGTTTGCTCGAAAAAGTTTCTGAAAAAACTGTTTGACAAGCAAAATAACCCCTGCTAATATTCAAAATATATTAAAAACAACTAAATACCGATAACTCTTATCAAGAGTGGTGGAGGGACTGGCCCGATGAAACCCGGCAACCGCGGAATTTATTTCCGAAGTGGTGCTAATTCCAGCAGACGAACGTCTGCAAGATGAGAGCAAATGGTTTTGTGTACTGAAAGTGCGCGCGTTTGCTCTAAAACGTGCGCACTTTTTTTATGTTTAGGAGGGACAGTAGTGATTCGTTTACAGGATGTAGGAAAGATTTATCGCTCGAAGCGCGGCGAAGTCGAAGCTGTCGCAAACGTCGATCTCACGATTGAGCGCGGCGAAATTTTCGGAATAATTGGTTATTCCGGTGCAGGGAAGTCAACCTTGATTCGCCTGCTGAACATGTTAGAAGCACCGACAAGCGGTTCGATTCAAATTGACGGTGTCGAGATGACGACGTTACGACCGAAAGAATTACGCGGCGTCCGGAAAAATGTCTCGATGGTCTTTCAGCACTTCAACTTGCTTTGGTCACGAACGGTCGAAGAAAACATTATGTTCCCGCTCGAACTCGGCGGATATCCGAAAGCACGCCGGAAAGAACGGGTCGCCGAGCTGATTCAACTCGTTGGACTCGACGGTCGCGAAGGCGCTTATCCGTCACAACTATCCGGTGGACAAAAACAACGCGTCGGGATTGCCCGCGCACTGGCATCAAACCCGGACGTCTTATTATGTGACGAGGCGACAAGCGCCCTTGATCCGAAAACGACGGACTCGATCTTAGAGTTACTCGTCGACATCAATAAAAAACTAAAACTGACGATCGTTTTGATCACACACGAGATGCACGTCATTCAAAAAATCTGTCACCGGGTCGCCGTCATGGAGGCCGGGAAAATCGTCGAACAGGGTCCTGTTTCAGAAGTCTTCCGGCATCCGAAACAAGCGATGACAAAAGAATTCGTCAAACAACTGACGTCGTCTACAGAAAACGAGTTGACGTTCGCGAAACTCCGTGAGCGCTATCCGACAGGGAAAATCGTCCAGCTGACATTCGTCGGTTCGACAGCAGAAAGTCCGATCCTGGCAGAAGTCATGAAAGATTCGACCTTATTATTTAATATCATCGGCGGGAACGTCGGACAGACGCAAGACGGTGCACTCGGAACGTTGTTCATCCAACTGATTGGTGCGACACATGAAACACAAGCGGTCATCGCGAAGCTTCAAGCGAGTGACGTGGAAGTGGAGGTGGATCACCGATGACGACATTCTTTAACGACCTCGATTGGGAAATGGTCTGGACGGCGACTGGCAGTACCGTTTATATGACAGCCGTCGCGGGTCTAGCGACTTTCATACTCGGTTTAATCATTGGTCTGTTGTTGTATGCGACGAATGAAGACTTATTGTTTAAGAACCGGGCACTGTATTCCGTGCTCAGCTTTTTAGTCAACATCTTCCGTTCGATTCCGTTTATTATATTGTTGATTTTATTGATTCCAGTGACGCTCATCATCGTCGGATCGTTCTTAGGACCAACAGCGGCACTTCCGGCACTGATTCTTGGGGCGGCACCGTTTTACGGGCGGATGGTCGAACTGGCACTGCGTGAAGTCGACAAAGGTGTCATCGAAGCAGCGGAATCGATGGGGGCAACGAAGTTCCAAATCATTTATAAAGTGTTGATTCCGGAAGCACTACCAGCAATCGTCTCCGGTATCACCGTCACGCTCGTCGCGCTCGTCGGTTACACGGCAATGGCCGGAGTAGTCGGAGGAGGCGGACTCGGGGACATGGCATATATCGAAGGTTTCCAGCGTTCTCAAAACGATGTCATCGCCATCGCGACATTGTTGATTCTCGTCATCGTCTTCATCATTCAAATTATTGGTGACCTGCTCGTAAAAGCCATCGATAAACGATAATACTATTTTAGTTAACTTGGGAGGGATTATTCATGAAACTTTGGAAAAAATTCGTCGGTACAGCAGCAGTATCCGTCTTAGCAGTCAGTCTTGCGGCATGTGGGGAAGAGTCGTCAGGAGACGACGCGAAGACACTTGTCATCGGTGCTTCAAACGTTCCCCATGCTGAAATCCTAGAGCACGTTCAAAAAGAGTATGAAGCAAAAGGCTACAAACTCGAAATCAAAAAGTTCCAAGATTATGTGTTGCCGAACAAGGCACTCGCTGAAAAAGAAATCGATGCGAACTATTTCCAACACGTTCCGTACCTTGAGCAACAGGAAAAAGAGAACAAATCTTATAAATTTGAAAATGCAGGCGGCGTCCACGTTGAACCGCTCGGCGTCTACTCAAAGAAATATAAGTCGCTTGACGAGTTACCGAAAGGTGCAACAATCTTGACGAGCTCAAACGTCGCGGAGCGTGGACGTGTCTTGACGTTCCTCCAAAACGAAGGCTTAATTAAGTTGAAAGACGGTAAGACGACAGATGCTCAGCTTAGCGATATCGCGGAAAACCCGAAAAACATTGAGTTCAAAACGAATATCGAAGCGTCACTCTTACCGCAAGCGTATAAAAACAATGAAGGCGATGCTGTCCTCATCAACACGAACTACGCGATTGATAACGGTTTGAACCCGTTAGAAGACACGATTGCCCTTGAAGATGAGTCTTCACCATACGTCAACATCATCGTCACGCGTGAAGGTGATGAAAAAGACGAGCGTGTGACGGCATTGCTCGATATCTTACACGAGAAAAAGACACAGGATTGGATTACGAAAGAATATAAAGGGGCTGTCGTTCCGGTCAGCAAATAATTCACTCGAATGATGCATTCTTCCTATATAATGGAAGGATGCATTATTTTTTTAGTTGAAGGGGGATTCTAGGTGCACCGTTTACGACAGTTACATCCGCTGACGATCGGCGTCCTGCTCGGAACATTTTTCTCACGGCTCGGGACGTTCATCACGATGCCATTCTTTGCGATTTATTTATCGACGGTGCTGAAGTTCAGCCCGGTCGATGTCGGCTGGGTCCTCAGTATTTCAGCCGTCTCGAGTCTTGTCATGAGTTTCATCGGCGGGACCTTGTCTGACCGTTACGGGCGTCGGACGATGATGCTGACCGGAACACTCGGCTTCGTTTTCGTCTTCATCGCCTTGGCACAGGTCGAGACGTTTTGGGCGTTCTTTACCTTGAGTGCCTTGAACGGCGTGTTTCGCTCCATTTTTGAACCATCCGCCCGTGCCCTGATCAGTGACACGACGGATGAAAAAAATCGACTGTTCGTCTTCAACATCCGTTATGCGATGATCAATGTCGCGGCTGCGATCGGGCCGGGGATTGCGTTATTGCTCAGTGCCGGCAATACAGCGATTACCTTCTATATAACAGCCTTTGTTTATCTCGCGTACGGGATTGCGATTTTTATCCTGTTTCAGCGGTATCCGATCACAGAGAGTCACGGCGGGAAAAAAGTTTCGTTCGGCGCAACGGTTCAACTGTTGAAAACGGACGTCGCTTTCACGTTTGCCCTCGCCGGTATCATTTTCGGGATTCTCGGCTACAGTCAGTTCAACTCGACGTTGCCGCAATTTTTGACGACGACGACGTTACTGTCCGGTGGGACTAGTTTGTTTGCTTTATTGATCACGATTAATGCCGTGACCGTATTAATCGTCCAGTACCCGATCATGAAGTTCGGGATGAAGACGTCGCCGCTCGTCTCGATTACGGTCGGGATTGCGACCGTCGCGTTCGGTTTATTCGTCATGGGGAATGCCGGAACGGTCTGGTTGATGATCGGTGCGATGTTCATCTTCACGTGCGGGGAAGTGATGATGTTCACGATGACGGATATCTTGACCGATAGTTTTGCGAAACCGGAATTACGGGGCAGTTATTTCGGAGCGATGGGCTTAACATCGATTGGTCAGTCAATCGGACCGGTCATCGGCGGACAATTACTTTTTTATTTTGGCGCCGATCGTCCGTTGCCGATTTTTGGTTGCTTAGCCCTCTTGACATTACTCGGAATACCACTGCTCTTACTGTCACAGCGGGTTCACAGACGAACGAAGGTGGAAGAAGAGAAAGAAGTCGTATCACTTTAAAGTCATTCTCACTAAAAGGCTTCATTTTGAGAAAAAACCATGAGCGATGACGCTTGAATAATGTGGTATGATTCATTAAGATTAGAATGATACTAAATTAGTAACTCTCGTGAACTGAATCGTCAGACACGAAATGAATAGATGGAGGGATTCTACATGAAGGCTTCACACTTGAAGATTGAAGATCTACACGTCGCAATCGACGGCAAAGAAATCTTGAAAGGCGTTAACTTAGAAATCAAAGGCGGCGAAATCCACGCGGTCATGGGACCAAACGGGACAGGTAAATCAACACTCGCGTCTGCATTGATGGGTCACCCAACGTATGAAGTAACATCTGGATCAGTCACACTCGACGGAGAAGATGTTCTTGAGATGGAAGTTAACGAACGTGCGCAAGCAGGAATGTTCCTCGCCATGCAATACCCAAGCGAAATCAGTGGTGTTACAAACTCTGACTTCCTTCGTTCAGCAATCAACTCACGTCGTGAAGAAGGCGATGAAATTTCACTCATGAAGTTCATCCGTCAACTTGACGCGCAAATGGGACTTCTTGAAATGCCAGGCGAAATGGCACACCGTTACCTCAACGAAGGTTTCTCAGGCGGAGAGAAAAAACGGAACGAAATTCTTCAAATGACGATGCTGAAACCAGCAATCGCAATCCTCGACGAAATCGATTCAGGTCTTGATATCGATGCACTTAAAGTCGTTGCGAAAGGTGTTAACGAAATGCGTTCACCTGAGTTCGGTTGCCTCATCATCACGCACTATCAGCGTCTCTTGAACTACATCGAGCCTGATTTCATCCACATCATGATGGGCGGAAAAATCGTCATGTCTGGCGGAAAAGAACTTGCACACCGTCTTGAAGCAGAAGGATATGACTGGGTTAAAAAAGAACTCGGCATCGAAGAAGTCGAAATCGAAACAAAAGCGTAAGACGAGGGAGGAAGCATGATGACTGTAGAACTGAATCTTGCCGTAAATCGCGAGGCAGTGGCAGAACGTGCGACTCGCTTAGGGGAGCCCGCTTGGATGATTTCTAAGCGCCAAGATGCACTTGATCTTGCCCCAACGCTCGCATTGCCAAAAGTAGAAAAAATTAAAATCGGTGGCTGGAACTTCACAGAAGGCACAGCAGATCTTGAGACAGCAACAGGTCTCACGCCGGATATCGAAACATTAATCGGTGAAAACCGTGACCATATGTTGATCACGCGTAACGGACAACTTGTCCATGCGCAAAACAGTGAAGCAACGAACGGTGTCATCTTCACGACGCTTGAGGATGCGATGAAGCATCATCCGGAACTCGTTGAGAAGTATTTCATGACAGAAGGCGTTAACGTCAATGAAGACCGTCTCGCAGCACTCAACGCAGCGCTCATGAACGGCGGAACATTCTTGTACGTACCTAAAGGCGTTAAGCTGACGGTACCGATGCAAGCGATTTATACGCTCGAACAAGCAGGCGGCGCACTTTACCACCACGCAATCATCGTTGCCGATCAAGACAGCGAATTGACGTATATCGAAAGCTTCGTCTCTTACGGTGAAGAAGCACATAACGTCAACGTCGTGACGGAAGTGTTCGTCGAAGCGAATGCAAAAGTTCTTTTCGGAGGCGTTGATACGCTTGCGAAAGGTGCTGTCACGTATATGAACCGCCGTGGTGTCGTCAAACAAGGCGCGAAGCTCGAATGGGCACTCGGTCACATGAATGACGGACATACGATCACAGAAACGAAAACGCATCTCGTCGGGAACGATTCGTTCTCAGATACGAAAGCCGTTACTGTCGGTCGTGGCGATCAAAAACAAAACTTCAACGTCCGGACAGATCATTTCGGTAAAGGATCGGAAGGATTCATCTTGATTCACGGTGTTCAAAAAGATTCGGCGACGTCGATCTTCAACGGAACGTCAATGATTCACCATGGTGCGTCGAAATCAAACGGAGTCCAAACGGAACGTGTGCTCATGTTGTCTGAAAAGGCACGTGGTGACGCGAACCCGATCCTCTTGATCGATGAAGATGATGTCATGGCAGGACACGCGGCATCTGTCGGCCGTGTCGACGAACTTCAACTTTACTACTTGATGAGCCGTGGGTTGTCACGTAAAGAAGCAGAACGCCTTGTCGTTCACGGTTTCTTACAACCTGTCGTCTCTGAGCTTGCGATTGACTCCGTCAAGGAACGTCTCGTTCAAGTGATTGAAGGGAAAGTAAACTAATATGGGAATCGATGCATCCATCCGCAATCAGTTTCCGATTCTTGACCAACAGGTTAATGACCGGAAACTCGTCTATTTAGATAGTGCGGCTTCGTCACAAAAGCCGCTCGTCGTCATCGAAGCGATCGACAACTACTACAAGACGGTTCATTCGAATGTGCACCGTGGCGTCCATACGCTCGGAACACGAGCGACGGATGCGTACGAAGGTGCGCGTGAGAACGTACGTCGTTTCATCAAGGCGCAACACTATGAAGAAATTATCTTTACCCGTGGGACGACGACGGCGATTAATATCGTCGCGTCCAGTTACGGAATGGAGCATGTGCAAGAAGGCGACGAGATCGTCGTCACCTATCTTGAGCACCATGCGAATCTCATTCCGTGGCAACAAGTCGCGAAAAAGAAAAAAGCGAAATTGAAATATGTTGATTTGACAGCTGATGGTCGCGTGACGATTGAAGCCGTCAAAGCACAAATTTCCGATCGGACGAAAGTCGTTGCGATGGCACATGTCTCGAACGTCCTCGGTACGATCAATCCAATCAAAGAAGTGGCGCAACTCGCGCATGCCGTCGGTGCCGTCATGGTCGTCGATGCAGCGCAAAGTGCACCGCATCAAAAAATTGACGTCGTCGATCTCGACTGTGATTTCCTGGCGTTCTCTGCCCATAAAATGTGTGGACCAACAGGAATCGGCGTCTTATATGGTAAAAAAGCATTACTGAATGCGATGGAACCGGTCGAATTCGGAGGCGAGATGATTGATTACGTCGGACTTGAAGAATCGACGTTCAAACCATCACCGTACCGTTTTGAAGCCGGTACACCCATCATTGCGGGGGCAGTCGGTCTGTCGGCAGCGATTGATTTTCTAGAAGAAATCGGTCTAGAGAACATCGAAGCCCATGAACGCGAACTCGCGCGGTATGCGATGGCACAGATGCGTGAAATCGATGGATTAACGATTTATGGTCCAGAAGAACGTGTCGGTCTCGTCACATTCAATCTCGGCGATGTCCATGCACATGATGTCGCGACGGTACTCGACATGCAAGGCGTCGCAGTCCGCGCCGGTCATCACTGTGCACAACCACTGATGCGTTGGCTCGGTGCCAGTTCAACGGCACGAGCAAGCTTCTACTTGTATAACACGCAAGAAGAAGTCGATGCCTTAGTGACAGGACTTCGTCAAACGAAGGAGTATTTCAGTCATGGATTTTAACAATCTCGATCACTTGTACCGTCAAGTGATCATGGATCATTATAAAACTCCTCGTAATCGCGGTGCGATCGAGGGAGGCGTGACGATCGATATGAACAACCCGACGTGTGGAGACACGATTCGCTTACAGCTCGCGATCGAAGACGATATCGTCCAAGATGCGAAGTTTGACGGCGAAGGATGTTCCATCAGTATGGCGTCCGCGTCGATGATGACACAGATCGTCAAAGGAAAAACGGTCGAAGAAGCATTACAACTCGCAGAAATCTTTTCTGAGATGGTTCAAGGGAAAGACTATGATGATGAGAAGTTTGATCTTGGGGACGCAGAAGCACTTTCCGGTGTGACAAAATTCCCAGCACGTATCAAGTGTGCGACACTTGCTTGGAAAGCGCTCGAACGTGGCGTGGAAGAAGGCAAGTAACTTCGGTCAGTAAGTAAGAGGAGGAAATGAACATGGCTAAGAACATGCCTGAAATTGGCGATTATAAATATGGTTTCCACGATCGCGATATCTCGATCTTCCGTTCTGGACGCGGCTTGACGACAGAAGTCGTCGAAACGATCTCGAAAATGAAAGAAGAACCACAATGGATGCTCGACTTCCGTTTGAAATCGCTTAAGATTTTCAACGAACAAGCGATGCCAGCTTGGGGTGGCGATTTATCAGATCTTCGTTTTGACGACATCACGTATTACGTGAAACCGTCGGAACGTGCTGAAAAATCATGGGATGAAGTACCGGAAGAAATCAAACGTACGTTTGACAAACTCGGTATCCCGGAAGCAGAACAAAAGTACTTGGCAGGTGTTTCGGCACAGTACGAATCAGAAGTCGTTTACCACAACATGAAGAGTGAACTTGAAGATCAAGGGATCGTCTTCAAAGATACAGATACAGCACTCAAAGAGAACGAAGACTTGTTCCGTGAGTACTTCGGTAAATTGATTCCGCCGACAGATAACAAATTCGCTGCCCTTAACACAGCGGTTTGGTCGGGTGGATCGTTCATTTACGTACCAAAAGGCGTCAAGATGGATACGCCGCTTCAAGCCTACTTCCGGATCAACTCGGAAAACATGGGTCAATTCGAGCGGACGCTCATCATCGTTGACGAAGAAGCATCTGTGCACTACGTCGAAGGATGTACGGCACCGGTCTATACAACGAACTCGCTTCACTCGGCGGTCGTTGAGATCTTCATCAACAAAAACGCGTATTGCCGTTACACGACGATCCAAAACTGGGCAAACAACGTCTACAACCTCGTGACGAAACGTGCGATCTGTGAAGCCGGCGCGACGATGGAATGGGTCGATGGTAACATCGGTTCGAAATTGACGATGAAATACCCAGCCGTCATCTTAAAAGGTGAAGGATCACGTGGGATGACATTATCAATTGCCATCGCGGGTAAAGGACAACACCAGGATGCGGGTGCGAAAATGATCCACCTTGCGCCAAACACGTCGTCAACGATCGTCTCGAAATCGATTTCGAAACACGGTGGGAAAGTTACGTATCGCGGAATCGTCCACTTCGGCCGTAAAGCGACCGGAGCGCGTTCGAACATCGAATGTGACACACTCATCATGGATAACCAATCGACATCGGACACGATTCCGTACAACGAAATCCTTAACGATAACATCTCGCTTGAACACGAAGCGAAAGTATCGAAGGTCTCGGAAGAACAATTGTTCTATCTCATGAGCCGTGGGATTTCACAAGAAGAAGCAACGGAAATGATCGTCATGGGCTTCATCGAGCCGTTCACAAAAGAATTGCCGATGGAATATGCGGTCGAAATGAACCGTCTCATCAAGTTCGAGATGGAAGGTTCAATCGGATAATCTAACTCCGAAAAAGAATTTTACACTCCTCACGCGCTTTATCCGTTTTCCTTTAGGAATCGGGTGAGGCGCGTGATTTCGTTTAGATTAAAATCTGCTCTCGTACTTTTTTAGGCGAAGCCGGATTAGACAAGAATAAGCTTCTTCCTTTTCTGTTGCTTTCCTCGGGCGAGGGGCAAGCCGTTGCTCCTTGACCTATCGGGCAATGAGCAGGGTCTTGCCTGCCTCTGACAGCGCAAGTTGCCTTGCGCTTTTTCCCGTAGGAGTCAACGAAAAAGAGAAGCTTTGTTTAGGTTGTGCCGTAGAGTAAGGCGAGTCGAGACATGGAAGCGCGACACGGCAGTATGGTGATGTCGGCTCTTCGATCTTCATAAGATAGCATTTGTCTCCAGTATCTGACTTTAACGAAAGTCAGATTGGTTGCTAAAGCGATTATCGCCGAACGCTTTTTCCAGTAGGAGTCACGAGAATCAACGTGTTTTCAAGATGTGATTCGAGAAGGGAAAGCGTGTCGGATAACACGAACTATCCGTCTGGCATACGGTCTTATTTTACTGGGGTATTGTTGATTGTTCTTTCCGACAACGGGTAGAGAGTAAGAAACAGCTTCTAGAAAGGAAGGATGACCGATGCGATCGATCGTCTACTCATTTCAAGTATCGCTTGACGGCTATCTCGAAGATGAGCAAGGCTTACTCCCCTTTACACCTGACAAGGAACTCCATCGTTACTTCAATGACTACGAAAAACAGTTTGATACACATTTCTATGGACGGAAATTATATGAAATGATGCATCCGTTTTGGTCGAACGTAAGCGACACGGAAGAAGTCACAGAAATTCGTGACTATGCACTGATTTGGACAGGAATCGAGAAGATTGTCTTCTCCCGGACATTGACGCACGTCGATGGGCATGCCCGGCTCGCAACAGGGACGATTGAAGAAGAAGTCGAACGTTTACGGAGGATGCCCGGCAAACGGATATCCGTCGGTGGCGCAAATCTTGCTGCACAATTCATGCAACGTGACTTGATTGATAAATACCATGTTGTCGTCTATCCTGTTCTGCTCGGAGGCGGAAAACGGATGTTTGGACGACTCGACCAATCACTTGCTTTACGGCTTGTCGAACAACGGCACTTTGCTTCTTCCGGCTGTGTTGTCCTTCGATACGAACGAACACGCTGACGACAATCTTCGAGAAGAAGTTTTCGATTTAGCTGTGATATGATAAGAAAATAGACAGTGCAAAAAAGCCTGCGTCAAAAAAAGCGATAGGTCTTTTTTGTCGTAAGGAGGGATAAGCGGATGATTTATGTCGGCGTGACCGGTTGGGGGGATCATGATAGCCTCTATCCGACACCGCAAGACCGAAAAGAAAAACTGGCTGCCTACGCGGGACATTTTCCGGCAGTCGAAGTCGATTCGACGTTTTATGCGATTCAACCGGAACGAAACTATCAAAAATGGGTCACAGAAACACCAGACGCCTTTCGCTTCATCGTCAAAGTACACCGGGCGATGAGCGGGCACGATCGGGACAACAAAGATCCGCTCGGTCCGATTTTCGAACAATATATCGCGTCAATTGAGCCGATGCGGCAGAGCGGGAAGATTGCTGCGATTCTCGTTCAACTGCCACCTTGGTTCGACGTTAGTAAAGTTCACCTTGAATACTTGCAAACTGTTCGTAAATCGCTTGCGGGACTCCCGGTTGCGATCGAATTCAGAAATCCGTCCTGGTACTCCGACGAATATCGGGAACGGACACTTCGTTTTTTAGCAGAGCATCAGTTCATTCATACGATTTGTGATGAGCCGCAGACAGAAGACGGTTCCGTCCCGTTTGTTCCTGTCGTCACGCAAGAAACAGCGTTCGTCCGCTTGCATGGTCGGAACAAAAACGGCTGGCTGAAAAAGCCGGGACAAAGCAGTGACGACTGGCGGAAGGTCCGTTGTTTATACCGGTACTCGGAAGAAGAATTACAAGAATTAGCAGAACATGTCCGGACGCTTGCAGGACAAGCGAAAGACGTGTATGTTTTCTTTAATAACAATTCAGCAGGCGATGCCGCGCCGAATGCGAAACGTCTGATTGAGATCCTTAATCTCGATTATGAACTCGCTCCCCGGCAAATCTCGTTGTTTTAATTTTAGAGGAGGCTTTGAGCGTGAAGTTACACGTCATCCATTATAATGATCTTCATTCACACTTTGATATGTGGCCTCGCTATATGTCGTTCATCAAGGAACACCGGACGTACGACTCCCTTGTCTTTGATTTAGGGGATCATGCAGACCGTGTCGCACCGGCGACGGAAGCGACGCAAGGAAAAATCAATACCCATCTCTTAAATGAGTTAGCACCGACTGCCGTGACGATCGGAAACAATGAAGGAATCACGTTTCCCCATGACTGGCTTGCGGCACTCTATACAGAAGCGACGTTCCCTGTACTCGTCTCGAATATGACAGCACCGTTCGCGAAGTCTGGCATGATTCAGGAACTTCCGACCGGTAACGTCGGAGTCTTTGGTCTGACGGCCCCTTACTATGAACTGTATGAGTTGCTCGGGTGGACAATCGAAGACCCGTTCGAAGCAGCAGCGCGTGAAATCGAGTCGCTTCGCGGACAGGTCGACGTCCTGATTTGTTTGAGTCATCTTGGGTTTTATCAGGATGAGGAACTGGCAGAACGGTTTCCGGAGCTTGATTTAATCATCGGAGCCCATACGCATCATGTCTTAGACGATGGTGTCGTCAAGAATGGTGTCTTGATTGCTCAAGCCGGTAAGCACGGTCAATACGCAGGTGAGATTTATCTCAACACGGATACCGGTGAAAAAGAAGCCGTCTTGCACCCGCTCCACGACTATGCGGCGGATGAAGCGAGTTCCGGATTACTCGACCGGGAACAATATGCGGCTGAAAAAGTGATGAAACAACCGATTGGCAGGACATCAGGTCTAGCGAATGACTGGTTTAGTCCGTCACCGTTCTCCCAACTGTTAGCAGAGACGATGCAGGACTGGTGTAAAGCAGATATTGCTTGTGTCCCGGCTGGTATATTGCTCGGTTCGCTATCTCCGGGTCCTGTCTCTTCCTTCGACCTGCACCGGTTATGTCCGCATCCCATCAATCCGTGTAACGTCACGATGACAGGACGGCAACTGATGACGTTCATGGAAGAAGTCGAAACGAATCAGTTTGAACAGTTAAAAGTCCGTGGACTCGGTTTTCGCGGGAAATTGATGGGGAAAATGCATTACGCAGGACGTGACTCCGTTTTAGCCACACTGGACGAGTCGGCGCACTACACGGTCGCGATGCCAGACATGTTTACGTTTGGACCTCTCTTCCCAGCAATCAAAGACATGCCGAAACAGTATTTCATGCCGGAGCTTTTACGAGATTTGCTATTTAACCGGCTATCGGAGAAGTCAGAATTCACTGAATTGCATGCCCCTAAACGATAATTGTTTGGTATACTGAAACAGAAAATAAATGACTTTTTTGGGGGATGAAGGGGGAAGTGTATTTATGGCTAGAGGAGAGATTCAACGGAAACCAGAATGGCTAAAAATCAAGTTGAATACGAACGAGACCTACACAGAGCTTAAGAGTATGATGCGAGAAAAAAAGCTACATACTGTCTGTGAGGAAGCGAAGTGTCCGAACATCCATGAATGTTGGGCCGTTCGCCGGACAGCGACGTTTATGATTCTTGGGAGTATCTGTACACGGGCTTGCCGTTTTTGTGCTGTGACGACAGGACGTCCGAATGAACTCGATTTAGAAGAGCCGACACGTGTCGCAGAATCGGTTCGTCTGATGAACTTGAAACATGCAGTCATCACGGCAGTAGCACGTGACGACCTGAATGACTTCGGGGCAGGAGTTTACGCCGAAACGGTCCGTGAAGTACGACGGATGAACCCGGAGACATCGATTGAAGTCTTGCCATCTGATATGGGTGGAAACTTTGATGCGCTCCAAACCTTGATTGAAGCGAAACCGGACATCATGAACCATAACATCGAGACGGTTCGACGCTTGACACCGACGGTCCGCGCAAAAGCAACGTATGACCGGACACTCGAATTCCTTCGCCGTTCAAAAGAGCTTGCTCCCGAAATCCCGACGAAATCAAGTTTGATGTTAGGACTTGGTGAAACGTGGGAAGAGATTTTACAGACGATGGATGATCTTCGTGCGAACGACGTCGATATCATGACAATCGGTCAGTATCTTCAACCGACGAAAAAACACCTGGATGTCATCAAATACTATACACCACAAGAATTTGCTGAACTAAAACAAATTGCGCTTGGCAAAGGCTTCTCACACTGTGAAGCCGGTCCACTCGTCCGCTCTTCTTATCATGCGGATGAACAAGTCAACGCAGCGAAAAAAAATAAAGCTGCTTTACCAATCGATTGAGTAAATGAAACCGTCTCAGTAGCCGACTGGGACGGTTTTTCGTCTGCGCGGAGATTCGTTTTCAGAAATGAATATGCTATGATAATAGGAGCAGGGGGTGGAAAAATGATACAAGTCAATCGCGAACGATATGAAATCGTCGAAGAAAAGCGTGAAGGTTTCAATGAGGAAGCTTTCATCGGACGATTCAGTGATGTCCTCGAAAAATATGATTACATCGTCGGAGATTGGGGGCACGGTCAACTTCGACTACGTGGCTTCTATAATGACGATCACATCAAGGCGACGTTTGATACGAAGATTTCGCATGTTGCGGATTATTTATATGAATACTGTAATTTCGGCTGTGCTTATTTCATCGTCAAGCGGATGGAGCCGGTAGAAGGAGAAGAAGCACCACCTCGCTTCGACGGATCTTCGGCCAATACGTTGAAGCTTAAACGTAAATTTTCTCCGACTGAAGAAGCATAGTAATCAAAAAGACATATTTAAAAGCGTTTCTGATGGGCTGATTTCGGCTATTACTATAAGTATCACGTACCTATAGGGGGAACCATACATGAGAATCGTCGGGATTTATAAAACTGTGCCAGAAATCGTTAGTGCTGTTCATGATTTGCGTGTCGCCGGAGTCATTTCAACGGACTTAAAAGTCGTTGCCCATGACCGCTATGATTTAGATCAAATCGAAGACATGGCAGATTTGCATAATCACCAAACGTCAACGAAGCTGTCGCAAGAAGAGCATATGAACCTATGGCATGAGATCAAAGGGATCTTCAAAAAGAAAGAAGCTGCTTCGACGACGCATACAGATGTGTTGCAAGCGAGTGGCTTAAGTAAAGAAGATGTCGACCGTGCAAACAAAGCAGTCGAAGACCATCAATTCGTCTTGCTCGTCGGGGACGAGGCAGATCAGCATTCAGAGCGTAAAGCTCATGATGATTCAGACAATACGAATGTGTTCAGTGGACCGAATACACTGAATGAACGCAATGATCGTCTCCTCTAAAATGCTTAAAAAGCAGCTCCATCCTTCACGGATGGAGCTGCTTTTTTTCATGTGAGACCAATGTATTCACTTAAATACCGTTCGAGTTCATCAGCTGCGTCTTCTTCGAGGTCGAAGGCATGAGCGATATAACCCGGTTCGTCAAAATCATCGGCACCGATGATTGCGAAGCGGTTCGAGAGTAAATTCAGCACTAAAATCTTTCCGAAAAAATGTTCCGAGTGCGTGATTGCTAAATCGAACCGGCTCGTTTCACCAATCCAGCAAATAAACCGTGTTTTCGTTTGTTCGACATCATCATATAAAAAATCGCGTTCTTCCATCATGACGTGTAAAGTCCCTCATTTCCTAGTCTCTTTTCAGATTAAAGGGTTTGGGGAACATTTTGCAAGTACGGTTTGCGCGACAGACTGTGTTCCGCGATGACTTTACGTATGGTCCGTGTTTTTGAGCGCATGACGAGCGACGTCGTCTCTACGATATCGTCCGTGATGAACTTGACCCCGTCGAGCATTTCACCGGTCGTGACACCTGTCGCCGCGAAGATACAATCGTCACTCTTGATTAAGTCGTCGAGCGTCAATAATTGTAACGGATCAGCAAGTCCCATCCGAATGACACGGGCCGTCTCTTCGTCGTCCATCGGGTGCAAGCGTGCCTGCATGTCGCCACCCATTGCTTTAACAGCAGCAGCGGTGATGACGCCTTCCGGTGCACCGCCCGTTCCGATGAAGATGTCGATGCCTGTTGCCGGTGAAAGGGGGGCAATTCCGGCAGAAACATCGCCGTCCTCGAATAACCGGACGCGGGCGCCCATCCGCATAGCGGCTTCGCGGAAGTGGTCGTGACGGGGGCGGTCTTGCATGATGACCGTCACGTCTTCAATCCGTTTATTGTTCAGTTCAGCTGCCTTTTCAATGATGACTTCGAGTGGATCGTCGAGCGAGACATGTCCTTTTAAGTTCGGACCGACCGTTAATTTATCCATGTACATATCAGGAGCATGCAAGAGTGCGCCTTGGTCTGCGACAGCGATGACGACCATGGCGTTACCGAGTCCTTTTGCGACGATGTTCGTGCCTTCGAGCGGATCGACTGCGATGTCGACGATCGGACCATTTGTCGTGCCGAGTTGTTCGCCGATGAACAGCATCGGTGCTTCATCGAGTTCACCTTCTCCGATGACGACTGTTCCTGTCATATTGACCGTATTCAAGACTTCACGCATCGCTGTCGTTGCGGCATCATCTGCCTCGTTCTTTTTCCCACGACCAATCCATTTTGCAGATGCGAGGGCAGCAGCCTCTGTTGCGCGGACGATTTCTAATGCAAGTTCCCGTTCCATGTATAAATAACCTCCAAGTCACTTAATGTGACATACTATTTTGGGTAAAAATCTAAATTGAGGATAACACATTGAGGAATGTGATGCAAATGGCGTTTCTGCTTTTCATGGACCGCCGATAGGTCTAAAATGGAAGATGTGAGGGGGAATGCTAGATGTATTTCGTGAATCGGGAAAAGATTGAACAAACGGTGATTTGTTTCGAGACAGCGCTTCGTCAAAGCAAAGAGTTAACGGGGGATGCGGTGACGACAGCTTTAGCGTTGGAACGGATCGGGTTTTTAGTCATCGAAAGTATCATTGATATCGGAAATAGTATGATTGATGGTTTCATCATGCGTGATCCGGGAAGTTATGAAGATATCGTATTGATTTTAGAAGACGAGCGGGTGATTGACGCAGAACTCGCGACGAGCTTAAAACGAATCGTCGCACTGCGGACACCGATCGTCCGTGAGTTTACGAAGTCGAGTACAGCAGAAGTCCGGACGGTCTTGAGCGAAGAAGAAATAGAGCTTCGTCGATTTCCGTCCGCGGTCCGTCAATACTTAGAGACAGAACTCGGACCCGTCTCGGCATTTTTACCAAACGAGGAGTGAGTCAGGATGAAAGCGAAAGGTTATTTATTCGATTTAGACGGCACGATGTATAACGGAACAGAACCTGTTCAAGAAGCCGTTGATTTTGTCAATCGCTTGCAAGCAGAAGGCGTGCCGTACCTGTTCGTGACGAACAATGCATCGATGACAGCAGAAGCCGTCGCTGAAAAACTACGCGGCATGGGCGTTCATTCCGATGCAGGACATGTCTTAACGAGTGCGATGGCGACAGGTCGCTACATCGCAGAACTCGACCCAGGTGCAAACGTCTATGCAATCGGTGAACACGGGTTGCTCGATGCCTTAGAACAACAAGGACTTCAAGTCGTTGCCGATGAGCATGCGGATTACGTCGTCATCGGACTCGATCGTCAAATCACGTATGAGAAGTTAGCAATCGGTGCACTGGCGATTCGGGCAGGAGCACGATTCATCTCGACGAACGGCGATATCGCAATTCCGACAGAACGCGGCTTCTTACCAGGAAACGGTGCCTTGACGTCGGTTTTACGCGTGACGACAGAAAAAGAGCCGTTTTATATCGGGAAACCGGAACCGGTCATGGTCAACATCGCTGCTGAAATGATTGGTCTTGCGAAGGAAGATGTCATCATGGTTGGTGACAACTACCATACGGATATCTTATTCGGAATCAATGGTGGGATTCGGACGATGCATGTCAACTCGGGTGTTCATACGCCTGTCTTTATTCAAGGGCAGGATGTTCAGCCGACGTACATGGTCGATTCGCTTGCCGAGTGGATTTTATAACCATAAAAACCCCCCGACGACGGATGTCATCGGGGGTTTTTTTCGAATTAGAAGACTTGTTCTACTTCAACGACGCCAGCTACTTCTTCAAGCAGGGCACGTTCGATACCAGCCTTCAATGTGATTGTCGAACTTGGGCAACTGCCGCAAGCTCCCATCAAACGAAGTTTAACGATACCATCTTCAACATCTACGAGCTCAACGTCTCCTCCATCACGAAGAAGGAACGGACGCAATTTTTCGAGGACTTCATTCACTTGATCAAACATTTCCATGCGTAAACACATCCTTTCTTATAAATTCATTGTAACAGGGTTGAAAAATGTTCTCAATCTGGAAAACTTGTATACTGAGAAAGAGTAAACGGAAGAAGGGGGATATCTGATGGAAATCAAGGTATATGGGGCAGCTGTGACGTGTCCGAGCTGTGTCGGGGCACCGAGTTCGGAAGAGACGTTCAGCTGGTTACAGGCTGTACTTGGACGGAAATATGAAACGGAGTTAACATTTGTTTACGTCGATTTTGAACAGGCGACGACACGTGACAGTTGGGTGGATGCTTTAAAAGACGACGAATATTTTTACCCACTCGTCTTACTCGATGGCGAAATGATTGACGAAGGGTATGTTCAACTGAAAAAAGTCACGCGTGCGATTGATCTGAAATTGAATCAGGCTGCGCAGTAAACTTCATTGACGTTTAAAAATCCCCAAAGTACCTAAGCGGACTTTGGGGGTTTCAGCGTGTAGACAAAGTAGTATGGGGTGATCAAAGCTTGTTTCTTCTTCGTTGCTTTCCTCGGGCGAGGCGCAAGCCCCTTGATCCTGGCGGACAACGAGCAGGGTCTTGCCTGCCTCTTGGCAGCGCGAAAAAACGCGCTTTTTCCCGCAGGAGTCAACGAAATGAAAAGCTTTTTAGGCCGGTGTAAGAAAAGGTGAGGAGAAAGCAGAGGCATGTAAGCCTCTTTACTCTACATAAGTGGTGTATACAGCCTAAAATCCCCAAAGCGCCTAAATGGACTTTGGGGATTTTGCGTTTATTTAATCTTTTTATGTTTCCATAAGACACCTGATTTTAGAAGGCGTGGCACTTTTCCCGTCAGGGCCTGTTTACCCATGACGATTCCGAATCCATCTGATTTTCCGAGTGACCCGAGCATGCCGCGTAATTTGATTTCCGGTAATTTCGGAAGTTTTTTTCCGGCCCATTTCGCTTCAAGGACATCAACGACTTGATCCGCTTGATGCTCTGCGAGCTGTCCGCTTGGTGCATACGGGAGGCTCGCGCAATCACCGATGACGAACAAGTTATCGTATTCCGGAACGTGATGATGCTCCGCTAGTTTAATCCGTCCGCCGCTATCTGCTTCAAATCCGAGGTCACGGACAACTTTGACGGGTTGCGTTCCGGCTGTCCAAATCGTTAAGTTCGTCGGATAGACGTCCTCACCGTTGCGGACATCATCTGCTGTGACAAGGGTGACGTTCGAATTGTTGATGACATCGACGTCATGCTCCTCGAACCATTCCTGAACGTAAGAGGATACTTTATCAGATAAGAACGATAGGACAGATGGACCACGATCGAATAAACGAATCTTCAAGTCCTTGCGACTTTCGTGGAGTTCACTTGCCAGTTCAACACCCGAGAGACCGGCACCGACAATCGAGACCGTCGCGCCGGGCGACAGTCCACAAATCGCTTGATGCGTTTTGCGTGACTCTTCGAGTGTCTGAATGCTATAAGTAAACTCTTGAGCACCCGGTATGTTATGGTATTTATCTTCGCAACCTAATGCGATGATGAGATCGTCATAAAAAAGTTCTGTCCCGTCTTGCAAGAACACAGAATTCGTCTCTGGCGAGATGTTAACGACATGTCCATATTTATATGTGAGATGTTTCCCCTCCGGAAATTCAATCCGGACATCACGATCGGATAATGTACCTGCTGCAAGAGCGTAATACTCGGTCTTTAGTGCGTGATACGGCAATCGATCGACAAGCGTCACGGCGACCTCTTCATCTTTGAAGCGTTCACAAATTCGCATTCCGCCATATCCGCCACCTAAAACGACTAGTTGCTTCATAACTTAAAATCCCCCTTAGTTCCCCTAAATCAGTCTGACCTTGTATAATACGACAAGAGGAAGGTAAATTCCTGCTTAAAGGAGGAAAAAAAGTGAATCCCATTATTGAATTTTGTATCAGTAACTTAGCGGCAGGGACCCAAGTCGTCATGTCACAACTCGAACGCGACCCGAATGTCGATGTCGTCGAGTATGGTTGTCTTGGCTACTGCGGCATCTGCTCGCTTGACCATTTTTGTCTTGTTGACGGCCAGACCGTCATCGGAGAGACACCGGAAGAACTGTTAGAAAACATCTACGCTAAAATCGAAGAAAATGAACTCTAAAAAAATCCCCCACCTCAAATGAAGTGGGGGATTTTGTCGGTCGGCGGGCGCGCCTAGGACTTATGCAGCTTGTTGACGACGGTTGATCCAAGGTTTTAATTTTAAGAACAGCGGAATGAAGAGTGCTGAGATGAAGAGGGCCTTGATGATGTTGAACGGCAAGATACCAGCGATGATCGTTGTCCATTTGACAGCCGGATCAAGCATGTAGTCCATCCCGAAGAACCAAGCATATGCCGGGAGGATCAAAACATAGTTGAGAATCGCAAGTCCAAGTGCCATGGTAATTGTTCCTGCGACTAAGCCGGTTGCAAGACCTTGCGTTGATTTCTTTTTATGGTAGAACCAGCTGACAGGAAGAATGAAAGCAACACCCGCTGCAAAGTTTGCAAGTTCGCCGACCGGAACACCGCTTCCGCGGAAAATATAATAGAGAACGTTCTTCAATGCTTCGACGATTACACCCGCTACCGGTGAGAACATGATAGCAGCAATCAACGCCGGGACATCACTGAAGTCGATTTTTAAATAGTTCGGTAAAAAGGGTAGTGGGAAGTTGAGTAACATAAGAACAAATGAAATTGAACCTAACATTGAGAGTGTGACCATTTTTTGAGTGCGTTTCATACGAGTAAAATCTCCTTTTTTTCGTTCCTCTCGATGAAGTATTGGCATGACTGCGTCCAAAATAAACCCCCGTTGAATAAGATTCAACAGGGGAGAAGTCCGCAATAAAATAAGCCTATCCGAAATGTGCAAAATCGGAATAAGTCTATATACATGCCGCCATCTTCTCCCATCCAGACTATACTGTCGGCTCCTGAGTCACACAGAATCAGCAAATAGCGCCCTATTCGCTCGCGGGCTTCAGACAATGGTCTGTTTACCGCCGGTCGGGAATTTCACCCTGCCCTGAAGATGGAACGATTTAATTTTTTTGATACAATTCATTTATACAACGAATTCAAGATAGTTTCAAGCAACTAGGTTTCGAATCCGCATGAAATTGCGTATACTATAGAAAAAGGGAAGGTGATTACATGATCCAATTAACAGAAGCAGCTGCTCTTCAAGTCAAAGAGATGATGCAACAAGCGCCGGACGATGAAAGAAATCTCCGCATGCTCGTTCAAGGTGGCGGATGCAGTGGTCTCTCCTACGGAATGGGTTTCGATAGCCAAAAGGAGACGGACCTGACATTTGAGCAACATGGTGTCAATGTCATCGTCAATGAAAAAGACTATCCGGTCGTCAAAGGATTAGAAATTGACTATAAACAATCGATGCTCGGTGGCGGATTCACAATCACGAATCCGAATGCAATCGCGACATGCGGCTGCGGGACATCATTTAGAACAGCGACGAACGCCGGGACACCCGGTGGTTGCTAACTCACAACGTGGACCTCAGAGTCCGCGTTTTTTTGTTTTTTCGTGAGATACAGGATTTTAAGAATCGGGTAGAGAAGACAGTAGGGCAACGGAATGAGTACGTCATCATTAAGGAGGACTATCGATGCGAAAAGTGTTGATTTTTGGTGGGACACGTTATTTTGGAAGACGGCTGGCATTACGACTCGCTGACGCCGGCGATGATGTGACGCTCGTCACACGGGGGGAACATACGCCACCTGTCGCGAAGGGCTTGACATTCTTTAAAGGGGACCGGACGTCAAGCAGTACGATGAAAGATTTAGGGAGTCAAAACTGGGATATCATCTACGACAATATTTGTTTTAATCCATATCAAGCAAAACTTGCCGTCGATGCATTCGAAGGAAAGGTCGGACGCTACATCTTAACGTCGACGATGTCCGTCTATGACGGGGGAGGAGCAAATCTTTCAGAGCGGGATTTCAATCCGTTTCCCGGGAAATATGACTTGGAACAGGAACATGATTACGGGGAAGGAAAGCGCCAAGCAGAAAGTTATTTCTTTCAACGGGCGACATTTCCTGTTATCGCCGTTCGCTTCCCGGTCGTCTTAGGACCGGATGATTACACGGAACGTCTCGTCTTCCATGTGAAACGTGCGCTCGCAGGGACTCCTGTGGTGGCTGAAAACCTCTATGCGAAAATGGGATATATCTCAAGCTATGAAGCGGCCTCGTTCCTTGAATGGTGTGGTCGTTCGACGATGACAGGACCGATCAATGCAGCGAGTGACGGGGTGTTATCGATTCAAGATTTGATGGATAAGATTGACCGTGTCGCAGGAACGGAATCAACGTTCGCGACGACGGGCGACGATGAATCACCACTGGCGCCAGAACGTGATTTCTACATGGATACGTCAGCAGCGAAAAAAGCCGGCTATTTATTCCAACACGTCGACGAGTGGCTCGATCGACTCATTGAAGAGGAGGTACGAAATCACAAATGATTACGTTAGTAAAACCGTCCGTCCATCTCGAAACGGAGTATTTAGACTTTTTGGCAGAATGGGAACAATCCGGGGAACCGATTGTCCCGAGTGTCGTCAGCAAAACTTTTTTACCCCTCGCTGACTTTTTAGAGGAGCAGGAACAAGAGGCATTGACGGCTCCAGAGAACTGGGTGACGCACTCGACCTATTGGTTTTACGACGGGAAACAAATCGTCGGTGCTGTGAACTTCCGTCATGACTTAAACGATGGTTTAAAACAAATCGGGGGTCATATCGGATACGGGATTCGGCCGAGCGCCCGGAAGCGCGGTTACGCGACGGAAGGTCTGCGTCAAGCACTTGAAGTCGCAAAAGAACGTGGACTAGAATCGGTCTTGATTACGTGCAGTGCAGACAACATCGCGTCAGGACGTGTCATCGAAGCGAACGGCGGAGAAGAACTGGAGTCATTTATGAAAGAAGACGGGTCACGTGTACGACGATTCAATGTCCCGCTGTCTTAACATCATTCTAATCATCCTACTTTGATTAGGATGATTTTTAATTTGAGGGAGGGGGTTTCGAGATGCAGATACGGCGAGCGACGTTAGACGACGCTGAAGCAATCGCCACCGTCCACGTTTCAGCGTGGCAAGAGACATACCGCGGTATCATTCCTGACGACTACCTCGATCAGTTGTCGACAGAAAAGCGTGCCGCTGCATGGCGGGAATTGTTAGTTGATGGACTTGTTTTTGTTGCTGTCGACGCAAAAGGTTTGATTGGTTTTGCCCACGGCAAGCAAAATCAAACAGAATCGACAGAAGGGGAACTGTCAGCGATCTATTTGTTGCGTTCGTATCAAGGGCGCGGAATCGGTCGCGCCTTAGTCAACCGTGTCGTCCGTCAGTTGGAGGAACATGGTGTTACGTCACTCATCATTGCCGTGCTCGCGGATAATCCGGCCTGCCACTTTTATGAACGACTCGGAGGTATCCGTGTTTCCGGGTGTGTGATCGAACGGGGTGGGAAAGAACTGGAGGAACACCTTTACCGGATTGATTTACCCCTCTCCTTTTCGTAACGAAGGAAGCGGAAATCAGTCGGGTTTCGTTTGGGAAAACTACGAAAAAAGAAGCGTTCCTTCGATTTACACCGAGGAAACGCTTCTTCATGTCCATTAATGATTTTTTACTTTTTCGAACAGGCTGGTCGAGTGTTGTGGATGACGGGCGGACGGATCGACGAGTAGTTTCGCTTGATTGACAGCAATCGGTGCTTCACCGAAGCCGGTCGCAATCAATTTGACACGACCGTCGTACGTCGCGATGTCACCACAGGCAAAGATGCCGGGGATCGCCGTCTCCATTTTCGAATTGACGCGAATCGAATTGCGTTCAAACTCGACTTCCCATTCTTTTAACGGGCCGAGCGACGAAACGAAACCGAAGTTGCAGACGACGTCATCTGCCCCGACGACGACGACTTCTTCCGTTTCCGCATGTTTGAACGTCAGAGTTTCGATACTCTCTTCACCGGTAACGGATTCGAGCGTATACGGTGTCATGACATTGACGGATGAGTTGTGGAGCAGTTCGACTGAATGTTCATGTGCACGGAACTTATCGCGACGGTGAACGAGCGTGACGGATTTCGCGATCGGCTCAAGCATCAATGACCAGTCGACAGCGGAATCGCCACCACCGAGTAAGACGACTTGACGATCTTTGAAGCGATCCATTTCATTGACGAAATAGTGCAAGTTACTCGTTTCGAACCGTTCAGCATCGGCAACACCAAGTGGACGGGCAGCGAACGAGCCGTTACCTGCCGTCAAGATGACGGTCTTCGTGAAGTGTTCTCCTTTGTTCGTCACGAGGCGGATGATTCCGTCTTCGAGGCGCTCGTAGGCGACGACCGTTTCGCCGAGGACATACGTCGGGTCGAATTCATTTGCTTGTTCAAGCAAACGATCGACTAAATCCTGAGCTTTGACTTTCGGGAAGCCGGCAATATCATATATATATTTCTCGGGATAAAGCGTCGCCAGTTGCCCACCGAGTTGGGGGAGACTTTCGATGACTTTCGTCTTCATCTGACGCATCCCTGAATAAAACGCGGTGAACAATCCGACTGGACCGCCCCCGATAATCGTGACATCATATGGTTGGTACATCTGATTCCCTCCTATAGTTGGATACTCCTATTATATAGGTAGGAGGGGCGGGTGTTGCAAGTACGGGAAATCTTACATTTTTTTCAGCATTTCTAGAATTTTCTTTTGCAATCCGTCAGAAAAAGTGTTTCAATAAGCTTATAGACATGTGAACATTATTTGAACAAAGTTTTTGAGCATTTATTTGTAATTGAATGTGAAGAAAATCACAACAAAACTACCATTCGTAAGGAGTATCAGAACATGAACACACCTAACATTGTTATTCTTGGAGCCGGCTACGGTGGATTGATCACAGCAGTCAACCTTCAAAAGAAACTTGGCGTCGATCAAGCCAACATCACATTGATCAACAAACACGACTATCATTACCAAACTACTTGGTTACATGAACCTGCGGCAGGTACGATGTCAGCAGAACAAGCGCGCATCTATATCAATGATGTCATCAATCCTTCACGCGTCAAACTCGTTAAAGGGATTGTTGAAAAAGTCGATACGGCAAGCAACACAGTGAAACTTCAAGACGGTGGAGCTGTTCCTTACGATTACGTCGTCGTTGCACTCGGTGGCGTTCCAGAGACTTTCGGAATCAAAGGATTGAAAGAGAACGCTCTAACGATCAGCTCATTGAACAGTGTCCGGAAAATCAAAGAACACATCGACTATTCATTCGCAGAATACAAAACGACTGGTTCAACGGATCGTTCACTTCTGACGATCGTCGTCGGTGGAGCTGGATTTACAGGAATCGAGTTCATGGGTGAGCTCGTCAACCGGATTCCAGAGCTTTGTAAACAATACGATATCCCACGCGAACTCGTGCGTGTCGTCAATATCGAGGCAGCTCCGACTGTCCTTCCTGGATTTGATGCAGATCTCGTCAACTACGCACACAAATGGCTTGAGCGCCAAGGGATCGAGTTCAAACTCGGTAACGGCATCAAGGAATGTGGTCCTGGAACGGTTACGTTTGGTCCACTCCAAGGTGATACAACAGAAACGATTGAAGCGAACACAATCATTTGGACAGGTGGCGTCAGTGGGAACCCGGTCGTTGCGGCATCAGGTTTCGAAGCAATGCGTAACCGTGTTGTCGTCGAGGAAGATCTTCGTGTCCCTGGACATGACAATGTCTTCATGATTGGTGACTGTTCAGCAGTCATGGACCCAAGTTCAAACCGTCCATACCCGCCAACAGCACAAATCGCGACACAACAAGCGCATAAAGTCGCTGAAAACATTTCAGCACTCATCGGTGGACGTGAAACATCGACGTTCACATATGAAAATAAAGGAACAGTCGCATCACTTGGTCATAAAGATGGGATCGGTATGGTCTTCGGTAAGAAGATTTATGGTCGTAACGCATCATTCATGAAAAAAGTCATCGACAACAAACATTTCCTTGAACTGAAGAAAATTGGTCTTGCGATCAAAAAAGGTAAATTCTAAGTTCACCTTTTAGGCAAATGTACACTCGTGCATTTGCCTTTTTTGTCGGTTATACTAGACGAAGAGATTTAAAGGGGGAACATTATGCATATTATCCAAGCCGTGATCGGGAGTGTACTTTATCTCGTCATGTTCTTTAGTATTGGTTTTATCTTAAACATGTTGTTACGTAGCACATGGATTATGCTCGTCTTATATCCGGTCATCATCATCATGATGATTGATAATCAGTCGACGCTTGAATATTTTACGAATGCGAAAAAAGCAATTCCAGCGTTAGGTGATCGAATCATGGGTTTGCAGACAGCGGACGTTACGATGTTTGCGGCAGGACTTGCCGGTATCATCATTGCCGGAATGTCGATTCGTTTCCTGCGTAAAAGTGGTTACCAAATGTTTTAAAGCCTACTTGAGTAAGTAGGCTTTTTTAGTGCGTGGAAACACGTTATAATAAAAACAGTGTCTTTAAAAAATGTGTAAGAGCAGATAGGGTTGAGAGCGAATGGATAAACAAATGTACCACGTTATCAAAGTCTTGAATAATAATGTCGTCATTTGTTCGACTGGTGCAAATCAGGAAGTCATTATCCTCGCAAAAGGGATTGGCTTCGGACGGAAGCCAGGCGATCAACTGACGGATCTTGAAAAATTAGAAAAAGTCTATACCTTGAAGGATAAAGAAGAGCAAGACCAATATAAAGCACTCGTCGGGCATTTAGATGAAAATTTCGTCGCCTTGATGAATGATATCGTCTCGATGATTGAAACGCGGTTCGGTAAGCGCGTTGATGAACATATCCATATCGGACTGACGGATCATTTGACGTTTACGTTCAAGCGGCTCGAACAAGGGATGGAGGTCACGAATCCCTTTTTAGCGGAAACGGAAGCTTTGTATCCGGAAGAATATGCGCTTGCTGAGGAAATCGTTGAATTTATCAGTGCCGAGATGAATTTTTATCTTCCGCCGGCAGAAACAGGATTCATCGCACTCCATATTCATTCGGCGACGAACTTTAAAGATGTGCTCGAAGTCAATCGTCATCATCAACTCGTCGGATTAATTGCGAGTCATATCGAGCAACGGCTAGAAATTAAAATCGATCGAAAATCGTTGGATTATAAGCGTTTAATTCGCCATCTCCGCTCGGCGATTGAAAGGGTTTCCAATGGGGAGTACCTAGAGGCGCCAGAAAAAGTAGAAAAGCTATTGCGTGAAGAATATCCCCTGTGCTATGATACTGCTTGGGAGCTGATGTCCATCATGGAACGTCAGTTGAAGAAAGCGGTACCGCGCGGTGAGGCGACGTATCTTACGATGCATCTGCAACGCTTAGTGCAGTACGATTTAGGTAAATGACCGCACGGACTACGTGTTACTGATACGATCAGGCATGAGTGGGAAGTCGGACAAAATAGTTTATTTCCGTTAGATTCATTTCGCGGGATAAGTGTATTTTGTTCTACAATCCGCTCGTGCCTGATTTTTTTCTGTAAAAATCGGTCGGATGTCTGACTTTTTTCAACCTGTCATTGGTATTATTCATTATTCCTAGATTTTAGATTAAGAGGAGGAAACACACATGTTCAAACAGATTTTCGCTGTTCTTCAACGTGTCGGTAAAGCGTTAATGCTTCCTGTTGCGATTTTGCCAGCTGCCGGGATCTTACTTGGATTCGGTAACGCGATGCAAAATCCGAACTTGACGTCAAAACTCGAGTTCTTAAAAAATGATGCGATCATCAAGGTTGCAAAATTGATGGAAGCAGCCGGGGATATCATCTTCGGTAACTTAGCACTCTTATTCGCGGTCGGTGTCGCGATTGGTTTAGCAGGGGACGGCGCAGCCGGACTTGCAGCAATCGTCGGATTCTTGATCATGAACAAAACGATGAGTGTTTGGCTCGGCGTTACACCAGAAATGGTCGCAAACGGTCAAGGGTACGCAAACGTACTTGGTATTCCGACACTTCAAACAGGTGTCTTCGGTGGTATCATCATCGGTTTACTCGCAGCCTGGGCTTACGGTAAGTATCATAATCTTGAATTGCCGCAGTTCCTCGGATTCTTCGCAGGTAAACGTTTCGTTCCAATCGTTACAGCAGTCGTTTCATTGTTCGCAGGTCTTGTACTTGTCTTCGTATGGCCATTCGCTCAAGACGGGTTGAACTCATTCTCTCACTTCATGATGGAGAAAAACCCGACGCTTGCAGCTTTCGTCTTCGGTCTCATTGAGCGTTCATTGATTCCGTTTGGTCTTCACCATATCTTCTACGCACCGTTCTGGTTCGAATTCGGTTCGTACACGAACGCAGCAGGAGATGTTGTCCGCGGTGACCAAGCAATCTTCTTCGCACAGTTAAAAGACAACGTTGAATTAACAGCTGGTACGTTCATGACTGGTAAATTCCCGTTCATGATGTTCGGTCTTCCAGCAGCAGCACTTGCAATGTACCATGAAGCACGCCCAGAGCGTCGCGCAGTCGTTGGTGGTCTTCTTGGGTCAGCAGCACTTACAGCTTTCTTAACAGGTATCACAGAGCCAATCGAATTCGCATTCTTATTCGTTGCTCCAATCTTGTTCGCAGTACACGCAGTTTTCGCTGGTCTTTCATTCATGACAATGCAACTCTTGAACGTTAAAATCGGGATGACATTCTCTGGTGGATTGATTGACTTCCTTCTCTTCGGTGTCCTTCCAGGACGTACGCAGTGGTGGCTCGTCATCGTCGTCGGTCTTGTTCTTGCAGTCGTTTACTACGTTGGATTCCGTTTTGCAATCCGCAAGTTCAACCTGAAAACACCAGGTCGTGAAGATGAAGTACAAGAAACTTCATTGGCTCAAGGTTCTGAGCTCGCAGCGGGCATCCTTGACGCACTCGGTTCTGAATCAAACATCAAACATCTTGACGCATGTATCACACGTCTTCGTGTTGAAGTTCTCGACAAGTCGAAAGTCGACAAAAACGAATTGAAAAAACTTGGAGCCGCTGGTGTCCTTGAAGTGGGTAACAACGTTCAAGCGATCTACGGACCAAAATCAGATAACATCAAATCTGAGATCCAAGCCGTCATCAATTCACGTAAACAAGAAAAATCAGTTTAAGTCTTTAAGTAAAGTGAGTCTTCCGAAATCGGGAGGCTCATTTTTTTGTGTTTCAAAGAATTGTTGTGATTAGTTTTGCGGGAGAAAGATTCAGGGTATGAACTAAATAGTCTGGTCAAAAAAAGGAGGGAAATCACTGATGTGGAAAAATGTATTCGGAGTGTTGCAACGGATTGGTAAAGCATTGATGTTACCAGTTGCCATCTTGCCGGCAGCGGGGCTTCTACTGGCCTTTGGTACGGCTTTTCAAAACCCGAACCTGACGCAGTATCTGCCTTTTCTCGAAAATGATTCGCTCGTCGTCATCTGGCGTGTCATGCAAGACGCAGGGGATATCATCTTTGCGAACTTAGGATTACTGTTTGCCGTCGGGGTTGCGATTGGTCTTGCGAATGGGGAAGGGGTCGCAGGGCTTGCTGCAATCGTCGGATTCTTGATCATGAACAAGGTTATCAGTTCATTCCTACAAATCACACCGGAAAAAGTTTCGGAAGCGCAACAATCAAGTGACTTATCGTACGCAACTGTATTAGGGATACCGACCTTACAAATGGGGGTATTCGGAGGGATCATAGCGGGGTTAATTGCCGCATATAGCTATAATAAATTCTTTAAAATCAAACTACCGGACTTTCTTGGATTCTTCGCCGGTAAACGGTTCGTACCGATTGCAACAGCGCTATTCAGTTTAGTCGCTGGTTTTGCACTGTCCTTCATCTGGCCGCCGATTGGGAGTGGGATTAACACGTTCTCGAAAACAATCATCGAGTCAAATGAAACGTTATCAGCCTTCATCTTTGGCTTAGTCGAACGGTCACTCATTCCATTCGGTCTTCACCATATTTGGTATTCAAGTTTTTGGTTCCAATTTGGTGAGTATACGGATAAAGCAGGCACGGTTATCAACGGGGACCAGCGAATTTTCTTCGCTCAGTTAAAAGATGGTGTTCCGTTCACGGCCGGGACGTATATGACCGGGAAATATCCGTTCATGATGTTCGGACTTCCGGCAGCTTGTCTCGCGATGTATCATACGGTTGCGAAAGATCGTCGTAAAGCAGTTGAAGGACTCTACTTCTCTGCTGCTTTAACATCGTTCCTGACAGGGATCACGGAACCAGTCGAGTTTTCATTCGTGTTCGTGGCACCGTTATTGTTTGCAGTCCACGCTGTTTTTGCAGGATTGTCATTTATGATCATGGACATCTTGAACGTTAAAATCGGGATGACCTTCTCAGGTGGATTGATTGACTACACCTTATTCGGAATCTTACCGAACAGGACCGCCTGGTGGCTCGTTATTCCGGTTGGTTTGGTCTTCGCCGTCATTTATTACTTCGGATTCCGTTTTGTGATCACGAAGTTTGATTTAAAAATTCCAGGACGTGAAGCAATTAAGGAAGGGGCGGCAACAGCTGGTGCGACGGCTGGTGAGCTCCCATATGAGATTCTGCAAGCGTTTGGTGGACCATCGAATATCAAACACCTCGATGCGTGTATCACACGTCTGCGGATTACCGTTAATGATAAATCGGGTGTCAACAAGGATCGTCTGAAAGAACTTGGCGCAGCCGGTGTATTAGAAGTTGGCGATAATGTCCAAGCCATCTTCGGTCCGAAATCAGATGGCATCAAGACGGAAATGGCAGAAATCATGAACGATCCAAATTATCAACCACCTGAAAAACCAGAAGCTGACCCGATTCCGCAAGTTCCGACTGGAGCTGAGTCACGTGGGGAAGAACGGGAAGACTTAGCAGGATCAGGTGGAGAGTATGTACCAAGTGACGGATACGTCTCGCCGCTGAGCGGAACGATTCGTTCGCTTGATGATGTACCAGATCAAGTCTTCTCTGGCCGGATGATGGGGGACGGGTATGCAATCGAACCAACTGAAGGTTATGTTGTTTCTCCAGTGTCCGGTGAAATCACGACCTTCTTCCCAACGAAACACGCGATTGGAATCCTGGCCGATAATGGTGATGAGATTTTAATTCACATCGGAATCGATACGGTTTCACTCGAAGGAAAAGGTTTTGAAGCACTCGCGAAAGCGGGAGATCGTGTTGAGCCAGGAACACCACTGCTGAACGTCGATCTCGAACAAATTCGCCCGCTTGTGCCGTCACTCTTAACGCCGATCATTGTCACGAACAGTGGTGACCGAAAAGTAACGGTTGATATTGGCCGGACGGTTGAAGCAGGAGAGAAAGTCACGTATGAGATTAAATGACGTCATTTAAAAAATAATGGGACCTCGAAATCGTATTCGACGAAATTGTCGGATACGATTTTTTTTGTAGTCCAAAACATTCAGTAATGAGAATTTGCACATATGATGATACAATGAGTAAGCTATTATGAAGATTAGCTATATTTTAAGAAAGAGGTGAGTCGATGGCTTCGACTACAACAGAAACAAAGACAAAGACGAATTATGTCGTTCTTGGATTATTGATCGGGATTTTAGTAGCGGCGATGGACAATACAATCGTTGCAACAGCAATGCCGACGATTGTCAGTGAACTGAATGGTTTTGATCAATATGCCTGGGTCACGTCCGCTTACATGATCGCGACGGTCGCGGGGATGCCAATTTTCGGTAAGTTAAGTGACATGTATGGGCGGAAACGATTTTTCTTATTCGGTATGTTGCTCTTCATCGTAGGGAGTATCCTGTGTGGTGTCGCAGATTCGATTACAGAGTTATCGATTTATCGTGCCGTTCAAGGACTAGGTGGCGGTGCCTTGATGCCGATTGCTTTTACGATCATTTTTGATATTTTCCCACCAGAGAAACGAGGGAAAGTCAGTGGTTTGTTCGGAGCAGTCTTCGGGATTTCAAGTATTTTCGGACCATTGCTTGGAGCCGTTTTGACGGACGCAATTAACTGGCGCTGGGTGTTTTATATCAACATTCCACTTGGTTTAATTGCATTGGCGCTCGTTTCTTTATTCTATAAAGAATCACCGATCCACCGGACTCAAAAAATTGATTATGCGGGTGCCGCGACATTGGTCGCTGGATTAGTCACGTTCCTGCTCGGGCTTGAACTCGGTGGGAAAGAGTATGCGTGGAGTTCACCACAAATTCTTGGTTTGTTTGGTTTATCACTCGTGTTATTTATCCTCTTTGGTCTGATTGAACGCCGGGCGGCTGATCCGGTCATTACGTTCAGTCTGTTCAGTCGTCGCCTGTTCGCAGCGACGCAAGGAGTCGCATTCTTTTATGGATTCGTCTTCATCTCCGCAAGTGTCTTCATTCCGATTTTCGTCCAAGGTGTCTTTGGCGGCAGTGCGACGAACTCAGGTCTGATCTTGATGCCGATGTTGATTGCTTCAGTAGTTTCGGCGCAACTCGGAGGACGTCTCCCGAATAAATACGGGTTCCGAAATGTCATGATGCTCTCGGCCGTGTTCTTTGTTCTTGGTGTTTATTTATTAAGTACGATGTCACTTGAGACGACACGGACTGCCGTTACGATTTATATGATCATCTTAGGTTTTGGTGTCGGCTTCAGTTTCTCTTTATTGAATCTTGCAAGCATCAATGGCATCGAGATGAAACGTCGTGGTGCGGCGACATCGATGGGCTCGACGTTCCGGACAATCGGGATGACACTTGGTGTAACGATTCTCGGAATCGTTCAATCACGGACGTTTACGTCATCTGTTAGTGAGCAATTACCTGGCGGCAGCGCACCGGACGGTGGACAGTTCCCGACAGCAGCAGCATTTGCGAAGATGCCACCGGAAGTGGCGACAGCGATTAAAACAGCACTTGCAGATTCGATTTCCTCTGTTTATATGTGGGCGTTGATTCCAGCGATACTGGGTGTCATCTTCGTGTTCTTCATGGGTAATGAACGACCAATCTTAAAAGAAGAACAAGGCGATCGACCACAAACGAAACAAGCATAATTCAAGTCATTTTTGATAGGAAAGAGACTGACGTAAAAGGAATCACTCTTTCACACGCGTGTTTTTCTCCAACAGGAAACAGGATACGCTCTCCTGTGGGATTCGAATAAAACGAGTGCATACTTTTTCCTTTTCGATGTGCGGCTTAGATACACATCAGTCAGGACCGAGAAGAATAGATATCGAAAACGCCAATGAGTCCGTATGTGAAAGACGGAATCATCGGCGTTTTTTTGCGTACAGGGCGGAACGTTCATCCTCGACTCCTATGGGAAAAGGAAGCGCGATCAGCGCTTCCGTCAGGAATAGGGAAGACCCGGCATGACCGCATGAAACGCGGGTTGCTGCGGCTTACATTCCGCCCGTGGAAAGCGAGGATGTCGGAACCGTCCGTCACTAAGACTGATGTTAGAGTAACTTTGGAGTCAACCCTTTTTTTGTATTCAAGAAATCGAGGCTCCTACAGGAAGCGCACAGATGAATATTAGCTTTTGAACTAGGGTGTAGGAAAAGCGACATTGGGCAACATGTGTTATGTAGACGAGTCGAGATGGGGAAGCGCGGTCAGGGCAGGCCATACCTATAAAAACTTTTTAATCTTCATAAGGGTTAGTCTACAGTCTGTATAAATAACGGTTCCTTTTGACGCGACAAAAAAACACGCCCCGAGATGGGACGTGTCCGAAAAAATTATTTTTTAATATCGAATGTCGTGCTGAGGAAGTTGACGACGTCTTCGGCTGTATCCATGTCGAGGACTTGCTCAACGATTGCTTCACACTCTGTTTTGTTCAGGCGCGTCATCAAGCTGCGTGCGCGAAGGACAGAAGAAGCAGACATTGAGAATTCGTCGAGTCCGAGTCCGAGGAGGATTGGGAGTGCGAGTTCTTCTCCCGCCATCTCACCACACATGCCGACCCATTTACCGGCTTTGTGTGCTTCTGTGATGACGTTGTTCAAGAGGTTCAAGATGGCAGGATTGAACGGTTGGTAGAGATACGAAACTTTTTCGTTCATCCGGTCTGCCGCCATTGTGTATTGAATCAAGTCGTTTGTTCCGACAGAGAAGAAGTCGACTTCTTTCGCGAATTGTTTCGCCATGACTGCTGTCGCCGGAATTTCGACCATCATTCCGACTTCGATGTCGTCAGAAACCGTTACACCTTCACCTTGAAGGTTCGCTTTTTCTTCAAGAAGTAACGCTTTTGCTGCACGGAATTCTTCGAGTGTTGCAATCATCGGGAACATGACAGCAAGTTTGCCGTATGCACTTGCACGAAGCAACGCACGAAGTTGTGTCCGGAACAAGTCAGTTTGGTCCAGGCAAAGACGAATTGCACGGTAACCAAGGAACGGGTTCATTTCGTGTGGAAGGTCAAGGTATGAAAGTTCTTTATCCCCACCGATATCAAGTGTCCGGATGACAACTTTTTTATCGCCCATCGACTCGAGAACTGTTTTGTATGCTGTGAATTGCTCATCTTCCGTCGGGAACGTTTCCGCATCCATGTAGAGGAACTCAGTCCGGTAGAGACCGACTGCTTCCGCACCGTTTTCAAGTACACCTTTGACATCGTTTGGTGTTCCGATGTTTGCTGCAAGCTCGACGTGATGACCGTCTGCTGTAACTGTTTTTTCGTTTTTGAGTTTTTTCCATTCTTCTTTTTGAGCGATATATGCTGAGCGTTTTTCTTCGTACTCTGCGATTTGTTCGCTTGAAGGGTTGACGATGACATCGCCTTCCGCTCCGTCAAGAATCAAGAAATCACCGTGTTTGACTTCAGTCAGGACGACTTTTGTCCCGACGACTGCTGGAATTTCAAGAGAACGTGACATGATCGCCGAGTGCGAAGTCCGTCCACCGATGTTCGTCGCAAAACCTTTTGCGTACTTCCGGTTGAGTTGGGCAGTGTCTGATGGTGTTAAGTCTTCTGCAATGATGATGACTTCTTCGTTGATTTGTGCAGGTGTGACGAATGTAATACCGAGAAGATGTGCCATTGTCCGTTTTGTTACGTCACGGACGTCAGCTGCACGTTCGCGCATGTACTCGTTGTCCATCGATTCAAAGATTGTCACCATCATTTGTGAGACTTCGTCGAGTGCTTGCGCTGCGTTCGTTTTGTCCTCGTCGATTTTTGCGTTGACTTGGCTGACGATTTCAGGATCTTCGAGGATCAACAAGTGAGCTGAGAAGATTTCTGCTTTGTCTGCACCGAGTTCTTTTAATGTGTTCTCACGGATGATTTCGAGTTCACCTTTTGATTGAGCGATCGCTGCCTGGAACCGTTCTTTTTCAGCCGCTGAATCCTCGATTTTATTGTTTGGAATGTCAAAGACAGGTGTTTCCATCACGAATGCCTTTGCAATCGCGATCCCTGCAGAAGCGCCAATTCCCTTGATATGTTGTGCCATGTGCATTACCCTCTTTTCAGTAAGTTTTTTTCGCCGCAACGACGTCGTTTCTCTGCTATCTATAGATACCCATAAACGCATCTCTCTTAACGGGTCGACTGCGAACTCTCCCTTTGAATGAAAACGTAGACATTTCTGTCGTTACCAAAATGAACGTTTCTATGAAGTGCCTGTACTTTTCACCTGTTAATCCTATCACATTGTGAAACGGGCAACAATTGTTTGGAGCCGTGCATTTCGACAAATTACCGAACGTCAAAAATGAGAGCGTTTTCAAGCTGCGTGATGGCTATCAGTTGGAAAATGGCGCAAAACACTTCATACTTATTAGTAACACTAAAGGGGGATTTTTAAGATGCGATTAAAACAAGTAGATCAGCAAGCAGACATCGAAGTACTCGTCGTCGGTATCTCAGGAAATGCACAAATGGAAGAACGGATTCAGGCACTTTATCCGGAGCGGTTTGATGAGTGGGTCCGCGGTGGAGATATTTCGACGAAACAAGGCGAACTCCGTTTGTTGCCGACTTTGACGGGGACGATTGCCCGTGTGTTATTTGTCGGTCTTGGTAAAGCGGACCGTCTATCTCAAGATGAGTTACGTCGACTGTTAGGAAAAGCCGCCCAATTTTTAAAAGTCCGGAAGCTATCGAACGTCACGGTTGATGCTGCGACATTCCCGGGGAAACCTGCCGAGTTGATCGCTGAGACGTTTGCACTTGCTACATATGACGTCAAACACTACAAAACAGGTCCAAGCGTTTCGTACGAACTCGATTTGACGATTTGGTCCGATGAAGGGGAACAAGAAGCAGTACGCGGGCATGCCCTCGCTGAAGCAACGAACTTAGCCCGTCGTCTCGTCACGATGCCTGGGAACATCCTGACGGCGCCGGCACTCGCTGACGAAGCTCGTTTCATTGCGGAACGTCATGGACATGCGTTAAAAGTCATTGAAAAAGAAGAGATGGAAGCACTCGGCATGGGGGCGATGCTTGCCGTCAATCAAGGCTCGACAATCCCGCCGAAAATGATTGTCCTCGAATATAAAGGGGCGGGTGATGCAGCACCAATCGCCGTCGTCGGAAAAGGTGTCACGTTCGATACAGGTGGTTACTCGATTAAACCGAAAGACGGTATCGTCGGCATGAAGGGGGACATGGGTGGTGCAGCAGCCGTCCTCGGCTTATTCGAAGCCCTCGGTCGACTCAAGCCGAACGTCAACATCCTTGGAGTGATTCCGGCAACGGACAATATGATTTCAGGTGATGCCTTCAAGCCGGATGATGTCATTACATCGATGGCTGGAAAAACGATTGAAGTCTTGAATACGGATGCGGAAGGGCGTCTCGTCTTAGCGGACGCTGTCACCTATGCAAAAGAATACAATCCGAAAATGATTATTGATCTCGCGACATTGACGGGTGGAGTGCTCGTTGCGCTCGGGACAGAAATCACTGGAGCCTTAACGAACGACCAAGCTCTGTACAGTCGCTTCGAAGCCGTTACAAAAGAGACGAACGAGATGATTTGGCAGATGCCGTACGTCGATCAATTCATTAAACAAGTGCGCCGGTCGGAAGTCGCTGATTTAAATAACTCACCGGGACGGATGGGACACATGATCTTTGGCGGAGCGTTCGTTGGTGAATTCGTCGGGAAAACGCCATGGCTCCATCTTGATATCGCCGGAACATCAGAGCAAAAATCAGCATCGGAGCTTGGTCCAAAAGGGGCGACAGGTGTCATGGTTCGAAGTCTTTACCGGTTCGCTGAACAAGAAGGATGAGATGGCTGAACGTCCTCTTACTCATCATGACGGTGCTCAGCATCGTCTGGTATGTAGAGTCGGGTTCACGCGTTTCGCTAGCGTGGGCTACGTTTTTAGGAGTCTTTACGGTCTTGTTATTACTGAAGGTGCTACGGGAGAAAACGAATGCACGTCACCGGGATTGACGCGGCAAAAGCCGGCTGGGTCGCTGTCTCGATTGAAGAGGGGCAGTTTTCCTATCAAATCGTCGAACACCTCGATCAACTCGAAAATAGCGACGTACTCTACATCGACATGCCGATCGGACTTGAGACAGGAGCGCGACGTCTTGTCGATCAGCTGTTACGAGACGAGTTGAAGCCGGGGCGGACGAGCAGTGTGTTTAATGCACCTTTAATTACAGCGCTTGACGCGCAGGACTATGCAACGGCAAACGAGCAGTCAAAACAAATGGCAGGGCTAGGCCTATCAAAACAAGCCTGGTACTTGTTGCCGAAGATTCGGGAAGCCCGAAGCTACTACCGAACCGGCATGTATGAGGCGCATCCGGAAGTCTGTTTTGCCCGCCTGACGGGACGACCGGCCCGCCATAACAAAAAGACGGTCCAGGGGATAAAGGAGCGGACAGAATTGTTACGACAGTTCGCATGTCCTGCTTTTTGGGAACAATCCGTCAAAGGGGTTGCGACTGACGACTGGATTGATGCCTGTCTGCTTGCCGTCGCGGCGACTTGTCCGGTGGAATATCTCCCGAACCATCGACCGGTTGATGCGACGGGTCATCCCTTATATGCGGCAGCACCTAAAAAATCACCCTCACCGGAATGGTGTGGGTGATCCTTTAATAAAGTCCCATAAATAATGAAAGATTTGTGCATTATATAACGCTTTGATGATGACGGCGACGAGCGGTCCGAGAATCAGACCGAAGACCCCGAAAAATTTAATCCCGACGAACAAGGCAATCAGTGCCGTAATCGGCTGGATGCCGATATTGTCACCGACGATTTTCGGTTCCATGATATTACGCTGCAAAATGACGACTGCATACAGAATACCAAGTCCGATCGCAAGTCCCGTATCTCCTGTGATGATCGAGTAAGCAATCCACGGTAAAAAGACAGACCCTGTACCTAGATACGGCAAGATGTCAAAGAAAGCGGCAATGAAAGCAATCGCAAACGGATGATCGACACCGAGAACCAAAAGACCGATTAAGACGATGAAAAATGTAATCGTAATCAATGTCAATTGGGCTTTGATGTAGCCGAACAGGGCGGACCGAAGACTCGAAACGACCGTTTCTGCACGTGCGAACCAGGGGAACATCTCATACTGTTTCATCCTGATTTCATATTTGTGCCAGTCTTTCGCGAGGAAAAACCAGGCGAGCAGAACGATGACGAGAATCAAGGCGATTGAAGGTAAGGTCGCTAACACACTTTGCAACATCGTGGCGATACTTTTAGATCCCTCGCCGATGAAGCTTGCAAGTGAGCTTCCGAGTGATTCGATACTGTTTTGAACCGTATTCTGTTGTGACGGACCGAGTGACCGGAGCGCTTCCGAAGCGTCGTTCCACATCGGGGCCAATTTGTCATTGTAGAGCTTTTGGAAGTAGAGACTGAGTTCCTGGATTTGGTCCGGGAGTTGATTGGCGACGAAGACGAGTCCTCGAATCAGTTGCATGACAATCAAGACGAGTGACCCAATCAAAAGACCGCTCATTAAGATGATGGACAATAACGCACCCCAACCACGGTTGAGTCGAAGACGTTTTTGGAAAAAGTCGACAAGCGGACGACTGAGTAGGGCTAATAAAAATGCGAAGACGAACGGATACATCAACGAAGACAGGCGGATGATGATAAAACCTGTGAGAAACAAGGCGAGTATGACACCGATGAAACGAGCCAATTGCCAAAGACGTTCAGTCGACACGAGCAACACCTCTTATATATATGTAATACCATCATCATAGCATGTTAAGGAACGAGAACGTAGTTCAAACAGAGGAGGAATTTCGATGAAACGAAAAGAAGTGGGACTAATGGTTTCCTTGGCGATCGCAAGTGGTGTAGCCGTCCGTGAATGGCGTAAAAACCGAAAATTTACTGAGCAGTATCAACGACAAACGCAGCGGCAGTTGATTAAAGAAATGACGGAGGTCGAGACGGATGCAGGAGATGATTCTACTTCAACAAAAAGTCGATGAGACGATTCGAGCGTTAGGTGGTTATTTTCGTCCGCTCTCTGGCCTCGCGCGCTTGATTGAAGAAGTCGGGGAAGTGGGAGAAGCGTTAGAAAAAGAGGACACGACGTTACTTTGTGCCGAACTCGTCGACGTGTTAATGATTTCAACATGTCTGTCAAACCAATACGTGACCGATTTAGCCTCGGAGCATCAGCAGTTGAAAACAGAACGGGACGAAGCGGATGCCTCGTTTTACCGACTCGTTCATGAAGCAGGTCAGGTCGCCCGGGTCATGAACGGCTACGAAGGAGACAAGCCACCGAAAAAGACAGATGCAACGCTTACGGTCGGTACGTCACTCGCCCGTCTACAGCGCGAGTTGTTCCGGTTTGCCCGTCCATTAGGTCTTGATTTGTTAAAAGAAATCGATCGGACGAATGAAAAGAACCTCGTGCGTGACAGTAAGCGTTTCGCACTGACACGAGACCCCATTACGGAGGCGACGATTGATCATTACCGGAGTGCGACCGGCAGTGAGGAGCGACTCTGGGGTGCGCCCGTGTATGAAGCGGAACGTTCCTTAGAAGAGAATATCCAACAGGCACTACCGTCGTTGCGACGCTTTTTACGGTGTGCTCGTAATGAGGGAATCGAGGCATTTGTTCTGGAAGCACCGATTGAGCGAAGTGATCAATTGGTCGCTGTCAAAGAACAAGCAGAAGAAATCGGACGGATCATCAAGGAACAAACCCCTTTGTCCTTTAAAGAAGCCCCGTACCGAATCGATGTATATGCTTCACAGTTAGGGCCGGTGTCACCGTTTCACTCAGAGGACGAACACCGGATGTTTTTGTTGCTTTATATTGATGCGTAATTAGAAAATGACGCTAAAAAGCGAACCGCCTCGTAAGGTGGTTCGCTTTTTGTGTGTTGAAAGAAAACGGTCGGGAAAATCATGTCAGACGATCAGCAACTGCCGTTCGTTGTTCAAGTTGTTGCATGAAGCGAGAAATACGATGGATGGCTTCTTGCAGTTGTTCGATTGAACTGGCATAGCTTGCGCGAACATAACCTTCACCACTCGCCCCGAAGACGGAACCAGGAACGACGGCAACACGTTCTGCTAGTAACAGTTGTTCTGCAAAGGCTTCACTCGTCAAACCCGTATCTCCGATGTATGGAAAGGCATAGAAGGCGCCCCCGGGTGAATGAGTCGGGAGACCGGCTTCATTCAAAGCTTTGACGAAGTAGTTACGACGTTGGCGATAACTACGGACCATGTCAGGAACCGTCTTGTTGCGTGAACGGAGTGCTTCGATCCCAGCGAATTGGACGAGCGTCGGTGCACACATCATGCCGTACTGATGGACTTTCAGCATACACGCCGTGATTTCTTTTGGCGCACAGGTAAAACCGAGACGCCAACCTGTCATCGCAAAGGCTTTTGAGAAACCATTGATGACAATCGTGCGCTCCCGCATTCCAGGTAACGTCGCGAAGCACGTCGCCTCTTCCTCATACGACAACTCTGCATAGATTTCGTCACTGATGACATATAAATCATGTTTGTTTGCGAGGAGGGCGAGATCTGCGAGTTGATCGCACGTCATGACAGAACCGGTCGGGTTGGACGGAAAACAAAAAATGATGGCCTTCGTCCGTGCCGTGATCTTGGCTTCAATCGTCTCAGGAAGAATGGCGAAGCCGTCTTCCGGGCGACAGGCAGCAGCAACAGGAATTCCGCCTGCGAGCTCAATTAAAGGCGCATACGAGACAAATGCCGGTTCGACGACGATGACCTCGTCACCAGGATTAATCAGCGTCCGAAAAGCTAAGTCAAGTCCTTCGGATGCACCGGTCGTGACGATGATTTCGTCTTCGACTTGATACTCGATTGCAAATTTTTCGTGCATATAGTTTCGGATTTCTTGCCGTAACTCGACTAAACCGGCATTGGCGCTATATGCCGTATACCCTTGCTCGAGTGCTGCGAAGCTTGCTTCCCGGACGTTCCACGGGGTGACGAAGTCGGGTTCGCCGACGCCGAGCGAGATGACATCTTCCATTGAACCGGCTAAGTCGAAGAAGCGACGGATGCCGGACGGTGCTAATTGTTCGACGCGTTCAGAAAGTGACTTCATGGAGACACCTTCAATCGTTTATCGCCGTCATCCTGACTGAAGAGGACACCATCGTGTTTGTATGTCTTCAAACGGAAATGGGTCGTCGTCGAAATGACGGAATCGAGTGTCGATAGTTTTTCCGAGACGAATTGCGAGACTTCCTGAAGCGACTTTCCGTCAAGGACGACTTGTAAGTCGTAAGCACCTGACATCAAGTAGAGCGACGTGACTTCCGGGAAACGATGAATCCGTTCTGCGACTTCATCAAAGCCGCGGCCCCGTTTCGGTGTAACTTTGACATCGATGAATGCCGTGACGCCATGGTGGGAATTGATTTTTTGCCAATCGATGACTGCCGTATAACCTAACAAGACACCATCTTGTTTAAAACGGGCAATCGAGTCGATGACTTCGTCGACTGGCAGGTCGAGCATTTGAGCAGCGAGTGTCGAATCGACAGGACCACTTTGTGATAGTAACTCTAAGAGTTCTAATTGTTTTTCTGTATACACGGGATTCACTCGCTTTCTGTCAATTGTCCGTCAAACGTCCGGCGTGTCTCACGTAACCGGGCACGGCGTTCAGACTGAACAATATGAAAATTTTTCATTTCGGTCGTTGGCAACTCGTGTTTAGCGACGAGACGGTCGAAGTAGACTTTTCGTGCCGCATCTTGCTGAGCGGATTGATGATTACCGGACGGATTAAAGGCATAGAGGACCGTCGCGCGTGCTGGATGAAGCACGAGGTGGTCCTTCCCGACACGGAGAATCCAGTCCCAGTCCCAGTAGTTGAAGACGTCTTCATCAAACGTACCAAGTGTTTGGTGAAGTGATTTGCGATACATTGATCCGGATGGGATGAACGTCGAGTCTTGCTTCATCGCGTCACGGTCATATGGATAGGCGAATGGCTCCGTATCGATGACGGTCCGGCGTCCATTCTCCCAGCGATACGTAAAGAGTTCGGCATCTGCATACGTCAAGTCTGCCCCGGCTTCTAAATCGCCGAGCGATTCCTCGATATGAGAAGGCAACAATAAATCATCATCATCATGGAGCAAGATGAATTGACCGTTCGCGATTGTCACGCCGTGGTTGCGAGCCCGGACGTGATGATTTTCAGGTAAGTCGACATGGATAAGTGTTAAGCGGTCTTCAAAAGCACGTACGACGGGAATAATCGAGTCGCCGTTGTTGTTCAAAAGAATCACTTCGAAATCTTGATAGTATTGACGGGTCAATGCTTCGAGCGCCTCAGATAACTCACGTGGGCGATTGTACGTCGGGATGATGACAGATACCATTGGCATGAGAATCGGCTCCTTCAACAAAGACACCTGCAACATCCAGGTGTCTTCATGTATTCCTTACATCTGTTCTTCGATAACTGGAAGTAATTCATTCCATTCAGCGGCTGGTTCTTTCGTTACTGTGACAAAATCACCGTAAGCGAAGAGGTTATCGATGCCATCGATCGTAATCAATGCTGCGAGTAATGCGTCCTCTGGTGTATCGTCTTTTTTGACACTCGTACTTTTTGAGCCGAAACGGTCTCCGTCGAGCGTGATTTTTACTGAGTTCGGGTTTGGTGTGTAGTCTACTTGCATAATAAGTCTCCTTTCAAAGTTCACACGAATCTTCGCACAAAAGTAAATTCGTTGCGAGTGTTGTTAGTTCCTGCTGATCGGGTTGTTCCCCAAACGATTCTTCAAATATTTCACCAATTGCTAGTGCAAGTGGGCTTACTTGATCGTGAATCGTTAATAGCACTAGTATAGCAGACATTTCCGTTGGATAATTTCCTGACCCTAGGAGAAAAGGATCATATTTATTTAAAAGTTCTTCTGAACTCAAAACGCGTTCAACTCCTTATCTCAATATATCTCAAAAGGCGGTGGTCTGCGTTTTTAAATTTGTTTGACCTGATTTTTAATGCAAGGGGTTATTTTTTGCTGATTCAGTGATAACCTATATCTTGTACATAAATAGGTTTAAAAACGCTTAAAACGTCTATATATAGAGTGACACTTTAATAGTTCTTTCTATATGTAGGACGTCTTTTTTTAGTTTAGCGCATTTTTTACTGCAATGCGAACCTGTTTAACGATAGAGAATGGGAGTGGTTCATAGTGGCATCTCCACTGAATACAGCACGCATCTATAAGGGTGCAATGACAATAGAAGATGTATATCTCGTGATTCGACAAGTGACAGCGTCTTATCCAGAACTCGACATCGAACGTTATACAGAACGCGCGATTCGGGCGCTCGAAGGGAAAACCCTCCAGGCCGATCAAGTGTATGAATTGTTGACGATGCATGCGCTCGACATGTTAAAAGCAGAGGAACCGAACTGGACGTTCGTCGCGACGGCAACGTACTTAAATCGTCTTTATCTCGAGGCAAGTGAAAATCGTGGATATGTAGCAGATGAACGTTATGGATCGCTTTACACGTTGATTGAAAAGCTCACTGAAATTGGTATTTTCACACCACATTTACTTTCAGCCTACACGAAGGATGAAATCGAAGAACTCGCTGCGACAATCGATCCTTCACGCGACCAACTCTTCACATACATTGGTCTCCGGACGTTAGCGGATCGTTATCTTGCCCGGGATCACGTGAAAAAATTATATGAACTACCACAAGAACGCTTCATGATTATCGCGATGACGTTGATGCAGACAGAACCGAAAGAACGCCGGGTCGAGCTCGTCAAAGAATCGTACTGGGCTTTGTCGAACCTCTACATGACGGTTGCGACGCCAACGCTTTCGAATGCCGGGAAATCATACGGACAGTTATCGTCTTGTTTCATCGATACGGTAGATGATTCACTCCGGGGGATTTACGACTCGAATACGGACGTTGCGACACTTTCAAAAGGCGGCGGCGGAATCGGCGTCTACATGGGTAAAATTCGTTCGCGCGGATCAGACATTAAAGGATTCAAAGGTGTTTCGAGTGGTGTCATTCCTTGGATGAAACAATTGAACAACACGGCAGTCAGTGTCGATCAGCTCGGTATGCGTCAAGGTTCAATTGCGGTCTATCTCGACATTTGGCATAAAGATATCCTCGAGTTCCTCGATGCGAAACTCAACAACGGGGACGAGCGATTGCGGACACATGATCTCTTTACGGGCGTGAGTTTACCGGACCACTTCATGCGTACGGTTGAAGCGCGTGGCGATTGGTATTTATTCGATCCACACGAAATCCGGACCGTGATGGGCTTTAGTCTTGAAGATCATTTCGATGAGACGGAACAAGGGGGCAGCTTCACTGAAAAGTATGAAGCCTGCGTCAACGAACCGCGTCTCAGCCGGACGAAAGTTTCGGCGATTGATCTCGTCAAACGTTACATGCGTTCGCAACTCGAGACCGGAACACCGTACATGTTCTTCCGTGACGCGGTAAACCGTGCCAATCCGAACAAGCATGCCGGCATGATCTATTCGTCAAACCTCTGCTCGGAAATCATGCAAAACATGAGTCCGACGACCGTGACGGAAGAATACACGGAAGATGGAAAAATCATCATTACGAAAACACCGGGCGATTTCGTCGTCTGTAATTTATCTTCGATCGCCCTCGCGCGCGCCGTTCGTTCGGATGTCCTCGAACGGTTGATTCCGATTCAGATGCGGATGCTCGACAACGTCATCGATTTGAATACGATTGACGTCCCGCAAGCACAAATCACGAACCAAAAATACCGTGCCGTCGGTCTCGGGACGTTCGGTTGGCACCATCTGCTTGCACTCGAAGGGATTCGCTGGGAATCGGTCGAAGCCGTCCAGTATGCGGATCGTCTTTACGAAAAAATCGCTTATTTGACGATTGATGCATCGATGCAACTTGCGAAAGAAAAAGGGGCATACCGTTTATTCGAAGGATCAGAATGGCAAACAGGTGAATACATCAAACGTCGTCACTATAAATCAACTGCCGAGCTGAACTGGGATCGTCTCCAAGCAGATATCACAGAGCATGGTATGCGAAATGCCTACCTGATGGCAGTCGCACCGAACTCGTCGACAGCAATCATCGCCGGTAGTACGGCATCGATTGATCCAATCTATAAAAAAGTCTACGCAGAAGAAAAGAAAAACTACAAGATTCCTGTGACAGTTCCGGATTTGACGCCGGATACGAACTGGTTCTATAAATCAGCGTTTGAGATTGATCAACTGTGGAGCATTCGTCAAAATGCATCACGTCAACGTCATATCGACCAAGCGATCAGTTTTAATCTCTATGTCAAAAACAACGTCAAAGCGACTGAATTACTCGAGATGCACATGGAAGCATGGCAACTCGGGATGAAGACGATTTATTACACACGTTCGACAACCGTCGAAATCGATGAATGTGAGTCGTGTTCGTCATAAGAAAGGAGACGATATCATGAAGGCAGCAATCGTATATGCGTCAATGAGCGGTAACACAGAGGAGGTTGCGGAACTGATTGCGAAAGCCTGTTCCGACATGCACGTCGAACCCACGATGATGTTCGCTGATGATGTGACGACATATCAATTAGCACCTTATGATATCGTCTATTTTGGTTCTTACACATGGGGCGACGGTCAATTACCGGATGAAATGCGTGACTGCCTGAAGCTTGTCTTAAAGGAAAGTCCGCACAAAATTCCGCAAGCTGCCGTCTTCGGTACGGGCGATAAGATGTTCGTCAAGTACTGCCGCGCCGTTGATGAAATGGCCTACCATCTCGCGAAATTTGGTGTGCCGCTCGCCGGTGAACTGTTAAAAATCGAACAGTCACCACGGAATCGTCCGCATACCGTCAAAGAATGGACGAAACGAACGATCCTGCAATTACAGCAAGAAGGAGTCGAACAACATGGAACAGTTACAAAAGATCAAACTGCTTGATGCCCGCCATCCGAATCGTGCGACAGCGATTATCGGTGGGGAGACGAGTTCAATCGTCAACTGGAACGATATCGCCTATCCGCAGTTTTATTCAATCTATAAACAGCTTTTGTCGAACTTTTGGATTCCGGATGAGATTTCGATGTCAAAAGACATGCAACAGTGGAACCAGTTGAGTGAGCGAGAACAAGATGCGTTTGAACGGATCATCGGTCTGCTATCAATCTTGGATTCGGTCCAAACGCGTTACATCCTAGAGTCGGCGATGTTCACGTCAGATGCGTCGATTCATGCAATTCTTGCGATCATCGCGCAACAGGAAGTCGTCCATAACCAGTCGTACAGCTATGTCTTATCGAGTCTGGTTCCACTTTCGGAACAAAACCGGATTTTCGATATCGCAAAAGATGACGATATGGTCATGAAGCGGAATGCCTTTATTCTTGATTTATATGAAGATTTCCAAAACGACCGGACACCGGAAAACTTTGCGAAATCACTCGTCGCATCAATCGTTCTTGAAGGAATCAACTTCTATTCTGGTTTTGCCTTCTTCTATAACTTAGCGCGTCATCAAAAAATGGTCGGAACGTCGACGATGATCAGTTACATCCAGCGGGACGAACTGCAACACTCGTACTTCATCAGTCAATTGTTGCGTGCCGTCTTGACGGAACACCCGGAAATCGATGCCGATGGTTCATTCACGAAGTTCGTGTATGCCACATTCGAGCGTGCCGTCGATCTCGAAATCGAGTGGAGTGAGTATGTCCTGCGTGACTTGGACGGACTCGATGTCAGTGAAATGCGTGATTACGTCAAATATCTCGCGAACAAGCGCCTTCGTGTCATTGGTCTCTCCGATCTCTATGAAGGACATGACGAGGACGTCATGCCGTGGATTCGTGCGTATTCGGATGACTCGATGAATGCGACGAAATCCGATTTCTTCGAACAAAAATCACGTTCGTATGCAAAAGTGACGGATGCGAACGGATTTGACGATTTGTAAGCAGTAAATGAATCTTTAAATTTTGATTGCTTCACGATTCGTTTTCCTTTACGCTAGGACAGGTGAGGTCATGTTCGACTCCTGCGGAAAAACAAGTTAATCATGACCCTGGAAGATGCAACGCATCTGAAGCGGGCATGATGTCTTGTCCGCGGAAAGCGAGCAGACCGAACCGGTCCTTTTTGCGTTGAGGAGTAAGAAGAAACAAAAAAAGGGCCGGACTCGAAAAGTCCGGCAGAATCAGGGGGAATACTTGAAGTCTTGCTACTAAAATGTTCCCTCGGAAAATAAAAAATAAACAATTTAAAAAATATTTTTTACCATCCGTAAAAAGTATGTTATTATAAGTTGATGAATTTAGTTAGGGAGTGTATAAACTATGGCAAACTTTGAAAAAGACCAAGTCGTTACTGGTAAAGTAACTGGTATTCAAAACTTCGGTGCTTTCGTAGCACTTGACGAGCAAACACAAGGTCTCGTCCACATCTCAGAAATCTCACACGATTACGTAAAAGACATCAACGATTACGTAAAAGTTGGCGATGAAGTAACTGTTAAAGTTCTCGACATCGACGAAGCTAACAAAAAAATGAAGCTTTCGATCAAAGCAACTCAGGAAGCTCCAAAACGCGAAGCACGCGCTAAAGGCCCACGCAAAAACGCTGGACGCCGCGATGCAGGTCCTGCTTTCAAACAAGAAGAAGCTCCTGGCTTCAACGTGTTAAAAGGCAAATTGGAAGAATGGATTGAAAAATCAAACTTCCAAAAATAAGAATTTTTAAGAGAATCGACATCGGTCGGTTCTCTTTTTTTTTACGTTTTTTTGCGTTATAAGCATTAAAATAGATGCGAAAGGGGAATGTGTGGATAATGTAAGATGTTCATTACTTATCGAGGGGGCAACACACAATGGAAAACTTTCAATATCGCAATCCAACGAAATTAATTTTTGGTGACGGTCAAGTCAGCCAAATCAAAGAAGAACTTAAAACACTAAATGCTAAGAAAGTCATGCTCGTCTTTGGTGGCGGAAGTATTAAACGCAACGGCGTCTATGACGACGTTACACGCGAACTGAACGAAGCAGGAATCGAATACGTCGAATGTGATGGCGTTGAACCAAACCCACGCATTGAAACAGCAGAGCGCGGCATTAAGATCGCACGTGAAGCAGATGTTGATGCATTGCTCGCACTAGGTGGTGGTTCTGTCATCGACTGTACAAAACTGATCGCAGCAGGTATTCCGTATGAAGGTTCAGCATGGGATCTCGTCATCGGGAAAGCGACTCCGGAAACAGTCATTCCATTCGGTACCGTCTTGACACTTGCAGCAACCGGTTCAGAAATGAACTCTGGTTCTGTCATCACGAACTGGAAAACGCAAGAGAAATACGGTTGGGGTAGCCCGCTTACATTCCCGACGTTTTCAATCCTTGATCCAAAATACACGGTCAGTGTTCCAAAAGACCAAACAATTTACGGGATTGTCGACATGATGAGTCACTGTCTTGAGCAGTACTTCCACACAGCACACGCACCTGTCCAAGAACGGATGACAGAAGGCGTCATGAAAGCTGTCGTCGAAGCAGCACCAAAACTCGTCAACGATCTTGAAAACATTGAACTTCGCGGAACGATTCTCTTCGCAGGTACGATGGCACTTAACGGCGTACTTCAAATGGGAGCACGCGGTGACTGGGCTTCACATAATATCGAGCATGCCGTCTCAGCGGTTCATGACATCCCACACGCAGGTGGTCTTGCAATCCTCTTCCCGAACTGGATGCGCCACGTGTTAGACGAGTCAAACGCACATCGTTTCGTCACACTCGGTGAAAACGTCTTTAACGTCGACACAGAAGGTAAATCAGAAATCGAAGCAGCGCATGCGACGATCGATGCAATCAGTGCATTCTGGACATCACTCGGTGCACCAAACCGTCTCGCAGACTACGACATCAAAGAAGATACAGTCGATTCAATCGTCAAGTCAGCAATGACACGCGGTGATTTCGGTAACTTCAAATCACTTGGTAATGAAGATGTTCGTGAAATCGTAACGGCAGCGTTATAAGTTTCTCTAACATTTGCTAATCTTTTCACAAAAGACTTGAACGACCTTCCTTCTTGCGTTTTAATGAGAAGGAAGGTCGCATTTGTTTGCGAATGAATAAGGAGGACGATGGAATGACAACGGTACGTTTTGATTATTCGAAAGCATTACAATTCGTAGGGCAACATGAAGTAGATTACATGGCAGACACGGTTAAGACATTACATGGAGCGATTCATAATGGCACAGGTGCCGGCAGCGACTTCCTCGGATGGGTCGACTTACCGACGAACTATGACAAAGCGGAGTTCGCTCGCATTCAAGAATCAGCTGAAAAAATCAAATCAGATTCAGACGTCTTGCTCGTCGTCGGAATCGGTGGATCTTACCTCGGAGCGCGTGCCGCAATCGAGATGTTAGGTCATTCCTTCCACAACCTGTTATCAAAAGACGAGCGGAAGGCGCCACAAATCATTTATGCGGGTCATAACATTTCATCGACGTATCTGCACGATTTATTTGAAGTGCTTGAAGGAAAAGACGTCTCGGTCAACATCATCTCTAAATCAGGGACGACGACGGAGCCGGCAATTTCATTCCGATTGTTGAAATCGTTCATGGAAGAGAAATACGGTCAGGCTGAAGCAAAAAACCGAATTTATGCAACGACGGACAAAGCACGTGGGGCGTTAAAAACACTTGCTGACTCAGAAGGATACCAGACGTTCGTCATTCCGGATGATGTCGGTGGACGTTTCTCTGTCTTGACACCGGTCGGTCTTTTGCCAATCGCTGCTGCTGGTATTTCAATCGAAGAATTGATGGCTGGCGCGCGTGACGCACAAGAGAAATTTGCGAACGAAAACCTGGCTGAAAATGAAGCATATCAATATGCTGTCGTCCGAAATGCATTATATGCAAAAGGAAAAACGATCGAGCTTCTCGTTAACTACGAACCAGCGTTACATTATGTATCAGAATGGTGGAAACAGTTGTACGGAGAATCAGAAGGAAAAGACTTCAAAGGGATCTTCCCGGCAGCGGTCGACTTCTCGACAGATTTACACTCGATGGGTCAATACGTGCAAGAGGGGCGTCGTGATTTGTTTGAGACGGTCATTAAAGTCGGTCAAGCGCGTCATGAATTGACGATTGAAAAAGATGCACAAGATCTTGACGGCTTGAACTTCCTCGAAGGGAAATCAATCCAATTCGTCAACGATAAAGCGGCAGAAGGGACGTTACTTGCTCATACAGATGGTCAAGTTCCGAACTTAACAGTCGAATTACCAGAGATGACGCCGTACCATCTCGGATTCTTGTTCTACTTCTTCGAAAAAGCTTGCGCGATGAGCGGTTATCTTCTTGGAGTTAACCCATTCGACCAACCGGGTGTTGAGGCATATAAGAAAAATATGTTCGCACTTCTCGGAAAACCTGGTTTTGAAGCAGAAAAAGCAGAGCTCGAAGCACGCTTGAAATAAGTTGGAAAGGCATCTCCTGGATGACAGGGGATGCCTTTTTTTGTCATTCTCCTCGATTCCTACGCACTTTCACTTTTAGAATGCTTTCGAAACAGGTAAAGTGAAGGTAGAAGAAGAAATGAGGTGCACGTACGTGATTAGATTTTTAGATTACTATCAAAATCAAGTTGAGTTGAGTTTCGATGATCATCCTTTCTCGACAAAACCTCTCCATGTCTGGGTCATTGCCGTGTACGAGGGGAAATGGCTATTGACGCATCATAAGCAGCGCGGGTACGAGTTTCCTGGGGGAAAAGTCGAACCGGGTGAAACAGCGGAAGAAGCGGCACGCCGGGAAGTGATGGAGGAGACAGGCGGTAGCATCGCAAGCCTCGCCTACATTGGTCAATATCGTGTCGAAGGACGAGGCGATACAATCATTAAGAATATCTACTTCGCCGAAATCGAATCACTCGTTCCGCATCTCGCTGTCGATGAGACAGACGGAGCCTTTTTGTTGGACGACCTCCCGCAGCGTCTTGACGCGAATCGAAAATACAGCTTTATGATGAAGGACCGTGTCCTTCCGGAGACACTTCGTGTACTCGCCGAACGCCGATTGGTTTGAATTGCCGAAGCAAGGTCCCTTCCGGACGTTTCGTATATACTATGAAACATCTGATCACGAACGGGTCGGTGCCTATGTCGTTTTACCGACACGTCCGAATGGGCAAGGGATGCTGTATTTACGTGGCGGGACACGTAATATCGGAATGGTTCGACCGACGCGACTGATGCAGTTTGCTCAAGCCGGATTTTTAGTCATGGCCCCTTTTTACCGAGGGAACTTAGGAGGCACAGGGAAGGAAGATTTTGGTCATCATGATATTCGTGATGCAACAGGGGCATATGATTGGTTAACCCGTCACGCGGAACGCGTCTCGGTGTTTGGCTTCTCTCGTGGTGGGCAGATGGCCTTGTTGTTGGCACATCATCGCCCGGTCGCGCGCACGGTCTCATGGGCAGGGGTGACGAATCTCGTCTGGACATATGAAGAACAGAGAACGATGCAAAAAATGTTACGCCGTTTCACGGGTGGATTGCCAGAGACGCAACAACAAGCGTATCAAATCCGTTCGCCGCTCTACGCCGCTCCACAAGGGCAAGTCTTGCTGATTCACGGACGGTACGATCAAAAGGTTCGCTTACGTCATGCAACGAATTATGCTGCGCGCTATCCGAGTCAGACGCGGCTTCGTATTTACGAGCAGGCCCATCAATTTCCGTTGCACGAAAAATTTGCTGTGACGAAGGAAATCATTGATTGGATGTTGCGCTGATGGAACATAGGATGTAGTCACCTCGAACAGCCGGGGTGACTTTTTTTAGGAAATCAGTAACATTGATATGTTTTAAAAAAGCATTTTTTAAACAAAAAACAATATTTGGTATACTAGAAAATATGAAGTGAACAATAGGGTGGAAGACAAAAGGGGAGAACGGGATGGAAATCTTGCTGGCACGACAACCAATCGTGAATCGATCCGGTGCCATCGATGCATTTGAATTATTATATCGTTCAGTGGAAGCGCCTGCTATTTTTGATGGTGAATTAGCGACGATGGACGTGTTGACGAATACGCTCGTCCATTTAGGTGTCGATCGAGTGGCAGAAGGAAAACGTTTATTCATCAATTTCACCGGTGATTTATTACAAGGTGAGCTGATTGATCACTTAGATCCGGAACGATTTGTCATCGAGGTGCTTGAGACCGTCGTCATCGATTCACATATGCTGTCGGTTTTGAAAAAATGGAAAGAGGCTGGATTTCAATTGGCCTTGGATGATTTCGTGACGGATTTATTACGAAATCATGGTCCAGAGTTGTTTGATTTAATTGATTTAATAAAAATTGATATCGAAGCAATCAACCCACGTGAACAAAGTGCGATTTTACATATCGTTAAACGAAACTATCCGCATATCCGTTTGTTGGCAGAGCGTGTCGAAACGCATGAAGATCATCTTCGTAGTTTGAGCATGGGGTACGACTGGTTCCAAGGCTATTTTTATGCAAAACCGATGTTGATGAAAGGGAAGGCTGTTCCGCCACAATTGCCTGTATTGTTAAAGATGTTGAAGTGGCTCGAATCAGATGAGTATTATGACCAAGTCGTCGATGAAATCGAAGGAAATCCATACATTAGTGTGCAAGTCCTCCAGCTCATCAATTCTCCCGGGATTGGTCTTCGAAATACCGTCGAATCCGTTCGTCAAGCGATTTCACTACTCGGGTTTTCACAACTTAAAAGTTGGATTTCGTTAATCGTTTTACGAGAGATGCGACTTGCGAGTCCGTACAAGTGGTCAGACGAGTTGTTGCGTTCTTCACTGCATTGTGCCAAGTTATGCGAGTTATTTGCACTTGAAACAAAGACGTTACGTCCGGAAAGTGCCTACATGATTGGCTTACTCTCGCATATCGATGCATTACTGTCAGTCGATATTGATGAAATCATTGATCAATTACCAATCGAGTCGACGTTGAAAATCGTGTTACAAGGAAAAGATCATCCGTTTCGTGATTGTTTATTGCTCGCGATTAGTGCCGACCGTGGTGAATTTGAACAGTTTGAAAAACTAACCCATCGTTTTGGTATTTCAAAACAGCGTGCCTATGCACTATTAAAAGAGAGTCAAGATTGGTTGACTAAAAAAGAACTTCATTTGCAACCGGATGAAGAAGATTCAATCGTCTGATGGACGTTAAAAGGCACCAGCTCACTGAACATACAGTGTCTGGTGCCTTTTAATTATCTTAATTTAATTAAACACGTGGCCCTGCTGATTTGATTTCAGTAGTTGCACTGTCGAACCGTGTGAAATTTTGTTTGAATTTAGTCGCCAAAGCCCGTGCTTGTTGTTCATACGCATCAGCATCCGACCAAACTTTGACAGGGTTGAGCAAGTCGCTTGGGACACCAGGGACTTCGAGCGGCATGTGTAGCCCGAAAATCGGATGCTCTTCCGTCGGGATATCAGCGAGTGTGCCGTTGACAGCTGCATTGACCATCGTCCGTGTATATGCAAGCTTCATCCGACTTCCCGTCCCATATGCGCCACCCGTCCAGCCTGTATTGACGAGGTAAACCGTGACACCGTGCCGGTCGATGAGCTCACCGAGCATCGTTGCATATTTTTCAGGAATGAGCGGTAAGAAGGGTGAACCGAAGCATGTCGAGAATGTCGCTTCCGGTTCTGTTACGCCACGCTCTGTCCCGGCTAACTTCGATGTATACCCGGATAAGAAGTGATACATCGCTTGCTCCTTCGTCAACTTACTGATTGGCGGCAGGACGCCGTAAGCATCAGCTGTTAAAAAGACAATCGTTTTCGGATGTCCGGCGCGTGATGGTACTGCAATATTATCAATCGCTGTAATCGGATAAGCGGCCCGTGTGTTTTCCGTTTTTGACGTATCATCATAGTCAGGAATTCGTGCATCATCGAGGACGACGTTTTCAAGGACAGTGCCAAACCGAATCGCATCAAAGATTTGTGGTTCTTTTTCGCGCGATAGGTTGACCGTTTTTGCGTAACAGCCACCTTCGATATTGAAGACGCCGTCGTTGGACCACCCGTGCTCATCGTCACCAATCAATTGACGACTGTCGTCAGCAGACAGTGTGGTCTTACCAGTACCGGATAATCCGAAGAATAAGGCGACGTCACCCTCATGACCGACGTTAGCCGAGCAATGCATCGATAAGACGTCTCGTTGAGGTAAAAGGTAGTTCATGACAGAGAAAATCGATTTTTTGATTTCGCCCGCATATTCTGTTCCACCGATTAAGACAATCCGATGTTCGAATGACATGGCGATGAACGTTTCGGAATTCGTTCCATCGACTTTCGGATCTGCTTTGAAGTGAGGCGCATAAATAACCGTGAAAGGCTCAAAAGCAGCTTCTGTCGGATATTCACGCAAAAATAGTTGTTTTGCAAACAAATTATGCCAAGCATATTGTGTCACGATCCGAACCGGAAGGGTAAAATGAGTGTCTGCACCAGCAGCAGCTTCTGTGTAGTAGAGCTGATCTGCTTCATTCATGTAGCGAAGAACTTTTTGTAAAAGTTGCGCGAAGTTGTCTGCTTCCATCGGTTGATTGACATGGCCCCAATCGATATGTGACTCGCATGACTGATCGCGAACAATGAACTTGTCTTTAGGTGAACGACCTGTAAATTTCCCCGTTTCTACAGACAGAGCGCCATTTTCAGCAAGAACCCCTTCTTCGTTACGAATTGCATGTTCGACTAGCTCAGCAACAGATAGTTGTTTGAACACATGCTCCTTCTTGAGTAGCTCTTCGATATTCAGGACCGTCATCGGCATCCTGACCCCACCTTTCCCCTACGTTGGTTTAGCTCTGACATTTAGTATGACACATTTATTATATATGACATACTAAAGGATGAGCAATCCTTTTTTAGCGCTGATTTCTATTTATTTGGAAACGCTTTCAGCATTAACAGTTTAACATCTCTTCGGGAAAGTTTCGACTAGAAATTAAAACGTAGCTTGACAGAGTGGTCACAACTTTATATCATGTAATTCGTAACGGATACTCTTATTCTGAGCAGGTGGAGGGAACAAGGCCCGAAGAAACCCGGCAACCGTCCTACATTAAGAATTCTATTAATGAAGGAAAAGGTGCTCTCCTGAAGCGAAGTAAACACTTCGAACGATAAGAGGGTAAAGGAAGAACGCACAACCTTTCCCTGACCATTTTTTGGACATGGAGAGGTTTTTTTCATTTTACCGTCCCACTCAACTAGGGGAAATGAGTACACCGTCAAATTCTTTTTTGGGAGGGTCAAACATGACAAACCTTAATCGCCGACTATTTACGTCGGAGTCAGTTACTGAAGGTCACCCGGATAAAATCTGTGACCAAATCTCGGATTCTATCTTAGATGCAATCCTCGCAGCCGATCCGAATGCTCGTGTCGCTGCTGAAACATCTGTCACGACAGGACTTGTCCTCGTCGCAGGTGAAATCACGACATCGACTTATGTCGATATCCCGAAAGTCGTTCGCGAAACAATTCGTGAGATTGGCTATACACGCGCTAAATATGGTTTCGATGCAGACACTTGTGCTGTATTGACTTCAATCGATGAGCAATCAGCAGATATCGCTCTCGGTGTTGACCAAGCGCTTGAAGCACGCGAAGGTAACATGTCAGATGAAGAAATCGATGCAATCGGTGCAGGGGACCAAGGTCTCATGTTCGGTTATGCAACGAAAGAAACGCCTGAATTGATGCCACTTCCGATCTCACTTTCACACAAACTTGCTCGTCGTCTCGCAGAAGTCCGTAAAACTGGACAACTTGACTACCTCCGTCCGGATGGTAAGACGCAAGTAACTGTAGAATACAATGAGAACAACGAACCGGTTCGTGTCGATACAATCGTCATCTCAACACAACATGCAGAAGAAGTGACGCTTGAGCAAATCCAAGCAGACCTGAAAGAGCATGTCATCGCACCTGTGATTCCATCAGAATACATCGATGCGGAAACAAAGTTCTTCATTAACCCGACAGGTCGCTTCGTCATCGGTGGACCACAAGGTGATGCAGGATTAACTGGACGTAAAATCATCGTTGATACGTATGGTGGCTATGCACGTCATGGCGGCGGCGCATTCTCTGGTAAAGATCCAACAAAAGTTGACCGTTCTGCAGCATATGCAGCACGTTACGTCGCGAAAAACCTCGTAGCTTCTGGTCTTGCAGATAAAGCAGAAGTTCAACTTGCGTATGCGATTGGTGTCGCGCACCCAGTATCGATTGCAGTTGATACGTTTGGAACAGGTAAACTTCCAGAAGCACAACTCGTCGAACTCGTTGCCGAAAATTTCGATCTTCGCCCAGCAGGGATCATCAAGATGCTTGATCTTCGCCGTCCGATTTATCGTCAGACAGCAGCTTATGGTCATTTCGGTCGTACAGATATCGAATTACCATGGGAGCAAACAGATAAAGCAGCAATTCTTGAAGAACAAGCGAAACGATTCGCTTAATTTTCAGTTCAGAAGCAGACTCGCATGAGTTTGTTTCTGAACTTTTTTTGTTTGTCTCGAACTTTGCAGGGAAACGAATGATTTTTCTAGAAAAGGGTAAAAGAACATGTACCGGTAAACGGAAAAAAGGGGGAGTCCGATATGGAGATACGCGAAGCAATTCCTACTGATGCGGCACGCATTCATGATATTGCCATTACCTCTTGGATGGATACGTATGAAGAGATTTACTCGGAAAGCTCGAAAGCCCATTTCGTACAAGAGGCGTATCCGCAAGAAGAAGTCGTTCGAGCAATTCGGACGGCGGAGGAAGCGCGGGGAGAATATTTCAATGTCGCCATTATCGAGGAAGAAATCGTCGGTTTCATCCATGCAATCGATGTTGACGGCACGTGGGAAATCGTTCGCTTGTACGTACTACCGAAATATCAACAAAATGGGATTGGGCGAAAGTTGATTCGTGAACTTGAACACCAAGGTGCTTCCCCAATTGAAGTCTACGTTGAATCAAGAAACTATAAAGCGCGCCAGTTTCTAGTCTCTTTCGGTTTTAAAGAAGAAAGTGAAACGACTGAAGAAATTTTCGGTCAAGTGGAACCTGTGACACGCTTAAAGCGTATATATGAATGAAAATCCGACTTAAGATGGTTTTTGACATCAAGATGTAAACGTTATAATACAGAGATACTTGTATGAAGAGGTGAGTTTGTGGAAGATCAAGCAACAGGAATTATCGTACTCGTCTATCCCCTTCAACTGCGAGCGACGCCGAGCGATGCATTAATTCGAGTCCTTGAAAAGGATTATGAAGTGTTACGTGTAGATGCTCCGCGCCGGATATCGCTTGAGGAACATCAACAACTGCTGAAGGATGCTTTACGAGAAGCCGGAAAACGAAAGTTACCGATTCACATCATCGCCTGCAGCATGGGCGCACTCGTCGTCAACCGGCTACTGCAGGAATATGAATTGCCGATTGCGAGTTTGTCGTATATTTCGCCACTATTTGATTGGCATAATTCAAAACAACTCGGTGGCGTCAAACAAGTATTTGCAAGTGCATTCGATCGTTTTCGACCGGATGCGCCACTCGGGATGTTGCCGTTTGGTCAAAATAGTGAAGATACGGCACGTCTCGGAGAGTTGACATATGCACAGTACCGGGAGATTGAAGAAGAAATCGTCCTACATGATGAAGAGCGGAAGAAATTACCACGAGTCAACCTCGCTTGTTTTTATGCACCGGACGATCAATTCGCGGACGTAAAATATACGTTAGAGATTTGCCGGAAAATGGGTGGCGATCAAATCTATCTTCAACGGCTCCATGGATTTCCGCATTTCAGCTTTGAACGTCTCAATACGCGGTTCGCTGAAAAATTATTGCTTTTTTTGAAGATGGTTGAGGAATGACAAAAAAGACGCTGTCGTGCTGACAGCGTCTTTTACTATTAATCGAGTGTTTGCTTTTTTAATTTTTTTTCGATGGCGATGATGAAAGGTGGATTGTTTTGTTGATTGAGAAAACGATACTGTAAGACGGCGTAGTCTTGCTGCGAAAGACTTTCGACATAATCGAGAACAGCATCCCGTTCACGTCTTCCTTCTACATGTCCATGATAGATGACGAGGACGATTAAACCGCCGGGTACGAGGACAGGTAACAAAGCACCTAGCGCTTCTAACGTATCTTCACCGGTCGTCGTGACGGACTTGTCACTTCCTGGTAAATAACCAAGATTGAAAACGCCCGCTCGAATCGGACGGGCTTCATTAACGAGGCGTGCGCCAACATGAATATGACTTTCGTGGTAGAGATCGACCCACTCTTTGACGTGAGCGGTTTCTAGACGACGTTTCGTTTCTTCAATCGCTTGTTCTTGTACATCGAAGGCGATGACACGACCGTCTGGTCCGACTTGTTCCGCAAGAAACAAGGTATCGTGACCATTTCCGGCAGTCATATCGACGACACAATCTCCTTCGTGGATGACAGATTCTAAGAGTTCTTTGGCGTAAGGTAAGACGCGGGCTAGTGACATGGGTTCAGACTCCTGTTCAAGTAAGATTATTCTTTGTTCGTTCATCACGTATTCTTTTGTTCCTGATTATACCATTATTCCGATGATTCATTCAAAATGAAGTTTCTTGACAGAACACAGAACAATTTCGTAAAGTGGCAAGGGTGAGAACTATATTGGAGGACACCTATTATGCCGAAATTACCTCGTGCGGTCTGGATCCTCGTGTTGGCGATGGCGATCAATACGACAGGAGCCTCTTTTTTATGGCCGTTTAATACATTATATATTCATGAATACTTAGGCGAATCCATGACCAAGGCAGGAATGGCCTTGTTCGTCAACTCTGCGCTCGCAATCGTCGGAAATTACATGGGTGGAAAAGCGTTTGATCGTTTAGGTGGGAAGCGGACGCTCATCATCAGTGTCATCGGACTCGTGATTGCTTCGATTGGTCTGCTGTTGTTCCATCAGACATTCATTGGTTATGTGACGATGCTTGGATTGATCGGTTTCGTCGGGGGGATGGTGTTCCCGACGATTTACGCATTAACCGGTCTGATTTGGCCAAAAGGCGGACGACGTGCCTTTAATGCAATCTATGTAGCACAAAACGTTGGAGTTGCGCTCGGTACGGCAGTCAGTGGTCAAATTGCTGCGATTGATATTCAATTTATCTTCATCGCGAACTTATTGCTCTATGTAGTGTTTGCGATTGTTCTGTTCATAGGTTTGAACTGGATTCAGGCGCCGCAGGTTAAACGACAAAAAGAGTTTACGACGGAAGAAGTCCGTGAGCCGTTATCGAAGGAGTCGGTTCGGACGATGCTCTACGTTTCAGTCGGGTATGCGTTGCTTTGGTTCGTTTACGTACAATGGCAAGGAACGTTTGCCGTCCACACGAAATCACTTGGTGTGACGATTTCCGAGTACTCGATTTTATGGACAATCAATGGAGCATTAATCGTCTTCGCACAACCGCTCTTGACGCCGATTTTAAGATGGTTCGGAGATGATTTAAAACGTCAATTATTGACGGGAACGGGCATCTTCTTATTATCCTATCTCATCGTACCGTTTGCTGAAGGGTTTGAAATGTTTCTTGTTGCGATGGTCATTTTAACGATTGGAGAGATGTTCATCTGGCCAGCTGTCCCTGCGATGGCGGCACGACTTGCACCGATCGGTAAAGAAGGGGAATTCCAAGGGTACGTCAACATTGCGGCTTCCGCTGGACGGATGATTAGTCCGACGGTCGGTGGATTGATTTACGATTTATCTGGGATGAATGCGGTCTTCTTGACGCTAATCGGATTGATTTTACTTGCAGGTATCGTATTTGTTCGAGCAATTCCTAAAATCAATTAAGATATCTTAGACCAACTGTTTCGAAAAAGAAATAGTTGGTCTTTTTTTGCTGGACGGAATAAAAGAAATCAAACAGGGTAGTGACTTAAAGAGGTAAAATTTAATTAATTAATCAAATTAAAGAAATTTAATTTTATTTTTATGGTCTGTTTTTTAACAGGAGGTGTACCATAATGGCAAAGTGCGTTTTCATCGACGATCAGGCAACTTGGACAGCACTTATTCGCAATCAGCCGCTAGACATCTTTTACAGTTATGAATACGTTATGTTAAATGCACGAGAAGGGGAACATCCCGGGTTGATTTATTTTCAAGGAGAGGCCGGGAAACTGTTTTATCCTTTCTTAAAACGAGCTATTTTTGATACGGAGTATTGGGATTTGATTACTCCATACGGATATGGCGGTCCTGAAGTGGTGGGTGATTTGACTGAAAAGGAGTGAGCAGAGGCTCGAACTTCCTTTTATGACTGGGCATTGCAGAAAAAGATTGTCACAGAGTTGATCCGATACAATCCGTTGACTGAAAATCAGCGGTTTGCGCACCACTGGACGCAAAAAGAATTTATTCGACATACTACGAGTATCGACTTACGACCATCCGTAGAAGAAATTACACAGACATTTCATAAAAAGACGCGGAGTATGGTTCGGAAATCATTGGCTTCTGACTTAGTTGTCCGACGAGGGACACACGAAGATTTACAATCATTCATTCAGTTGTATTATCAGACGATGGACCGAAAGGATGCCTCGAGCCATTACTACTTTTCTCGAGACTACTTCGAACAGTTATTTGAGTCGACGAGCCTCTGTACGCCGCTCCTCTTGATTGCAGAACTTAACGAGGAAATCATCGGAGGTTACTTCGTTTTACTTGGCCGAGAATTTGCACATGGTCATTTGATTGGCTGTAAGCGGGATGAACATAAGGTCTATCCAAATCAACGGTTAGAATTTGAGGCTATTTTATGTGCGAAAGATGCCGGGTTGGTCGAACAGCATTTAGGTGGCGGGTATAAAGAGCGTGATAGCCTGTTCGAGAGTAAGTGTCGCTATACGGGCTATCGTTTATTTGAATATCATTTAGGAAAAAATGTTCTACTGCCTGCTCAATATGAACAACTGTGCCAGCTCTATGGAGACGGAGAGTTGGAACATTATTTTCCGGGATATCGTTCGCAACCAACACTGATTTCGAAATGATAAAAACGACAGTCCATCACTGTCGTTTTTTTTGTTAAAATCAAAAAAAGGAGTGAATGGGATGCAAACGAGGGGTTTAATCTTCGATATGGATGGCGTCATTTTAGATAGTGAAATTCGCTACTTTGGGGTACATAAAAAAATGTTTCATCAACTCGGGATTCCACTTGATTTAGTTCAATATGCGACCTTCATGGGTAAGACGGGCGACGAGATGTGGCAGGAATTAATTGAACAACATCGCTTACCGCATCAAACGGATGTGTTACTTGCACAGGAACATGACTTATTTCAACAACACGCCAAGCCGGAAGACTGTGGATTAAAGGAAGGGGTTCATGAGTTGATGAGTATCGCTCGAAGCGAAGGTTACGGGATTGCAATTGCATCATCGAGTTCGCTTGAAAAAATTGAACGCGTCATCGCATTTTATGGGTTGACAGTCGACGCCTACACGAGCGGTTTTGAAGTCCCGCGCTCTAAACCGGACCCAGCTATCTTCGAGCTGACAGCAAAACGGATGGGTCTCGCCCCAGAGTCATGTATCGTCATTGAGGACGCGGCGAACGGCATGATGGGGGCGAAAAAAGCTGGGATGGAAGTCATCGCGTTACTCGACGACCGGATGCCGGGGCAGATGTTACATCACGCGGATCATCAGGTTTCAACACATGCTGCGATTGGAGAAATTTTACGGAAACGTTGACGGTTGATTAAGATTCAGATTAAACTAACTAATAGATAGTCAGATGCAACGAACTGAAGTAGTAGTGGAGACATTCCGTTTAGAGAACTGGTGGGTGGTGCAAACCAGTCGGAACTGTCCATGAACTCGTCAGGGAGCATGATTCGTGAACAACGAGTAGCGAATCCGGTCCTTCACACCGTTATCTGTGAGTCAAGCGGTCTGTCATTGACAGACAACGTGGGTGGTACCGCGGAAGCCAAACCGGTCTTTCGTCCCTATTCTTAGGGGCGGAGGACCGGTTTTTTTAATCAGAGGAGGAAGAATAGATGTCGTATAATCATCGTGAGATTGAACCAAAATGGCAAGCGCGCTGGGAACAGGATAACGCGTTCGTAACGACGGAAGACCCAAGTAAGGAAGGCTTTTATGCCCTCGACATGTTTCCTTATCCATCGGGAGCAGGACTGCATGTCGGACACCCGGAAGGATACACGGCAACGGATATCCTCGCACGGATGAAACGGATGCAAGGGTATAACGTCCTTCACCCAATGGGATGGGATGCGTTCGGACTCCCGGCAGAACAGTATGCACTCGATACGGGGAATGACCCGCGTGAGTTCACGGCACAAAATATTGAAACGTTCAAACGTCAGTTGAAAGACCTCGGTTTTTCATATGATTGGGACCGTGAAATCAATACGACGGATCCGAAATACTACAAATGGACACAGTGGATCTTTACACAACTGTACGAAAAAGGACTTGCGTTCGTCGATGAAGTGGCAGTCAACTGGTGCCCGGCACTTGGAACGGTCCTTGCGAATGAAGAAGTCATCGATGGATTGTCTGAACGTGGAAATCATCCCGTCGTCCGTGTCCCGATGCGCCAGTGGGTCCTTAAGATTACGGAATACGCGGACCGTCTCCTCGACGATTTAGATGAACTCGATTGGCCGGAGTCGGTGAAAGAAATGCAGCGGAACTGGATTGGTAAATCGGAAGGTGCGGAAATCGACTTTACGATTGACGGCCACAAAAAACAAGTCACGGTCTTCACGACACGTCCGGATACAGTCTTCGGCGCAACGTACCTCGTCTTAGCACCGGAGCATCCATTCGTCGCGGACATCATGACAGCAGAACATCAGGCAGCAGTCGAACGTTATATCGCGTCTGTTCAGACGAAATCGGATCTTGAACGGACGGATCTTGCAAAAGAGAAGACAGGTGTCTTCACGGGTGCGTTCGCCGTCAACCCGATTTCTGGCGAACGTCTTCCGATCTGGATTGCCGACTATGTTCTTGCGACGTATGGAACAGGTGCCATCATGGCCGTTCCGGCACATGACGAACGCGATCATGAGTTTGCGAAACAGTTTGACCTTCCAATCATCGAAGTCGTAAAAGGCGGAAATGTCGACGAAGCAGCGTATACGGGAGAAGGGGAGCATGTCAATTCACAAATGCTCGACGGTCTCTCGAAGGCGGACGCAATCGAAACCATCATCGCGGAACTCGAAACGAACCAAGTCGGACGGAAGAAAATTACGTATCGTCTGCGTGACTGGCTCTTTAGCCGTCAACGCTATTGGGGCGAGCCGATTCCAGTCGTCCATATGGAAGATGGAACGATGAAGACGCTGGATAAAGAAGAGTTGCCGCTTGAACTTCCGATGATTCCTGAAATCAAACCGTCGGGAACAGGAGAGTCGCCGCTTGCTCTTGCAGAAGAGTGGCTCGACTATACGGATCCTGTGACAGGGATGAAAGGACGCCGCGAAACGAACACGATGCCACAATGGGGCGGTAGCTGCTGGTACTACCTTCGTTTCATCGATCCGCATAATGAAGAGGCACTCGCGGATCCGGAGAAATTAAAATACTGGCTTCCGGTCGATATTTATATCGGTGGGGCAGAACATGCGGTCCTTCACTTACTGTACGCACGTTTCTGGCACAAAGTGTTATACGACATCGGCGTTGTTCCGACGAAAGAGCCATTCCAAAAGCTGTATAACCAAGGGATGATTCTTGGCGAAAACAACGAAAAAATGTCTAAATCACGCGGGAACGTCATCAATCCGGATGAAATCGTCAAATCACACGGAGCAGATACGCTTCGTCTGTACGAAATGTTCATGGGACCACTCGATGCGTCCGTATCTTGGTCGGAAAATGGGCTCGACGGTGCACGTCGCTTCCTTGACCGCGTCTGGCGTTTGTTCGAACGGACTGCAGACATTCAAGATGTCGAGACGGTTGATGCCGACTTTGAACGTGTCTATCACCAGACCGTCAAGAAAGTGACGGAAGACTTCTCGAACATTCAATTCAACACAGGGATTTCGCAGTTGATGGTCTTCGTCAACGAAGCGAACAAACAGCAAGTGTTACCGCGTCACTTCCTTCGTGGATTCATTCAGTTGTTGACACCAGTCGCACCTCACCTCGGGGAAGAGTTATGGGAGCAACTAGGGTTTGAAGAGACATTAACGTATGCGGCATGGCCGACATATGATGAAACGAAACTCGTCAGTGATACGATAGAGTTCGTCATTCAAGTCAACGGAAAAGTCCGTTCAAAATTGACAATCAGTATCGACGCAACAAAAGAAGAAATCGAAGCACTCGCTTTTGCAGATGAAAAAACAAAAGAGTGGATTGGCGACAAGACGGTTCGTAAAGTCATCGTCGTACCGAAAAAGCTCATCAATATCGTAGCAAACTAATACGAATCCCCTTGCCCATGTAGTCATGGAGGAAGGGGATTGTTTTTGAATTCAGTCTCGCGTCCGCTTTTTTTTTAGTGCGCCTTCTGCTACACTGAATCAGAAACCGAGAGAGAAAGGCGATTTGTGTAAATGAAACGATCCTATATAGTCTATACAACGATTTTTGCCGTCGTCTCCGGTCTGATCCTTTGTATTCTACTCGTCTTCTCAAAACCAGAGACGTTAGTGCAAATTCAAGAGACCTTCACAAAAATCGAGACGCAATCAAAACACCAAGCGGCTGTCAAACAAGTGCCGCCAAGCCTTCCTTCTTCGATTCCGAATCCGGAAGAACCATTAATCAAGGATGTTCAACAGATGTTATATGATGATTCGATTGGTTCCTATCTTGTTGTGACGGAAGATTATCATTTCTTTGAAGTCAGTGGGACGGGCGAGCGAATCAATGCTTCCTTCCAATTGAAGAATGATGGCAAACTGTTACTCGCAGGGCTTGACGGAATGGCACTCGTTGATGGTGAAACGGTAGCATTACTGACATCAAATCAAATTCTTGTGACGATTACGCGAAAAGACGGTGCATGGTCGGAAGAAACGCGTGAAAAAATCAAAGGCACGACCATTCGAGATAATTTTCATGGGCTTGGGTACGATGCTGAAGAAAAAGAATTTTACACGATCAATAACATCCGGTCGTTAGGGCGCATCGAATTGACGTATTTTAAAATGAAGCAAGATGAAATTAAAATTGATCCTGATGCGACAGCAAAAGAGAAAAAGAAACTCAAGAAAAAGCAGAAACCTCCGTATTTGACGGTTGTTACGCGAGATCGAATCGATGCTGCAGATGGTATGCGGGCAGATGCAAAAAAAGCATTTGAAGAAAATTTCCGTCCGATTGGACTCGCAGAACGACAAGGGCGCATTTATACGTTGGACTCCGATTCCTTGTATCTTTATTCGATTGATGCGAAGGATAAGACGATCACGGGAGAATCTGCAAGTCCGAAAGTATACGGGGCAGAAGGAATCTTTGTTCAAGACAATGAACTGTTTGCTTTGGTCGAAACAGATAAATTTTCGAGCCGTTCGTTTACCCCGATCGATTGATCAAAAAAATTAAAAAGGTGTTCGTTCGTGAAAAAAATCACGAACGAACACCTTTTTTAAATTACGTCGTTTGATTGAGTAGAGCAGCATTCGTTCCGGCACAGTGTCCTGTTACAAAAGCAGCTGTAATGTTGTAGCCGCCGGTATAACCATGAATGTCTAAAATTTCTCCGGCAAAGAATAGACCGTCTGCTTTTTTCGACATCATCGTTTTTGGATGGATTTCTTTGATTGAGACCCCTCCGCCCGTGACGAAGGCTTTATCAAAATCAAGTGTCCCGGTCGCATGAAGTGGGAAACGTTTTAATGTTGTCAGCAGTTGCGTGAAATCTTGTTTCTTCACTTGCGTACAAACTTCGTCACCAAAACCGATTTGTGTGAAGAGTAATTCAAGCAAACGTTCCGGTACGAATCCCTTTAAGGCGTTTCGGACGGTTTTTTTCGGATTGGCTGCAAGCGCAGCCTGAAAACGTTCCGTCAATGCTCCGATTGATTCTTCTGGGAATAAGTCGACGGATAAATGAACGATTCGTTCGCCGGAGCGTTTGCGTTCCTTGATTGTATATTGGCTGCAACGTAGTGCGATCGGACCGCTCAGCCCGAAATGCGTAAAGAGCAAATCACCCGTGTGTGTTTTAATGGCTTTATCTTTTTTTCCGTGAACCGTCAAAGCGACGTCGCGGAGCGAGAGCCCTTGAAGTGATTTCGCTTGAATAAAAGCATCGTTCAGTAAGATCGGGACTTCGGTCGGGAAAAGTTCGGTAATCGTATGACCAGCTTTTTCAGCCCATGGGTACCCGTCACCGGTCGAACCCGTATGGGGCACGGATTGTCCACCGACTGCAACGACACAACTGTTCGCTTCAAGGCGTGTGCCGTCTTGCATGAGAACGGCTGCAAATGAACCGTCTGTGTGAAACTCGAGCGACGCGACTTCTGCATTCGTTTGAATCTCGGCACCGTGCGCTCGGATTTGATCAATCAAGACACGGACGACGTCAGCTGCTTTATCCGAGACAGGGAACATCCGCCCGTTATCTTCTTCTTTTAACGCCACACCAAACCCTTCGAACAGGTCGATGATCGACTCGTTACTGAATTGTGAAAAGGCGCTGTATAAAAAACGTCCGTTTCCTGGGATCGACTGGACGAGTTCGTCGAGCGGTTTACGATTCGTGACGTTACAACGCCCACCACCGGAAATCGCAAGTTTTCTTCCCAATTTATTTCCTTTATCGAGCAGGAGTGTTTTCGCGCCTGCTTGTAAAGAGGCGAGCGTTGCCATCAAGCCGCTCGGTCCGCCTCCGATTACGATTACATCGTACATGCTGTCACCTCATTGAATAGTTTTCTGCTTGTTCCACTTTAGCAGAAGTTCGGTCTGTAAACAAACCGTCTCTTTCTTTTATGAGAGGGGAGCGGTATAATGATTTGCAATTGTGCATCATAGAACTTGTTAATTGAGACAATATATTATAGGTTGTCAAGCGTTGAACTACCTCCACCTACGCTTCGCTTAGAGGTAGAGGATTCCTGATCTTGGTTGTTTTCAAACTAAGAGTGTCGGACAATTGACGTGTCGGAAGACACGTCTTGCCCGAAGACGATTCATCTCCCACTCACACTAGGACTACGCGCTGAACGTTTAAAAGTGGGAGTATTCTCGTCTAATTTTAATAAAAAAAGAAAGCGTGAGGGAAGTTACCATGGCCACTGTTAACAAAAAGCAATCGACTTCATCCAGTAACTCGGGATTCGTTCGTGGAACGATGCTCTTGTCTGGAGCATCACTGATTTCACGAGCCCTTGGTCTGATTTACCTGTTTCCTTTTCAGTTTATGGTCGGTGCGACCGGCATCATGTTTTATACGTATGCGTATAACTACTATGCAATCATGATCGGGCTGGCGACAGCGGGTATTCCAGTCGCCGTCTCTAAATTCGTCGCTAAATATAATGCACTTGGCGAATACGATACGAGTGAACGTCTGTATCGTTCTGGATTAAAGATCATGTCTTTGACCGGTATCGTTTCGTTCATCGCCTTATTCTTACTTGCCCCCTATCTTGCACATCGGGCAATTCCTGGCGGTGACGTCAATTCGGATTCTTACATCGATGCCGTGACGATGACGATTCGCGGGGTCAGCTTCGCGTTATTACTCATCCCACCGATGAGCATGACGCGCGGATATTTTCAAGGTTACCAATCGATGGGACCCACAGCAATTTCGCAAATTCTTGAACAAATCGTTCGAATTGTGTTTTTACTGGCAGGTGTTAGCATTGCGATTTATATCTTCGATGCGGATGCAGCATGGGCCGCAACGATTGCGACCTTCAGTGCATTCATTGGAGCAATCGGAAGTGTGGCAATCCTCGTTTACTATTTCCGGAAGCGTGCTCCCGGATTACAAGAATTACGTGACAGTCAAACGGTTCAATCACCGGAACGGCCGTTAACAGATCTTTACAAAGAACTTTTGACATATGCGATTCCGATCGTCATGGTCGGGTTATCGACGCCACTTTATCAAGTCATCGATCAAAATACGATGAACGCAGCCTTGCAAAGTATCGGGTATACACTTGAGGCAGCGGGTAACGCGACAGCGTATTTAATTGCCGACAGTCATAAAATCGTCCTGATTCCTGTTTCGGTCGCAACCGGATTGTCGTTGTCGGCAACGCCGTTGTTGACAGCATCATTCACGCAAGGCAACATGAAAAAAGTTAAAAAACAAATTTCACAAATTTATCAATTGGCATTTTTCGTCACGATTCCAGCCGTCGTCGGGATGATTTTATTGAGTCAAGAGACATTCCATGTCCTCTTCCCGAAAGACCAGGAGGCATGGGTGTATCTTTTAAGTTATGCTCCAAGTGCGCTGTTCCTAGCGCTTTACTCTGTAACGGCAGCCGTCTTACAAGGAATCAATCGCCAATACTTTACAATCATTGCGACACTTGCCGGACTAGTGACGAAGTATTTACTAAACGCACCGTTGATTCATTTGACAGGTGACGGAACGGGTGCCGGGTATGCAACGATTCTCGGGTACCTCGTCGCGACAGGGTTAATGTTCTTCCGCATCACCCAAACGGTCGATTTTCCGTTCAGTAGTGTCTTGCGCCGGACATCGTTAATCACGATCATCAGTGCCATCATGGGTATCGGTGTTGCACTCGTGAAATGGGGAATGGTTGCATTCTTGCCAGAAACGACACTTGCGTCGCTCGCGATTTTAATCGTCGGTGCGGGACTTGGCATCGTGATTTTTGCCGGATTAGCCATTTGGACGGGACTGGCAGAAGCAGTATTAGGAAGAAAATTTTCAATGAAACGAGGACGTGGCAATGCGGCTAGATAAATTGTTATCCAATATGGGGGCAGGCTCCCGTAAAGAAGTCAAACAACTCTTAAAATCCGGTGCGATTCAAGTAGATGGTGAGATTGTACTCGACCCGAAACAGCATGTCGATGTCGAGACACAAGATATTCTCATGTATGGTGAACCTGTCGTTTATCAAAAATATATCTACTTGATGATGAACAAACCGCCTGGTGTAATCAGTGCGACGGAAGACAAGCGGGACCAAACAGTGATTGAGTTATTGTTCGAGGACGTGACATACTTCAAACCATTCCCGGTCGGGCGACTGGATAAAGACACGGAAGGTTTATTACTGTTGACGAACGACGGTTCATTTAATCATGCGTTGATGTCACCGAAAAAACATGTTGCGAAAACGTACTATGCAGAAGTCATCGGTACGTTGACGGAAGAAGACGTGATTGAAGTACAAGAAGGTGTCACGTTGGAGGATGGATATAAAACGAAACCGGGGAAACTCGTAATCTTAGAGGCGACGGATGAGACATCGACTCTGGAACTGACGATTACAGAAGGCAAGTTCCATCAAGTCAAACGGATGATGCTGGCGTTAGGAAAAGAAGTGACGTATTTAAAACGTCTATCGATTGGTGAATTGCCACTTGATTCGACACTCGAACCAGGTGAGTACCGTGAACTGACGCGTGGCGAGTTAGCGCTGTTCGACTGGACACCGGAATAAGTGTCGTGTCAAAAAACGCTCCTGCACTTGGCAGAAGCGTTTTTTTATTTGGATTCCATCAATTGAAGAGCAGATTAAACGTTCCGGAGTGCTTCCGCGATTGGGAAAGGACCGCTTAATACTTCGAATTGACGTGATTGTGTTTTGTGGTCGACTAATGTCACGAGCAGTGTGGCGACATCGGCACGTGGGACTTTACGATCTTCGTACGATTCAAAGTGTTCTTTGATTTCGACTGTACCACTTGCGTCCTCATCACTCAATGGACCAGGGCGGACGATTGTGTAATCAAGTCCACTCGCTCTTAAGTGTTCGTCGGCAGCGGACTTTGATTCGAGATAAACTTTTAGTTCGCCACGCGGATTATCCGTACCGACAGAGCTGAGCATGATGAAGCGTTCAATTCCGTTTGCTTTTGATGCATCGATGACTTTGATGGCTCCATCTTTATCGACAGCGCGAGTCAATTCGTCCGATGCTCCACCGGCACCTGCTGCGAAAATCGTAACGTCAGCATCTTTAACGACATTCGACATGTCTTCTGTTAAATCACCGATTCGTACTTCAGATGCACCAAGAGCGATTAAATCGTTTATTTGATTTTCTTCTCGGACCACAGCAATCGCTTGATGTTGTCCTTGTTTTGCAATCAATTCAACCATTTTTCGACCTGTTGTTCCGTTTGCTCCAATAATAATGATATTCATTCAAATCATCTCCTTCTCTAGACTAGGTATACCCGTCTGTTAAAAATAAAAACAAAAAAAGACGCGAAGGATTCGCGTCGTAAAAGAAAAATAGTGTTGAAACTGCTTGATTAACCGGCTTGGCGTTGCTTTTTACTTGATGTCCAAGTACCACGTCTTGGGCTCACAATGAGATTGTTGTATTCGAGCACATTCAAATCCCGTTGAACGGTCCTTGATGTGATGCCAAACTCTTCAACCAACTCTGCTGTCGTAGTAGCTCCGTTCTCGTTGATAAAGAGATAGATCGACTTAATTCGGGTCAACATACGGTCTGTAGAATCTTTCATTGGTATAACCACTCCCCCAATGGATAGAATAGTGTTCTAAAACTTCGGGTGACAATAGACGGTGATATATCAAGTTGTTTCGTCTTTAGTATAACTCTTTCAGTATAGAATGCAAGTAATTTAACCGAACGTTATTGAAAAAAACATACAAATTGAACATTGATTAACGAATGTAATCGTTTTATTATTTTTTAATGTTCGTCTTAATAAGAGAAATGGAAGAATTAAGATTTTGGATGTTCGTAATCGCCGAACATTCGCTATACTGAAAAGGTGAACGTATTAACGGATAAGGGAGAGGTGTCATATGGTAAATTGGAAAGAAGAAGTTTTAACGCGACGCGAAGCACTTTTGACAGACTTAAAAGAGTTGTTACGCATACCGAGTATACTCGATGAAACAACAATTCAAGAAGGGGCGCCGTTTGGTCTAGAAGTCAAACGTGCACTTGATTGGATGTTAGCGACTGGGGAGCGCGATGGGTTCAAAACAAAAAATGTCGACGGTTATGCAGGGCACCTTGAATATGGTGAAGGTGAAGAACTGCTCGGGATTCTTTGCCATCTCGACGTTGTTCCTGCTGGAGGGGACAGCTGGACGTATGGACCGTTCAATCCGACGCTAGCGGACGGAAAACTATATGCACGTGGTGCGATTGATGATAAAGGACCGACGATTGCGGCATACTATGCGTTAAAAATCGTCAAAGAGTTAGGGTTACCGTTATCGAAACGGATTCGTTTAATTGCTGGTGGAGATGAAGAGAGCGAATGGCGTTGTGTCAATCACTACTTCAAGCATGAAGAGATGCCGACGATTGGATTTGCACCAGACGCTGATTTTCCAATCATCAATGCTGAAAAAGGATTATATGATGGCCTTTTGATCCAAGGGAAACCAGCACAAACTGCAGACACAGGTTATCATCTCGTAACGTTCGTAGGCGGAGAACGTCCGAACATGGTACCGGGTCATGCGACAGCGACGGTCCATGTAGCTGAACACGGATCGATTGAATCTTCATTCCATGCCTACCTGGAAGAGCAAGGATTGACAGGGACAGTGAAGCAAACGGCAGAAGGTCTTGTCTTTGACGTCTTCGGAGTAGCAGCGCATGCGATGGAGCCGGATAATGGTAAAAACGCGGCATTACACCTTGCTCGTTTCTTAAGTACGCTTCACCTCGACTACAATGGACGGCGTTACATCGAACTCGTCATGCATATGTTCCGTGATTCACGCGGTGTCGCATTGGGTGTCGCGGCATCAGATGAAACGGGGGATTTAACGATCAATGGTGGTGTCTTCCGCTATGAAGAGGGACAAGGAACGGCGTCACTCAATATTCGTTATCCGCACAGCGCTGATTTCACGGAGCGTCTACAGTTGATCAAGGAAGCGGCTTCGGCCTATGGTTTCGACCTTCAGACGCGGACGCACATGCCACCGCACCATGTTGATCCAGAACATGAATTGATTCAGACGCTCAGTGCTGTCTATGAACGTCACACGAATCAAAAAGCGGACTTGATTGCAATTGGTGGAGGCACGTACGCGCGTTCGTTAACAGCAGGTGTTGCATTCGGTCCAGTTTTCCCGGGTGGTCCGGAAGTCGCGCACCAAGTCGATGAATACGTTGATTTTGAAGAGTTATTGTTAGCGGTCGCGATTTATGCAGAAGCGATTTATGAACTAGCCAAATAATATGGACATGAATCCCCCGGCACATCGATGACGGGGGATTGATTCTTGAAAGGAAGTACACCGCGTGATTAATCGTCAAAAATATCACTTTCAGTCACTCTACTTTTTTATCTTCTTCGGGCAAGGTGCACTCATTCCGTACTTAACGCTTTATTTTTCGAATGATGCGTTTCAGTTATCTGGTTCAGAAATCGGGACGATTGTTGCGATCGGTCCGATTTTATCGATTTTGTTGCAACCACTATGGGGACTCGCGGCTGATCGTTTTGGTCGACCGAAACGTCTGTTGCTCGTTGCGCTCCTCGCAGCAGCAGGATTTACTGTCAGTTATTTACTGACATCGGTCTACATCCTGCTCTTATTGATTGCATGTTTATGGGCCTTATTCCAATGTGCACATATTCCGTTAGTCGATACACTCGCCATTGAATTTTCGAAGCGGAAATCAGTCGATTATGGCGCACTTCGTTTATTCGGTTCAGCTGGTTTTGCGCTTGCTGTCTTCGTACTTGGGCAGGTGACAGAAGGGGGGACGCTCGGAGCGATTTTTTATGCAAGTGGAGCAGCGCTGATTTTAGCGTTCTTAGTATTGATTGGTATCGAAGCAGCTCCAGTCCAGTTGACGGTCAGTGAACGGATGCCCGTTTCACGACTATTTTCAAATAAGCGCTTCCTGTTATTTTTAGCAGGTGGAAGTCTCGTCTTTGGTCCGATTTTTGCGAACAACTATTATTTCGGAAGTTATGTTACGATTCGAGGCGAATCGACGGCACTCGTCGGGACCTTATTTTTTGTAGCTGTCCTCTGCGAAATTCCGTTCATGCGAATTGCGACACGTGTCTTAATGCGATTTGGCGCGATTCCTGTCCTCACGTTTGTCTCAATTTTATCTGCTGTTCGAACGGGATTGCTTGCTTTAGAACCACCGGTCTTCTCGTTATGGATCCTTGCGGCACTACAAGGGATGATTGTTGGATTACTGATTCCCGTTGCGCTGGACTATGTGCGTTCGCTTGTCCCATCATCAATGGTAGCTACGGCTGTCAGTACATATATGGCTACTACGACGGGACTTGCGACCGCGATTTTCAATTTGATGAGTGGCGTTGTCCTCGAACAATGGACAATTTATAGTGTCTTTTGGGTATATACAAGTAGTAGCTTGCTTGGGGCAGTGCTCTATCTGATAAGTGGAAGGATCAAGGAGTGATTAAATTGGACCGACATTATTTTATCGCGATTCCTGTACCGCTCCTCGAGTTGAAGCAGTTATCTGAAGCGGTTAATCTTGGTCATTACTATCAACAGGTCTACGGCCAGGAAGACTTTCATCTGACATTACATTTCTTAGGTGGATTGACGGAGCGCGAATTGAATGAATGGCAATGTCGTCTTAAAGAAATTGCAGCTACTGTTCAGCCGTTCACTTTGATAATCAATCATCTCGTTACGTTCGGTAATGAGGACCGTCCACGTGTTTTCGCTGCGGGGGTGGAAGAGACGACTTCTTTATTACGACTCGCGAATCAACTGGCTCCGGAACGACATAAACCATTCGTTCCTCATATCACACTTGCGAAACGCTGGAATGTAGACTGTGAAGAACCATTGCCAGACATGACGCTACAAGCGAAAATTAATGTCACGGAACTTATTTTATATGAAATCCATCCAGCTGATCGTCCGAGATATCGAATCAATACCTTAGCTAGATGCGGGAAAGAACAGTGAGGTGATCTCATGGCGTTATTGATGAAGTTATATGATTTAGAGAGTAAGTATGAGAAGAACCCGCTCGAAGTCTCAAAACGCTACAAAGAGCAACGGCAGTTAGACTACGAGAATCTATTCCATAAGTGGGAAGCTGGAGAATTGTTTCCGGGCGAGACGATCGTCCGTCCTAAGAAATGGTGGCAATTTTTCAAATCTCCTGTCGTCGTCCAGTTACCAGGGAAACAGATCTCAAAGCCAGCGTTTGATAAATGGTATAAAAAACGAGTCGAGATTCAAAAGTTGCTCTATGTAGCGGGCGGGGCAACTGAAGATGAGATATGGAAATTGCCGCTTCGGCGACACCTCGACTTTTATCAGATGGTCCATCTGTTAAATGATCAATACGGTTTGTTTTATCGTGCTGTCATTCATTATCAACAAGGAGAAGTCGAGTTAAGTTCCTTTGCCGTCGGCCCATCCGCGATTTATTTACTCGATTGGTTGGATGGAGAAGAGAGCATCTATCATATTAAACGAGAGAAATTATGGCGTGAGCAGCCGTTTAAGGCACCGACGAAAAACATTCTGAATCCGTTGATCAGTTTGAAACGGACAGAAGATATTTTACGGCTTGTTTTAGGAAGTGAACTTGAACTACCAATCGAACGAGTCGTCATTGCGTCGAAAGGTTATTTTGATCAACTGCCGAAAGAGTCGAAAACTACTTATGTAAGTAAAGTCGATTTTGCACACTGGTTACACAAAATGAATACATCCGCCCCCTATACAAAAGCTTTTCAAATGCGAGTTTGTGAAAAGATACTAAAAGAAACGTCATCGATCACATTTCAAATGGCGGTCAATGATCAAGAGAATGAACGGATTCAGACGTGAGGAGGGAGCGGCAAAAATTTTGATGTTGTCGCGCACATATGACGAAAATGAAAAGTAGCGAACTAGCGCTGATGCACCCACAATTAATTTCAGCGGAATTTTTGACGTTTCAATCGATTTTGGTCGAATCGAAACAGTCATTCACTAAAGAAGACGTGCAGTTAGTTTCAAATCAGGCAATCATCGATTATGCTGTCATTTCGCAACAACAAGACGGAGGAGTCGCACGTCTCATTTTGGAAGTAGAGGGAGCGATTGAGTTAGGGAGTGTGTATGAATTAGTGAGTGCGACACAGGGACGGATTCGAATCTTTCCGGGGCGTGTTGTTCAAACATCGTTGTTCGATCGTAAATATAGTTACGAAGGACCGCTTGGCGTCATGATAGATGATGGGATGTTATCGCTTTTTGTCTGGTCACCGATTGCGGAACGTATCGAGTGTGTCATCTACGATACAACAGAAACAGTTCTGAAAACGAGCGAGATGAAACGGGGCGATCGTGGTGTTTACCAAATTACGTTAGCTCGCGAATATGAACACGCCCGATACCGTTATCGCGTGACGACGTACTTAGGGACGACCGAAGTCGTCGATCCATATGCAAAAGCAGTGACGGCGAACGGACGGTTCGGCGTCCTGTCAGATGTCGATCAAGAAATCAGGCAGCGATTTCCGAAGCGGAAAAAACGTCCGATTCTTGTGAAACCGACGGATACAGTAATTTATGAAGCGCATATCCGGGACTTCACGATTGATGCGACATCAGGATCGACGCACCCGGGACAATACCTGGGTGTGTCCGAGCGGGGGACGCGTTCTCCGGCTGGGAAGAAGACGGGACTCGATTATTTGCTTGACTTGGGCGTAACACACGTTCAACTTCTACCGGTACATTTGTTCGGTTCGACGGATGAAATTACACGTTCACCATACAATTGGGGATACGACCCCGTAAACTGGTTCGCACTGGCGGGTAGCTATGCGAGTGATGCGACAAATCCGCGGACGCGGATTTTCGAGTACGTCGAGATGATTGATCAGCTGCATGCTGCCGGTATCCGGGTCACGTTTGATGTCGTCATGAATCATGTCTATATTCGTGAGCAGGCTGCACTCGAACATCTTGTTCCTGGTTACTACTTCCGTTATGAACTCGACGGGACGCTGGCGAATGGAACGGGCGTCGGAAATGATACAGCATCAGAACGTTTTATGATGAAACGATTGATTGTTGACTGCGTGACCTATTTCGCGGAGGTACTCCAAATTGATGCCTTCCGATTTGATTTGATGGGAATTCACGACGTGGAGACGATGAACAGCCTTCGGACGGCGCTTGATGCGATTGATCCGACAATCCTCATCTACGGGGAAGGATGGGATCTTGCGACACCGTTAGCCGCACGGCGAAAAGCGATTAGCTCCTCTGCTGCACGGATGCCTGGGATTGGTCATTTTAATGATGTCTTTCGGGATGCACTGAAGGGATCAACGTTTAATGAACATGACCGTGGATTTGTGTCGGGCGATCTTTGGAAAGAAGGAGAGGTTCGAAACGGAATAGCCGGAAGTGTGACGCTTGAGAATCAAACGTACGGTCGTTTCCCAGAGCCGACCTACTCGATTAACTACGTCGAAGCACATGACAATCATACGCTGTTTGATAAATTGAGCCTTGCTAGACCGGATCTCGATGAAAACCAACTTCTACGAATGAGTCGTCTTGCACAAACGATTGTGATTTTAGCAGAGGGAATTCCATTTCTTCATGCCGGGCAAGAATTTGGTCGGACGAAACAAGGTGTCGAAAACAGTTATAATGCACCCGATGCCATTAATCGATTGGATTGGACATTGCGGGATCGTCATTTTGAGATGGTCGACTATATTAAAAATATCTTACAGATTAGACGGATGCACGGTGGTTTCCGCTTGCACTGGGCGAATCAGATTCAAGAATCGCTTCATTTTTTACCGATGCGACCGGGTGTCATCGCTTACGAAGTGGATGCGATTCACTCTTATGATGCCTGGCAACGAACACTCGTCGTGCATAATGTGACGGATGAAACAATCGAGATTGCGCTCGATCACCCGATGTGGAATCTTCATGTTCAAGGTGATGAAGCATCCGTCACCCCAATCGAAAAAGGCGTCGCCAAGATTAAAGTGCTTCCGTTGTCAACGACGATTGCGACATGTTAAGATATTCATTGTGCCTTATGGCAAATCTATTAAAAAGTTGAGCGGATTATGATGGAATTAGATATTTTAGATGCGCTTGGCGAAGGCTGGACGCTTACGCCAGCAGGCGGCATTACAGGTGAAGCGTACGTCGCTTCGACTGGACAGTCAAAATTATTTTTGAAGCGGAACTCTTCTCCGTTCTTAGCCATTTTATCGGCGGATGGAATCGTTCCGAAGTTGCTTTGGACTAAACGAATTTACAGTGGGGATGTCATCAGTGCGCAACAATTCATTGAAGGAAACGAGCTCGAACCGGAAATGATGGAGCGTCCAGAGGTGGCCCGATTACTAGGGAAAATACATGATTCAAAAGAGTTGTTGTTCATGTTACAACAACTTGATCAACGACCGATTGAACCAGACGAGCTATTGCGTCAATGCCGGCTCTATTTTCAACCGGCAGAGCTACGTGAAGCAAACTTGATTGAACAGGCGATTGGTTATTTAGAGACGCATTTAGCGCTTGTCCGAACGGATGAGCAAGTCGTTTGTCATTCAGATTTAAATCACAACAATTGGTTGACGGGGGCGGATGGTCATCTCTATCTAAATGATTGGGATGATGCGATCATCGCCGATCGTGCCTATGATTTAGGGATGATGCTCTATAGTTATGTTGACGAGGAATACTGGCCGGAATGGTTTGCGAGTTACGGTCATCCGTTGACCCTTGAATTAAAACAGCGCATGCATTGGTACGTGGTGGCGCAAGCGATTTTGTCGATTTACTGGTATGAAGATGCACAACATCCAGATGCGCCAGAAAGTTATGTTTTTCTCGCGCAGTTGCTCGAAAATGAAAATAACTAAAAAACCGCCAAAGTGCAATAAGCGCTTTGGCGGTTTTAGTTGAAGCGAAAAAATTAACCACAGATTGTAGACAAACTCTTATAAAGAGTGGACATGCTATATCGAGATGCAAACAATTCGCATTGCCCTGTCTTGCCTCGCCCGAGGAAAGCAACGAAACGTGACACTTTATCTCCTGATAGAACTTTGTCTACAGCCTGAACATTAACCTTCTGCTATTTTTATTTCTTGTTCGATGTCATGACTTTCAAGATCTGCTTCTCGGTAAGCAGCTGTCGTCGGTAGACGTAAATCAAGGCGTGGTTTTTCTTCGAATGAGACGGTGACGTTCTTGACCGTGTAATCGAAGACGTGCCCGCCACCTTCGCGGGCTTGATCGATGAAGTGTAGATGGTATCCGGCGACGGCAATCCCATGACCGAAGCGTGGTGTATAGTAGCCGGCAAGTGTCCCTTCCGTCTGTTCGAACGTCCGTGCACTTTGTGTCGCAACGGCTTCCGTGATTGGGACGAATGGTTGTTCTTGGCGCGCGACCGTCCGTGTCTTGACTTCCGTGAACTCTCCATCGATTCGCACGGCATAAAAGCTGTTGATTGTCGCGAGTTGCGTGCTTAGCCAATGCTCGAAGTCTTGTTTCGTCATTTCTTGATCGATTTGAATCGACTGTGTCGGAGTAAATCGAGTCAACGTACAAAACGGTGTCGTCGTTTCGGGGTCGAGCGGGCGGGCGCTCCCGTCAGAACGCAATTGATAAAAGGTATTATCAAAACCAATCATTTCTCCGTCGAGATGGTCGAAGGTTCCGATGCCGAAGTCGCGCCCGTCAAGAACGGACGCATAACTGACCTCGCTTTCGAAGACGCCGTCGAGTAACGCCATCATCGTCGAGATTTGAAGTAACGTATCATCGTTCGTCATCTGCTCATCTCCTTATCAGTTTAATTGATCCAAGTGTACTTCTTTTCCGAGCGCAGCATTATCGCTGTAATCGATCGGAACATCAATGATGACAGGTCCTTCTGTTTTCCAAGCTTCTTCCATGACAGCGACGAGTTCAGACGGATGATTGACGCGTAAGCCTTTTGCACCAAAACTTTCCGCATACTTCACAAGATCGACATCGCCGAATGATGTGCCTGATTTCCGTTTATATTTCATTTCTTGTTGGAACGCGACCATATCAAAGCCGCTGTCACGCCAAACGAAATGGACGATCGGAGCATTCAAGCGGACGGCTGTCTCAAGTTCCATTGCAGAGAAAAGGAACCCGCCGTCACCTGAAATCGAGACGGCTTTTTTACCAGGACGGACGAGTGTCGCTGCGATAGCCCAAGGTAATGCAACACCAAGTGTCTGCATCCCGTTACTGAACAAGAGGTGACGTGGTTCGTATGAACGGAAGTGACGCGCCATCCAGATATAATGTGAACCGACATCAACCGTTACGGTAACGTCATCTGCAATCTGTTCGCGTAATGTCTTCATGAAATAAAGTGGATGCGTCAATAGCGAGTCTTCGACGACCGGCGGGACGTCCCGCTCGACGAGCCGTTGTTGAAGACCGTTCAAGAATGTATCCGTGCTTGTTGACAAGGCGAGTGGCTTCAGACGATCGGATAACGCATCAATCGTTTTCGCGACGTCACCTACAAGCTCGCGATCAGGACGATAGAAGTGATCAATTTCAGCCCGCATTTGGTCGATATGAATTAATGTCCGTTCATTCGTTGGTTTGTTCCAAAACTTCGGATCGTAGCCGATCGGGTCATAACCAATGGATAAGACGAGATCCGCTTCAGCGAGCAACGCGTCACCTGGTTGGTTGCGGAATAGACCGACACGACCATAAAAATTAGATTCTAAGTCACGTGACAAAGTCCCCGCAGCTTGGAACGTTTGGACGACGGGAATCGAAACACGGTTCAATAAAGTGCGAATCGCTTTGACGACGTCCGGTTGACTGGAACGCATACCGAGCAGGAGAACAGGGAGTTTCGCTTGTTCGATCAGTGTGGCCGTCTCTTCGACCCATTCTTCTGGAGCAATCCCGAGTTTTGGTGTCGGTACGGCTTTAAAGGACGTGACGTTTGATTCGTTCAAACCGACATCTTGCGGAATACTGACGAAAGCAGCACCGGACGTCGTTTCGGCAGTCCGGAAAGCATTCGAGAGGACTTCTGGGATATTATCCGCATCTTGAACTTCCGCGCTGAAGTTCGTGATTGGCGTAAAGAGTGCTTGGTTGTCCATCGATTGATGCGTCCGTTTGAGTCGATCGGCACGTGAGACGGCACCGGCAATCGCGACGACCGGATCGCCTTCCGAGTTAGCTGTCACGAGACCTGTTGCGAGATTTGATGCGCCCGGACCAGACGTAACGAGGACGACCCCTGGTTTATCCGTCAAACGTCCGATTGCTTGGGCCATGAAAGCGGCATTTTGTTCGTGACGTGCGACGATTAATTCAGGACCACGATCTTGTAAGACGTTGAAAACAGAATCGATTTTTGCTCCGGGAATTCCGAAGATGTATTCGACCCCTTGCTCGATTAACGTATCAACGACCAAATCAGCTCCTGTTTTTTTCTGTACTAAATTTTCATTTTCTCTGTTTTCGTTTTTGTTCATTACAATTCTCCTTCTTTATCAACGTATTTTGTCGATTGATAGCTGTAATATAAAAACTGTTTCATCGAAATTATACATCTGTTTTAGTCAGAAACCAACCATAATCCTTTAGAAAGTAAAAAAGGCATCTTGTGACAGAACACAAGATGCCTACTGAATCGCGATTATTTAGCGTCAACTTTACCGAATGTCGCCCAAACGAAAAGAGCAGTCACGCCCATGACGAGAACGATCGGTGATGCCCACATGATTAAGAAATTTTCCAATGTCAAAACCTCCTTTAGGGATAGTCCGTATAGTAAGTGTAGTAGATTGCTCAGTAATTCTCAAGTGACGATCTGCTGAACATTCGACTCTGCTAAACGAATAACATCTTATATAATTACCCAAATCATGATAAACTTATCTGCGGATAATTTAAGAATTGAAAGGATGAACAATATGCGTTTACGCCACAAGCCTTGGGCGCTGGATTATATGAAAGAACAGGCATCGATCTATATCGCGGACCCGGCGACCTTAAAAGGAAACTGGTCAGAAGAATTTAAAAATGAACATCCACTATACATTGAGGTAGGTTCCGGAAAAGGGGCATTCATCACGGGTATGGCAAAGCAACACCCGGATATCAACTTCATCGCGATTGAATTATTTGAAAGTGTTGCGGTTGCAATCGTTCAAAAATTGGTCGAAGAGCCACTACCTAACGTCCGTGTCTTGACGGTCGATGCAAAAGACTTACGTGACTTCTTTGAAAAGGGAGAAGTCACTCGTGTCTACTTAAACTTCTCTGATCCTTGGCCGAAGTCGCGTCATGCGAAACGACGTCTCACATATAAGACGTTCCTCGCGACGTACGAAGACATTTTGCCGGAGCAAGGTCAGATTCACTTTAAGACGGATAACCGTAAACTATTTGAATCGAGCCTGATGACGATGTCAGCTTACGGTATGACATTCGACTGGATGTCGCTTGATTTACACGTTAATGAGCCGGAAGATAACGTCAGAACGGAGTACGAAGAACGTTTTTCAGCACTTGGTCAACCGATTTATCGGATGGAAGCAACGTACGGAAAATGATTTAGACAAAAAGTTTTCTTATTTTCCTGGTATTTCTTTCACACTTTTTTCTTATTAATTGGTACAATGTTGTTGACTGAAGAACTTGTACTTACAGGTAAAGGGGGAATTTGGGGATGTGGCAAAAAAGCTTAGCCTTCGTAACAGCACTCTTTCTCGCGCTGAGTATCGGTCAATCGGTATTCGCTGCGATTGATACGTCAGCAATGGAAAAGGCTCTCGACGAGGAATTAAAGAGTTCGCATTACGATTATAAAAAAGGTTCTGTAGAAATCGAGGACCCGAAAACATTCACTGGTGAAAAAGGTGAAGAAATCATCGGCGGAATCGCTGTCATCGAGACAGTCCGTGATGGCATCTTTATCACAATCAAACGTGAAATCCACTTCTATAACACGGAGAGTAAAGAGATGTTGACGAACGCAGATGCTGCGAAAGTAGATGGCGTCAAAGAATACATCGACAAAAACTCGAACAACTTACAGCAGAAAGTAGTCTACTGGTTACCGATGTTATTGATGATCTTGTTGATTGCCGTACCAGCAATTGTACTTTATGTCGTCGTACCACGTCTTTATTCGACAAGTGAATACATGAACCCGATCTACGAACGTAACGATAACCCACGTTAATCGTTGTCGGACAAAACGAAATACCCGCCTAAGAGGAAGTAAGATTCCGAAGAGGTGGGTTTTTTTTTGAACTAAAAAAATAATACGACGAGAAATGCCAAAATGGCAGGCAGTCCTTGTTTGTAGAGAATCGAGACATTTGCTGTCGCTGCACCGTACAGGGCGGCGATGATGACACAACTTAAGAAAAACAGTTGAATGACAGATGAATCAAGGACAAGACCGAGAATCAATCCGGCAGCAAGAAAACCATTGTATAATCCTTGATTGGCAAACAATGTTTTGATGCGTGGATCTGCTGCGATTTCCTTCGTCAGTCCAAACGTACGAAGCGCTGGTTTTGAAGATAAGAAAAACATTTCAAGAGCTAAAATATAGAAATGTTCAAGGGCAACAAGTAAAACAAGAATCGTTCCGAGTAGGTTCATGAAAGTTCGCTCCTTAAAAAAAGACCATACTTCGACTGACGAAGTATGGTCCCGATATTATGCGTATTCGAGTAAAGCGCCTGTTTCTGCATCAACTGTGAATTGATACGTTTTTTCATCGTCACCTTCAAGGACCGAGATGCCACCTTTGTAGCTTTGGTAGTCACGTGACTCATATGCGTACGCCTCTGGTGTTGCAGAGATCCATGCACCTTGGACACGTCCTTTTGCTGAAAATGTGCGTTTCGTGATTTCGAGAGCTTCCTCGGCAGATAGTTGTTTGTTGTCGACAGCCTTCTTAACTGCGAAAGTTGCAACGACAGCTGCTGCCAAACCGATAATCCAATAGCGTTTTTTCATTAAAATTTCCCCTCCTTACAGGTTTCTATACCTACTGTACCAAATAATTCGTCAAGATAGAAACAAAAGCTTAAGTGATTGAAGCATTTTTTTGTATAATAGAAAAATAGGAGGCGATACATAGTGAATGAAAAGACAAAAGATCTATTTAAAACATTGACGGAATTGAACGGGGCTCCGGGGTTTGAGCATGAAGTCAGACAGTTCGTCCGAGAGCGGATTACACCGGTGACGGATGAAATCGTTACAGATGGTATCGGATCGATTTTCGGTAAACGGACGGGTCAGGCCGATGGTCCGAAAGTGATGGTCGCAGGTCACATGGACGAAGTTGCCTTCATGGTCACACAAATCACGAAGAACGGGATGCTTCGGATTCAGCCGCTCGGTGGTTGGTGGAGTCAAGTTCTACTTGCACAACGCTTTTCGATTTGCGGCGATCATGGAATCATTCCGGGAATCATCGCATCGACACCGCCACATCTCTTAACAGAGGAAGTGCGGAATAAACCAATGGCGATCAAAGACATGTTTATCGATATCGGGGCGGATTCAAAAGAAGAAGCGGAATCGTTTGGCGTTCGACCAGGAATTCCGGCTGTTCCATTCTTCCCGTTCACACCGATGGCGAATCCGAAAAAAATCATGGCGAAAGCCTGGGACAATCGGTACGGGGTCGGTATGGCGATTGAGTTGCTTGAAGAGACGAAGGCAGCCGATCATCCGAATGTCTTATTCTCTGGTGCAACTGTCCAAGAAGAAGTAGGATTACGCGGAGCACAGACGGCGACGAACATGATTGATCCGGATGTCGCATTTGTTGTCGACGCTTCACCAGCGAACGATGCTTCAGGCGATAAAACGGAGTTTGGTCAACTTGGTCAAGGTCCTTTGTTACGCATCAAGGATAGCGTCATGATTCTATCGAAGGAAATGACGGATTATGTACTTGATACGGCAGAATCGAATCAGATTCCGTATCAGTATTATGTTGGAGCGGGCGGGACGGATGGCGGTGTCATTCATCGTTCGAACAATGGGATTCCGACGACGGTCGTTGGCTTACCGGCTCGCTATATCCATACGCATGCTTCAATCATGCATACGGATGACTACGATGCGGCGAAAGAGTTGTTGAAAAAACTCGTCACGCAATTGGATGCGACAACGCTCGCGACACTACAAGTGAAGTAAGCAATCCGGAAGGTGGATTTGTCTCTATGGACAAATTCACCTTCTTTTTCGCGAAACACATGTCTTGTCAGATGAAATAACATTTGTGTTTTCTTTTATGGGGAATTTGTTATAATAACGTTGATTTGACGAAAAGGACGTGGCGACTTGTTAAAAGATAAAGGAATATCATTAAGCCCTCGGATTTATTTCATTACAGTGCTCAGTTATATGGCGCTCGGTTTATTTAGCTCGTTGATTATGGGATTGATTCTGAAAACGATTGGCGACGGTTTGATGACACGTGGAGTCGATGCATCGATTCTCGTCACGATTGGGGATCAAGCGATTGCGTTGACAGGACCAGCGATTGGTGTTGCTGTCGCGTTCGCTTTAGAGGCACCGCCGTTGATTTTATTTTCAGCAGTCGTTGTCGGAGCGTTCGGTTATGAAGCAGGCGGACCTGCCGGGAGCTATATCGCGGCGTTGATTGCGACGGAGTCCGGAAAACTGTTTTCAAAAACGACGCGTCTCGATATTATCGTGACCCCTTTACTTACGTTAGTGATCGGCTTTTTCAGTGGGAAGTATATCGGTTCATGGATTGGAACGTTGATGACGGATCTCGGAGAAGTCATTCGCTGGGGAACGGAACGCGAACCGCTGCTGATGGGAATTTTTGTTGCGACGGTCATGGGACTCGCATTGACAGCGCCCATTTCAAGTGCTGCTTTAGGCATCATGTTAGGACTGGATGGATTAGCCGCAGGGGCAGCGACGATCGGTTGTGCAGCCCAAATGATTGGATTTGGTGTCATCAGTTATCGTGATAACGGGATTGGTGGATTGATTGCACAAGGGGTCGGGACATCGATGCTTCAAGTCGGAAACATCATCCGTAATCCGTGGACGATCATTCCCCCGACGCTTGCCGGTGCGTTGTTGGCACCATTCGCGACAGTCTTGTTCAGTCTCGAGAGTAATCCGGCGGGTTCTGGAATGGGGACGAGCGGATTAGTTGGTCCATTGATGGTACTGAAGACGATGGGCTTCACGACAGAATATTATCTTGCTGTCGGTATCCTATGTTTCGTCGCTCCGGCAATCATCAGTTATCTAATTTATCGGGTATTGTACCGGTATGGACGTATTAAGGACGGCGATTTAAAAATCGACTATTGAATCTAAAAAAAGGGCTGACTCATAAGTCAAAAAAAATAATCCTTGTGGCGGACGTTTCCGTCCTCCATCAATCAAAAGGCCGATGATCCCACTTTTCACGGGATCGTCGGCCATTTCTAATTAATTGAGAGTCGTTCACGCTTTTAAGTCAGTCCCTTTTGTCATTATAAAGAAAAACCGAACGAACTCGAGTAGAAACTCGTCAGAAATACGTAGAGATAAATTAAATAGAGGGGGGTCAAGTAACGCATCCGGAAAACTGGTAACTTTCGGGCGACACGTTTCCCGAGTGCTTCAAGGACAAGGATAATCGCAAACCCGATAACTAAGAATGTTAAAATCTCAGGTAATCCTCGTTCAGAATCGATAAAAGAGTAACCGTAGCGAAGGCAACTCGTCATTCCGACGAAGCCGACGAAACGTTCGAATGGATGTTTAATAGGTTGGTCCGTCATAGTGATTTCCTTTCAAGGCGTTTTCTAGTTGAAGTATAGCAAACAGAGCGTGAAAACGCACAGAAACATTCGAATATGCTATGATGTACCCAATGAAATTAAGAAGTAATCAAAGGAGGAACTACCATGAAAAAACTTGATTCTCAACAACTATTTGAAACAGCGAAGCAAGGAAATGCTGTTTTTCTCTTTTCAGCAAACTGGTGCCCGGACTGCCGCTTTCTCGATCCGTTCATGCCAGAAATCGAAAGTAAATTCAGTGAGTTTGAATTTTATTACGTCGACCGTGATGAACATATGGAAATTGCCCAGGAAATGGACATCTTCGGCATTCCTAGTTTCGTTGCCTATCGTGGAAACGAAGAAACAGGACGTTACGTCGGAAAAGAACGTAAAACACCTGAACAAGTGACCGAATTTTTAGAAACAGTCTGACACGAAAGCGAGCGCTGTCTCGCTTTTTTTCATTAAGAAAGGATGGAAATGACCCATGGAACTGCAACAAATTCGCCGTATGGTGACGGAAGCATTTGAAGAAGAACGTTATACGACGTACTTTGATCGTGAAAAATCGGTCCTTCGGATTGAACGAAAACAAGACCGGACGGGCGTTGACCTTGGATTAAACCCGCTCGTCGCAAAGGCAAAGCGGCGAGGTGTCATTGCTGTTGAAGAGACGATTGAGTACATCAAAGCGGTTCTAGAACAAACGGAGCCTATCTCATTAGTCGGAAATGAACAAAAAGTATTACCAGTCATTCGAGCGAAGTCGTTCGCTGACGAAACGAAAGATGGCAAGCGAATCATCAGTACGCCACATACGGGTGAAACAAAAATCATGTACGCTCTTGACTTAGGAGCGACCTATCGCCTAATTGATGAAGATTTAGTTGAACAGGCGGGGTGGACGACTGAACACTTGTCTGAAGCAGCACGCTTCAACTTGAAGTCGCTCGAAGCACCATTCAAGGTCGATGAAGTCGCAGGAAATGTCTTTTATTTCTTGAGTACAGGAGATGGCTATGAGGCTAGCCGCGTCCTCAACAAACAATTGTTAGCAGATTATGCAGACAAAGTGACAGGTGAATTTTCGATTGGGATTCCTCATCAGGACGTCTTAATTTTTGCGGATATCCGAAATGACGCGGGCTATGATGTCTTGCAACAGCTAATGTTTGACTTCTTCACAAATGGACGTGTACCGGTTACGGCACTCCCATTCCTATATGAAGACGGAAATCTTGAACCGGTCTTCGTCCTTGCGAAAAACAAGCATCCGAAACCTTGAATAATCTGATACAATAAGCATTGTGAGAAAGTCTGAAGGGAGTCATGGATTGAATGAATGTGTTTTATAATAAAGAAGGTGTCGGAGACGTCTTGATGGTCATCTTATCAGATGCACCACGAGCGGAAGTTACGGCTGAACGTGCAGGTGCTGTCGCGACGATTTTCCATCATGAGCGCGTGATTGGATACAATATTTTTGAAGCGTCACAGCAATTTGAATTGAATGCAGTCGGACCAGTTGAACTGACACCCGAACTCGTCAAAAAAATTCAAAGCGTTTTAGCGGACAACGGCGTAGCGCTTGTAATCGATGACATCGATTACTCACCAAAATTCGTTGTTGGATACGTTAGCTCTTGTGAAAAACATCCGGATGCGGATAAACTATCGATTTGCCAAGTCGAGGTGGACGGAGACACACTTCAAATTGTTTGTGGCGCGCCGAACGTCGCAGAAGGACAAAAAGTTGTCGTTGCTAAACCAGGGGCGGTCATGCCATCCGGTTTAATCATTCGACCTTCTGCACTTCGAGGTATACCGTCAAGCGGGATGCTGTGTTCTGCCCGTGAACTCGCATTACCAGACGCACCACAAGAAAAAGGAATTCTTGTATTAGAGGATTCAGCACATACTGGAGAGGCATTCTTAATCGGCCGTTGATTCGGCCGATTATTTAACAAGATGGAGGGGTGAAGGAATGAGCAATCGTTACGAACAGTCATTGAAGGAACAAGCGGCACGGATTCGACGGGAATTAGCGGGCGAAAAAGAGACGACTCCAGTCGAACGACCGAAAAAAGAAGAGCGAGAAGATCGCTTCGTGTTGACGGATGTTCCATCGCCTATTTACGGATTCCAACGGCCTAAAAAGCAACGGTCGATCCAAGAAGATGTAACTTCGATTGAATCGGAAATGGACGTTTCAAGTGAATCAGAAGAGGGAAAAACCGATGAGGCGCTTGAGAACATGACAGATGAAACAATTGAAGCGTCAGGGATCGAGACGATGGAACAGACGGACTTAACCGAAGTAGACGCAGGTCTTGTTCCAGTGACGGATTCTGAACTACTCAACCCTGACCCATCAATCGAGTCATCAACTGAAGCATTTGCTGTAGAATCTTTTGATTCAGCTCTAACGGAACAAGAGCCAGTTGAAGAAGAACCGGTTACTGAACTAAAACAACAAGATGAATCATTAGAAGTGACATCTTTAAGTGAAGACACGGAACAACCTCCCGTCGAAAACGGAGATGAGATTTCTTCGGAAAACACCGTCGAACATGTCCTTGAGACGGAAACCGTGCAAGAACAACATGTCTTCACGGAAAAGCGCGCTGAAGAAAAAACACAAGTACAGTCAAGTGCAGTCAAGAAACCTGTTGGACCGCCTGTCAACGTTGTGATGACAACTAAAGACTTAATGGCGATGTATCGTGCACGACGTGAACAAAATAATTTACATGGTAAAAAATAAATCGGTTTGCTATAATGGTACAGGTTTTGTACCCAAGCCCGATGGTACGAACCGGAACGTGAATTGGAGGGCTTTTATATGACAAAGTATCATTTTGTTGGGATTAAAGGGACTGGAATGAGTGCACTTGCCCAAGTATTACATGAGATGAACCATCAAGTACAAGGTTCTGATATCGAAAAACACATCTTTACTGAGGACGCTTTACGGGCGAAAGGTATTCCGTTTTTCCCGTTCAACGCCGACAACATCAAAGAAGATCAAATCATCATTCAAGGAAATGCGTTTGGTGATGAACATCCAGAAATCGCGCGGGCAAATGAACTTGGTTTAACAATTTATCATTACTACGATTTTTTAGGTCACCTAGCAGACGAATATCGTTCAGTCGCAATCACAGGGTCACACGGTAAAACATCGACGACAGGTCTGTTGTCACATGTCTTAAGCGGAATCACGCCAACCGCATTTCTGATTGGTGACGGTACAGGTGCAGGTGTCGAAGAGGCAAAAGCATTTGTGTTTGAAGCATGTGAATACAAACGTCACTTTTTATACTACAAGCCAGATTATGCAATCATGACGAACATCGATTTTGATCACTCGGATTATTTTACAGGCATTGATGACGTCGTTTCGGCGTTCCAAGAAATGGCGATGCAAGTCAAGCAAGCGATCGTTGCTTGTGGGGACGACGAGCATCTTCAAAACATTCAAGCGAATGTGCCTGTCCTCTACTATGGTTTTGGACAGAACAATGATTTCCGCGCTGAAAATGTCGCATCAACACCAGACGGCACATCATTCGATGTCTATTTACGGGATGATTTTTATGGCACGTTCCTGATTCCGGGATTCGGTCAACATCATGTCTTGAATGCTTTATCGGTCATCGCAATCTGTCAGTATGAAGGGTTGAACAAAGAGGATGTCGCGGAACGTCTCGCTTCATTCGGAGGAGTCAAACGTCGCTTTAGTGAATCAGATTTCGGATCACAGATTTTAGTCGATGATTATGCACACCATCCGAAAGAAATTAGTGCGACGATTGAATCGGCACGTAAGAAATATCCGGACCGGGAAGTCATCGCGATTTTCCAACCGCATACGTACACACGCCTAAAGTCATTCATGGATGATTTTGCGACATCGCTTCGGGAAGCGGACGCTACGTATCTCTGTGAGATTTTCGGATCGGCGCGAGAGCAAGAAGGGCAAGTTCGGATTGAGGATCTCCAAGAGAAGATTCCGAATTCTGACATCTTGACGCGAGATAATGTTTCGATTTTAAGTAAACATGACAATGCTGTTCTATTGTTCATGGGTGCGGGGGATATCCAAACGTACCAACAGCAGTATGAAGGAACAAAATAAAATGTTTCATCAGTAAAAGGCATGGGTGCATTCAGGCATCCATGCCTTTTTTGTCGGTTTCGTGAAGTTAAGAAAAGATGACGTACGCCGAACCATTTTTTTTATTGCATCTTGAATTGAATTTTGGAATAGTGGGGGTATGTTAATTTAGGAAGGAATCAATCACATGGGACAAATTTTCTTGATTTTATTATTGCAGCTCATTTACGTGCCTGTCCTGACACTCCGGACAATCATGCTCGTCAAAGGGCGGACTGTCATCGCCGGTGTCTTCGGGACGGTCGAAACGTTAATCTATATCTTTGCTTTAGGCGTCGTGTTCCGTGACTTGACGACGCTCGGAATGGTCGTCTACGCACTCGGATTCGGGCTCGGTATTTTAATTGGTGGCTTCGTCGAAAGAAAACTTGCGATTGGCTACAATATGATTCAAGTCCATACACAAGAATTTCCGGCTGAACTGATTCAAGTCATCCGCGATAACGGATTTGGTGTCACCCATTACCAAGGACAAGGACGAGACGGTGTCCGGTACCGGCTCGATGTACTTGCTGCACGGACGCGGATGAAAGTATTGCGTGGTTTAGTCGAAGAATATGAGCCAAAAGCATTCCTCGTTGCTTTCGATTCGGTCGACTTCAAAGGGGGATACATGCTGAAGGGGTTAAAACGTCAAAAGTAATGAAAACTTTTGAAGAACATCACGGGATTCTCCACAAAAAGATGTTTACTCTATGTTATTTAAGGATAAAGATGATATAGAACAAATTACAATTCGTGAGAGGGGTAATCGAAGATGATTAGTAATCACGCAAAAACAGCACTAAACCAACAAGTTGCAAACTATGGTGTTTTATTCGTAAAACTCCATAATTATCATTGGTACATTAAAGGACCAGAATTTTTGACGTTACACGTTAAACTAGAGGAATTGTACACGTGGGTATCTGAGCAATATGATGTTGTCGCAGAACGACTGTTGATGAACAATGGAAATCCTTCAGCGACAATGAAAGAATATTTGGAGCAGACGACGCTTGAAGAAGCAAAATCTGGCTTATCTGCCGATCAGATGGTTGAATCCGTCATCAGCGACTTCCAACAAGTACGTAAAGAAATGCTTGAAGCGATTGAACATTTAGAGGCGCAAGACGTGACGGTCGAAGATGATTTACTGGCTCAAGCAAAAGAAATCGAAAAACAAATTTGGATGTTGCGTGCGACACTAAAAAAATAAGTGAACAAAAACGGATGACTGCATCCTTAGAGGATTCGGCCATCCGTTTTCTACTTATTTTAGATTTTCCGGGTTCAAGACGTCGAGTTCAGGAAGGACGAATCGTCCATCTTTACGAATCAAGACATCGTCAAACCAAATTTCACCGCCGCCATAATCCGGGCGTTGAATGTTGACCAAGTCCCAATGGACCGAAGAATCGTTTCCGTTATAGGCTTCAGCGTAAGCTTGACCCGGCGTAAAGTGGAAACTGCCATCAATTTTTTCGTCAAATAAAATATCTTTCATCGGATGTTGGATGAATGGATTGACACCAATCGCAAACTCACCGACGAAACGGGCGCCGGCATCTGTATCAAACACTTGATTGATGCGCTCCGTATCGTTCGCCGTTGCTTCAACAATTTTTCCGTTTTCGAACGTCAATTTTACGTTTTCGAACGTAAATCCTTGATAAGGTGACGGTGTATTATAGGAAATGACGCCGTTGACGGAATCTTTGACAGGGGCCGTAAAGACTTCACCGTCCGGAATGTTGGCATTACCGGCACACTTGATTGCGGCGATGTCTTTAATCGAGAACGTTAAATCTGTCCCGTCCCCGACGAGGCGGACACGATCGGTCTTGTTCATCAGCTCGACGAGTGGTTCCATCGCCTTGCCCATTTTCTCGTAATCCAGCGTACAGACATCAAAGTAGAAGTCTTCAAACGCTTCTGTCGATTGGTTGGCAAGTTGAGCCATCGAAGCTGTCGGGAAACGGAGGACGACCCATTTCGTTCCTTTAACACGATCTTGGGTATGCATTTTCCCTAATGTTTGTCCGTATAACTTCATTTTGTCCGATGGCACGTCAGATAATTCATTGATGTTATCCCCGGCACGTAAGCCGATATAAGCGTCCATCGCTTGCATCTGCTTTTGCTCGATGTCAGCCATCAATTGAAGTTGCTCTTCTGATGCATTTCGGTATAATTTTCGTAGAATACGATTATCTTTCAACAGGACGAATGGAAGTCCGCCTGCTTCATATGCAGCATCAACGAGTGCTTCGACTAATTCGCGCTCAATTCCGAAATTTTCAATTAAAACTTTTTCACCAGGAGCGAGTGCAACAGAATAATTAATTAAGTTCGTTGCAAGTTGTGTAAGACGTGGATCGCGCATGAATAGTTCCCCCTCTAATTTGCGTATGTAGGTTTCATCTATCATTGTAACGGAAATAAACCAATTGGAGTAGCAGGAACGACTCGAGATACGTCGAACTACCAACAAGACACTAGCAAAAGAAATTGGAGGCATGAATCATGGAAATCACATTAGGCGGTATCGCCGGACTAGTCGCTGCGATCGCATTCGTAGTGCTTGTTATCTTCCTTGCGCGCGTACTTGGTGCAGCAAGCAAGACACTAAACAATGTCGCAGACACGACAGCAGGACTTGAACGCCAGCTGGACGGAATTATGATGGAGACGACGGCGTTGCTACATAAAACGAATCGTCTTGTCGATACAATCGAAGAAAAAACAGAGCTCCTTGCGCCGGTTGCGAATTCGATTGAAGAGTTAGGCACATCGCTAAACAAAGTGACGGATTCTGTTCGAACTGTTTCTGATACAGTAGCAGGGGCAGCAGATACGAACAAAGAACAGATTGCTCAAGCGGTTCGTTGGGGTTCAGTCGCTGTTGAACTCTTTAAAAAGAATAAACCGGAATCAGGTCAACCTGTTTCATCTTCTAGTACGGCTACGACAACGGTGGAGAAAAAACAACGCCGCCGTTTCCGTAAACAGGCAGATACACCGGTGACACCGGAAGTCGTGTCAGTGCCGGATGTTGAAAGTATTCCAGATGAATTGAAGGGAGATCGTAAATCATGACAAAACAACACCCATACCAAGCCCAGGACCAAAATACTTCAAAAGGTGGCGGCTTCTTAGCAGGCATCATCGTTGGAGGATTGATTGGTGCAGTCGCTGCGTTACTTTCAAGTCCGAAGTCAGGAAGCGAGATGCGTGGCATGCTCGATGAGCGTACAGCTCCTGCACGTCAACGCTTGAATGAACAGACGCAAGTGGTCCGTGAAAAAGCGGAGCCGCTCGTCGGCGAATGGATTCAACTGGCAAAAGATAAAGCAGCACCGGTCATCGAAAAAGCGAAAAAAAATTCAACTGTTCAAGAAGCGGCACAATACGCTGGTTTTGAAAAAGACCAGGCAAGCATTGACGCAGCACTCGCAGAAGCAGAACAACTCGTACGAGACATCGAACGTGAAATCGGTGAGGAAGTGAACGGTGCAGCTGTTGCGGAACAACTCGATACAGAGACTGTCGCTGATCTTTCAGAACTGCGTGAAGGTTTAGAAGAAGATCAAGAAGATGAGGCTGAGGAAAACGATCCGCAAGCAGACATGGCAAACGAGAAAAAGCCGAAGAAGTAATTTACTGAACGTATTAGCTGCTTTTAGTAGCTAATACGTTTTATTTTTTTGTATAATTTGATTTGATAAGAGCACATCAAAAAAAGAATGGGTTCGAGTAGTTCTATCATGTACAATCGGCATGAAGTCGGCTATAATTAGTTGCTATTACGAGCTATATGCTGATTAGGGAGTGGTAGACAGATGGATCAACAAGCAGAACTAAAGCGTTTACGCGATGAACTTGATTTAGTAAACGCTGATTTACTAGAATTAATCAACAAGCGGGGCGAAATCGCCGTCGAAATCGGTAAAGTAAAACGTGCGCAAGGGCTTGACCGTTACGACCCGGTACGTGAACGTCAGATGCTTGAGTCGATAGCCGAAAATAATCATGGTCCTTTTGAAAATGGGCGCCTTCAGCATATGTTCAAAGAGATTTTTAAAGCGTCACTTGAACTACAAGGGGAAGACCGGACACGTAAATTGCTCGTGTCACGTAAACAAAAACCAACGAATACGATTATCCGTGTTGGAGATGATGTCATCGGTGACGGATCCCAACAACTGATTGCTGGACCTTGTGCCGTTGAAAGTGAGGAACAAGTTTTTGAAGTAGCCGCACAGCTTGCAAAGCATGGTGTTCGCTTCATGCGTGGCGGGGCATACAAACCACGGACATCGCCTTACGATTTCCAAGGGCTCGGTTTAGAAGGATTGAAGATGTTAAAAAAAGCAGCAGATGCGCATAACTTACATGTCATTACCGAAATTATGACACCGAGTGCCGTTGAATCTGCTTTACCATATGTTGATATCATTCAAGTCGGTGCACGTAACATGCAAAACTTCGATTTGTTAAAGGAAGTCGGGCGTACGAACAAACCCGTTCTTTTAAAACGTGGTCTTTCAGCAACACTCGAAGAATTCATGTACGCAGCTGAATACATCATGGCGAGCGGGAACGATCAAGTCATCCTATGCGAGCGCGGTATTCGTACTTACGAACGCGCGACACGGAATACACTTGATATTTCTGCCGTTCCTATCCTGAAGCAAGAAACGCATCTTCCTGTCATGGTCGATGTCACACACTCGACAGGACGAAAAGATATTCTTTTACCGACGGCGAAAGCTGCATATGCTGTTGGGGCGGATGCCGTCATGGTCGAAGTGCATCCATTCCCCGCATTGGCACTGTCTGATGCGAACCAACAACTTGATTTTAAAGAATTCGATGCGTTCGTCGAAAACTTAACGTCAACTTTTCCGGCACTAAACGTTCAATGATTTTGTAAAAAGGGTAACCTATAGCGAATGAAAACGTTTTACAATGAAGGAAGAATGGGAAAAGAAAGATATCTTTTCCTGTCTTCCTTTCGTGTTGTCTAAAAATGAAAATGAGAATGAAAACGAAATGATTGTTTAAATAAGGAGGAATTTGCTTTGAACAGTAATATTACAATTTATGATGTAGCACGCGAAGCCGCTGTTTCGATGGCGACTGTCTCCCGGGTAGTTAACGGAAATCCGAACGTCAAGCCATCCACGCGCAAGAAAGTCCAGGATGCAATCGATCAACTCGGGTATCGCCCAAATGCCGTCGCACGTGGACTCGCAAGTAAAAAAACGACAACGGTCGGAGTCATCGTACCGGATATCTCAAATATTTTCTTTGCCGATTTAGCACGTGGGATTGAAGATGTCGCGACGATGTACAAATACAACATCATTTTATGTAATTCCGATCAAAATCGTGAAAAAGAAATCCATCTCTTGAATACGTTGCTCGGAAAACAAGTCGATGGCATCATTTTCATGGGTGGACGCCTTCATGAAGATTTAGTCCGCGAATTCAAAACATCCCCTGTGCCGATCGTATTAGCAGCGACGCTCAATCAAGACTATGATCTTCCTGCTGTCAACATCGATTACGAGAGTGCGGCATATGACGCCGTCAAATCATTGATCGATCATGGACATAAACGGATCGGGTTCATCACGGGTCCACTCGAGCAACAGATTAACGGTGAGAAGAAATTTGCCGGGTACCGTAATGCCCTGGAAGAAGCCAATCTTCCGTTTGACGAACAAAATGTCGTTTTAGGAAACTACACGTATGATTCAGGAATGAAGGCAATGAACCAACTGCTTGAACTCGGTGAGGAGTGCCCACGTGCAATCTTCGCTGGGACGGATGAAATGGCTCTCGGTGTCATTCATGCCTTACAGGACGCAGGTCACCGTGTTCCTGAAGACTTCGAAGTCATCGGACACGATAATACACGTCTCGCGACGATGATTCGTCCGAAGCTGACGACTGTCGTGCAACCGATGTATGATATCGGAGCAGTTTCGATGCGTCTGTTGACTAAAATCTTGAATCAAGAAGAAATTGAAACAAATGATGTAACGTTACCGCACCGGATTGAGCACCGGGACTCTACACGTTCATGATGTTCAAACAAAAATCGTCCTCTTTCCTAGTCGAGTCTAGGAAAAAAGACGATTTTTGTTTTGTTCTAAATTATTTAAGGTGTCACGGTAATAAGTTGATCTTGATGGTGATGCAACTGATCATTTTCAACATGAAGCCGGACCGTCGTTTGACCGGCTTGTGCTAATTTAACTTGACCGACGTACATATCGTCTTTCAACGTTAGTGGAATGTACGTATGTTTTTCGACACCTTCTTCGATGACTTCGACTTGGACATCTGCTTTTAAGACTTCACCCTTTTCAAAAATATGAAACGAAACGGGGAGCGTCGCACCTGCCGTGACTTTCGTTGCCCCCATATAGTGAACGGCAAGATTTTCGCTCGAAGCATGATCATGATCGGCATCGTCGTGTGAAGCTTCTTCATGCGAATGATCCATTACAGTAAAAGAAATTTTATCCATGTGATGTAGACCCTTTTTATCATTGATATGATAGAGTCCTTCGTATTCACCTTCAGCGAGTGTTGCTTCTGCTTGGTAAGAACCCGTTTTTTTCAAAGAAGCTTTAATTTTTTTATGAGCAGTATCTTTTTCATCTGCTTTCCAAATCTCGAACGTCACATCTTCTACATTGACTGCTTTTTTATCTTCGACAGCAGTTGCTTTAAATATGACCTTTTCATCAGCCATCGTTTTTGCTGGAACCTCTACTTTGACGTCGACTGCCGGTTTCCCACTACCTTGCATCGCGTCGTGGTCCATCGCTTTTTCTTCGCTATTGTTGCATCCTGCAAGAAATAGACCAGTTGCAAGTACGGCAACACTCATCCCCATCATTTTCTTCATGTTCAGTCCCCCAATTATTCATTTACTATGTAAAGTATTGAAACCTTATTTAGTATACCAATAACTTGTGAAATCCGAACGAAGTATATGTGAAAAGTACAGGACAATTTTTAATCACTCGAGTAGGGTGAAGCTTCTGATAAACGGTCTTTTTTCGCGTCATCGATAAATGGCCATAGGAGTCGTTTAACGGTTTCCCAGTTTTTTTCCTCGATTTCAGGTCGACGGGGAATCGAAGGATACACTGGCAATTGATCTGCCCACGTAGTCGGAACCGTCGTGCTCTGTTTTGTCCATCGCTCAATCCAGTCTTTCGGGAGGTCCCCACTAAATGGTGCACGATTTGTCAAAGCTGCGAAGACTTGACTCCAGGCGCGGGGAACGACACGGTACCAATCGTATCCTCCTCCGCCTAAAGCGACAATCCGGCCTTTCGTATAACGGTTTGCTGCTTCGACAGCGATTTGCGGAATTTGTTCATAACTTTTCATCGTGAGCGACAAGTGAGTCAATGGATCAAGCGCGTGGGCATCGGCACCATTTTGCGTAATGATCAAGTCAGGTTGGAACAACTCACAGGCTTCGAACAAGGCAGTCCGATAGGCGAGTAAAAACGAAGCGTCTTCCGTAAAAGCATCAAATGGAATGTTCCAACTGAAGCCATAACCCTCTTCAGATCCGCGCTCTGTCACCATACCTGTCCCCGGGAAGAGATAACGTCCTGTTTCATGCAGTGACAGCGTCATGGCATCGGAACGATTATAAAAAGCCCACTGGACACCATCGCCATGGTGCGCATCGGTATCGACATAAAGAATACGACACGCATATTTTTCAATCATCGCCGCCATGGCGACTGCTGTATCGTTGTAGATACAAAAGCCTGAAGCACGACCACGAAAACCATGGTGCAGACCACCCGCGATATGAAATGTCCGTTTATATCGTCCGGACAAGACGAGTTCGCAAGCCTCAATTGTTCCACCGACGAGTAGTGCGGCACCTTCATGCATGTCAGGGAAGACGGGTGTATCTTCTGTTGCGAGCCCATACATCTGTGCCTTCATTGGTGTCAGTTCACCTTGACCCGCCAGCTTGACGGCTTGAATATAATCGGCATCATGTACGAGTCGTAACTCCTCATCCGTTGCGCGACGTGGTGCGATACAGTCGACGTCCTTGAGTGCCCCCATCGTCTCTAAGAGAGAGACGGTCAAGTCCAGTCGAATTGGGTTGAAAGGATGTGTATCGGAAAAACGATAATTCGTTTCTTCCTCACTGTAAATATAAGCAAACTCTTTCATCGGCTGACGTCGGGACCGAGTACATCGAATCCTTCCTTCCGTAACTTTTCGATGATTCGAATCGGATTCATCGTCTGGACACGAAAAGCGACGATGCGGACATACGGATCAGGCGTAGGATACACGAGGACATTTAAGATATTGATATTCGTTTTGGCGAGTAGATTCGCAATCTTTGCTAATGTACCCGCTGTATTTTCAACACGCACTTCGATTTGTGAGCTCGGCTCGAGCGCTCCTGTTAATTGAACGAATGTCCGAAGCAAATCGGTTTCTGTCATTAAGCCGACGAGACGCCGTCCCCGAACAATCGGTAAGCAAGATAAGCGATGTTCATAAAATAAAATCGCGGCGTCTTCAATGAAATCAAGCGGGTGTGCCGTGATAGGAGTTTGTTGCATGATACTTGAAACGGAATTTTGTTGATCAACGTGAAGGGTATCTGGATGAAAGACACTGCTTGCACTTTGGAGCTCTTTTAGACCGATGAGACCGACAAGTTCATGACGGGCGTTTGTCACGGGAATATGGCGAATCTCATGACGTTGCATCAATTCTGCGGCATGCGCAATAGAATTTGTTGGTTGAATCGTAATACAATTCGTCTTCATGATTTGTTCGATTAACATGCTATTCCTCCTTTAATCGTACATGAAGCGACGGCGGAGCCGTAAAGCATCGAAATGAGCGACGACTTCTGGTGCGACATGTTTCCCGATACGTGCCATTAAACAATTAGCCGGATGCGATGCAATCTCTGGATCATCGGTCGGGAAAAAGACGAGGCCCCCGTGGTTCATCATCTTTTCCATGATTTTTCGATAGTCCCAAACAGATAGTCCACTGCCTTTTAAATCCCAATGCCAGTAATACTCGGTCGTCAAGATTAAGTAGTTTTCCATGGCCGGATCGAGCATCGATACTTCGAGAAGCTTTTTACCAATCTGTTGACCGCGAAAACGAGCAGACACTTCAATCGCACCTAGCTCTAAAATATATGGATTATTTCCTTCGCTCCATGTCTCATAAGGATCAGGGTAAAGGAATGTGACATAGCCGATGATTTCTTGATTTTGCCTGGCGATAATGATCCGTCCTTCATCTAAATCTGCGATTTCAAGGAGCGCTTGATGCTGCTCTTTCGGTTGCCTGAAGGCAGTTAAACCATCATCGAGGAGGTAAGTGGCGAGTTGTTTACTTGCGACAGGTCCTTCGATTTCAACTGGACCGAGCGATGTTTCATGAGTACGATGATTGAATTGTTTTTCAAACATGTAAGCGTCACCACCTTTCTCTTTATTATAGCCGAAGCGAGTTGCGGAAAGAGAGGGATTTTTTAACAAATTAACGGCAATCGATTGAACTACACCATAACTAGCTTATAATGGAGAGGAGTATAGAGAAGGGGAGGAACGAGAGATGAAAGTTTTGAAAGCGCTTCCGGGTAAGCATTGGTTATCCGACTATAATGAATCGGCGTCATACGATTGGCAAGAAGCGGAACAATATTTTTCATGGGCAACGACGGGGAAAGTCAATATGGCCCATGAAGCAATTGACCGTCATGCTGAAGGTGAACGAGCGAATAAAAAAGCTCTGATTTACTTTGATGGAACGACGGAGCAAACTTTTACGTATGCTGACATGAAACGTTTGACGAACAAAGCGGCAAACGTTTTGACGGATGCTGGAATCAAAGCAGGAGACCGAATTTTTATCTTCATGCCACGTTCGCCAGAACTTTATTTTGCGTTGCTCGGTGCCTTGAAAGTCGGAGCAATCGTCGGTCCGTTGTTTGAAGCCTTCATGGAACAAGCTGTACGCGACCGCTTGCTTGATTCTGAAGCAAAGATGTTGATTACGACGAAAGCATTATTACCACGTGTTCCGCTTGAAGAGTTATCGACACTCGAATCCGTCTTTTTAGTCGATGAAGACATCGAGACGACAGATCGGCTACTGGACTTCCGGGCAGCGTTCGAGTCCGCGTCAGATGTGTACGAACCGGTTTGGCTCGACCGGGAAGACGGTCTCATCTTACATTATACGTCTGGGTCGACGGGAAAACCAAAAGGGGTCTTACACGCTCAAAATGCGATGATTCAACACATGATGACCGGACGTTGGGTTCTTGACCTTCAGGAAGATGATATCTATTGGTGTACAGCAGATCCGGGCTGGGTGACGGGGACGAGTTATGGGATTTTTGCCCCGTTCTTAAATGGTGCGACGAATGTCATCGTCGGTGGTCGGTTCAATCCGGAGTTTTGGTACAGTGTCATTGAAAAATACAAGGTAACGGTTTGGTATAGTGCACCGACCGCATTCCGGATGCTGATGGGTGCCGGCGCAGACGTCGCACAAACACATGACTTGTCGAGCTTACGGCACGTGTTATCGGTTGGGGAACCGCTCAACCCAGAAGTCGTTCGTTGGGGAAAAGAAGCATTCGACCAACGCATCCATGATACGTGGTGGATGACGGAAACAGGGGCAATGATGATTTGCAACTATAAATCGATGGACATCAAACCAGGGTCGATGGGGAAACCGATTCCTGGGACAGAAGCTGCAATCATCGATGATCAAGGGAATGAGTTACCTCCGTTTAGAATGGGCAATTTAGCTTTGAAAACACCGTGGCCATCCATGATGCGGCAAATCTGGAATAATCCACAAAAGTATGAATCATACTTCTTCAAAGGATGGTACGTTTCAGGAGATTCTGCATATATGGATGATGAAGGATACTTCTGGTTCCAAGGACGCGTCGATGATGTCATCATGACGGCAGGAGAACGGGTGGGACCGTTCGAAGTTGAAAGTCGTCTTGTCGAGCACCCGGCAGTTGCAGAAGCCGGTGTCATCGGGAAACCGGATCCAGTACGTGGTGAAATCATCAAAGCCTTCATTTCGTTACGAGACGGCTATGAACCGACTGAAGAATTGAAACAAGAAATTCAGGCGTTCGTCAAAGAAGGGCTTGCAGCACATGCGACGCCACGTGAGATTGACTTCCGAGACAAGCTTCCGAAAACCCGGAGCGGTAAAATCATGCGCCGCGTCTTGAAGGCGTGGGAGTTAAATCTTGAAGCGGGTGACCTCTCGACGATGGAAGAATGATGTCAGAGTAAGTGACGTATAGGATTGACTGTTCTTGAACTACCAACGATGCTTCGTTGGTAGTTTTTTAATATGAACAAAAAAACGAAGTTCACTGTTACGTGAACTTCGTTTTTTTGAATGGCTTCATTCAGTTTTTTTGTTGTCTTCTTTTGCTTTCTTTTCAGCATCAGCCTTCGCCTCTGCTTCTTTCTTCTTAGCCTCCGCATCGGCTTTCGCCTTGTCGTCAGCCGCTTTTTTCTTAGCCTCTGCATCAGCTTTCGCTTTGGCATCGGCCGCTTTTTTCGCGTCCGCATCGGCTGCTTTATCTTCAGCAGCTTTCTTTTCAGCGTCAGCTTTTGCTTGCGCTTCAGCGTCGTCTTTCTTCTTCGCGTCTGCTTCTTTTTCTTTTGCCTCGGCCTCTTTTTTCTTTTCTTCAGCGGCTTTTTTCTTCGCTTCCGCTTCTTTTTTCTTTTTATCTTCTTCTTTGAATGAACCTGAGTTCTTGAAGTCATCTGCGTCTACTGAAGCCGGTTGATTGAAGCGTGCACCTGACTTGAAGTAACTGTTGTTCGCAGCATACGTTGCATTTGCCATCTGTGCCCACAGGTTCTGGGTACGTTGGTAATATGTCGTTGCACCCATCAATGAGTTGTTTTGATCATGCCCCGTCCAAACCGCCAGTGTAACCCCTGGTGTTGAAGCAACGAGGTAAGAGTCCTTAATTTCGTTCGTCGTTCCGGTCTTACCGGCCCAATCGCCAGGTACTTTTAATAACGAGTTCGCATAACGAGCTGTTCCGTTATCAAAGACACCACGCATCATATCAAGCGTTAAATAAGCCGTACGCTCTTCGTAGATTTTTTCTTTTTTCGATTTAGCTTTATAGATGCTTTTCCCGTCTTTCGTAATCTTCGAGATGATATACGGTTCGACGTATTCACCGTAGTTCGCGAGCATCGCATAAGCACCAGCAAGCTCAACCGGTGTGATTTCCATCGTTCCAAGAGCAGCAGATGGTGCGTACCGGATGCTGTCAGGAACTTTAATACCCATGTCGACTAGTTTTTGAATCGAGTTCGACATATTCATTTTTTCGTAAATCTTCACGGCTGGAACGTTGAGTGAAAGTTCCAATGCCTCACGGACCGTCACATTACCTCGGTAACGCCCGCCTTCATTGTTGATTGGGTTGTCACCTGGTTGACGTGGAACCGTTTGATAATAATACTTTTCATCATTAACGGTCGAAGCCGGTGTAATCAAGCCGTTTTCGATACCGTTCGAATAAACAAGAATTGGTTTGGCTGTCGAACCGATTTGACGTTTTGCCTGGAACGCGCGGTTGAAATCATCCGCCGTTCCATCCGTGTAACGTCCACCGACGAAGCCTAAAATACGACCTGTCTCATTTTGAATCATGACAGCAGCCGTTTCTTCTGGATCTTTTTTCGAGACCGTTTTTTTCGTTTTTGGATCAACGACTTGCGTGTATTGTGGAGAAGCAGGGAAGTTGGCAGCATTTTTAGCCGGTGCCTGCATCGCCTCGTGAATTTTCTTATCAAGTGTCAAGTGAATCTTGTATCCGCCTTGACGCATGGCAACTAAAGCCTGTTCCTGATAGTTTGCTTTGACTTCTGCGAGTTCGGATGGTTTTACTTCATCTTCTTTGACGCCATCCTTTTTCATGAAATAGCTCGTCATGATTTTCAAAGCTTCTTTTTCAGCAAGATCGTAAACGTACGGGTACGTATCACGCGAACGTGTTGACGTTTTGGCGAAGTCTTTTGTGATATCGTATTTGACGGCTTTTTCATATTGCTTTTTCGTAATGTTTTTTGCGACATACATCCGTTTTAGAACAGTTTTCATCCGGTTCGTACTTGCTGTCAAATCTTCTTTGACGACACCACCTTGAAGGTAGGGTGTGTAATAATACGGGTTTTTCGGAATGCCTGCTAAGAAGGCTGCTTGTGGTAATGTCAGTTTTTTCGCGGATTTATTGAAGACACCACGAGAGGCGGCTTCGATTCCGGCAATATTTCGTCCGAGAGAGTTTCGACCGAATGAGACAACGTTTAAATAGGCTTGTAGAATTTCATCCTTCGTCATCGCATTTTCGAGACGAAGTGCTAAGATGATTTCTTTTGCTTTCCGTTCGAATGAAACTTCATTCGTTAAAATTTGGTTTTTAATCAATTGTTGTGTCAACGTACTGCCACCCGTCCGAGAAGACGAGTTCGTTAACTCCTGTAAGACTGCCCGGAGTGTTGCTTTCGGTACGACGCCATCATGTTCATAAAAATCGACATCTTCCGTCGAAAGAACAGCGTCTAGCAGGTAAGGTGAAATTTCTTTGATGTTGACCGGTTGACGTTCTTCATCTGTTGAAATGTTCGTCAACTTTTCGCCACTGCCCCAGTAAATTTCACTCGTAATGGCATAACTATTAACTTGTTGCTTCATTTCCGTTAATTCTGGTGCTTTTGTATCTTTGACGAGCGAAGCGAAATAGCCGCCTGCTGCACCGACAGAAAAACTCCCAATCAGTAGGACAGCAATGATGAGGAATAAAATGATATTCCAAGATACGTCATATGTGATATTCGACCAGTGCCGAACGGCTTTCGTTCGGGGATGATTCCAAAACTTGGACCAGTTCTCGCGCATAAATGATCTCCTTTACATCTTAAACTTGGGTGTAAATTAACATTAAATCACAGATAGACGTATTATACCACAACTGAAACGTGACAATGTCTCTTGACAGTCGATTCTACTTCGACGTATCATGAAAACATCTTATGAAAAATATACGAAAAAATCAGCTGTGATTGGAATTAGTAATGGAACGCTCCCTGTATCAGAGACCTAGTGGTGCTGCGAACTAGGACATAGCGTGTTCATGAATTACGTCTCCAGGAGCTTCTTGAGAAATCAGGCGGACCGTCCCGTTATCGACGATCTAAGTGGCATGTGTTGCATGCAATTAGGGTGGTACCACGGAATATTCCGTCCCTTCGTTCAGTCGGAGGGGCGGTTTTTTTATACAATTTTTTTAGGAGGAAAACAGATGACGTTACTTGAGGATTTAGAGTTTCGCGGCCTAATCAGCCAAATGACAGATGAAGAAGGTATTAAAGAACTCCTGGCAAGTCCGACAACACTGTACACGGGATTCGACCCGACAGCAGATTCATTGCATATCGGACACCTGTTACCAATTCTCGTTCTACGCCGTTTCCAAGAAGCGGGGCACCACGTGGTCGGTCTCGTCGGTGGCGCAACCGGGATGATTGGAGATCCAAGTGGGCGGTCGACAGAACGATCACTGAACACGTCGGATATCGTCGAAGAATTTGCGAACCGCATCAAAGGGCAATTATCACGCTTTTTACCGCTGGATGGCGAAAACCCTGTGACGATTGCGAACAACCTGGATTGGACAAAAGATTTAACGATCATCGATTTCTTACGCGATATCGGAAAACACTTCCCGATCAGCTACATGCTAGCGAAAGACTCTGTTGATTCACGCCTTCAGAACGGGATTTCTTTCACAGAGTTTTCGTACATGCTATTGCAATCATTTGATTTCTTAAAGCTATATGAAAACGAAGGGTGCCGACTCCAGGTCGGCGGAAGTGATCAGTGGGGAAACATTACAGCAGGGATGGAACTGATCCGACGCGTTGGTCATGAAGAGAAAGCATTCGGCATCACTGTACCACTCGTCACGAAATCAGACGGGCAAAAATTCGGGAAAACAGCAGGCGGGGCAGTGTGGCTCGATGCCGAAAAAACGACACCGTACGAGTTTTACCAGTTTTGGTTCAACGTCGATGACCTTGATGTCGTCAAATTCCTGAAATACTTTACGTTCTTGACACACGAAGAACTGGAAGGATTGCAAACGGAAGTGGAAACGGCACCTGAAAAACGGATTGCCCAGCGCCGTCTGGCAGAAGAGATGACGAAACTTGTCCATGGCAGCGAAGCGCTTGAACAAGCGGAGCGAATTACGAAAGCACTCTTCAGTGGTGACATCAAAACATTGCAGGCGGCTGATATCGCAGATGCCTTTAAAGGGATGCCGCGCTTTACGCTTGGTGAAGCAACGAATCTCGTCGACGTACTCGTCGAAGCGAAAATCAGTCCGTCGAAGCGTCAAGCGCGAGAAGACGTGACGAATGGCGCAATCTACATCAATGGAGACCGTGAACAAGAGTTGACGAAAGAGATCACGAAGCAAGATGCGATTGGTGACTTCACGATCATCCGTCGTGGGAAAAAGAAATACTTCGTACTTGAACATGCGTAAGTGATATAACAAAAAAGAACGCTGACGAATGCTCGTCAGCGTTCTTTTTGTTTAGGCTGTTCTAAAAATACGGAGTGGTAATAAACGAACGGCGATCGTCGTGGCAAGTAACGCTTTTAGCGTATCACCGATGATAAACGGGACATTAATGACGAGGGCATCCATGAATGATAAATGTAGGACGAGCATTAAACCGAATGTTCCGAGTAAGTAAACGAGACCGAGTCCGAAAACGACCATTCCAAAAAACAATGGGATGAAGCGAGTCGTTCGTTCGGCGACATAGCCGATGAAGAAGCCGGCAATCGGGAAGGCGACTAAATACCCTACGGTCGGTCCGACGAACGGCGCAAGACCACCTTTGCCTCCGAGAAGTGGTAATCCGGCAGCAGCGAGCAGCAAAAAAATCAAGACGGCAAGCCCGCCACGCTTCGCACCGAGAATGGCACTGACCGTCATGATGGCGAGCATCTGGAGTGTGATCGGTACAGGTCCGACGAGTTGAAGTTGTGGTAGTAAACTAATGGCTGAGATGATTGCAGCACCGAGTGCAGTAAATGTAAGATCTTTTGTTTTCATGATGGATGAGGGCCTCTTTTCTTTTTTTTGTGTTAACCAATATAAATAAAAGGTTAACACAAAAAGAAAATGATGCAACTACTATTTTTAAAAAATGTTAAAAGGACACAAAAAAAGCACCCACCGAAGTGAGTGCTAAAAACAACAGATTAACGTGAGTAGTACTCAACGACGAGTTGTTCTTGGATTTGATCGTTCAATTCAGAACGCTCTGGAAGACGGACGAACGTTCCTTCGAGCTTTTCAGCATCAAAAGTAACGAAGTCTTTAGTTGCTGGTGCAACTTCGAGTGCTTCTTTGATAACGACAAAGTTCTTCGATTTTTCGCGAACTGAGATCGTTTGACCTGGTTTCACGCGGAATGAAGGGATGTCGACGCGAGCGCCTTCAACTTGGATGTGACCGTGGTTGACGAGCTGACGAGCAGCACGACGTGTACGAGCCATACCCATACGGTAAACGACGTTGTCAAGACGTGCTTCAAGTAAGAACATGAAGTTCTCACCGTGGATACCAGGCATTTTGCCAGCATCGTTGAAGATACGGTTGAATTGGCGTTCGTTTACTCCGTACATGTGACGAAGCGTTTGCTTCGCTTGAAGTTGAAGACCGTACTCAGACATTTTGCGACGGCTGTTACCGTGTTGTCCTGGAGCGTACGGACGTTTTGCGATTTCTTTTCCTGTTTCAGTAAGAGAGATACCGAGACGACGTGAAAGTTTCCAAGCTGGACCTGTATAGCGAGCCATAATAAGACTCCTCCTTAGTGTTCGTTATTATTTGCATAAAAATAATAACGCCATCAAACCCACGTTACGCCCATTTCATGGTGTGGCACCCTCGCTTGATAGCAAAGTTACACGATGCCCCTCCGGCAAAGCCGAGTCATGAAATGTGATACGCAAGCGATTTGACCGCTATCGTTATCATTTCTGCACTTTTACAAGTATACGTCTGCTTATTCCTGCTGTCAATCAAATATGACGAAGAAGAATTTCGCTAAAGGCTTCAAGGCCGGCTTGATCGGTTTCGTCAAAACGATTCAGTTCAGGACTGTCGATATCGAGGACACCAATCGTTTTTCCATCTTTAATTAATGGAATGACGATTTCGGAATTCGTTGCCGCATCACACGCGATATGGCCTGGGAAAGCATGGACATCCATGACCAGTTGTGTCGTTTGATCTTCTGCCGCTGTACCACAGACACCACGACCGAATGGAATCCGGACACAAGCAGGTAAGCCTTGGAATGGTCCGAGAACGAGTTGATTTTGTTCTGCGTCCGTTAAATAGAAGCCGACCCAGTTCGTTCGATCGAGAAATTGACCAAGTAACGCACTCGCATTTGAAAGATTGGCAATTTGATTCGTTTCTCCAGTCAGTAAAGCATTAAGTTGCTTATTCAGCATGTCATATTGTTTTGTTCGGTCACCATCATACGTCGTTGTCTCAAACATCATTAAGATTCCTCCTGAAAAATCATATTTAATCTATCTTACCCGAGTTTTAAAGATGCTGACAAACAATTGATTTCTCGGCGAGACGCTGTAATCTGTGGAAGAAATCAGGAAAAGCCTTAGTAAATCTATGCAAATCGGTTGCGCTATACTATTATAAGGATAAGATAAAAAGCGAAATTGTTGATAAATGGAATCGCTTGATAGGGTGGAGGTCGTGACAAATGTGGGCATGGGTGATTGGTGTCATCGTCATCGTATTACTCGTCATGTTATTTAGCATGATTAGTCGAAAAAAATATTATACAAAAATTGACGAGCTAGATATGCGCAAACAGGGGATTATTAGCGCATCAATTCCGAAGGAGCTACAAGAATTAAAGCAGCTTCCGATGGCGGGCGAGACGGAGACGAAATTCACTTCCTGGCATCAGGCTTGGGAGGAACTGTTGACAGTCCACGTCGCGCAAATCGATGAAACATTGTATCGAGCGGAAGAAGGGCTCGATAAATATCATTTCCTTGCCGTCAAGAATGATTTAGAAGTAACGGAACAATTAATCGGTGAGCTTGAAGGGTTAATCGATGAGATGCTGCGTGAGATGGAGACGTTTAAAAATAATCAATCTGCATTGACTTCATTGAAAGCGCAAGGTGAGACAGATTCAGGTCAAGTCCGTAAATCGTTGCTCCTACAAGCGACGTCGTTTGGTCCGGCATTAGCGAAACTTGAAGAACGCAGTGAAGAAATCGATCAGTTGCGTACAGAAATGTCTGCTTTTGAGGAAGCAGGTGAAGTGACGAAAGCGTATGAAACAAGCCTTCAGCTTGAAGAACGAGTCGCACAGACGCGTCAATTAGTCGAAGTGATTCCGAATCATTGGAAAGTCCTGGCACATGAGTTACGTCAACGAATCGACCAATTGAGCGCCGGATATAATGAAATGACGCTGGATGGTTATCCGCTTGAGCCGCTTGGCATGCAGTCGGATATTAAACGATTTGAGGAAACACGCCTCAACCTAGTTAAAAAACTTGAATTTCTAGAAATGGACGATTTAGAAGAACGCGTCCAGCAACTTTCGGCTGATGTCGACCAAATGTATGATACGTTCCGTCGTGAAGTCGACGCGCGTCATCATGTAAAAAAAGAAAATCAAGTCTTGAAACAAAAAGCACTGCGGATGCGTGAAAAAGTCCATCAATTGGCACAAGAATTTAGTTCGCTCCGTGAACAGTATGAGATTTCAGCTGACTTAGGAGAGCATTACGAGTCGATTCAGCGCGATGAAGAGATGTTGTTTGGGGCAGCAAAGGATTTAGACGAATCCATCGCTAGCCGAATCATTCCGTTCAGCATGTTAGAAGATCAGATGCGTGATGCCATTCGGCTGGAAGAACAATTAACGATTCAATACGAACGGTTCAGTATCGAACTCCAAGCACTACGCAAAGAAGAGCTGGAAGTACGCGAACGCATCAATGAATGGCGTCATGCATTCTCTAGTGCCCGGTTACGATTAAAACGGCTCGGGTTACCGAAGATGCCGCAAGATGTCGAAGAAGCGCTTCAAACAGCGAGTCGTTCGTTACAGACGCTCGAGGCACGTTTTGAGGAGATTCCGTTTAATGTCGGTTACATCGTTTCGCAAAGCGAAGATGTCAAGTTGACGTTTAAACAATTGCAAGAACGGATAGATACATTAGTGTTCGAAGTCACTTATGCAGAACGACTTGTCCAGTACGCGAATCGTTTCCGTCGCAATGATAATGAGATACATATGTCGTTGACGATTGCTGAGACGAAGTTCCTCGCTGGCGATTACGAACGTGCGATTTTACTAGGGGAACGTGTCCTCGAACAATTTGATCCACAATCAATTGAACGAATCAAACAAGCATGTGCCAAGCAAGAAACGATTCATATGTAATCATCACTGACAACTCAGGGTGGCCGCCGCGGTCACCCTGTTTTCGTAAAAAAAAGGAGCGATTAAGATGGGAATACTTTATGTAAACGGAATCATTCGAACGATGGCGCATGAACATGATGTTCATCCGGCGATGTTTATCGAAGCAGGTCGGATTGTAGCCATGGGGGATGAGGGGAAGTTACGGCGACGTTTCGGTAAACGCGTCGAGTCGATTGAGAATCTGAATGGCAAAGCCGTCTATCCTGCCTTTACCGATGCGCACATCCACCTCATTGGATATGGCGAAGCGATAGGTCGTGTCGATGCTTCGCGTTACATGACGCTAGAAGAACTCGGACAGGCCTTTTTAAAAGCAGAAGCGATCAATGGAATTCATGTGGCAGAAGGCTACGACGAGACCAAGCTAGATCAAGCGCCAACAAAAGCTTGGTTGAATCAACTGTTCCCGACAGAACCAGCTTTACTAAAGCGGACGGATCGGCATACGGTACTCGTCAATGACGTATTGTTTGAACAATTGGGATATAAAGCATCAACGGTCATCGAGGGTGGGAAAATCGGTTTGCTCGATTCAGGGGAAGCAGATGGTTTTCTTTATGATGCAGCAATGGAACCGCTCTATGCGTTGCAAGCAGGATCGACGGAACGAAACAAATCATCGTTGCGCGCGGCAATCAAAGACTTATATCGTCATGGGATCGTGGCGGCACATACAGAGGATTTATCTTATCACGGTGCATTAAACGAAGTCTTATCAGCTTATAAAGAAGTGACGGAAGAAACGGGTTTTCATGCCCATCTTCTCGTGCATCATCTCGTCCTTGATGAATTCATTCAAGCAAACCCTGTTCTCCCTGACACGCTCTCAATTGGAGCGATGAAATTATTTGTCGATGGTGCCCTCGGTGGAAGAACGGCATTATTGCATCGTGGCTATTCGGACGACCCGACGACGCGTGGCATTGAAGTTCACTCGCAGGACCAACTTGAACAACTCGTGAAGCGAGCACGAAGTTACGGTTTTACTGTCGCGGCGCACGTCATCGGAGATCTTGCAATCGAACGTTTCGTGGATGTGCTTGAAAAGTATCCGGCTCCGAAAGGGACGCGCGATCGTATTATTCACGCAACGGTCGTACGACCTGAATTATTGGCACGGATTCGGAAGTTGCCCGTCTTAATTGATGTGCAACCGGTCTTCTTGTTAGATGATGCTGATTTTGCTGAAGCACGTCTCGGTTTGAAGCGTCTCGACTCGGCCTATCGCTTGAAGTCGCTAGCGGGCACAGGAGCCTTAATGTGTGGAGGCTCTGACGCGCCGATTTCAAGTCCCGATGTTCGCCGAGCGCTCTATGCAGCGACCGTGGGGAAAGCAGGGCGGATTAATAAATCGAACGAAGTTCTTTCAATGTACGAAGCATTGTTATTATTCACAAAAAATCCACATGTCGCAACAGAGACACATGGACGAAAAGGAATGTTATTGCCTGGATATGATGCAGACTTCGTCATCTTCGAAGAAGATTTTTATCGTCTTGCAGATGAACAGATTCTTACGAATCGACTAGTCGAAACGGTACAACAAGGAAAAACGGTCTATCGCCAGGAAGCATCTTTGACAACGACTTAAGAGGTTGCGTTCGTTCCGTAAATCCTCAAAAGGGGATGACTCATAGTCAGATGAACACCACCCCTTGTGACGGACGCGCTTCCTTTCCCCTCGGAGTCGAGGATGAACGTTTCCGTCCTCTATCAATCAAATGACCGATGATCCGCTTTTCGCGGTTTAAAGCGATTCAAGACGTTCTTTTCTGTACGTTCCTTAGGTGATAAAAAAACTTCCTTGTCCTTGGTGGACAGGGAAGTTTTTGTTTGTTTTATAAGAATGACCGTTGGATTTTATGCCAAAATGTATTGTTTGTTAATTTGACGGTTTTTAATTCTTTATCGGACAATTGGATGTCGACGGAGTCCGTTCGTTTTAAGCTTAACGCTTCATTGTCCATCCCGATGATCGGATAGTCGTTTCCGTCTTCGATGATGCGAAGCGATAATTTACGACCACGGTTCAAGAGGAAAGCCGATCCGAGCGTCCGGTAGCGGTTATTGTTGACGGATGCGATTTCGCTGACTTGGAGGCAGTGAATCAATGGATCGACGATTGCACCAGACAAGGACTTGTTATAAGCGGTCGATCCGGTCGGCGTCGAAATGACCATACCATCGCCACGGAACGTTTCAAATAAGAATCCATCAATGTAGACTTCAATTGCGAGTGATTTAATGATGCTCGATTTAACGGAACATTCATTGAGGCAAAGCATACCTGGCCCGCCATTGATCGATGCTTCAAGCAATGGATAACGTCGGACTTCAATTTCGCCATTCGAGACGCGATCGCCTGTTTCTTTGAAAATGGCTTCGACGGAGGACAGGTCATTAATGTCGAAGTCACAGTAAAAGGAATTTGGACCTTCTGCGAAACCGACATAGATGGCATCGTCACGGAAGCCTGTAAAGCGAGCTGCTTGAAGAAACGCGCCGTCACCACCGATTGAAACGATGATATTTGCTTGTTTATGATCCTGGACGACATTCAATCCGTATCGCTTGCCGACTTCAACTAATTTACGTACCTGCGTCTCGTGTCTTTGTTTATTTCGGTAATACAGGTAGACATTGTTTCGAGCCATGGTCAATTCCCCCTTGAAAGCGTTTCATGTACTCTTTCATTATAACTGTTTTTTCAGAAATCGGGAACCGATAGCTAGGAAGTTCGTCAGAAAGCTTGCGTTATAAGGCGAACCTTCCTATAGTAAGATTGAAAATGCATTTGAAAGACAACATGGGGAAATGGGGAATACACATGGCAACGTTTAAAGGAAATGATATTACATTACTTGGTACACAAGTTGAAGTCGGACAACAAGCACCAGACTTCGAGGTACTCGCTAACGATCTTTCGCCGGTTTCGCGCGATACATACAAAGGAATTCGTATGATTAGCGTCGTTCCATCGATCGATACGGGCGTCTGTGACGCTCAAACACGTAAGTTCAATGAAGAAGCAGCACAAATCGATGGCGTGACAGTGTTGACAATCTCAAACGACCTTCCGTTCGCACAACGTCGCTGGTGTGCCGCAAGCGGGCTTGATAATGTCGTAACATTATCGGATCACCGTGATTTATCGTTTGGGCATAGCTATGGCGTCGCGATTGAAGAACTTCGTTTGCTAGCTCGTTCGGTATTCGTTATTGGTTCAGCAAATCAAGTCGTCTATGTCGAATATATGCCAGAATCGACAGACGAAGTGAATTTTGATGCGGCGATCGCCGCAGCAAAAGCTGCGAAGTAAGAATAGTTTACAAACGACGTAAAACAGATACAATGGATGTAATGAGAAGAACGGCTCCCAGGAAATATGGGGGGCCGTTTCGTTTTGAAAGGATGAACTGACGATGGAAACATTAGAAAAATTATATAAGGAACTAACGCAACAAACGAGAAAATTAGAACGCGACCTTGATATGCCCTATTTAGAGGCGCTGACGGAGGTCATTGATCGCTTAAATGACCGCCATACTGAAAAAGTCGATCCAGAAGTCATTCGGAAATCTGTTTCGCTTGCTGTTCTCGAAGGAATGAAACAGGCACAACCGAATCATTTGCCAACACCGGACAGCGTTGCATTGTTTGCAGGTTATTTAATCGGGAAACTAATCAAGAAGGACGACGCTCGGTTACTTGATCTTGGTAGTGGAACAGGTGGGATGCTTCATGCCGTCATGAGTCAACTTCCGACGGGGACGGCAGCAGAAGCAGTCGAAGTCGATGAAACGTTAGTCCGGTTATCGGCTTCAATCACGGAATTACTCAATTATCCCGTCACTTACACGCATCAAGATGCACTCCGTCCTCTACTGTTAGATCCAGTCGATCTCGCGATGGCAGACTTGCCGATTGGTTACTATCCGGACGAAGAAGTATCAAAAGAGTATGTGTTAAAACGAGAAGAAGGAATGAGTTACAGCCACTTTCTTTTGATTGAACAGGCGATGAATTATGTTAAACCAGGCGGATTCGGTGTCTTTGTCATCCCGAATGGATTATTTGAGCACGATACGGAAGGGAAATTGAAGCAGTATTTTGAGACGAAGGCACATGTCGTCGGCATCTTGCAACTGCCATTAACCATGTTCAAGCAAGAACAGGCAGCAAAAAGTTATTTAATCGTCCGAAATCACCTAGCGGGAATGACGATGCCAAAACAAGCATTACTTGCTGAACTCCCGTCATTCACCGATGCACGTGCATTTGGTGGAATGGTGAAACAGATTGATGAATGGATTAATACAGAATTAAAATGAAAAGTGAAAAGTAATTGAATTCTATTGTTAATTTGACTATCCTAATGTAAGACAGAAAAAATAGAACACCCACACAGATGTGAATGTCTACTGATTTTGAATGGAAAAGGGGAAAATAGATCATGGCAAAAATTATGGCGGTAAATGCTGGTAGTTCGTCGCTTAAGTTCCAACTACTTGAGATGCCGAGTGAAACGTTAGTAGCAATCGGTTTAGTAGAGCGTGTCGGGAAAGACGATGCAATCTTTACAATTAAATATGGTGAAGGGCAAAAGTATACAGACGTCCTTCCGCTTGCAACACATAAAGAAGCAGTAGAACTCTCACTTGAAAAGTTGATGGAGTTTGGCATCATTTCTTCTTACGATGAAATCAAAGGTGTTGGACACCGTGTCCTTCATGGTAAAGAAAAGTATGCGGATTCTGTCGTGATTACGGAAGATGTCATTAAAGATATCGATTCCTATACAGAGCTCGGTCCACTCCACATCCCACCAAACTTGATCGGGATTCGTGCGTTCCAAGCAATCTTGCCGGAAGTCGAGCAAGTGGCTGTCTTCGATACGGCCTTCCACCAAACGATGCCAGAAGAAAACTTCCTTTACAGCCTTCCGTACGAATACTATACGGAATACGGCATTCGGAAATATGGCTTCCACGGTACGAGCCACAAATATGTTACGGAACGTGCATCTGAGTTGCTCGGACGTCCGCTTAAAGACCTTCGTTTGATTTCTTGTCACCTCGGTAGTGGGGCATCGATTGCAGCAGTTGCTGGCGGTGAGTCACTCGATACGACGATGGGCTTCACGCCACTTGAAGGAATTACGATGGGAACACGTTCTGGTTCGCTTGACCCGGCCTTGATTCCGTTCCTGATGGAGAAAACAGGGAAGTCGGCAGAAGATGTCTTGAACGTCATGAACAAAGAATCAGGAATCTACGGATTATCTGGTCTTTCAAGTGACTTACGTGATGTTGAATCAGCAGCAACGGAAGGAAACCATCGTTCTGAAATGGCACTTCGTATTTTCGCGAACCGGATTCATGGATACATCGGACAATATGCTGCAGAGATGAACGGCGTCGATGCCATCATCTTCACGGCAGGTGTCGGTGAAAACTCTGACTCGATTCGTGAGCGTGTTCTCCGTGGACTCGAGTTCATGGGCGTCTACTGGGATCCATCGCTTAACAACGGAGCGCGCGGAGAAGAACTCTTCATCAACTACCCGCACTCACCAGTCAAAGTCATCATCATTCCAACGAATGAAGAATTGATGATCGCACGTGACACAGTTCGTGTCGGTGGATTGATTGAACAAAATGCATAAGTACTAACATGCAGAAGGCCGGACGTCATGTCCGGTCTTCTGACTGTAGACAACGTGCTATCGGGAGATCAAGCGTCTTTTTTTGTTGCTTTCCTCGGGCGAGGCGCAAGCCGTTGCTCCTTGGATCCTAGCGGACAACGAGCAGGGTTTTGCCTGCCTCTGAACGTGCGTTAAACACGCACTTTTCCGTAGGAGTCAACGAAACGTGACGCTTTTTAGGGAATACCATGATGGAAATCCAGCATGCAGACACTTTAGAGCGAAATCCGCCTCGATATCGCATGTTCACGTTTCGTAAGAGTTTATCTACACGAAGGCCGGACATCATGTCCGGTCTTTTTTTGTATTGATAAAGCTAAAACAATGATTTTTTTAACGAGAACTTTTGTTCTTGTTTTTTAGTTATGTTACGGTCTTTGTCATATAACGTTCTGAAATCTGTCTTCATTTCAAAAATAAGTCGTAAATAAGGTTTGAAAACATAAATATGAGCCTTTTGTAACATAATAGTAATAGTAACGACATTTTTTTGTGGTCTATATGTAACGGCACTGCCCCTTTTTGTCATGTATATTAATCTCAGTTAACAAATCGGGAACAATTATGGAGGAGAGATTACATGATGAAACGAATACTCGCTAGTGTTTTAGCAATGTTGTTAGCACTCAGTTCGTTTGCAGGTCTTCAAGCAGAAGCTGCTACTAAAAAGAATGTTAAATCGTCGGTCAATAGCCTAGTTGTTCGTCAAAAAGCAACCACGTCATCGAAAAAATTAGGTCTTCTTTATAAAAATCAAACTTTACCGTACAAAGCAAAAACAGGTAACTGGTACAAAGTAAGCTACAAAGGAAAAACAGCATACTTAAGCGCACGTTATTCAAAGGTCGTCAAGAGCTCGTCTTCTAAAAAACAATCGTCAAGCGGTTGGAAAACACTAACAAACGTCAGTGCGACAGCTTACACGCCGTACGATCCGGGCAGTGGCAACTTGACAGCGATTGGTTGGAACATCAAGAGTTCGAAGAAAAAAGTCGTAGCGGTCGACCCGCGTGTCATCCCGCTTCGTTCGACGGTCAAAGTGTATTATAAAGGGAAATTAAAAGGTACGTACACGGCAGCGGATACAGGTGGAGCCATCAAGGGAAAAAAACTTGATATCTTGTACTACTCGCGCTCAGAAGCATTCAGCTGGGGACGTCGTAACGTCACCGTTAAATTTAAATAAGCACATCTATCCATCGGGCATCGGCTCGATGGATTTTTTTACGAAAAAAAGCACCCTCGTGAGAAGGTGCGGAGAAAATAATGAATTCAATTAAAGACGGACGATCAAAACATCACATTTGGCGTAACGTGTGATGCTTTCAGAGACACTACCGATGAAGAAACGTTCGACGGCATTCAGGCCGGTCGCACCACAAATGATTAAATCGACATCATGATTTGGAGCGAGTTTCTTCGCGATCGTGACTTTCGGTGAACCGTACTCGATTGCGACTTCCACATCTTTGACTCCACGTTCTTGCGCCGTTTTGACATATTCGTCTAATAATTCTTTTGCATAAGACTCGGCACGCTCTGTGATTGTGCGGTCATATGCTTCGACAGTCGCGAACGTCCGTGTATCGATGACATGGGCGATGACTAACTTGGCGTCATTTCGAAGTGAGACGTCGATTGCGGTCTCAAATGCACGTTCTGCTTCTTTTGATCCGTCAACTGCTACTAGTACGTTATGATATACGATTGCCATGATGAATCCATCCCTTCGTATTCGGCTGATACTACGTCCTTATTATACCATTCCCACAAATGGAAAGTGTTGAACATTGTTAGAGTTCTAAAAATTGTTCTTCAAACGTGAACATCGTAAGATAGAACAAGGTGAAAGGGGGCGATGCCAAGATGAGGCACGCGTTGATTACAGCAGGAACGAAAGGGCTTGGAGAAATGGTGACACGCCGTCTGTTAGACGAAGGATGGTATGTGACAGCATTGCACCGATCGAAGCCGGAGTTTGAACATGAACGTCTTTATCCAATTCAAGCAGATGTGACGAAACAAACCGAATTGCTTAAAGCAGTAGATGAAGCGATGGAAAAGCATGGGCGGATTGATGCATTGATACTTAATGCGGGACCGTATATTTTTGAACGGAAATCACTCGTCGATTATTCAGACGAAGAGTGGGACGAAGTCGTCGCAGGGAATTTGACGGCGAGCTTTTGGTTACTACGGAAAGTGATTCCAATCATGCGGGAGCAACGCTATGGACGTGTCATCACATATGGTTTTCCGGAAAGTGCGACAGCACCAGGATGGATTTATCGAGCTGCTTTCGCTGCTGCGAAGAGTGGGATGGTCAGCTTAACGAAAAGTGTTGCGTTAGAAGAGGCGGAGTACGGGATTACGGCGAATATGGTCAATCCCGGAAACATCGTCGGAGACAACAAGACGAAGTGGATTGATGAAGCAGTCGCAGACGATCAAACGCCTGTCGGCCGGACCGGTGTCGGGGGCGATATCGCCCGCGCCATTTCATTTTTACTTGCAGAAGATGCGAGTCTGATTACGGGTGCAATTCTCGATGTGACAGGTGGCGTCAACGTCGTTCATCAGTCGCGAAAATAAAAAAAGGTTAGCTCATCCGAAGAATTCAGTCGGTTGAGCTAACCTTTTTTAGTAGATGTTTAGTTGGCTTCGATTGATTGTAAGTGTTTCGGATAGCGCGTCAATGCTTCTGGACCGTCTGCTGTTAAATGAATGTCGTCTTCGATTCGAACGCCACCAACGTCAGGGACGTAGATGCCAGGCTCAAGTGTATAGACGATACCAGGCTCAGCTGTCAGAAGATTATTCGATGCAAGTGACGGGAATTCATGGACGTCGATTCCGAGACCGTGACCAACGCGGTGCGTGAAGTATTCGCCATAACCAGCCTGGTCGATGACGTTCCGTGCCGCTTCGTCGAGTGTACCGAGTGTGATGCCGACACGACTCGCATCTGTCGCTGCTTCAAGCGCGGTTAAAACAGTTTGATACATTTTTTCCTGTTCCGCGCTCGGAGTTCCATAAACGAACGTCCGTGTAATATCAGAGCAGTATCCTTTCCAAACGACACCGAGGTCAAACAAAACGAAATCGCCCTCTTTAATGACGCGGTCGCCAGGGACACCGTGCGGATCAGCGCTGTTTGCACCGAATAAGACGAGTGTATCAAAAGACATTTCGCGGACGCCTTTTTTCTTCATCTCGAATTCGATTTGTGCGATGACTTCGATTTCAGTTACGCCGGGGCGAATTGCATTTTTCCCGATTTCGATTGCTTCGTCTGCGAGTTGAGCGGCTTCGCGTAAAATCGTGATTTCTTCTGAATCTTTTTGGAGGCGTAATGCTTGGAGCTTATCTCCGATATCGAGAATTGCCGCATTTTCCAAACGAGACTCAAGCTCTTTGAAACGGCTGAACGTCATGTGTTCCCCTTCAATCCCGAGTCGGTTGTTTGAGACGGCGAACGAGCCGAGCAATTGCGCGATTTTGTCGAATGGATTTTCATGATCGGCATAAGTGACGACTTCACCATCCCATGGACTTGCTGCTACGATACTTGCTTCGAGTGCTGGGCAGAAGAGTGCTCGTTTTCCATTCGCGTCAACGATGACGGCCATGACACGTTCGTGTGGTTCAGCGTAGACACCAGAAAAATAGAATACACCGGCTTTTGAAGTAATCAAGGCGACATCGATGCCTGATTCTTTTAATACTTGGCTGATTTGATTCGTACGTTCTAACATCTTATTCCCACCTCTCTTATAGTCACTTTTCAGTATAACATCCTTGCTTTTGGAAAACATTTCTCGCAAATCGGACTAGTACACTTTTCATTCTTTCGAGTAGTACAGTATAATGACAGAAGAGTAGAATATAGGAAAAAGAAGGGATACAGCATGCCTACGAAACACGAACAGATCATCCGACACATTGAAGATCTCGATGTTGGCGCAAAAATATCCGTCCGGCAGATTGCGAAAGATTTAACGGTATCGGAAGGTACGGCATACCGTGCGATTAAAGAAGCCGAAAATCTAGGCTTTGTTTCGACGATTGAACGGGTCGGGACGATTCGCATTAAGAAAAAACAGAAAGAAAATATTGAAAAACTGACGTTTGCAGAAGTTGTCAACATCGTTGACGGACAAGTTCTCGGCGGACGGAACGGTCTACACAAGACGTTAACGAAATTCGTTATCGGTGCGATGAAGTTAGAGGCGATGATGCGATACATCGACGTCGATAGTCTCGTTATCATCGGTAACCGAGAAAAGGCGCATGAACTGGTTCTCGAGGCGGGAGCGGCAGTCTTAATCACAGGCGGTTTCGATACGACGGAAGATGCGAAGCGCTTGGCAGATGAAATGGAACTTCCGATCATTTCGACGTCGTACGATACGTTTACGGTTGCGACGATGATTAACCGGGCGATTTACGATCGCCTGATCAAAAAGGAGATTTTGCTCGTTTCCGATATTTTGATTCCGTTGCATGATACCTTTTATTTACAGACGAACGACCCGATTTCCAGATGGCATGAATTGAACGAACAGACGAAACACAATCGGTATCCTGTCATCGATGAACAGATGAAGGTCGTCGGCGTTGTCACGGCGAAAGACATCATTGACCGACCGCATGATTGGCCGGTTGAAAAAGTCATGACCCGTCATCCGATCACGGTCGGTATTCGGACGAGCGTGACGAACTCGGCGCACCAGATGGTTTGGGAAGGGATCGAAATGTTGCCGGTCATCGACCAGTACGGCAGGTTGCTAGGCATCATCAGTCGGCAAGATGTCTTGAAGGCGCTCCAACTCGCAAATCGTCAGCCGCAAGTCGGCGAAACGTTTGATGATTTGATTACAGGGCAAATCAAGACGGCGGAAGATGATCGTGGGCAGTACCTGTCGCTTGAAGTCTCACCGCAGATGACGAATTTCATGGGGACGGCGTCGAGTGGCGTCTTGACGACGCTGCTCGTCGAGGGTGCGACACGGATGTTGCGGCATATGAAGAAGGGTGACCTCGTCATCGAAAATGTCAGCATCTACTTCATCAAGCCGGTCCAGATTGAAAGTACGATTACGATTCGGGCAAATGTATTTGATGTTGGCCGGAAGTTCGGTAAAGTCGACGTCGAGATGTACCAAGGAACCCAAATTGTTGCGAAGGCACTTGTGACCTCACAATTGATCGACCGATAAATGACCAAATAAAAAAGACGGAGAATCCGTCTTTTTTACGATTGTTCCATTTCGCGAACAACATAAGGGTAAATTTTTCGATAACGAATGAAACCAGCGATGAATGAGGCGAGACCAACTGCGATTAAAATCGAGCAGACGATTTTACCCGTCAACGTCGTCAATCCGTCGCCAGACAGAAATTGATTGGCTGCGAACAAGATGACGAATAGGCTGAGCCAAATGCTTGCTTGGGTGTTAAATAAAAATTTCCGATTCGTACTCTTCGTATGGAATGCACGACGCTTAGCGAGTAAATAGCCTCCTAGCGACAAGACGATTAACAAGATTAGAACGAATTGCATGGGGATGACCTTCCTTTCTTTTTCGTATCTGTTTGTATCATATCAATATTTAGAGGAGCTGTGCACTGTGAAAGAACAAATCAGACAATTGATTGAAGACGCATCGACGATTATTATTCATCGGCATGAACGACCGGATCCGGATGCGCTTGGAAGCCAGTTCGGGTTACGTGAAGTTTTGCAGCAACAATTTCCGGAGAAAAAAATCTACGCCGTCGGTGAGATGGCAGACTCCCTATCGTTCATGGGGAAGCTCGACGCAGTGGAACCGAAAATGTATGAAGAAGCACTCGTCGTCATTTTAGATACGGCGAATGAAGCACGAATCGACGGTCATGTTGCGATGACAGGGCGTCACGTCATTAAGATTGATCATCACCCGGACGAAGATGCTTATGCAAAAGTCCAACTCGTCGATCCGACCGTCAGTTCGACATCGGAATTACTTGTCCATCTGTTGAATGACTGGGGATATCCTATCCCAGCGGCAGCGGCGATTCAATTTTATGCAGGAATCGTCGGGGATACAGGACGCTTCCAATTTAGAGGGACGACGAGCAAAACGTTTGCCGTCGCAGCACAACTGCTTGATCTCGAAATCGATACAGATTGGCTCTATCGCAACATGTATCAAACGGAACTCGTTGCACTTCATTTGCAAGGATATGTCTTGCAACATATCCAGTTGACGGATGCAGGCGTCGGTTATGTCGTCTTGACGCAAGAGACGTTAAAACGTTTCGATGCGACGGTCGAACAAGCTTCGTTGCTCGTCAATAGTTTTGCCGGCCTTAAAGGAATGAAGAGTTGGGCGTTATTCCTCGAGACGGAAAAAGAGGTCCGCGTGCGCATTCGTTCAAAAGGACCCGTCATCAACGAAGTAGCGAAGGAGTTCCGGGGCGGTGGACATCCGATGGCGTCCGGTGCGACAATCGATCACTTGTCAGAAGTGGATCAAGTCGTCGCTCGTCTCGACGCAGTCGCACAAGACTTCCGCTTCGAATGAAAAGAGGCTGCTCGCTATCATCCAAATTCGGATACATAGCGGACAGCCTTTTGTGGTCTCAGTGCGTTGTTGTCTCTTCTTGCGGAATAAACCAAGTTCCGCGTTCTGTATGGTCTTCGATGACATTGAGTTCTAACTCTTTAACAGACTTCCGAATGCGTTCGGCGATTTCTTCTGTTTCAGTAAAGGCAGTGACACCGAGTTTGAGTTGCTCGACTTTTTCACGGGCAATCTGGCTACGATTTAAAATCATCAGAAACACTCCTTCCTTCCGCGTCATGATATTTCTATACTTATTGTATCGAATATTGAGTAAGAAGGCGATAGTCAGGAGTCGCTAGATATGAATGTTCTGAAAACTTTTACCATGCAAAAACTTATAATGGATGAAAGAAGTAGAAAAGGAGGGAGGAAATATGATGCAATTGAACGTACGAACGGCCTACAGCCCATTGCAGAGTATGATTCGTCTATCACCGTATCTCGACGAGTTGAAGCGAAGGGGAGCCTCAACTGCGGCGATTTGCGAGACGACGTTAACGGGGGTTCCGGCGTTCGTTTCTGAATGTCAAAAACGGGATTTGCTTCCGGTCGTCGGTTATGAACAAGACATGAAGGAAATCGATGAATTCAATATTTTATGGTATGCCAAAACAGGTCGGGGATTACAGATATTATACCGATTAGCCAGTGGACAGGAAACAGAGGAATGCAGCGAATTAATCGCAATCCTTGAGCCGAAACGTCAAGCGACAGAAGATGAAACGCGACTTCGGCGTCAAGTCGTGAATTGGATGGGGTATGCCAAAAATGCGACGGTCTATTTAGGTGTGAAAATGGCGCGCTCGACTGTCGAACGGGACAGCAGGGAGCGTTACCGGGTAGTTGCCCAAGAGTTAGGACTGGAAACCATCCCGATCGATCCCGTCCGCTACTTGCGTCGTGACGACGCAGATGCCTACCAAGCACTCCGAGCGATTGACGAAGGGACACCGTTTCAAGAACAAAAAGTGAATCGACAAGCACATCTCAAGTCGGATGAAGAATTACGCGAACATTTTACCGAGCACGAACAACGTCTCTTGAAACAGTGGGCGCAGACGCAAGAAACACTTACATTACCGAAACAGTCGAGACCGTTGCCACGTGTCGCGGATGACTCAATGGGGAAACTACGTCAGCTTGCACGCGACGGATTACTGGCACACGGTCTAGTTGATGAGACTGCGGAGGCGAGACTCCGTTACGAGCTCGACGTCATCGAAACAACTGGATTTGCTGACTACTTTTTAATCGTCGAGGATTTAGTACGGCATGCGAAAGCGGTCGGCATTCGTGTCGGTCCCGGGCGTGGGTCGGCTGCCGGGTCGCTCGTCAGTTATACATTAGGCATTACGACGGTTGATCCGTTGAAATATGGGTTGCTGTTCGAACGTTTCTTAAATCCGGAACGCATCACGATGCCGGATATCGATATCGATATTGAGGACGAACGCCGCGAGGAGCTACTGGATTATCTCGTTGACCGATATGGTCGAAGTCACGTCGGTCAAATCGGGACGTTGTCGACCCTTGGTGCAAAAGCATCACTTCGAGATGTCGCCCGTGTCCTCGAGTTTTCAAAAGATGAGACGGATGCTGCGGCGAAGCAAATCGCTAAAGAAACGACCTTACAAGGAATCGAACAAAAGCAAACCATCTACCGCTGGTTCTCCGGAAGTGAGAAGCGGCGCCAATTGTTACACCTCGCCCAAGAAATCGAAGGATTGCCAAGACAGCGGTCGATTCATGCAGCCGGTGTCGTCATCGGCTCGGAAGACTTGATTGAGACGACGCCGCTCGATACAGGATCGAGCGACCGGTTCGTCACCCAATATTTGATGAAAGCACTCGAACAACAAGGTCTCTTGAAAATCGATTTACTAGGACTCAGGAATTTGACGCGTCTTCGACAAATGGAACAGCTGATTCGGCGGGAACGTCCCGATTTTTCGATGGAAGAGCTTCCGGAAGAAGATTCGGCAACCCTGCGTTTATTTGCACGAGGGGATACGGATTATATCTTCCAGTTTGAATCGAACGGGATGAAGCAGACGTTACGTGAAGTCAAACCGACCCGTTTTGAAGATTTAGTCGCGACGATGTCACTCTTTCGGCCGGGGCCGATGAAATTCATCGATCTATATGCGAAACGAAAGGCGGGACAACCTTATCAAACGGTTCATCCGATTTTAGCGGAAGTACTAGAGACGACATACGGTGTCATCGTCTATCAAGAGCAAATCATGGAAATCACGCGTCGGGTCGCCGGATTTACACTGGCGCAAGCAGATTTATTACGTCGGGCGATATCGAAAAAAAATAGTGCGTCGGTCGAATCAGAGAAAGTGCGTTTTTTAGAAGGTGCCGTTCAGAATGGTCTTGCGCAAACGACTGCTGAGACACTGTATGATCAAATCGAACGTTTCGCGGGCTATGGCTTTAACCGGAGTCACGCAGTCGCCTATACGAAGATTAGTTATGCGTTAGGTTATATGAAAGCTCACTATCCACAAGTTTTTTCCCTTGTGTCGATCGATCAACCGGAACGACTTGTCCGGGCGATGCGGGACAAGCGTTTGCCAGCTTTACCACCTGATATTTGGATTTCAGACTATCGTTCGACTCTGGAAGGAAAAGGCATCCGACTCGGGATTCAAGTGTTACGTGGAATATCGGAACGCGATTTCAAAGCTTTGAAAGAAGCAGCGAAATCATCGCAGACAATCACGACGTTACTGACGACCGTCGGCTGGGGAAAAAAAGAACGCGCTAAAATCGAATTGTTACTCTATGGTGGAGCATTCGACCGTGCGACACATGGCGACCGGGGATTAGCGGAACAAGAAGTCCTTGATTACTTTACGATGGCTTCGAATACGTTGTTACCGGACGAATTAGCAAGCCTCGGTAAGCGGGCAACGACAAAAGCCGTCACACGTACTGCGACGGACTGGGCGCGGCTCGAACGTGAAGCACTTGGATTCTGGTTAACCTACTCACCTTTGATGACAGCGATGACACCCCAAGTCGAGACGACGCATTTTCATGATGTTTCAAGCGAGATGGAAGAATCCGTTTACCTTGTGTGTTATATCGAGCAGCTGCGGGAATTTAAGACGAAGCGTGCACAATCAATGGGCGTCATGCAAGCCGTTGATGGGTATTCGAACGAAGAGGTCGTCATTTTCCCGAAACAGTACGACATGTATAAACGATCGTTGTATGTCGGAAACGTGTTGTTGATCGAAGTGAAGGTGCAAGACCGGGCAGGTGAACGGCAGTTCGTGTTAGAGCGGTTACGTCCGCTTGGTCAAGATGTCTTGTTCATCAAGTTACCTTCTAAAAATGAGCTGGCTCCTCTTGAACGTGTACTTGAAATCGCACCGGGTGACATTCCGGTCGTCGTCCGCTATGCTGACACGAACGAAACAAAGACGTTGCCGGGTTTATATGCGATTCGTCATGAAGAAGAGCTGTTCGCGCAATTACGGATTCAATTTGGTGAAGCGAACATCATCTTAAAAAATGTCCCCCGATCAAACTAGTAGTAGGTAATAAGATTTGTTATAATAAGGGGTAATTGGTCTGACCAATGCCACCTAATTTTATGTAATGACGGGTACGTCAGAAAGGTGGTGCCGTAAAAATGGAGAAAAAGCGAAACGCTTTTGAAATGAACATCGCGGCAATTAAATTGATGATTGAGCAGGATGGATTAGTTCCGGGAGATCGGATCCCATCTGAACGTGAGTTGGCTGATCGACTAGCAATCAGCCGACCGTCCGTCAGGGAAGCATTGCGAACGCTTGCTTATCTCGGAATCATCGAGACGAGACATGGTGGAGGAAGCTTTCTTTTAAATCGTGACGACCATACCTATATTCAAATCATTGCCCAATTTTTAGTGACCGGCGACTCGAAATTTGAAGATTTAGCAGGAACACTTCGCTTACTTGAACAATCTGCTATTGCCCAGTTGGACGATCATACGTTTCTGGAAGAACATCTCGATTCAGATACTGCGTTTCGAGAAACGTTGATCAATACGGTGAAAAATGATTTGTTCGAGCGGATTTGGAGACAAGTGAATGCATTTTATCAAAGTTTTGGTCAAGGGGAACTCTATACGCGAGCGGAACGGGAAGCACTCCTGAAACGCTCTTAGGAACTACAAGGGGGAACTAACGTGCAAGCATTTTTTCGAAAACCTAAAAAGTTCGTGACGTTGACGACGAAAGAGCAACGGGTCGACGTCCCAGTCGGACTGATGACGAAATGTCCAAAATGTAAATTAATCCAATATACGAAACAACTTGAAGCCAACTTGCGTGTCTGTACATGTGGATATCACCATCCTTTGACGGCGCAGGAACGGTTTTCGCAACTATTTGATGACGGTAGCATCACATATTTTGATCTTCCGAACGTAAAAGCAGACCCGCTTCAATTTCAAGATTATCCAGAAAAATTGAAGGGGGATCAAGTGCGGACAGGTCTTGAAGAAGCCATCGTCTGTGGTGTCGGGACGGTGGATGGTTATCCACTCGTTGCGTGTGTGATGGATGCACGCTTTCGGATGGGTTCGATGGGGGCGGCAGTTGGAGCAGCGATTGCAGAAGCAGTCCGGTATGCAACGAAACACCGATTGCCTGTAACGATTTTCTCTGCTTCAGGTGGGGCACGGATGCAAGAAGGCATGGTCAGTTTAATGCAGATGGCGAAGTCGAGTTTATTCCTGAAGCAACATTCGGGTGCCGGACTCCTCTACATCTCATGCATGACTCATCCGACGACAGGTGGTGTCTCAGCTAGTTTTGCGATGCTTGGAGACTACAACATTGCAGAGCCGGGTGCGTTGATTGGATTTGCAGGACGACGGATCATCGAACAAACGATTCGAGAAAAATTGCCGGAAGATTTTCAGACGTCGGAATTTCTACTACAAGCGGGTCAACTCGATGATGTCGTATCACGACACGATTTGAAGACCTACTATAAACGAATTCTGATGATGCACGCGGAGGGAACAAATCATGCAACCATTTGATCAACCAGTCATCGCGTTACGCGAGAAAATATTAGAACTTCACGACATGGCGGAAACGCAAGGTCTCGATTTTAAAGAAGAGCTGAATTTGCTCGAAGAACGATTACGTCGATTAGAACTCGATATTTATGGGAATATGAAAGCGTGGAACCGTGTGCAGTTGGCACGTCATCCTGAACGACCGACGACGCTTGATTATGTCGAGCGGATTTGTGACGACTTCATCGAACTTCATGGCGACCGGCATGGATATGATGATGCTGCAATCGTTGGTGGAATCGCGATGCTGAACGGTCGACCTGTAACAATCATCGGCCATCAGCGTGGTAAGGATACGAAGGAAAACATCCGCCGAAACTTTGGAATGCCTCATCCGGAAGGATATCGAAAAGCACTACGACTCATGCAACAAGCCGTGAAGTTCAACCGTCCAATCATTACGTTCATCGATACGAAAGGGGCTTACCCGGGTCGTGCAGCGGAAGAGCGCGGCCAAAGCGAGGCGATCGCGAAAAATCTCTTTGAAATGGCTGGCATGGAAGTGCCGATCATCTCGATCGTCATTGGCGAAGGCGGTTCTGGTGGAGCGCTTGGTATCGGTGTATGTGATGAACTGTTGATGCTCGAAAACTCAACGTACTCTGTCATATCACCTGAAGGTGCAGCTGCTTTGCTTTGGAAAGATGCAAGTCTTGCAGAACAAGCGGCGGAATCAATGCGAATTACTGCACCCGATTTATTGCGTCTAGGGATTGCGGATGCAATCATTCCTGAAGTCATTGGTGGAGCACACTTAGATGTTTCATTACAGGCGGACAAATTAAAAGTTGTACTAGAACAGAAGCTTGCGTATCTTACACAGTTAACATCAGAACAGCTGATTGAGAAGCGCACAGAAAAATATCACCGGATTGGCACATAAGGGGCATGTAATCGCTATCATGGTTGGGATTCCTTATTTCGTGATAGGCTGAACAAACTGTCTGTTCAAGTTTATGCAATCTGCCCTGTTGTAAAACAAGAAAACAACGTGCTATTTTAGATTCAGATTAATAGAGAGGTGATTAACGTGAGTTTAAAACGGATTGCTGTCTTAACAAGTGGTGGAGATGCACCCGGGATGAATGCTGCGGTGCGTGCTGTTACACGTAAAGCAATTTTTCATGGCCTAGAAGTATTTGGTGTCTACAATGGATATCAAGGTTTAATCAATGGAGATCTCGTCCAATTGAACCTTGGGTCAGTTGGGGACATTATTCAGCGTGGAGGAACATTCCTTCGTTCAGCTCGCTGTCCTGAGTTCCGCACAGAAGAAGGACGTGCGAAAGCAGTCGTCAACTTGAAGAAGTTCGAAATTGACGCACTTGTCGTCGTAGGTGGCGACGGGTCGTACCGTGGTGCTCAAAAACTGACGGGACTTGGTTTCCCGACAATCGGTCTTCCGGGAACGATTGATAATGATATTCCAGGAACGGATTATACGATTGGATTTGATACAGCGCTCAATACAGCGCTCGAAGCAATCGATAAAATCCGGGATACGGCATCTTCGCATGAACGGACATATGTCATCGAAGTCATGGGTCGTGATGCTGGAGATATCGCACTCTATGCTGGATTAGCAGGTGGGGCGGAGTCGATTCTTGTTCCAGAGCGTCCAGAAGATTTAAAAGAAGTCCTCGATCGTATTCAAAGTGGTGTCAATCGTGGTAAAAAACACTCGATCGTCATCGTCGCTGAAGGTGCAGGTCGGGCGCAAGATGTTGGGGATCAAATCGCGAAAGAAACGGGGCTTGATACACGCGTTACCGTGTTAGGTCATGTTCAACGTGGAGGAGCGCCAACAGCTGCTGACCGCGTACTTGCGAGCCGGATGGGCGCTTACGCAATCGACATTTTACTTGAAGGTAAACAGGGACGTGTTGTTGGCGTTCGGGGTGGTAAAATGATGGATCTTGATATTGACGAAGCATTAGATGAAAACAAACATGTACTCGATCTTGATATCTTAGAATTGTCGAAACAACTTTCAATCTAATATATCTTTAATACTCGAGGTCATTTTGGTTAGGTTTATTGGCACTGTTGACAAACGGCCAAACATTGTAGGAGGTTTATGGAATATGCGCAGAACTAAAATTGTATGTACGATTGGACCGGCGTCAGAAAAACGTCTTCCAGAAATGATTGAAGCAGGAATGAACGTCGCTCGTTTGAACTTCTCACACGGTGACTATGAAGAACACGGCGCACGAATCACGGATATCCGTCGCGCAGCTGAAGAAGCAAACAAATTAGTAACAATCCTTTTAGATACAAAAGGTCCTGAAATCCGGACGCATACGTTTGAAGAAGGAAAAGCGCTTCTCGTCCGTGGCAAACAAGTCATCGTCGTCAGCGGTGATGCAAATGAAATCGTCGGTACAGCAGATAAATTCTCTGTGACATATGACGGTTTGTATGATGATGTCGAAGTCGGTTCGATGATCATGTTAGACGATGGATTAATCGGACTTCGTGTTGCGGAGAAACTTGCGAACCGTGAACTTCTTTGTGACATCGAAAACGAAGGTATCATCAAAACGAAAAAAGGTGTTAACTTACCGAACGTAAAAGTTAACCTACCTGCTTTGACAGATAAAGATATCGCAGACATCGAGTTCGGAATCAAGAGTGACATCGATTTAATCGCTGCTTCATTCGTCCGTCGTGCGTCTGACGTTGTGGCGATTCGTCAATTACTTGAAAAACACAACGCGAGCCACATCAAAATCTTCCCGAAAATCGAAAACCAAGAAGGTTTCGACAACATCGAAGAAATCATCGCGATTTCAGACGGTTTGATGGTTGCACGTGGTGATCTTGGAATCGAGATTCCGACTGAAGAAGTAACACCAGCTCAAAAAGACCTCATCAAAATTTGTAATCACTATGGTAAACCAGTCATCACAGCAACACAGATGCTTGATTCGATGCAACGTTTCCCACGTCCGACACGTGCCGAAGCATCAGACGTCGCGAATGCGATTCTTGATGGAACGGATGCAATCATGCTTTCAGGCGAAACAGCAGCAGGGGATTACCCGATCGAGTCTGTTCAAATGATGCATACGATTGCGAAGCGGACAGAAAAAATGCTTGACTACAAAAAATTATTGAAAGATCGTCAAACGCGTAGTGAGCACACGGTGACGGATGCAATCGCTCAAGCGGTTACGCATACATCAATCAACTTGGACGCAAAAGCAATCTTGACGCCGACACAATCAGGCTACACGGCATCACGGATTTCAAAATACCGTCCGGAGGCGAACATCGTTGCGGTCACACCAAGCGCGCGTGTTGCGCGTCAGTTGAATATCGTCTGGGGTGTGTACCCAATCGTCGTTGATCATCTCTCGGACAACACGGATGATATGTTGACACTTGCTGCCGATACAGCAAAAGATGCTGGATTCGTCACAGACGGTGACCTCGTCGTCATCTCTGCTGGGATCCCTGCTCTGACTGCCGGTACAACGAACATGTTGAAAATTCATATCGTTGGTAAAGAAATCGCGAACGGTCGCGGAATCGGCGAACGTGGTGTCGTTGGCGAAGTCGTCATCGCGCACACAGCTGAAGAAGCAAACGCGAAAGCAAAAAAAGGTATGATTCTTGTTACGAACTCAACCGATCGTGACATGATGCCTGCAATCGAGTTAGCAGCTGCAATGATCACAGTAGATGGCGGATTGACAAGCCATGCTGGGATCGTAGGTCCTTCACTCGGCAAACCAGTCATCGTCGGTGTTGAAAATGCTTTGACAATCTTTACAGATGGTCAAATGATTTCAATCGATCCATTGACAGGGAAATTGTACAACGCATAATCAATGAAACGGATATGGCGAAAGCCATGTCCGTTTTTTCGAAACATGGGGGTCGTCATGGAAGCCTATCTCTTTTTAATTGGTCTCGTTTTAATCGGAGTCATTGCGCAAAATAAGTCACTCATCATCGCAGCTGCCTTCTTGTTAATCGTCAAAGCGATTGGATTAGATAGTCGCCTCTTCCCATCGTTGCAGGCGAAGGGAATCACCTGGGGCGTGACATTGATCACGGCTGCTATTCTCGTGCCGATTGCGGCAGGGGACATCGGGTTTAAGGAATTGTTAAACAGCATCCGGGGTCATATCGGAATCATTTCATTTTTAGCGGGAATATTCGTCGCAATCGTTGCTGCCCACGGGGTCGGTTTGATGAAGGAAGATCCACTCGTCACAACGGCACTGCTTGCCGGAACAATTCTTGCGGTCGGTTTATTCAGAGGTGTTCCCGTAGGTCCATTGATAGGAGCGGGAATCGCTGCACTCGTCATTGGAATGTGGGATGTTATATCAAAAGCATTTAGTGGCTAAGTGACTTAAATGAACGCAAACGAATTAATTTTTTGATAATAGTATGCAAGTTCGTTCACTTTTTGGTTAATTTTGTTTATACTAAGGACAGAAACAAGATGGTCTATTCAAGAACAAGCGATTCAGCAAGGGGATTTCTTGAGTAGACGTCTTTTTTTCAATACGGAAATGAAAGCGTTTTAAATTTCTGGGGGAAAAAAAGGGGGATTTTTACATGACTCAAACAAAAGGGTTAGAAGGAATCGTCGCGACAGCATCGAAGATTAGTTCGATTATCGATGGTCAGTTGACGTATGGTGGTTATACAATTGATGATTTGGCGGAGCACGCCTCATTTGAAGAAGTCGTCTTCTTACTTTGGAACGATCGTTTGCCAAAAGAAGATGAGTTAAAGCAACTTTCAGAAGCTTTAATTACTGAAGCAGAAGTTGCACCGGCTGTACTTGAGACGTTAAAAGTAGCTCCGAAAACAGCGAATGCGATGGCAGCCATCCGAACTGCTTTATCACAGCTTGCATTGTATGATGAGTCTGCTGAAGATATGTCGACAGAGGCGAACTACGCTAAAGCCATCAAACTCCAAGCACAAATCGCGACGCTCGTAACGGCGTACGCGCGTATCAAGAAGGGGCACGATCCGATTGCACCAAAATCCGGTCTTTCGTACGCTGCGAACTTCCTGTATATGTTGACAGGTGAAGAGCCGACAGAAGTTGCTGAAAAAGCATTCAACCAAGCGCTTGTGCTTCACGCCGACCATGAGTTGAACGCCTCGACGTTCACAGCACGTGTTTGTGTCGCGACACTTTCTGATGTCTATTCAGGTGTGACGGCAGCAATGGGTGCACTTAAAGGTCCACTTCATGGTGGAGCGAACGAAGCGGTCATGAAAATGTTGACTGAAATTGATTCGGTTGAAAAGGTTGACGAGTATGTTCATAATAAACTTAAGAACAAGGAAAAAATCATGGGCTTCGGTCACCGTGTTTATAAAGATGGTGATCCACGCGCGAAGCACCTTCAAGAGATGAGCCGTCAATTGACTGCTCAAATCGGGGAGCCGAAATGGTATGAGATGTCAGTTAAGGTTGACGAAATCGTCCAGTCGGAAAAAGGATTGAAACCAAATGTTGATTTCTATTCTGCTTCTACGTACCATGCACTTGGTCTTGAGACAGAATTGTTTACACCAATCTTTGCTGTTAGTCGGATGTCAGGTTGGTTAGCGCACATTTTAGAGCAATATAGTGACAATCGCCTCATTCGCCCACGCGCAGATTATATTGGTGAAACGCACCGGACATACGTGTCTATGAACGAACGTTAAGCGACGGAGAGGAGCAATCCTCTCCTGCTTTTTGACGTTAACTATTATTCAAGGGGGATTTTACACATGGCTACAATTCAAGGCGAAAACATCACGGTAACAAACGGAACATTGCACGTACCTAACGCTCCAATCATTCCTTTCATCATCGGTGATGGCACTGGACCTGATATCTGGAATGCCGCAGTTCGCGTATTTGACGCTGCAGTCGAAAAAGCATACAACGGCGAAAAGAAAATTGAATGGAAAGAAGTCTATGCAGGCGAAAAAGCATTCAATAAAACAGGTAGCTGGCTTCCGGAAGAAACGCTTGACCTAATCCGTGAGCACATCATCGCAATCAAAGGACCACTCACGACACCAGTCGGTGGTGGAATTCGTTCACTGAACGTTGCCCTTCGTCAAGAACTCGACTTGTACACATGTCTCCGTCCGGTACGTTATTTCACTGGTGTTCCGTCACCTGTTAAACGTCCTGAAGATACTGATATGGTCATCTTCCGTGAAAACACAGAAGACATCTACGCAGGAATCGAATATGCAGAAGGTAGCGAAGGTGCACAAAAATTACTTAACTTCCTCCAAACAGAAATGGGTGTCAACAAAATTCGCTTCCCAGAAACATCGGGTCTCGGAATTAAACCGATTTCAAAAGAAGGTACAGAACGCCTCGTCCGTGCTGCAATCGAATATGCACTCGAAAACAAACGTGCTTCATTGACGCTCGTTCATAAAGGAAACATCATGAAGTTCACAGAAGGTGCTTTCAAAAACTGGGGATACGAGCTTGCTGAGCGTGAATACGCAGAGCATGTCTTCACATGGAACCAGTATGACCGCATCAAAGAAGAAGAAGGTGCTGACGCAGCAAACAAAGCACAATCTGAAGCTGAAGCTGCTGGCAAATTAATCGTCAAAGATTCAATTGCAGATATCTTCTTACAACAAATTCTCACGCGTCCAAAAGAGTTTGATGTCGTTGCGACAATGAACTTAAACGGAGACTACATTTCAGATGCACTTGCAGCACAAGTCGGTGGAATCGGAATTGCTCCTGGAGCAAACATCAACTACATCACAGGACATGCAATCTTCGAAGCAACGCACGGTACTGCACCGAAGTATGCTGGTCTTGACAAAGTAAACCCATCGTCAGTCATTCTTTCAGGAGAAATGATGTTCCGTCACCTTGGCTGGAACGAAGCGGCTGATTTAATCATCAAGTCGATGGAAACATCAATCGAAGAAAAAGTGGTCACATATGACTTCGCACGTCTCATGGATGGCGCGACAGAAGTGAAATGTTCTGAATTCGCGGATGAACTCATCAAAAACATGTAATCTCGGATTAGAGGGGGTATGGGAAGATGAACAAGCGGAAGAAAATTTCAATCATCGGTAGTGGATTTACGGGAGCGACGACGGCACTTTATCTTGCTCAAAAAGAGCTTGGAGATATCGTACTCGTCGATATGCCGCAACTGGAAGATCCGACAAAAGGCAAAGCACTTGATTTACAGGAAACGGCTCCGATTCAAGGATTTGATTCATGGATTCAAGGAACGTCTGACTACAAGGACATCAGTGACTCAGATATCGTCGTCATTACGGCAGGTATCGCGCGGAAACCGGGAATGAGTCGGGAAGACTTAGTCAGCACGAATGCAACTGTCATGAAATCGGTGACAAAAGAAATCGTTCGCCATGCACCGGAATCGATCATTATCGTGTTGACGAATCCGGTTGATGCGATGACGTATACAGTCTTTCAGGAGTCAGGATTTCCGAAAGAGCGGGTCATCGGTCAATCGGGTGTGCTCGATACGGCACGGTTCCGGACGTTCATCGCCATGGAGTTGAATGTTTCCGTCAAGGACGTCTCAGGATTTGTCCTCGGCGGACACGGAGACGACATGGTACCGTTACTTCGCTATTCACAAGCCGGTGGTATTCCGGTCGAGAAACTCATTTCTGCCGACCGCCTCGCGGCAATCGTTGAACGGACACGTAAAGGGGGCGGAGAAATCGTCCAGTTACTTGGTAACGGTTCTGCCTACTATGCGCCAGCAGCAGCCATCGTTGAGATGGTAGAGGCAATCCTAAAAGATCAGCGACGGATTTTACCAGCCATCGCGTATCTTGAAGGAGAGTATGGCTATCACGATCTATACTTTGGGGTTCCGACGATCATCGGTGGGAATGGTCTTGAACAGATTATCGAGCTTGAATTGACAGAAGACGAACAAAAATCGCTTGACCGTTCGGCGGAGACCGTTCGATCTGTCCTGACGATTTTATGAATGTGAAATTACAACACCACGCCTTTCTAGACAGTCTTGACTGTTTCGGGAAGGCGTGGTGTTTGCGTTAAAAGGAATGTAGCTGCCTTAGTAGGAACGTAAAATTTTGAACGGAGGATGTCATATCGTTCCTCAATCAGAATAATTTCAGACTTTATAAATCGTTCGCATATATTGAGTATATGTACAATCAGGCATTAGAAATTTTAAGGAACATATCAAACGAATACAAGGAATGTGTATTAATATTTTTTTAGTAGGGTATAAATGGAAGGTACGTTCATTGCATATTATTTCTCAGTAAAGGGAGGAAACAACATGCGGGCTGTAACCTATCAAGGGGCAAAGAATATTGAAGTAAAAAATGTAGCAGATCCATCGATTGAAAAGAATGATGACATTATTGTTAAAATTACATCGACAGCAATATGCGGTTCGGATTTACACATTTACCAAGGAACGATGCCGGCAAAAAAAGACTATGTCATCGGTCATGAGCCAATGGGAATTGTTGAAGAAGTAGGTCCTGAAGTAACAAAGGTAAAACGAGGAGACAGAGTCGTTTTACCATTTAACGTTGCTTGTGGTCATTGTTTCTTTTGCGAGCATGATATGGAAAGTCAATGTGATAATTCGAATGGGAATCCTCACGTTGATACAGGTGGATACTTTGGATTTACGGAAACGTTTGGTGACCATCCCGGTGGTCAGGCGGAATATTTAAAAGTGCCTTACGGAAACTTCATGCCACTCGTTATTCCTGAATCATGTGAGTTAGAAGATGAGGCTCTACTCTTTTTATCCGATGTTATTCCAACTGCATATTGGAGTGTTGTGAATAGTGGAGTGAAAAAAGGTGATACCGTCGTAATTCTCGGATCCGGTCCGGTCGGATTAATGACTCAAAAATTTGCGTGGTTGCAGGGTGCGAAGCGAGTGATCGCTGTTGATCAACAAGTGTATCGCTTAAATCATGCGAAGATGACAAACCATGTCGAGACTGTAAATCTACAAGATCATCAAGAAACTGGACAGTATATAAAAGAGTTGACGCAAGGTGGAGCAGATGTTGTCATTGATTGTGTTGGACTGGATGGAAAAATGTCTTCGCTTGAAAAGGTTGAACAAAAAATTGGATTGCAGGGCGGAACGTTGAGTGCCATCAATATTGCAAAAGATGCAGTTCGTAAGTTCGGAACCGTTCAATTAACAGGTGTGTATGCAGAAAAATACAATCAGTTCCCGCTTGGCGATTTTTTCACGCGAAATATTACGTTGAAGATGGGACAGGCACCGGTTGTCCATTTGATGCCGGGGTTATTTCAAAAAATTATTAATCGGGAGTTCGACCCGACTGATATTATTACACACAAGGTTGGTATAGAAGACGCCGCACAAGCTTATAAAACCTTTAATAATCACGAAGACGGTTGCATTAAGGTGATACTAAAACCATAAGTACCCATTTTGATGGGCATTTCCAACAATCATTTTTTTGTGAGAGATATCCTCGCTTTTAGTCAGCTATTTAGGTTATAGAAAATTTGTTACGAAGATGGAGAATTTTCTATGGAAGATTGTCTTGCCGCTTTATCTAAAAACTGAGCACTCCTTCAGAAAGAAGGAGTGCTCAGTTTTTATTTTAATGTTGAGTTTGGTATTCAATTTTTGAAGAATTCTCCAACATTCCTGTACTTTGAATTAAAAGAAAAGGACGGGCCATAGGAAACCGACTGCTAAACCAAGCAACATGCCGACGAATACTTGGAATTCCGTGTGTCCGACTAATTCGTTTAATAGTGGCGTGTCATGGCGGATTCCCTTGAAGTAGTCATTTAGTAATTTTGCCTGTAACCCGACAGCCTGCCTGACGCCTGTCGCGTCATACATGATGATGACTGCAAAGATGGTCGCGAGAGCGAACAGTGACGAACCGAAGCCTTCTTGGAAGCCGATGACGACGGCGAGAGCGACGACGGTCGAACTATGTGAACTTGGCATGCCGCCTGACGCGAACATGATTTCAAGATCAAAGGTTTTATTCTTGATGACACCTGTAACGAGTTTTGCGGCTTGTGCGATAAACCATGCGGTAAATGCAGCGAGTAAAGGGCTGTTCCATTCCATGTCTATTCCTCCAGATTCATTGACGATACAGTATTGTTTCCCGAATTGATGGGCTTTTACACGGAAATCTGACTTTCGACGTAGCTTGACCTTAAAGATTGTGTAAAGAAAGGTAAGAAAGATTTGTGATTCAGTAGGAAAAGTCGTTAAGATGAAGACAGAAGAAGTGGATTCCAATGAATTCCGCATTCGAAGATGAGATTTGCCGAGGAGGCCGACTGTTTTGAAAGATAAAATAATTGTTGTTGATGACGAACTCTCGATCGCTACACTTTTGAAATTCAATCTAGAACAAGCTGGCTTTATTGTAGAGACTGCCCACGATGGCATGTCCGGTTTAAAATTAGCGGAAAAGCAAGATGCCGCATTGATTGTACTCGATTTAATGCTACCGGAACTGGATGGACTTGAAGTCTGTAAACGACTTCGCCAACAAAAAATCAACACGCCAATCTTGATGTTGACGGCAAAAGATGACGAATTTGATAAAGTGCTGGGACTTGAGCTCGGAGCAGACGATTATTTGACGAAACCGTTTAGTCCGCGCGAAGTCGTAGCCCGTGTCAAGGCGATTCTTCGCCGAATGAATCAGCAAGTCGCGACGGAAGAAACGACGGATGGAACGATCTTAATCGGGGACGTCAAAATCGTTCCGGATAACTATGAAGCGTTCAAAGCAGAGGAACGCCTAGAGCTCACACCAAAAGAGTTCGAGTTGCTCGTTTACCTCGCTAAAAATAAAGGTCGGGTTTTGACACGTGATCAACTCCTATCTGCGATTTGGAACTATGATTTTGTCGGAGATACGCGAATTGTCGATGTGCATATCAGTCACGTACGTGAAAAGATTGAACCAAATACGAAAAAACCGATCTATATTAAAACAATCCGTGGGCTCGGATATAAGATGGAGGAGCCGAAAGTGGAATGAGCAAATACCGAAAACGATTCATACTAAAAATGTTGTCCTTCATCAGTCTTGTGCTGATTGCGCTTGGTTTTTTGTTAGGACAATCGTTTAAAGAGTTTTATGTGAATAACGAAAAAGAAAAGTTGATGGATGAAACATCACTCGTTGAAACGATTTTACAAGGTCGATCGTTAGAAGAGATGGCTGCGTATGTCGACCAATTGTACGCAGAATCGCATTTCGATATGATTTTATTTAACTCACGGGGAGAAATCATTGCTGGGACACCCGTTGATGTTACGAAATTAAATGTGCGGGCAATCAATTTCTCAGCGATTCCGGTGGATGGTACGTTCGAATCGAAGACCGATGATACGAGTCTCCAGTTTACGAAACCTGTCCAGACAGCTAGTGGAAATGAAGTGTACCTCAGCTTGATTCGTTATACGAAAGACTTAGATGTCATCTACTCACGCATTTGGACGGTGATCGTTCTTTCGCTCATCGTCTCCTTGTTTATGATTTTCTTTACCGTCTACAGCTCGACGAAACGGTTCTTACGTCCTGTAGCGGAAGCGACGGAAGTTTTGCGTGAACTATCGCACGGAAACTATAAATCCCGTGTCTATGAGTTAAATTCACCAGATGAATCAAGGGACTTAGGGAAGTCGATCAATTTACTCGCACGCAACTTAGAAAATGCTTCGTCCGGTGAAGCGATGCAACGCGCGCGACTTGAGTCGTTGATTGAATACATGGGTGCCGGTCTGATGTTGATTGATGAAAAAGGCTACGTTCTCCTCGTCAATCGGACGTATCGGGAAATGTTCAACATTCATGGTAAATCAAATGGTCAACTGTATTATCGTGTGTTGCCAAATGAGAAAATGAGTCAAGTCATTGAAGATGTTTACTTGACGGAAAAACCGAACCGGAAACAATCGAGTGTCCGCTTTGGAATCAATAGTCGGACGTTCATGGTCAGTGCGGCACCAATCTTCGGTAAGAATGGCCGTGTCCAAGGTACGACCGTCGTTTTCAATGACATCACGGAAATCAAGAAGCTGGAGCAGATGCGGAAAGACTTCGTCGCAAATGTTAGCCACGAGTTAAAGACACCATTAACATCGATTAAAGGATTTGCGGAAACCTTGCTTGATGGTGCGCAAGACGTACCGGAAATCCGCGAACAATTTTTGAATATCATTCACGATGAGTCTGAGCGGATGCAGACATTAGTAGAGGACTTGTTGGAGTTATCGCGTCTTGAACAAGATAACTATCAACTTGAGACGACGATTGTCGATGTGACGAGTCTGATTAACGAGACAGAGGCGTTGCTGCATCATAAGGCGCAAGAAAAAGAGATGACGATCCATATCGAGACGGAAGAGGAAGTCTTCATCCGGGCAGACTTGAATCGGTTGAAACAAGTCGTCGTCAACCTAGTTGCCAATGCTTTGAATTATACGCCGAATGGTGGGAATGTCTGGGTCAGCTTAGAAGACGGGGAAGAGATGGTCACGCTCCAAATCAAGGATGACGGGATCGGAATACATCCGAAAGAAACGCAACGGATTTTCGAACGTTTCTATCGGATTGACAAAGCGAGAAGTCGTAATTCAGGTGGGACAGGGTTAGGTCTTGCCATCGTCAAACACATCATCGATTTGCATCATGGAACGATTGATGTCGAGTCGGAGGAGCAACAAGGAACGACCTTTACGATACGTTTACCGAAAAAAGGCTGAACTTCACCGTGAGTTCATATTCTCTTTACAGAGCGATTGTATGCTAAAGATACCTTCTTCATCATCTGTGGAACGACTGGTTCAGCTCCCATGTCGTACACCACAAGGCGATTGGCTTCACAGCCAATCGTCTTTTTTTATGGCGTTTTTAGCGAACAAATGTGTGTAGAGTGATACAATAAGAACAGAAATTCTTCCAAAGGAGCGGAGACGATGGAAAACAAACTTTTATTGATTGACGGAAACTCACTAACGTATCGTGCCTTTTTTGCCTTGCCGCCGATGACGGACGCACAAGGACGTAACACGAACGCCGCTTACGGCTTTACGATGATGTTACTTAAATTACTTGAAGAGGAGCAACCGACGCATATGTTAGTCGCGTTTGATGCTTCGAGCGAAACGTTCCGCCACGATGTGTACCAAGAATACAAGGGAAGTCGGGAAAAGACGCCGTCTGAACTACGGGAGCAGTTCCCGATTGTACGTGATATCTGTGAAGCGCTCGGTATTCAAATGATGGAGCTTCATCGTTATGAAGCAGATGATTTGATTGGAACCCTAGCGCGGACGATGCCGGCAGACCGGACACGGATCGTCACGGGTGATAAAGATTTACTTCAACTCGTCACCAATCAAGTCGAGGTATTGATCACGAAGCGCGGTATCACGGACGTTCAGTGTATGACGGAAGACTTGTTTGCCGAGACATACGGTGGACTGAAGCCGATTCAAATGATTGATTTAAAAGGGCTGATGGGTGATAAATCGGATAACATTCCCGGGATTCCTGGTATCGGCGAAAAAACAGCGATTAAATTAATTTCTGCGTATGGTTCAGTCGAAGGACTGTATGAGCATGTCGAAGACTTAAAAGGAAAACAAAAAGAGAAGGTCATCGCGAACGAAGACCTTGCCCGGTTGTCGAAAGAACTTGCGACAATCAAACTCGATGTCCCGCTCGACGTCACGTTGCCTGATTTACAAATCAGTGATGTCGACACACAAGTACCGTATTCGTTGTTCCAATCGCTCGGGTTTAAATCGTTAACGAATCGTTTTGCTCCTGTCATCAAGGAAGAGGACAAGGAACAATTGAACGTCGAGACGATTACGACACTTCCTTCAGACGTGCAGGATGCTGTCCTCGTCGTCGAGCAGTTGCGCGAAGACTATATGGAAGAAGACATCATCGGTTTTAGTATCGCGACACCGAATCAAATTTATGTCGCTTCTCGTGAATTGGTCGAGGATCCTGCTTTTCGCGAATGGATCGAGTCGGACAATCAAAAAATCTGTCTCGATGCGAAACAAGCTGCTTTTGCGTTACGGAAACATGGTTTAAAACTGCAAGCCTTCGATGACTTGTTACTCGCTGGATATTTATTGAACTTAAGCGGTGGGACGACACTAGCGTCGATTGCCGGTCATTATGCGATGATGGCGCCGAGTGAAGAAGCCGTCCTTGGAAAAGGTGCAAAGCGTAGCGTGCCGACAGACAAACTGTTGCATCCTTATTTGGCAGAAAAAGCACGGATGATTGAGCGGTTGTTCCCGAAAGTACAAGAAGAGCTCAAAGCGAACCAACAATTCGAATTGTATGAGACGCTCGAACGTCCTTTGTCAGGTGTGCTTGCTGAAATGGAGTGGACCGGCATCCGTGTTGATGTCGCGACGTTGCAAGAGATGCAACATGATCTTGCAGGACGCTTAACGGATCTTGAGGAATTGATTTATGGTCAAGCGGGTGAAGCGTTCAATATCAACTCACCGAAACAACTCGGCGTCATCCTGTTCGAAAAACTCGAACTTCCCGCCTTTAAGAAAACGAAGACGGGTTATTCGACGGCAGCAGATGTCTTAGAGAAGTTAAGACCACTCCATCCGGTCATCGATCACATCATGCTATATCGTGAACTGCAAAAACTCCAATCGACGTATGTCGAAGGGTTACAAAAAGTCATCAAAGAAGATGGGAAAATCCATACGCGGTTCGCTCAGACGATCGCCCAAACAGGACGACTCAGTTCCGTTAACCCGAACCTGCAAAATATTCCTGTCCGGATTGAAGAGGGACGTAAGATTCGTAAAGCGTTTGTTCCGAGTCAAGCCGGATGGTCACTGTACGCTGCCGACTATTCACAAATTGAGTTGCGTGTCATGGCGCATATGTCGGAAGATAAAACGCTGGTCGATGCATTCCTGCACGACGCTGACATTCATACGCAAACAGCGAGTAGTGTTTTTTCGGTCGATCCGGGTGATGTGACAGGAAACATGCGTCGCCAAGCGAAAGCTGTCAACTTCGGAATCATTTACGGTATCAGTGATTACGGACTCTCACAAAATTTGAACATCAGTCGAAAAGAAGCACAAGACTTCATCGATCGTTATTTTGAGTTGTTCCCGCAAATCAAGTTATTCATGGATGCTGCAATCGAGAAAGCACGCGCGAATGGATTCGTCGAGACATTGATGAACCGGCGTCGTAACATCCCGGACATCAATTCGAAGAACTTTAACTTACGTGGTTTTGCAGAACGGACGGCAATCAATACACCGATTCAAGGATCGGCGGCAGATATCATCAAAAAAGCGATGCTCGATGTCCATGCTGCGCTTGAAGCGTCACCACTCAAGGCGCGTTTATTGCTTCAAGTACATGATGAATTGATATTTGAAGCACCAGACGAAGAACTGGACGCTTTAAAAGCACTCGTCAAACAAGCGATGGAGCAGACGGTCGAATTGTCAGTGCCGTTACGCGTTGACGGGGATGCGGGGCATTCATGGTACGAAACGAAATAATCTGTTAGAGGAGGAGCTAGTTTGCCTGAATTACCTGAAGTCGAGACCGTCAGACGCAATCTGGAGCGGACGGTCTCTGGAAAAACGATTTCTTCTGTGAAGGTCTTCCATCCGAAGATGATTCGGGGAATGGAAGTCGCACCGTTTGTCGACGCTTTGAAGCAAGAGCGGATTGAACGGGTCGAACGGCGCGGGAAATTTCTTTTATTTGCATTTGAACAATTTTATCTCGTCAGTCATTTACGAATGGAAGGGAAGTATTTTCCGTATCCCCAAGCGATTGAAAAAGATAAGCATACTCATGTCATCTTTCGATTCACAGACGGCTCAGAGTTGCATTATAACGACGTCCGAAAGTTCGGGACGATGGAGTTGCGGGAAAAAGCGACCGTGATGCAGGTCCCACCACTTGCCCAACTCGAGCGGGAACCGTTTGATCCGACGTTCACGGCGGAAGTCTTAGCCGAAAATCTAATTCGCAAAAAACGCAGCCCAATCAAGACAGCATTGCTCGATCAATCGATCTTTTTAGGACTTGGGAACATCTATGTCGATGAGACGTTGTTCGCGGCACGGGTTCATCCGTTAACGAAAGCAGGGGCCTTGACGCTTGACGATATTTCGCGGATTCACGTCGCAGGTGTCGATGTCTTACAAAAAGCCGTCGAAAGTGGCGGCAGTACGATTCGAAGTTATGTCTCGCCATCCGGAAAAGGGGAGTTTCAACTGCAACTTGCTGTGTATGGTCAAACAGGTGTCCCGTGTCCGCGTTGCGGGACAGCGATTGAAAAAATCAAGGTTGGTGGACGTGGGACACACTTCTGCCCGAACTGTCAGCAGGTCGCGTTATGAGAATCGGTTTGACGGGAGGAATCGCGACGGGAAAGAGTACCGTCGCGACGTATCTACAAACGAATGGGATTCCGGTCATCGATGCTGATTTGATCGCGCGGGAAGTCATGGAACCGGATGGAACGGCTTATCAAGATGTGAAAGCTGCCTTTCCGGAAGCATTTGAAGAGGGGATATTAATCCGAGCCAAGCTTGGTGAAATTATTTTTCACGATAGTGAAAAACGGAATTTACTGAATGAGTTGATGCATCCGAAGATTCGACAACAGATGCTCGCCCGGGCAGACGAATTGGAACAGCAAGAAGAATCTTTAGTGGTTTTTGATATCCCGCTTTTATTAGAAGGAGATTGGAAACAGCTTGTCGATCAAGTCGTGGTCGTCTATTGTAACGCTTCTCTACAATTGGATCGCTTGATGAAACGCAATCAAATGTCACGGGAGGAAGCGCAATCACGTGTGCAATCTCAACTCGATATTGAACAGAAACGTCTCCTCGCCGACTATGTGTTGGTCAACGAAGGAACGGTCGAAGCGTTATACCGACAAATCGATCAGTGGTTAAAAACGTTACCTGTCACGCGTTGAGGTTTGGAGCGAAACAAAATTAAAGAAGCAGAAGTATCGTTTTGGGAGAAGTTGATGACTTCTCTCAACTTTTTTTTGGTTACATAATGAAATCGCTTACATTTCATGATATAGTTCTATCTGTAAACGGAGCATTATCCGTCACATTGAAGGGGGATCCGCACATGGGAGTCAAGGTGGCAGTTAACGGGTTTGGGCGTATTGGTCGAATGGTGTTCCGTCGATTAATCGCTGAGGGGAAAAGTCAGGTCGTCGCAATTAATGCAAGTTATCCACCGGAAACACTCGCGCACTTAATTAAGTACGATACGGTCCATGGAAAGTTTGAATACCCGGTCGAGATTGTCGAGGGTGGTTTGATGATTAATGAACAACTCGTGAAAATCGTCAGCGAACGTAATCCTGAGTTATTACCGTGGGGGGAACTTGAGATTGATGTCGTCGTCGAAGCAACAGGAAAGTTCAATTCGAAAGACGGCGCAAGTAAACATGTGTTGGCGGGAGCAAAAAAAGTCGTCATCACGGCACCGGCGAAAGGGGACATTCGGACAATCGTAATGGGGGTCAACGATGCGATGTACGATCATGAGAACGATCATGTCGTCTCGAATGCATCCTGTACGACGAATTGTCTTGCCCCTGTTGTTCAAGTCATCGATCGAGCATTCGGAATCGAGACGGGACTCGTCACGACGATTCATGCTTTTACGAATGATCAAAATAATATTGATAATCCACATAAGGATTTACGTCGGGCACGGGCTTGTGGATCATCAATTATTCCGACATCCACTGGTGCGGCACGTGCCATTTCGCTCGTTTTACCGCATCTCGAAGGGAAGTTGAACGGGCTTGCGCTCCGTGTTCCGACACCGAACGTGTCGCTCGTTGACCTCGTCGTCGAAGTGAGTCGTGATACGACGGTCGCAGAAGTAAATGAAGCGTTCGTGAAAGCAGCTGATGGTGCGTTAGACGGGATTCTAGGGTTGACGATGGAACCGCTCGTTTCGATTGATTTTAACGGGGAAGTCCGTTCGACGGTCGTCGATGGCCTATCGACGATGGTCATGGGTGGACGCCAAGTGAAGGTGCTTGCTTGGTACGACAATGAATGGGGATATTCATGTCGTGTCGTCGATCTCGTTCAGATGATTGGAGCACATATTGAGGCAACAACGGTTGAAAAGGAATTAGAATTAAAATAATTTATATTTTTTAAACCGCTCTATACCAACAGATAGAGCGGTTTTTTAATAAATAGGCGCTGAAATTTAAAATTTATCCTTGTGTATCTTTTTGATACTCGCTATAATTCAAATCGTGAACTTCAATCGGTCTGGCAATCGCAGCTTAAAGGGTTAGGACCTCTCTGGACTAACTTTCCCCCGTGGGTGCGAAAGACTCAGGCGCAAAGTAAGTGATCATGACTATACTTTGAAGACCATTGAATGTAGGGGGGATCCACTAATGGATACTATGGGAAGACACATTATTGCAGAACTTTGGGATTGTAATCCTGAAAAATTAAACGACATGGAGTTTGTCGAACGACTCTTCGTTGACGCAGCACTTCAAGCAGGTGCAGAGGTACGCGAAGTCGCATTCCATAAGTTTGCTCCACACGGAGTAAGCGGCGTCGTCATCATTTCTGAATCGCATTTGACGATTCATAGCTTCCCAGAACACGGATATGCATCAGTTGATGTCTTTACGTGTGGGGATCGCATCGATCCAGCAATCGCAGCGAATTATATCGCTGACGCATTAGATGCAAAAATCCGTGAAAATGTCGAAATTCCGCGTGGCATGGGACCAGTTAAAGTTCCGGCAGCTACGATTCAGCACGTTAACTGACAAAAACACGAACTACCAGCCCTCGTCTTTATGGCGAGGGCTTTTTAATATGTCTGACGTCTGTTATTCTTAATAGTAGAAGAAAACAGAAAAGGTGATGGCGGATGGGATTTAAAGAACGTTTGCAAAAACAACTTGAAACGTCTGATACGCATAAAAACGAAAAATTACGAACGCACTATTATGCTGCGACTCCCGAGATGTTGTTTACAGGTCTTGAGACTGTCGTGGCGAAGCAACACGGAACCGTTAAACGAATTGATGTTGAACGAGGAGAATTATCTTTTCAAGGAACTGGGTTAGATGGACTAGCGACAGTCATCATGGTCGGTTCTGGTAGAACAGCTGTTGATCTATTTTTGCATCGCGAAGGATTACTTGGTCCGGACCTCGAGCAATGGATTGAAACAATCTATCAAGAATTAGATGCGACATACCGATTGAAAATGATTGGAACAAAAGAATTTACGTGAACGGAGGTGCGGCATGCGTTGTCCAGCCTGTAATTATAACGGGACGAAGGTTCTCGATTCGAGACCTGTGCAAGATTTTGGCTCGATTCGGCGCCGTCGTGAATGTGAATCATGTGGTTATCGTTTTACAACATTCGAGATGATTGAACAAACACCACTCATCATCGTGAAAAAGGATGGGACCCGTGACGAATTCAATCGTGATAAAATTTTACGTGGACTCGTCCGTGCATGTGAAAAACGTCCGATTTCAATTGAGCAACTCGAAACGGTCGTCAGTCGTGTCGAAAAAGCCTTACGGGCAACGGCACAACATGAAATTCCGAGTGAACAGGTCGGCCGGCTCGTCTTGAATGAACTCGCTTCTGTTGATGAAGTGGCTTACGTCCGTTTTGCGAGTGTCTATAAACAATTCAAAGACATCAATGTCTTTTTCCAAGAGTTATCTGAACTAATGGAACGCCATCAAGAAAATGAACGTGAAAATTTAACGTAATCGAGGAGAGGTCGTCTGTAGGTCAGAACGCACCTCTCTTTTTCTCACGAAAGAAGGGACGAAACAGATGTTGGAACGTGATGTATCGGGAACGGACTTATGTTTAATCATGAGTAATGGTGTCGTCGATCGTGAAGCTTATCAATCCCTCTATTATTTATATCAGCCGATCATCGGTGTAAAAGCTCTTGGTCTGTACCAAACGTTTTGGAGTGAGATGATTCCTGGTAAAACGAAATCACAATATATCTCACATGCAGAACTAGGAACATTGTTAGGATTTTCTGTTGATGAATTTAAAGAGGAGCTTTTTAAGCTCGAAGGAATTGGATTGATTCGAACATTTGAGGCGAAACAAGCTGCCTATCGTTATGTTTATCAAATTCGCGTCCCGTTAGCACCGAATACGTTCTTGAATGATGGTGTCTTATCAAGCTTACTGTTTTATCGTGTCGGAGAAATCCGCTTTCGAGCACTTCAAAATCGTTTTCGGACGGAGCAGCTACCGAAAAATGTCGTTGACCGGACGGTTCGTTTTGATCAAGTGTTTGATGTCAAAGCAGGACTTGCTTCTGCCCATCAACCAAAATCGTATGCGAAACAAGAACGTGCCGCCTATGAATTTGATTATTCATTCGACTTAGAAGAAATGAAGCGTCAGACCGATCGTTTTCTCCCGAGAAGCTTTTATACGAAATCGATTGACCAATTGTTGCTGAAGCTAGCTTACGTCACACAGTCGAATGAAACCTTGATGGCGGAACTGTTGAATGCCCGCTTCCGGCATGAAGCGTACCTACCAATGACGGACAGTGAGAAGCAAGAGCGCTGTAAACAGATGATGTTATCGGCGAAACAAAAGCTCAGTCGTGATAAAAAAGCGAAGGTCGCTGTCCTCGAAGAAGTCGAAGTCGGTGATTTAAGTGAAAGTGAGACGATGGAAGGGACTCATCCGAAGCACTATGTCGCGAAGTTACGTAAGGTGAAGTCACTTTCTGAACGGGATGAAGAATTGATTCAGCAATTGATCATCGATTATGAAATGTCGTCGGGAATCGTCAATGCTGCCTATTATTACGCACTTGTCATGAAAAAGGACAATCGCTTCAGTAAAAACTTTTTGCTGTCGATTGTCGACGATTGGAAACAGAAAGGTTACGCGACAGCAGCAGAAGCATTAGCGAAAACAAAAGACCAAGACGAATTAATCGCAAAGAAACAGGATCAAAAGCAAGAACGGTCACGCCAAACGGTTGGCGGCAGAAGAGGGCGTCCGAGTTCGACTGGACCGAATCCGAAATGGCTACAAGAAGAAAAAGAGAAACAACAAAAATATGAAGCGACTAAAAAAGCGAGTTTTGAATCCGAAGTACCGGATGATGCAGAGATGGAACGGATTCTGCGTGAACTAAAGGGGAAGTAAAGGAGTAGTGAGATGGAACATATCCAATCATCGATTGAAAAAATCTTGAATCGTCCAGGTGTCGCAGCATCCGTGCGCGCCATTCATGAGCGAGTCCTATCGCATCCAGGTGTCATCGTCTTTTTAAGGACACATCCTGAAATTGATCAACGGACGATTGAGCGAGGGATGTTAAAGCTCAATGAATATGCCGAGCAGATGGACGGTCATCAAGTGATTGAAAAAAAAGCCGTTATCGAAGGCTATCAGCCCGTGCTGCATTTAGAAAAAGGTCAAATCATGGTCGCTTATGAAAAAACGCAAGCACTCAAAGATCGTGAAAATGAACGGGCGCTCGAGAAAAAATTCAAAAGTTTGTTTTTACCGGATGAAGTACGGGACGCGAACTTCAGTGACTTTGATTTGACGACGACGGATCGAAAACTTGCCTTGCGGGCAGCATCACAATTTTTGAATACGATTCGTTCGAAAGAGCAGGTCAAAGGACTGTATCTGCACGGGAGTTTCGGTGTCGGGAAAACGTACCTGCTCGCAGCAATCGGGAATGCGCTCAAAAAAGAGCGTGTTGCGACAATTCTTGTCCATGCGCCGGGATTTGTCTCGGAAGCGAAACGCCGAATCCGGTCTGATAGTTTTGATACGTTCCTCGAGAGTTTTCAGACGGTGCCCGTTTTATTGATTGACGACATCGGGGCGGAGTCGATCAGCCCGTGGGTCCGGGACGAACTGTTCGGGATCATCTTGCAGTACCGGATGATGCATCGCTTGCCGACATTGTTCAGTTCGAATTTATCCTATGATGAACTCGAGCTTCATTTCGGGATTACGAATGATCAAGGAGATAAATTGAAAGCGATGCGATTGATGGAACGCATCCGGACGACGACGAATCCAGTTGAATTTTTAGGTGAAAATCGCCGGCGTTATTAATTTTCCTTGTCAAAGAACTTCATTTTTCGCTATACTTAGTGCACAATCAGTATAGTGAATTGCAAAGATTGAGGATACGAAGGACGAACTGGACCAAACAAGCGAGAGAAGGATGGTGAAAGCTTCTCATGGACTCTATTCGTTTTCTTTACTCCCTCATAGCACAGACGGGGCTAATCCGTTTGCGTCTCACGCCCGTTATCGCGTGTTCGAGCCGGTACATGGAAACATGTTCGGGAACGAGGGTGGTACCACGAGATGAAGACTCGTCCCTTTTTAGAGGGATGGGTCTTTTTTTTATTTAATTTAAGGGGGAAACAGTCATGTCAACTATTGCTCTTACATTTCCAGACGGCGCGGTCAAAGAATTCGCAGCCGGTACAACTGCTGAAGAAGTCGCGGCTTCCATCAGTCCAGGACTCCGTAAAAAGGCATTTGCCGCAAAACTAGACGGTGAAGTCATCGACTACCGACGTCCGATTGAAAAAGACGGTGTCATCGAACTCGTCATGCCAGACTCAGAAGAAGGACTCGATTTGATTCGTCACTCGTCTGCGCACTTGATGGCGCAAGCGATCAAACGTCTTTTCCCGGATGAAACGATTCACCTTGGAATCGGACCGACAATTGAAAACGGCTTTTATTATGACATCGATATGGAACGTCGTTTGACAGAAGAAGATCTTCCGGTCATCGAAAAGATGATGAATAAAATTGCGGGAGAAAACTTGTCCATTGAACGGGAAGTCGTTTCGCGTGACGAAGCTTTAAACATCTATAAGGAACTGAATGACCCGCTTAAAATCGAATTGATTGAGTCGATTCCAGCCGATCAAGATTTGACACTGTATCGCCAAGGCGAGTTCTTCGACTTATGCCGTGGTCCACACGTCCCGGCGACAGCGAAGCTACAAGTCTTCAAATTGATGAGCATCGCAGGTGCTTACTGGCGTGGTGATTCAAAAAATAAAATGCTGCAACGGATTTACGGGACAGCCTGGGCAACAAAAGACCAACTGAAACAACACTTACACTTCTTGGCAGAAGCAAAAGAACGTGATCACCGGAAACTCGGAAAAGAACTTGATTTGTTCTTTACATCGCAAGACGTCGGTCAAGGGTTACCAATGTGGTTACCAAAAGGGGCGGCCATCCGTCGTACTGTCGAACGGTACATCGTCGATAAAGAGCTCGAACTGGGTTATGAACATGTCTACACACCTGTGCTCGGTTCAGTTGAGTTGTATAAGACGTCAGGTCACTGGGATCACTATCAAGATGACATGTTCCCGAAAATGGAGATGGATAATGAAGAACTCGTTCTTCGGCCGATGAACTGTCCGCACCACATGATGATTTATAAAAATGAACCACGGTCATACCGTGACTTACCACTCCGTGTCGCAGAACTTGGTGGCATGCACCGTTATGAAATGTCAGGTGCACTGACTGGGCTACAACGCGTGCGTTATATGGTCCTAAACGACGGGCATACATTCGTCCGTCCGGATCAAATGAAAGATGAGTTTAAAGCCATCGTTCACTTGATTCAAGAAGTCTACGCGGACTTCGGGATTACTGATTATAAATTCCGTCTGTCTTACCGTGACCCGGCAGATAAGGAAAAGTATTTCGACAACGATGCGATTTGGGAAATGGCGCAACGTGAGTTGAAAGAAACGATGGATGAACTTGAACTTGAGTATTTCGAAGCAGAAGGTGAAGCCGCGTTTTATGGTCCAAAACTCGATGTTCAAGTCCGGACAGCACTCGGTAAGGATGAGACACTGTCGACAGTTCAGCTCGACTTCTTGTTACCGGAGCGCTTTGAATTGACGTATAAAGGAAATGACGGACAAGATCATCGTCCGGTCGTCTTGCACCGTGGTGTCGTTTCGACAATGGAACGTTTCGTTGCGTACTTGATCGAAGAATACAAAGGGGCATTCCCGACATGGCTCGCACCGGTCCAAGTCAAATTGATTCCGGTCTCACGGGCACAGGAAGACTATGCACGTGAAATTAAAGCGATGCTCTTGAAAAAAGGGATCCGGATTGAAACGGACTTCCGCGATGAGAAGCTCGGTTACCGCATCCGTGAAGCACAGATGAACAAAATCCCGGTCATGCTCGTACTCGGGGATAAAGAAGTGGAGTCACGGGAAGTCAACATCCGTCGTTATGGCTCGAAAGATTCAAGCAATGCCTCGCTTGAGCAATTCGTTGCTGATTTAGAAGCAGAGATTGCCAACCGTTCGAAGTAATCAATAATAAGCTGAATCGGTTAGCACGACACAAGTCAGCTTTCCTGTCCGTCACGGGCACGGGAAGGCTGGCTTTTTCTTGCATCCGGGAGGAATCGCAGCTTAACCCGATGGATTTTGGAGAAATTTTCGAGTCCACCCGTTTTGTATCTACAGAGTTTTTGAGAAACGACCGATACATGGATGAGAGGGGTGGAACGGTTGAAGAAATTAATTTTAGTGTGTCTTTGTGCGATGTCGTTTACCTTCATTGCGCCGGACATCGAACGAGTCGAAAGTATGAAAACATACCGGATTACACCTCGGACAGAGCCGATTGATTCTGTTTTACGAAAGTATTCGACATATAATGAAAAAACAAAAAACTATTATACGTTGCGGTCTTATTTAGAAAAAATTGAGGCGGAAGGTGGCGGGACACTGATCTTAGCGAAAGGAACGTATCTGTCGCCGATTCGTGTGGGGGTTCCATCGAATACGACGATTCGTTTAGAAGATGGTGTCATCATTAAAAAGACATTCGATACCGGGACGACGAAAATCGCAGCAACAACAAGTGTCTTCGACCTCGTTCCACCATCCGTTTTGCGTCTGAAGACAACGGTCGGAAAATACAACGGTTCGAACCATGTGACGATTGAAGGTCAGGGCAATGCACAAATCGACTTAAGTCATCTCGCTAGAGGCGCAGCCTTTGCGATCGCCCATAACGCGAATCTTTACATCGGTGGACTGACGATTCGTAACCAAAACGGTTCACACGCGATTGAGTTAGATGCAACGAATCATGCTGTGATAGAAAATATGGCATTCATCAATGCGACGATGATTAAAAATACGGGACCCAATGAATCAATTAATTTAGATACACCTGATCCGGTAACACAAGGATTTCGATGGAAGTGGTCTGCGCAGGATCGGACACCGAATCAAAACATTGTGATTCGAAACAATACGTTCAAAAACATAAATGTCGCAGTCGGTACCCACCAATACTCGCAAGACCGTCCACATCAGAATATTCGAATTGAGTACAATACGATTGATGGTACGAAAGATCACGCGATTTCGATGATGAATTGGGAGAAGCCGATCGTTCAAATGAATACAATCCGAAACGTTCATCGAGCAGATGGAAAGGCAATCGCGATTCTCGGACGTGGTGTCGTTGGTGGAATCATCAAAGGTAATAAGATTGAAAATACAGATCGTGCGATTCAAATGCAACCACATCAAAGTAATGGATTTAAACCCGTCTATAATCGATTTACGGATGCTGAAAAGTTGAATTTTCGTAAAAATAAAATCAAACAAGTCAACGTCGGGCAAGTCGTACTCTATTCGAAATTGAATGATTTTTCAGTAGAGACATCAGAACGGTTCAATTTTGTCCCATGAAGCATATAAATTCCGGATTGAAGCGAAGTGTGACAAATGGTTGCTGCAAAAAAAGAACGGGTCATCCCATGTAAAAGTCTTCCGTCAGTAGTGTTTCTATAATTAAAAACAGCCCACTCCGGATTCAGGAGTAGGCTGTTCGTTTATACGGCTTATCATTTTTGCATTTGTTGCAAGAACGGTTTGATATCGACGTTCAATGCTTCCGATAACTTTTCACCGAGTGACGCATCGGCACGGTAGAAGTTACAGATTGCAAGTAAGACCGTGTTTTCGTGACGTACTTGTTGAAGGTCATTCACAAGGTTATTGAGAAGGGCCATCTGTTCTTCTTCCGTCATACGACGGTAGACTTCACCAGCTTGTCCGAAGTTATTCGTTTTCTCGATTTCGAGACGGCCATGAATGTCATCATGGAGTGGCTGTGTGTCTTCCGTATACTCAGGTGTTTGTTTCGGTTCATCTTGGTAACGGTTTGGTTCGTAGTTGACTGAACTTGTTTGCTGCTTAAACGGCATTGCACCATCACGCTGGTAGTTGTTGACTTGAGCGAACGGACAGTTGATTGGAAGCTGTTGATAGTTCGGTCCGATCCGGTGACGTTGTGTATCAGAGTAAGAGAATAAACGACCTTGAAGTAATTTATCTTCAGACGGTAACATACCTGGTACAAGGACACCTGGGTTGAAACCGACTGATTCTGTTTCGGAAAAGTAGTTGTCGACGTTTTTGTTTAATGTCATTGTTCCGACGTGTTGGAACGGAATGACATCTTCGAACCAGTCTTTTGTAGCATCAAGTGGGTCGAAGTCGAAGTTTTCGACATCAGCAGGGTCGAGTACTTGAACGAAGAGGTCCCATTCTGGGAAATCGCCATTTTCGATAGCCTGGAATGTATCGTTTGATGCGTGATTGAAATCTTTTCCTTGAACTTCTGTTGCTTCGTCAGCAGACAGGTTATGAACGCCTTCTTTTGGTACCCAACGTAATTTGATATAGACCGTGTTACCGTGTGCGTTTACCCATTTAAATGAGTGAACAGAAGAACCACGCATTTTACGGTAGCTTGCTGGAATTCCTTCATCTGTGAAGAGGTGCATCAACATATTCGTTGATTCAGGGCGGAGTGTCATGAAATCCCAGTAGCGATCAGGATCTTGGATGTTTGTCCGTGGATCTGGTTTTAATGAATGAACCATATCCGGGAACTTCATTGCATCTCGAATGAAGAAGACCGGTAAATTGTTACCGACGAAATCCCAGTTTCCTTCTTCTGTATAGAATTTAACAGAGAAGCCGCGTGGATCACGGAGTGTTTCAGGAGAGTGTGTACCATGAATGACGGTAGAGAAGCGGGCAAAGACAGGGACTTCCGTTCCTTCTTCTTGTAGGAAAGCCGCTTTTGTATATTTTTTCATCGAATTTTTTACTTTAAAGACACCGTGTGCGCCGAAGCCACGTGCGTGTACAACGCGTTCCGGTACGCGCTCACGGTCAAAGTGAGCAATTTTTTCGATTAATTGATAGTCTTCTAATAAAGTAGGTCCGCGACGTCCAGCTGTACGTGAGTTTTGGTTGTCCCCAATCGGCACACCCTGATTCGTCGTTAATTTCTTTTCGTTTTCATTCATTATTTTAACTCCCCCTTATGTAAGATTAAAACAATTATAAAACAATAATCATTCTAAATAAAGAAATAAGCACTATTCAAATAAATAATTTTTAGCACAAGATAAATTTACCCATTCATTTCTAATCAGAAACTTCTTGCTAAACGAACTTAGGATTGCTATTATAATCAAGTATGTGAGCAACGTGCTAATTGAACTGATAAAGCGGCTTGACATCACGGGAAAGTAAGTGCTATGATAGCAAAGTGAAATGACAACAAAGCAGAAGCATCCCGCTTCTCACCATGTACAGGTTGCTGTGCTGGTCCATCATGATGATATGTGATAGTAGAGTGTTCTCTGACTATTGTATTCTTTATGAGTGTGGGCGGGAAAAACTGCCGACGCTTTTTTTATAGCGTTTTATATCATTCATTTTTCGTGCTCTGCACGATGGAGGTGCTAACCATTAGCAAAGATCTGTTAATCAATGAAGGCATCCGCGCTCGAGAAGTTCGTCTTATCGGAGCGGATGGTGCACAACTTGGAGTCCAATCACGCACTGAGGCATTGCGTCTCGCTGAGGAAGCTGACCTTGACCTCGTCATGGTCGCACCACAAGCAACGCCGCCTGTATGTAAAATCATGGACTACGGTAAATACCGTTTCGAGTTGCAAAAGAAGGACAAAGAAACTCGGAAGAATCAGAAAGTGATTCAGATGAAAGAAGTCCGTCTCAGCCCAACAATCGAGGAGAATGACTTCCAAACGAAATTCCGTAATGCGAAGAAATTCTTGGAGAATGGTAACAAAGTGAAAGCGAGTATTCGCTTCCGCGGACGTGCCATCACTCACTCGGAAATCGGTAGACGTGTCCTTGAACGTCTCGCTACGGATTTAAGCGAGTTCGGTGTAGTTGAACAGAGACCGAAGATGGAAGGACGCAGCATGTTCTTAGTGCTTGCTCCAAAGAAAGAAGACTAATCGAATCGAAGTAGGAGGGAATCTCTCATGCCTAAAATGAAATCGCACCGCGGTGCTTCTAAGCGTTTCAAACGTACTGCTTCTGGCAAATTGAAACGTGGTCGTGCTTACACAAGCCACTTATTCGGTAACAAATCAACTAAAGCGAAACGTAAATTACGTAAAGCTAGCATGGTATCATCGGGTGACTTCAAACGCATCCGTCACATGATCGCGAAGTAATTTATTCAATCGTACACAGATTTAGGAGGGAATTTATATGCCACGCGTAAAAGGCGGATATACGACTCGTCAACGTCGTAAAAAACAACTCAAATTAGCTAAGGGCTATTACGGCTCGAAACATACACTCTTCAAGGTAGCGAAACAGCAAGTCATGAAATCTCTCATGTATGCTTACCGTGACCGTCGTCAAAAGAAACGTGACTTCCGTCGCCTCTGGATCACTCGGATCAATGCGGCTGCACGTATCAACGGTCTTTCTTATAGCCGCATGATGCATGGTCTCAAACTTGCGGGTATCGACATCAACCGTAAGATGCTTGCTGACCTCGCAGTTACAGATTCAGCTGCATTTGCTTCACTTGCTGACTCAGCAAAAGCAAAATTGAACGCTTAAGTTCTACAATTCGTCGGGGAATTTAATTCTCCGGCGTTTTTTTTTGAGGAATGCTAAAATAGGTGATAGGCAGAAGTTTATGTCTACGTTTTATTTTTTTGGATAGAAGGAGAATTAAGATGGACTGGTTGACACTTTTTGAGATGCAGGAACAGTTAGATAAACGAATCCAGTCAGAACATAATTTGACCGGGAATCAGTTTGATGAGCGGTTGCTTGCCCTATTAGTAGAGTTAGGCGAACTGGCGAATGAAACACGTTGCTTTAAATTCTGGTCGACAAAGGGACCATCAGCACAAGTTACGATTCTTGAGGAATATGTCGATGGCGTCCATTTCCTCCTATCGCTCGGTCTAGCTCTTGATTATAAGAAAGATCGATTCGTTGAAGGGGATTATTACTTGACTGCGACAGACGCGTTTTTAGATGTTTACAATAAAACAAATGTGTTCGCGATTTCAAGAACAGAACAAAGTTACGATGTTTTAATTGGTGCATACCTAGCATTAGGTGCTACACTTGGTTTTACACAAGAAATGATTTTCAAGGCTTATGTTTCAAAAAACGAGGCGAATCATGTTCGCCAAGACAACGGTTACTGAGGAGGAAATCAGATGAATGAACAATTACATATGTTGAAGCGTCTAACGGATGCAACAGGAGTACCCGGGAACGAGAAAGAAGTACGCCAGCTCATGCGGGAGTATCTAGAACCTCACGCTGAAGCATTCCATCAAGATGGGTTAGGTAGCTTATTCGCGGAACACAAAGGGGCAGAAGATGATGCGCCTCGTATTTTAATTGCCGGTCACATGGATGAAGTTGGATTCATGGTAACGAAGATCGATGAAAAAGGGTTTCTTCGCTTCCAACCACTCGGTGGTTGGTGGGGACAAGTGCTTCTGGCACAGCGTATGAACATTGTGACATCATCTGGAGAAGTCATTCCAGGCGTAATCGGTGCGAAACCACCTCATGTTTTACCACCGGAAGCGCGCAATAAACCAGTCGATATTAAAGAAATGTTTATTGATATCGGTGCTACTTCAAAAGAAGAAGTCGAAGGTTGGGGAATCCGACCAGGAGATACGGTCGTTCCACATTGCGAATTTACTGTGATGAAAAATGAGAATTTCTTGATGGCAAAAGCTTGGGACAATCGGATTGGCTGCGCGATTGCGATTGAAGCCATCAAACGTTTAAAAGAAGAAGGACATCCGAACACGATTTTTGCAGGAGCAACGGTGCAAGAAGAAGTTGGGCTTCGTGGCGCGCAAACGGCTGCGAACTTGATTCATCCATCGATTGCATTTGCTGTTGACACAGGAATCCCTGGTGATACACCAGGAATGACGGATCGCGAAGCATTGTCAAAACTTGGAGAAGGTGTACAAGTCATCATGTTTGATGCGACGATGATCGCACACCGTGGATTAATCGATTTCGTCACAGGTGTCGCAAAAGAAGAAAACATTAAATATCAATTGGACCTAACACCGGGTGGTGGGACGGATGCTGCGAAATTCCATTTATCGAACACAGGAGTTCCTTCGCTCGCATTGACAGTACCAATCCGTTACTTGCATACGAACGTTTCCATTATGCATAAAGCAGATTTCGAAGCAGCAGTCGATTTAATCGTTGCCGTTACGAAACGTTTAGATACGCAAGCAGTCCAAGCGATTTACGAGGGGTAAACCATGAAACATATTTCTTCTACGAAGAATGAGATCGTCAAACAATGGAAAAAGCTTTTAACAAAAAAAGGACGTCTTCAGACAAAACGTTTCCTCATTGAAGGAGAGCACCTCGTTGAAGAGGCTGTTCGTGCTGGAATCATCAAAGAATTGATTGTCCGTGAAGATGTTCAAGTTCCGGGTTCTTGGAAGAAAAATGCGGCTGACTTGATCACAATTGACGAATCAGTTGCCAAAGTCTTGTCAGAAACAGAAACGACACAAGGGATTTTCGCAGTTTGTGAGATGAAAGAGCAAACAGAGCGCTTAGAGCGTGGCCGTTACCTGTTACTCGATCGTCTGCAAGACCCGGGTAATGTCGGAACGATGATTCGGACAGCCGATGCGGCTGGATTCGATGGTGTCATCATTGGTCACGGGACAGTTGATGTCTATAACAGCAAAGTCCTCCGCGCAACACAAGGTTCGATTTTCCACTTGCCGGTCATCATGATGTCGCTTGATGAAGCGATTCAAGACTTGCATGAATTAGGGGTGTTCGTTCTCGGAACGGCACTACGCAATGCCAATCCGTATACAGAAGTCGAAAATCTTGGTGCAATCGGACTCATCATCGGGAATGAAGCACAAGGTGTTGCACCAGAATTGCTCGACCAATGTGATGGACGTGCTTACATTCCAATTCGCGGAAAAGCCGAATCACTCAATGCAGCCGTTGCAGCAGGAATTTTACTGTATCATTTTGCTCCGGTCGATTGAATCACTGAAGCGTTCATGCTAAAGTGAGTTACAGTAGAACATTTAATTAGACGTTGATGGAACAGAGTAGGTTAGAGAACGATTCGATTAGGGAGAAGAAGCCTTAGACTGCAAGCTTCTTTACGAATCCGCTAGCTGAATTCACTCCGGAGTCGCACGAGAGATCGTGACGGGAAGCGCCCGTTATCGCGCTACTTGAGGACTTGATGGATTCAAGTCGAACAAGGGTGGTACCACGATTGAATTAAATCGTCCCTTCGGCATTTGCTGAAGGGGCGTTTTTTATTTGAAAAAAAGGAGTGACGAGCATGCGGGAACAATTAGAGGCACTTCGCGACGAAGCGTTACAACTCGTGAATCAAGCCAGTACACAAAAAGAATTAAATGATGTCCGTGTCAAATATCTCGGAAAAAAAGGTCCGATCACAGAAGTATTACGTGGAATGGGAAAATTATCAGCAGAAGAACGTCCGGTCGTCGGTGAAATCGCAAATGCGGTTCGTGGTGTCATCCAAACAGAACTCGAGCAACGTTTAGTAGACGTCAAGCAACAAGAAATGGACGCAAAACTAGCGCTTGAAGCGATTGACGTGACACTTCCGGGTCGACCGAAAAAAGTCGGACAAGCGCATTTGCTTCAACAAGTCACGGACGAGATCGAGGACATCTTTGTTGGACTCGGTTATACGATTGCAGAAGGACCTGAAGTCGAACAAGATTTGTTCAACTTCGAAATGTTGAATCTGCCGAAAGATCATCCGGCACGTGATATGCAAGATTCATTTTATATCACGGATGAAATTCTGATGCGGACCCATACGTCACCTGTCCAAGCGCGGACGATGCTCGCTTCGAAAGGTGAACCGATTCGGATTCTTTGCCCAGGGAAAGTCTATCGTCGCGATGAAGACGATGCGACGCACTCACACCAATTCATGCAAGTGGAAGGACTCGTCGTTGGAGAGTCGATTTCAATGGCAGACTTAAAAGGCACGCTCGAAGCATTCGTGAAGCAAATGTTTGGGGAGGCACGTGAAATCCGGTTACGCCCTAGCTTCTTCCCGTTCACAGAACCATCCGTCGAAGTCGACGTCTCGTGTTTTAAATGTGGTGGAAAAGGGTGCAATATCTGTAAACAAACAGGCTGGATTGAAATTTTAGGTGCCGGTATGGTTCATCCGCACGTCCTTGAGATGGCAGAATATGATAGTACGAAAATGTCTGGATTTGCCTTCGGGATGGGGATTGAGCGAATCGCCATGTTGAAATATGGGGTCGATGATATTCGCCACTTCTATACGAATGACGTTCGCTTCAGCGAACAGTTTTAAGGGGGAAAACAGATGTTAGTCTCAAAACAATGGTTACAGCAGTTCGTTGACGTCAGTCAGAAAACCGGTGAGGAACTGGCGGATTTAATTACGAAGAGTGGAATCGAGGTCGAGGGCGTCGAAGTCCGTGACGCCGATTTGAACAATATCGTCGTCGGTCATGTATTAACAAAAGAAAAGCATCCGGAAGCGGATAAGCTAAACATCACGACGGTTGATATCGGACAAGAAGAACCGGTACAAATCGTGTGTGGTGCACCAAACATTGAAGCAGGACAAGATGTCATCGTTGCCCGTGTCGGAGCACGCCTTCCGGGCATTAAAATTAAGCGAGCTAAACTGCGTGGAGTCGTTTCTGAAGGCATGATTTGTTCACTTGAAGAACTTGGCTTTGAGAAAAAGTATATTCGTGAAGATGAGCAAGCTGGCATTCATACATTCCGTGAGCCGGTCACACCAGGGCAAGACGTCTTAGAACTACTTGGTCTGCATGACGAAGTATTAGAACTCGGTTTGACACCGAACCGTTCTGATTGCCTAAGCATGTACGGTGTGGCGCATGAAGTAGCAGGTATCTTAAATACGACGGCTGTTTTCCCGGCAATCGACGTGACGGAAGCAACTGATAAAACAACACTTGCTGTCACACTTGAGTCGGAGGAATGTCCGTTTTATGCGGCGCGTGAAATCCAACATGTCGTCATCGGTGAGTCGCCACTTTGGCTCAAAAACCGCTTGATTGCGAACGGGATTCGTCCAATCAACAATGTCGTCGACGTGACGAACTTCGTCTTACTTGAAACAGGACAACCGCTTCATTCATTCGATGCTGAAAAACTGGGGCAGCAAATCGTCGTTCGTCAAGCGAAAGCAGGAGAGTCCTTCCAAACACTTGACGAAGTCGAACGGACACTCGATCCTTCGATGCTCGTCATCACAGATGGCGAAAAGCCCGTCGCGCTTGCAGGTGTCATGGGTGGTGCAAATACAGAAGTCGACGCAACAACGACGTCAATCATCCTCGAATCGGCTTATTTCGCACCGACATCTGTCCGGAAGACGAGTCGTGTCCTTGGACTACGTTCGGACTCCAGTTCACGTTTTGAAAAAGGGGTCGACCCACGTCGTGTCTTGTTAGCACTTGACCGGGCAGCCGCATTGATTGCTGAACTTGCTGGTGGAACAGTCCTTGCTGGAACGGTCCAAGCAGGTACACTTCAACTCGATGATCACTTAATCGAAGCGAGTGTCTCGTATATCAATCATCGTCTCGGAATGAAAATCGAAGGTACGGTCATGAAAGAGTTATTAGAACGCCTTGGACTCGAAGTTGAGTTATCAGGAGATGCACTAACGGTCAGTGTACCGACACGTCGCCAAGACTTGATGATTCCGGCTGATATCGCGGAAGAAGTCGCACGACTCTATGGGTATGATGCATTGACATCGAGCTTACCGCAAGAAGCGAGCCGCGGTTTCTTGCCGAAACGGAATCAACATCGCCGTCAAATCCGTCGTCTCTTACAAGGTGCCGGTTTATCGCAAGCCATCACGTACTCACTGACGAGTGAACAACGTGCGATGCAATTCAATGAACAAACAGATCTCCACCCCGTTAAGTTGGCGATGCCGATCAGCGAAGCACGTTCGACACTTCGGACATCATTGATTCCAGGGTTACTCGAAGTCGCGCAACACAATGTCGCACGTCAACATGCCGACCTCGCTTACTACGAACTGGGGAGCGTTTACCTCCAGCGTGATGCGTCACTTGAGACGTTGCCGATCGAACAAGAACTGGTCGCCGGAGTCGCTGTCGGACTAGCGGAACAACACCGTGCGCATGGCACAATGGTCAAAACGGATTTCTTCGTTGTCAAGGGAATCGTCGAAACGTTAGCAGAGGCATTCAATGTCAAGTTGACATACGAAGCGGCAGTCATCGATTCGATGCATCCAGGTCGGACGGCACGTGTACTGATGGACGGTGAAGCGATTGGGTTCGTCGGCCAAGTGCATCCAGCACTCTCGAAAGAGCAGTATGGCTTAAAAGAAGTCTACGTCTTTGAACTCGATGCCATGAAACTTCACTCGAAAGAGCCGGTCGTCTATCAAGAGATGTCCCGTTTCCCATCGATGACGCGCGACATCGCGATTGTCCTCAATCAATCGGTCACAGCAAGCGAAGTGGAGCAAGTGATCATGCAAGCAGCAGGTCCGCTTTTACAACATGTCACATTATTTGATGTCTACACGGGCGATAACGTCGGTGAAAACAAAAAATCATTCGCCTTCTCGCTCCGTTATCAAAATAAGGAACGGACTTTGGTCGATGAAGAAGTCACAGCAGCACACGAACATGTCGTATCGGCTTTAACAAAAGCGTTCGACGCAGAACTTCGTGCGTAACCGGTCAATCGAATCACATGAGTTAAAACGAGGATGACGTCACTGTCATTCTCGTTTTTTTTGCGTTTCGGCCGTTTCTTCGTTCAAGATACAGTCGAACTACAGCTAGACTACAGATACGTTGCATAAGATGAGCTTAGAAGATTAAAGGAGGAACACGAAAAATGAATTTTTTGAAGCGGGCAGGAAAAAGTATTGTAGCGCGAAAGGGAAAGACGATGATCATGTTGATTATTTTGACGGTAATCGGATCACTCGTACTGTCAGGATTCGCGATTCAGAATGCTGCTAAATCGGCGGGAGAAGAGGCGAGAAAAGAGTTAGGGGCGACAGTGACACTACAAGTCGATCGACAAAAGCAAATGCAGGAACGACAAGCGTCAGGTGAACGTGGACGACCAGAAGAAGTAGCGATTGATACGACGGATGTTGAAGCAATCGAACAACTAGATGAAGTCAAGTCCGTCAACTACCTGGCACAAACGACGGCGACATCAAGTGATCTCACACCGATTGAGAGTGAATCAACGAACTCAGGTGGTGGGCGAGGGGGAGAGATGCCTGAAGGGATGACGATGCCAGATTTCTCTTTAAATGGTGTGACGAACATGGAACTACTTGATACATACACGAACGGTACGTTGAAAATCGTGGATGGAGAAGCATTGACTACCGATGCTAAAGAAAAAAGTGTTGTCATCGATGAAAACTTAGCGACTGAAAATGATCTCAAAGTCGGGGATACGTTTAAGCTGACATCGACAACGACCGAGGATTCCGTAACAGTGACAATCATTGGTTTATCGGCATCGACGGAAGCGACATCCGATGCGAATTTCCGAGCGGCAGGCTTCATGGACCCGATGAACCAGATGTACATTGCAAATGATACACTCGCGAGCTTCTCGACTGAAGAAGGAACGGTCAGTGTATCGAGTGTCGTCTACGCGCTAGAAGATCCATCTGAAATCAATACGTTCAAAAAAGAAGCGATGGCTGTCTCACCACTCGACTGGGATACGTTCACACTGGATGCGAATGATGCTGCTTATCAAAAAATGGTTGGACCGATTGAACAAGTCGCGTCCTTCTCAAAATCTGTCGTCTATCTTGTTAGTATCGCAGGTGGTTTGATTTTAGCGCTGTTGATTTTATTATCCGTCCGGGAACGTCGAAAAGAAATGGGTATTTTACTGGCGATGGGTGAAAAACGCTCGAAATTAATGGGGCAATTACTAATTGAAACGTTTGCGATTGCGGCAATTGCTTTCCTTGTCACGTATGCGACAGGTGGCATGACATCACAATTCATGACAGATCAGCTTTTGAACCGCGAGGTGACGGAAGCGGCTAGTTCGGTCGCAACGCAGACTGGTTTTGGCGGTCCGGGTGGACGCGGCGGACAACAAGTGTTAGATAGCATTCCACAAATTACAGAGATGACAACGAAGATTGATTGGACGACGTTACTTCAAGTCATCGAAATTGGAAGTCTAATCGTCTTTTTATCTGTCTTGTTACCTTCACTTGCCTTACTACGGATGAATCCAAAAGAAATTCTATTACGGGAGGATTAATACTATGACGACTTTAAAAATGACGAACGTCACCTATGCCTATACATCAGGAAGCAAGCAACAACGGATCTTGAACGATGTCTCGATGCAGTTCGAGGCTGGACGGTTTTATGCAATTCTCGGTGAGTCAGGTTCCGGGAAAACGACGGCTCTCAGTCTGTTGAGTGGACTTGATTCACCGACAGAAGGACAGATTACGTATCAAGGTCGCGATATTCGAAAAATCGGATTGACGACGTATCGTTCACGACATGCTGCGACCGTTTTTCAATCGTTTAATTTATTGACGTATATGAACGCATTGGATAACGTGATTGTCGCACTCGAATTGAGTGGACAACGCATAAAAGGAAAAAAGAAACATGCCCAAAATCTCCTTGAACAGGTCGGAATCGACGAAGCCCATGCGACAAAAAATGTACTGCAGTTGAGTGGTGGTCAACAGCAACGTGTCGCCATCGCACGTGCCCTTGCGACGGAAGCCCCAATCATTCTTGCAGATGAGCCGACGGGAGCGCTCGATGAAAAAACTGCGACGGACATCATTCGGCTATTTCAAGAACTTGCTCACCGTTCTAACCGTTGCATCATCGCGGTGACGCACTCTGCGGAAGTCGCTCGTGCTGCCGATCATATCATTGAATTGAAGAAACAGCGTTTTATAGAGAAGAAACGTGTTACGGAAGGCGAGGTCGTTCCTGCACGTTGATCCGAAAAAGCTCTCGCGTCTTTAGACGGGAGAGTTTTTCCTTGAGCGCTTTAAGAAGCAATATTTTGTTTAGTTGAAAGCAACGTTGATCGACGGAAATAACCATATAAGAGTCCACTACTGACGACGATGAGGCTACACATCAAAAACATGTTCGAGTAACCCACTTTCGCGGCGATGCCTGACAAAAGAAAAGCACCGATTCCGAACCCGCTATCGTAAGCGAGAAAGAATGTCGAAATCGCCTTGCCTTTTTGTGCGGGAGCCGCATAGGTCAACATGACGGTTTGTATCCCTGGAAAAATCGAAGCGGAACCAATTCCGATGATGAGGGCGGCGGACAATAATCCGGGAAGTGTCGGGAACAGTCCGAGTACTAAAAAACCGACGGCGTATAAAACATACGATGGCACCAATACAGAGGCTGGTCCGCGTCGATCAAACCGCTTACCGGCAAAAGGACGAATGGCAACCATGCCGAGTGCAGCAAGACCATAAAAGTAAGAGGCATAAGTGACATGGTCCATCGCATCTGCATACAGCGAAATGAACGCGGATGTACTTGAAATCGCAATACCAGCAAGAACAGTTGCAAGAAGTAAGACAGGACTTGATAAGAATAACGACTGCCGTAAACGAAATGGTGCGGAACTCGTAACGTGACTACTCGTTAATGGTAAACGCCAGATGAAACTAAACGAACAAATCGCAAGCAGGGCAATCGTTACGAAGTACCAGACGAGCGCATCGTGTGCAATCAACGTCAATCCGATGACCGGCCCGAGAACGGAAGCAAGGTTCATCGAGAGGACGAAATAGCCCATTCCTTCTCCTTGACGCGGCTTTGGAATCAAGGTCGTCACACTCAAACTCAGTGAAGAAGAAATCATTCCGAAACTAAAACCATGTAAGATGCGAATGATGAGCAACAGACTGAATGATTCGAGCGGTAAGACGATGAGATATAAGCAACTGACAATCATGAAAAATGTAGCGGACAGCAGTAACATTCGTTTGAGTTCATAACGATCGAGCCAATGTCCGATTAAAGGACGTGAACAAACCGTTGCTAAAATGAATGCCGTTACGACCCAACCGAGCGAACTTTGAGAAACATTGAACTGTTGTGCGGCCAGTAAAGGTAAGGAAGCATTCAATAAATAGAAGGTGATGAACAACAGTAGATTGACGACGAGTGTCGTTACATAGTGACGGTGGAATAAACGATTCAAGAAGATTCCTCCTGTTCGACAGGACGGTGGGTCGCCAGCAGACGGGTCATCAAAATCTCTAAAGAATGTTGTTCTTCTTTTGATAGTTCACCTAGGAACAAGCGATGTGCTGCCTGGACTGCTTCATCGATACCATTGAAAGCAGCTCTTGCCTGTGGTGTCAATTCAACAAGGCGTTGTCGTCCGACGGATTTCCGAGAGATGAAGCCTAGTTCTTCTAAGCGAACGACCGTTTTCGTGACAGCTGGTTTTTCGATGATTAAGTATTTCGAGAGGGTGATTTGCGACACCGGTTCAAGTAAGGAGACTGCTTTTAACAATGCCCATTGACCAGTGTGCAAAGAATGTTGGGCAAGGACGGCGTCGATATCTCGTTTGACGAGCCGTGCCACTTTTGAAAGTTGACCAAGAATATCTTCTTGTTGGGATGACATTAAAAAACCTCCTTTAAGTTAACTAGTTAACTTAAAGGAGTATAACGAATGAAGTTAGTGTTTGGCAAGGAGGAAATCTTAAACGATTGATTTGAACTGTGCTGCAAATTGAACCTGATTGGGACTTCCTTGAAGAGTAGCATCGATGTCTAGTCGTTCCATGATTTGATGAACGAGATAAAGTCCGAGCCCGCTGCCACCATGTATACGATTTCGGGATTGCTCAGAGCGTTCGAGAGGATTAAACCAGGCAGCGGTCTCACTCGAATCTTGGGTCGTTGGGAAATTTGTAATGCGCAACGTCAACTCGTCTCCTTGTTCGAACTCGATATGAATCGTTCCATTAACAGCGGTATAGGAAATCGCATTCATCAAGAGATTATGGAGTGCCCGTTCAAGTAACTGGGCATCGGTTTGAACAGTCAACTCGTTTTCTATGAGGACGATGTCGAGGTTGCGATCGACAATTAACTGATCGAACTGTTGCAATTGATGCTTGATTAATGTGAGTGGGTTAATTGGTGTGAGTTGAAGATTCATTTGCTCAACACGAGCGACTTCTAACAATTCGGCAATGAGTCGCTCCATATCTTCAATGACGTGCCCCGCCCGAGCTAGATAATGATCCCGGTCACGATAGGCACCGAGGTTTAACAGCATTCCTTCAATTTGACCTTTCACAATGGTGACGGGTGTTTTGAGTTCATGTGAGATGGCGAGGAATAATTGACGACGTTCCGCATCGCGCTTACGGTCTTTTTCGGACTCGAACCGCAATTGTTCGTTGGATGTTTGAAGCGACTCCATCGTGACTTCAAGTTTAGTCGCCAATTGGTTAATGTTTCGTGACAAATCACCCAGTTCATCGGCAGAAGTATGATGGGTTCGGACGGAAAAATTCAAGTTCGCCAGTTCTTTTGTTGCTTGATTAATTGTTAAGAGTGGGCGTGAGATGATGCGCGAATACAGATAGGCGGCAAGACCTGCTAGCAGAAGCAAGGGTAAGACGATATAGGGCGCTAATTTTAAAATAACGCTTTTCACTTCATCGATTGGCTGAATCATCTGATCGACATCTAAAATGACAGTTTGGTCTACTAATTGAAGCGGAATTGAATCTTGAATTATTCCAGCAGGAGAAGTATTGGCAGTTCGTCGAACCGGTCCACGTCCAAAACCAGGTGCGTATAACAATTGATCTTCTTCCGTCCATAAGGAAAAACGAATCCCTTTTGCCGTTAACTGATCGAGCAGCGGAAGGAGATTTTCGCTCGAGAGATGCGTGCTCTCTTCTTGAAGAGAAGCCATCGTCGCGTGAAATTGCTCTTCCCGATAACTTTGATAATAAGAAGGTAATGTCGCATATAAAAAACCAATCGTCGAAAGAACTGCCACAATCAACAAACTCATCGTCAGGAAAAAAAGTTTTCCCGTGATGCGTGGACGTTTAATTAGTCGCTTCAAGTTTATAGCCGACCCCTTTCACGGTTTGAATGTAAGGTAAATCAATTTTTTTACGTAAATTTTTAATATGTGTATCTAAAAAACGTGTATCTCCTAATGCATCGAATCCCCAAAGTTGTTGAATCAACTGTTCGCGCTCTAAGACTCGTCCAGGATTTTCAAGTAATAAATGAAGGATTTGAAATTCCTTGAGGGTCAACGTCGTTTGAATTCCTGAAATTAAAACGTTATAGCTTGACGGAAATAGGGTAATCTCTCGAAAAGAGAGTTGTTCTTCAGAGTTCGTTTGGATTCGTCTGATGATCGCTTCAATTCTTCGTAGTAAAATCCGAAGTGAGAAGGGTTTGGCGATGTAATCATCGATTCCAAGGTCAAATCCCTTCACTTGATTTTCCTCATCCTGCAAGGCCGTCAAAAAAATAATTGGTGTTTGTGATTGCTTTCGAATGTTGCGTGCGACTTCAAAACCATCAAAATAGGGCATCATGATATCTAAAATGATTAAATCGAATGAATCGGACTGATATAACTTTAATGCCTCCATCCCATTTGTGGCACAGGAAACGTTATATCCACTTGATTCAAGTAATTCCGTAAGCAGTTCACGAATGTCGAATTCATCTTCTGCTATTAATATATGTGTCATAGTTTTCACCTCAACTTTAGTTGTAGCATACTTACCTGAAGTTTAACTGAAGATTACTGGAAGACTGTTTAGAAAATGCTAGAATGGATCAAAATCAAATTCGGATTTTGAACATAGAAGGGAAGCGAACACCATGAATCATCAACACAAATTACTGTCAGACTTGCTTTCGCCTTTCCAGTTAACGACTGAAGAAAACCCAGTGATTACAAGCATTGAAACGGACTCACGCAAAGTGAAGCCGGGGAGCCTGTTCATTTGCATTCGTGGTTATACGGTAGATGGGCATCAATATGTACAAGAAGCAAAAGATAACGGAGCGGTTGCGATTCTTGCTGAAAAACAAGTCGGGGTAGTAGGGATTCCAACGATTCTCTTACCGGATACGAAACAAGCAGCAGGAAAGATTGCTAATTTTTTTTATGACCATCCGAGTCAAAAGATGAGAGTCTACGGTATTACTGGAACAAATGGGAAAACGACGACGACGCAACTTTCCTACGACTTGTTTCGAGCTGCCGGAAGACGAACGGGAATGATCAGTACGGTAGGTGCTCTGATTGATGGGCAACGTTTTGAGACACCAAATACGACACCGGAAGCTGTCATCTTACATCGTTTATTACACGAAATGGTCAACAATGGCGTAACGGACTGCATGCTCGAAGTATCGTCACATGCGTTAGTTGAGGGACGTGTAGAAGGTGTATCCTTCCACGCAGCGGCGTTCACGAACCTTTCACATGACCACCTGGATTATCATCAATCGATGGAAGAGTATGCGGAAGCGAAAGGCATGTTGTTTCAACAAGTAGCGAGGAATGACGGGAAGGGACTCGTCTTAAATGAGGAAGATGCGGCGAGTCACGTCATGGAGCGGGCCGGGGCAAATGTTCCTGTCACGTGGTATTCGACAAAGATAGAATCGGAAGCATCAATTGTAGTCGAGTGGCGAGAGGAATCTGTAAATGTTCGAATTGACGGAACGACTACTGAAGTCCCGATCGCGCTACTCGGAAACTTTAATGCGGCCAATTTAGCAGCCGCGATCGGATTGATGAAAACAGGCGAGGTCAACATGTATGAATTAATTCGACATATCCCGTCGCTTCGTTTACCCAAAGGGCGACTCGAGCGGCTATCGTTTGAAGGAACGGAAATTTATATCGATTATGCGCACACTCCAGACGGGTTAAGAAAATGTTTAGAAGCGCTATCCGTTTCGAATGAGACATTATACGTCGTATTAAGTGCAGCAGGTGAACGTGACCGGACGAAACGTCAGGAAATGGGACGAATTGCAGCACAATATTGTGCAGGAATTATCGTCACGGTTCACGATACGAGACGAGAAGATCCAAGACAAATTATTGATGAACTGAGCGTGGATATTTCGTCTGATAAAATCATTTCTTGTCACGTAGATCGAAAAAATGCCTTGCTCGCGGCAGCTGAAATTGCGCTCGAAGGAAAACGCGTTGTAATTGTCGGAAAAGGACACGAAGAAATCGAGCGAATCGGGACTGAAGGTGTCCCGTTCAATGAAACGAAAATTCTTCTCGCGGAGTTAGGGCGTTTGAAAGGAAAAGAGTCAGCCATTTAAAAACCGACCACTCCTTAGGATGATGGTCGGTTTCGTTTTTCAGCTAATTGTGTCGCTTTTTTTGTATTAGCAAAATGAAATTTTGTCCAGTTCTTTAATTGATCTGGACCGTGTTTCAATAAAAGTGATGCAGCGACTTGATCGACCTTTGCACCTGCACCTTTTGGAATTTCTGTACCCGCTTGTTGACTGAGTACATCCATCTCTTTCAAAAAGATCGCGCGGGCGAGGATGGATGCTGCTGCGACAGCGACATGAAGTCCTTCTGCTTTCGTCGAAAAATAAACGTTCTCTTTGACTTGGTTTACTTCACCAGACAAGTGTTTATAATAGGTCGCTTTTTCTGCGAACTGATCGATTAGAATCGCTTTTGGAGTGGCTTCGAGCTTTTCGAGCAGACCACCTAGCGCTGAATTGTGTAGAAGTGCCGTCATCTTTCCTTGTGTCATCGTACGCTGCATCCGATTGTAGTCTGGATTATGAAGGATTCGGAATTCGTACGGAATGACGGCATGAAGGTCGCGGGCAATCTTTCGGATTTCGATGTCCGAGACATTTTTGGAATCACGCACACCAAGTTCTTGGACGAGCTCGATTTGTTGTGCATCTACATAGGCGGCAACGACGACGAGCGGACCAAAGAAGTCTCCTTTCCCGACTTCATCACTACCGATGACTGACCAAGTCGAGAAGTCTCTCGGAAGCAGTCCACTCGCAGTAGAAGGGGCTTTCTTTAAGAGCGGGGCTCCGTAACGGGCAGAAATCGCCTCAGCTTCTGTGCCTTGGAACATTACTTTTCCTGAATTATAGATGGTGACGACACAGGTTTTCGTGCGTGCAGCAAAGCGGGCATATGGTGGCGATGTGATACGAGAAGCTTGAAAATCAGAAATAACGACTTCTTGTTTATCCTTTGGTAATTTTAAAACGACGGTTCCCATAAATAGATCATCCTTTCAGACAACAAGCATACCATCCTCTAGACCGATGGTGGACTTCTTTTCCTATTTCAAAAATGATGGTACTATATGAAAGAAGCAAAGTATGAGGAGGACAGAATAATGGCTGATTCAGAAGGGCTGAACCGGACGACGATTCATATCGCAGGTAATGATTATACGATTGTCGGGACGGAGTCGCCAGAACACGTACGTGAAGTGGGTCTCCTCGTCGATACAAAAATTCGGGAAATTCGAGACCAAGCACCACAACTCGACGTTCGTCAAATTGCCGTTTTAGCGGCTCTCAATATTGGTAGTGATTACGTAAAAATCAAAAAGAATTTGGGTGAACTTTAAACTATGATTACCTTTGTTATTTTATTATTTCTCGCATTAGGAACGATGACAGGTGTCCGTCGAGGCGTTGTCTTGCAAGCAGGACATTTACTGAGTCTGTTGATCTCGTTCATCGTGGCACTCTCGTTTTATGATGAGTTAGCTGCAAAATTTAAATTATGGGTTCCATATCCATCAACACTCGACGATGCTGGAATTGATTTAACGATGTTTTCAATTCCGAGCTCAATTGGGTTAGATGAAGTATTTTATAAAGCATTTTGGTTCATCGTTCTGTTTTTCGGGACAAAAATCATTTTATCAATGATTTTATCGATGTTTGATTCCTTGACGAACATTCCAGTGTTAAAACAAGTGAAAGGTTTACTCGGCGGTATATTTGGATTCATCGAGATGTATATTTTCGTGTTCTTGATTCTATTTTTGGCAGCCTTTGCGCCAGTCCAATCGATTCAAGATGCCATTGCGAATTCGAGCTTGGCGACATTCATGATTCAACATACACCGTTATTAGCGGAATGGCTCATGACGAAAGTCGGTTTGATAAAATAACGCGCTCCCGTTAACTGGGGGCTTTTTTTGAGGGGAGAATTGACGATGCGAACGACTCAAGATGCGATTCGACATTTAGAACGGATTTCCGTTTATCTCGAAGTAAAAGGTGAAAACCCATTTAAAATCAATGCCTTTCGTAAGGCGGCAAGTATATTAGAAGCGGCAGAACACGATTTCATGGACATTGAAGATTTCACAGCGATGAAAGGGATTGGCAAAGGAACAGCGGCGGTCCTTGAAGAATTCCGGACGACAGGCACGAGTACGGCACTCTCGGAACTGGAACAAGAAGTGCCAGAAGGTCTGATTGCGCTACTGAAGATTCCAGGTCTCGGAGGTAAGAAACTCGCAAAATTACATGATGTCGGTGTCATCGATGCAGATTCCTTTGCCGAAAAACTGGAGGATGGTACAGTCGAAGCGATGCCGGGATTCGGGAAAAAGACAGTCGAAAAATACGTGAAGGCACTCGAAACCTTTGAAACACGACCGGAACGATTACCGTACGGTGTCATGCGAAAAATCGTAAGTGAACTCGAACAGACACTAACGGCATTTGAAGGAATCATCCGATTCGCAGTTGGCGGAAGTTTCCGTCGCGCGGAAGAGACGTGCAAGGATCTTGATTTTATTTTGTCGACAGATCAAGCAGAAGTCGTCAAAGGACAATTACTCGAGCTTGAGCAAATCGATGAAATCATCGCGGCAGGTGAGACGAAAGTATCGGTCGTCTTAAAACGCGATACGAACTATATCGCAGTCGACTTCCGCTTAGTCGACGACGCAGCATTCGCCTCGACGTTACATCACTTCACAGGGTCGAAAGATCATAATGTTCGGATGCGTCAACTCGCAAAAGAACGTGGTGAGAGTATTTCGGAATACGGTGTCGAGACGAAAGACGGTTTGTTCCAACCACAAACAGAGGATGAATTATTCGCGCGGTATGACTTGCCGTTCATCCCACCAGAGTTACGTAGCGGGCGCCACGAGTTTGAACAAGATTTGACGCGACTGATTACGGAAAAAGATATCCAAGCGGATGTCCATATGCATACGACGTGGTCGGACGGAACCTTATCAGTCGAAGAACTCGTCGATGCTTGTGCTGCGCGCGGTTACTCGTGGATGGCCATCACGGATCACAGCCAATACATGAAGTTCGTCAACGGATTGACGATAGATCGCTTACGCAAACAACGTGTTGAGATTGAAGCCGCGCGTAAGAAACATCCCGACATGACAATCTTATGTGGTGTCGAGATGGATATCTTGCCGGATGGATCACTTGATTATGAGGATGAGTTCTTGCAGGAAATGGACTACGTCATCGCCTCGATTCATTCGAAGTTTGATCAGACGGAAACTGAAATCATGCAACGCTTAGAAAATGCTTGTCGTAATCCTTATGTCTCACTCATTGCCCATCCGACAGGACGAATCATCGGTCGGCGCGAAGGTTATGCCGTCAATGTTGATCGCCTGATTGAACTGGCGGCAGAGACAGGGACAGCGCTTGAACTGAATGCGAACCCGGCACGTTTTGATTTAACGGCGGCTTCGCTCGCGAAAGCAAAGGCAGCGGGTGTTAAAATCATGATTAATACGGACACACACCGTCCAGAAATGTTAGAAGACATGAAACTTGGAGTCCTCCATGCACGTAAAGCATACTTGGAACCAACAGATGTCATCAATACGTGGACGGCGCAGGAGGCGCGTGCCTTCTTTGATCGAAAACGTTTAGGAGTGGATTAAATGAATGCTAACGCATTACGCGTCTTAGAATATGATAAATTGAAAGACTTACTCATCAAACAAACGGCTAGCTCGCTCGGAGCACAGTTCGTCAAAAATATGCAACCGTCAGAAGATTATGAACAAGTCAAAGCACTCTTAGCCGTGACGACGGAAGCGACGACGGTCTATCGTCTACGCGACCGTTATCCGTTCGGCGGTTTAACGGATGTGCGTAGTGAAGTCAAACGGTCTGAGATTGGTTCAATCCTCTCGACGAGTGAATTGTTGGCTGTAGCAGACGTCGTTTACTCCGGACGCCAAGTGAAAGCTTTTCAAGAACGGCTGCACGAGGACAATCCCGACTTACGATTGCCGGCACTCGACAGCCGAATCGAGCAAATTACGAAGCTCGTCGAAATCGAACAAGGGATTCGTCATGCGATTGATGACCAAGGCGTCGTCCAAGACTCTGCGAGTGACAAACTACGGTCGTTAAGAAGTCAGCTGCGCTCACTCGAAGGACAAGTCCGTTCGAAAATCGACGGTGTCTTACGCAGTAAATCGAAGATGTTGTCGGATGCCATCGTCACGATGCGAAACGACCGTTATTGTGTCCCGGTCAAACAAGAATACCGTCAAGCATTTGGCGGGATTGTCCACGATCAATCAGCGTCTGGTGCAACACTGTTCATCGAACCACAAGCCGTCGTTGCCGCAAATAACGAAATCCAAGAAGCGCGTCTCAAAGAACGTGCCGAAATCGAACGCATTTTAGCCCGGTTATCGGCACTTGTCGGTGCCGTCGGAGATTCATTACGGATTAATCTCGATGTGTTGGCAGAACTCGATTTCATCATGGCGAAAGCGTTGTATGGTCATCAAATCCGTGCCGTCGAGCCACGCTTGAATGAAGAGCGGCGAATCGTCTTAAAAGAAGCGCGCCATCCGTTCATCGCGGATGAAGATGTCGTCCCGATCACCGTTTCCTTAGGTGGCGAATTTACATCACTCGTCATCACTGGACCAAACACCGGTGGGAAAACCGTCACGTTGAAGACGATTGGTCTTCTACAACTGATGGTCCAGTCCGGATTATACGTGCCGGCAGCCGACGAAACGGAACTGAGTGTCTTTGACGCGATTTATGCAGATATCGGTGACGAACAATCGATCGAACAAAATCTCTCGACGTTTAGTTCACACATGACGAACATCGTCTCGATGATGGAGAAGATTGACTTCATGAGCCTCGTCCTATTTGATGAGCTCGGAGCAGGAACTGATCCGACGGAAGGGGCGGCACTCGCGATTGCGATTCTCGATGAAGTCAAGCGTCGCGGAGCACGTGTCGCCGCGACGACTCACTATTCGGAACTGAAAGCTTATGGTTATAATCGTGAAGGTGTCGTCAATGCCTCGATGGAATTTGATGTCGAATCACTCAGCCCGACCTATCGTTTACTGATTGGTGTCCCGGGTCGCTCGAATGCCTTTGAAATTTCGAAACGACTTGGCTTATCGGACATGGTGATTGAGGCAGCGCGTGGTCAAGTCGGAAGCGATGCTCAGTCTGTCGAAACGATGATTGGTCGACTCGAGGAAGCGAAACAACGTGCCGAATCACTCGAGCAAGAACTACAACAAGAAAAAGAACGACTGACATTAGACCGCGAACAGTTCGAACAGGAACAAGCTGAAATTTTTGAGGAGAAAAATGAAATTTTAGCGAAAGCAGAAGAAAAAGCGACACGAGCCGTCGAACGCGCTCAAAAAGAGGCGGAGGCCGTTATCAAACGCCTGAAAGAACTCCGTGATGCAGGTGCCGTCAAGGAACATGAATTGATTGAAGCCCGCAAGCAGCTCGAACAAGCAAAACCGACCTTACAAGATCAGCGGATTGCGAAAGTAAAAGCGAAACATGATAAAACGCCGACGTTTGCTAAAGGTGAAGAAGTCAAAGTGACGACCTTCAATCAAAAAGGCTACATCATCAATCAAAACTCAAACGGCGACTACACGGTTCAAGTCGGTATCATGAAAGTCAACGTCAAGCCCGGTGATCTCGCTAAAATCGGAGCAGCCAAACCAACCCAGAAGACAACAAAACGGTCAGGAAGTTCAAGTATCACAAAACAATCGTCTCCGTCAGCCGAACTCGATTTACGCGGTGTACGGGTAGAAGAAGGTCTATCGAAACTGGAACGTTTCATGGATCAGGCGTTATTGTCGAACTATGATCATATCCGTGTCATTCATGGACTCGGGACGGGTGCGATGCGTCAAGGCGTGCAGGAATACTTGCGTGGCAATCGTCACGTGAAGACGTCTCGACTCGGTGGTCAAGGTGAAGGTGGACATGGCGTGACAATCATCGAATTGAAATGAGGAAACGCGAATGAACATCTTTGAAAACGTCTACGTCTATACGACGGCGCTCTATTCAGTTGCGGGTCTCTTAATTATCATGGGTCTTGCACTGTTTGAGTTGACAACACGGTATCGGAACTGGGAACATATCAAGAGTGGAAACATCGCTGTTGCTCTAGCGACAGGCGGAAAAATCATCGGACTCGCAAACATCGTTCATTTCGCTGTCCAAAGTGAAGAACGTGTCGGGGCAATTTTTTTAGAGAGTGCCTTTGGATTTTTATTGTTAATCTCGACCTATTGGATTTTTGAGTTCTTGACACCTAATCTCCCAGTAGACCGAGAAATCGAAAAAGGAAACATCGCAGTCGGTATCATTGCGTGTGCTCTCTCGATTGGGATGTCATTCGTCATCGGTTCTGCGTTAGTGGGGTGAGCTTGTGTTAGAACGGTTAGCAAAAATTATGTTTGGTGTCTCGATTGCTTTTTTAGTCGTCGGATTGTTATGGATCTTTATGAATTAAAAGAACTGGCTTTGCTAAGTGATCATTCCGTACTGAACTTCATTCAGTGCGGAATTTTTATGGAGTGAGGACTACTTTTCATATGAAGGAGGAACATTGAATGAATGTCAGAAAAACAACAACAAATGAAACGAGACGACGTGCATTCGAAGCCATGCAAGCCATCTCGTGGAAGGATATTTTTTGGATTATCGTTGGTTCCGCCATTTTATCATTTGGCGTCAATTACTTTACGATACCGAATGATTTATCTGAAGGTGGATTAATTGGGATTACGGTGATCTTCTATTACCTGTATGGCTGGGATCCGGGACTTGTTTCGCTCCTTGCGAACGCTATTCTCTTCATCATCGGCTATCGTTTCTTAAGTCGGAAAACGATGATTTACTCGGTCATCTCGGTTGCGGTGACATCCTTCGTCCTCTCGACGACGGCATCATTCACGACTTCGTCAGATAATCGTCTGATCGGGACAGTTTACGCAGGGATTTTGATCGGGGTCGGAATCGGTCTTGTTATCCGCGCAGGGGGGACGACAGGTGGTGGTGTCATCATCGCCCGTCTGATGAATAAATATTTGAACCTCGGGATTGCAGTCTCGATGTTTATCATCGATGTCATCGTTGTCGGAGCGTCCGGGTTCTTATTCGGTGAAGAAACGATGCTGTATACATTGATTGCAATCATCATCGGCTCTTATTTGATTGATCTCGTCAGCGAAGGCCTGAATGTTCGAGAAGCGGTCACAATCATTAGTCACCGTCAAGAAGAGATTGCGACTGTGCTGACGGAAACACTCGGAAGAAGTGCGACTGTCATCCATAGTCATGGTCATTTTACGAAACAAAAAAATGACATGCTCTATATGATTGTCGATAAACGCCAACTCGCGCCACTAAAACAAATTGTCGAAGCAGCAGACCCACGAGCTTTCGTCGTCATTCATAAAGTACGTGAAGTCATCGGAGAAGGATTTACGTATCCTTCACGATAAGATGAAGCGAGGTCAGACTAAAATTAAATGTTATGTTCCAAGCCTATTGTTCATATGTTGTGAACGGTAGGCTTTTTTTTGATGAAGTCCTTAATCATAAGAAAACCCGTCTTCATGAAAAGAGGAATTTTTTAACTTTTTTTAGCCAATAGTAGCCGTAAAGGGTAAATAACACGTATAATAAAAAATGAATAGTAATTCAGTCACAGGGAGGGATTTGAATGGATTCAGTATGGTTAAAGGATTATCCAGAGCAAGTACCCGCATCAATCGACTATCGTGAGATTCCGTTGTACCAAGCTTTAGATGAAGCGGCAGATGATTTTCCGGAGCGACGGGCACTGAGTTTTCTTGGGAAACGAATGACTTTCAAGGAAGTACGACAAGAAGCAAGAAGTCTAGCACACGTTTTACAAGAAGCTGGGCTCGAAAAAGGGGACCGTGTCGGTTTAATGTTGCCGAACTGCCCGCAGTATATGCTGAGTTATTATGCCGTATTATACGCCGGTGGAACGGTCGTCCAAGTAAACCCGCTCTATACGGACCGTGAGCTCGAGCAAATTCTAGTCGATTCTTCTGTGAAAATGCTCATCACCCTCGATCTTCTCTACCCGAAGGCGACACGAGTCAAGTCATCGACGCCCTTGACGACGGTCGTGACGACGAGCATCGCAGACTATCTGTCATTTCCAAAAAACAAACTATATCCAATCAAATCACGCAAGGACAACAACATCATCGTCGATACGACGGGATCCATTCCTTTTTTGACACACCGAGAGCACCCTCCGATTGAACCGGTCGAGATTGATCCAAAAGAAGACATTGCTGTTTTACAATATACCGGTGGCACGACAGGAGCACCGAAAGGCGTCATGTTGACGCATTTCAATTTAAGCGCGAACGTCGAACAAATTGGGCACTGGTTCTATAAATATTCACGCGGTGATGGGCGTAAATTATTAGCGGTCGTTCCTTATTTCCACGTGTATGGCATGACCTGCAACTTAAACTTTGGGATTTTTAATGCGTATGAGCAAATCATCTTACCAAAGTTTGATATTGAACAAGTGCTGAAAACGATTGATAAAGAAAAACCGAACTTGTTCCCGGGTGCACCGACGATGTACGTCGGTTTATTAAATCATCCGAAACTGAAAAAATATGATCTTTCGTCCATCGAGGCTTGTATTTCCGGTTCGGCACCACTTCCGGTCGAAGTCCAGGAGAAATTTGAAAGTGTGACGGGTGGACGGATCGTCGAAGGATATGGTTTGTCAGAGACGAGCCCTGTCACACATACGAACTGCATTTGGGATAAACGCGTTCCAGGATCAGTTGGCATTCCGGTTCCAGACACAATCGCAAAAATCGTTCAAGCCGATGGTGAGACGCTAGCAGCACCAGGTGAGATTGGTGAGATTCTTGTCCGAGGTCCGCAAGTCATGAAGGGATATTGGAAACGTCCAGAAGATACGCAGGCAGTCTTGCGTGATGGGTGGTTGCACACGGGGGACTTAGGATATGTGGGGGAAGACCATTATTTCCGGATTGTCGACCGTAAAAAAGATTTAATCATCGCTTCAGGATTTAATATCTATCCACGTGAAGTCGAAGAAATTTTATATGAACATCCTGCAGTCAAAGAGGCTGTCGTGATTGGTGTACCTGATGCTTATAGAGGTGAGACAGTGAAGGCCTTTATCGTCCTCAAAGATGAAATGAGCGTGACGGAGGAAGAACTTGATCAGTTCTGTCGAAAAAACTTAGCATCGTTCAAAGTACCAAAACGCTACGAATTTAGACAAGAGTTGCCGAAAACATTTGTAGGGAAGATTCTCCGCCGTGTCCTAGTCGAAGAAGAACGGGCAAAACAGCTGGAAGAAAGCAGTTGACAGTAAAGAAAGACATGGTAGAATAAATATGAATGAACCATCATTCATTTTATTTGTTAGGAGATATCTTTATGAAAAGAACAATGTCTAAGAGTGATCGCATCATTGATGCAGCAGTCAAAGTGATTGCAAAAAACGGTTATCATGGCGCGAAAGTAACAGCCATCGCGAAAGAAGCAGGCGTCGCAGACGGGACGATTTATCTTTACTTTAAAAACAAAGAACACCTGTTGATCTCTTTGTTCGAAGCGAAGATGGGGAGTTTCATCGAGTATTCAGAAGCTCAAATCGCGAATCATCAATCAGCGACGAAACAACTCGCTGCATTGATTGAGGCACACTTGGAGCAACTGTCCGTCGATTATGATTTGGCCGTCGTCACACAAATCGAGTTACGGCAGTCAAATCAAGAGATGCGGCAAAAGATTGCGACCGTCCTCAAACCATATCTCCATTTAATTGACCGTGTCATTCACAATGGGATCGCATCAGGCGAGTTCTCAGCCGAACTGGATTATCGGTTGGCGAGACAAATGGTCTTCGGGACGATTGATGAAGTCGTCACGAGTTGGATGGCGAGTGGCTTTAAATATGATTTATTGGAAACGCAACATGGTATTCATCGAATGCTGATCAAAGGGCTGAGTTAAGCCCTTTTCAAGACAAGCTTTTTGTAAGCGGATACAACGGATGATGGTGAATAGAAGTTGACAAGGGGGAGCTAGTGATGGAAATCTATGTGTTGTTAAAACGGACGTTTGATACGGAAGAAGCAATCCAGCTCGAAAACGGTAAGATTGAGGAAGACGGAGCAGAGTTCATCATCAATCCATATGATGAGTATGCGGTCGAGGAAGCGATTCGGGTGCGGGATGCACAAGGGGGAGTCGTAACCGTCTTAACAGTAGGTCCGGAAGATGCGGATAAAGAATTACGAACAGCACTTGCAATGGGGGCTGACAAAGCGGTTCGTATTTCGATTGAGGACGATGTCGAAGAAGCGGATCATTTCTCGGTTTCTGAAGTCCTCGCTGGTTATCTGAAGGAACAAGACGTTGACTTAATCATCGCCGGGAACGTAGCGGTTGACGGTGGAAGCGGACAAGTCGCACCACGTGTCGCACAGTTGCTTGACATACCATATGTCACGACGATCACGAAGTTAGAGATCGACGGAACGGATGCTGTCGTCACACGTGACTCGGAAGGGGACACGGAAGTCATCAAAACGTCGTTACCGTTACTCGTCACGGCACAACAAGGGTTAAACGAACCGCGTTACCCTAGTCTTCCTGGAATCATGAAAGCGAAAAAGAAACCACTTGAAGAATTAGATCTCTCAGATCTTGAACTGGACGAAGATGAACTAGCACCACGTCTCGAGACAGTCGAACGCTTTTTACCACCGAACAAAGCCGCTGGTAAAGTGCTCGAAGGAGAGATCTCGACACAAGTCGAAGAACTCGCTGCGCTATTACGAAACGAAGCAAAAGTAGTCTAAGGGGGAATGAACGATATGTCAAAAGCACTTGTACTTGCAGAATCACGTGATGGTAATTTACGAAATGTTTCGTTTGAAGCGATTGCGGCAGCGAAACTTGTAGCAGATGAAGTCGTCGTCGCCTTGATTGGGGAAAACGTAGCAAAAGATGCGGCACAACTCGCGACGCGTGGGGCGAACCAGGTTCTCGTCGTAGAGGACGCACGTCTTCTTCACTATACACCGGACGGTTATGGACAAGTCTTCATGCAACTGATTGACCGTGTGTCACCGGATGTACTCGTCTTCGGTCACACGTCGCTCGGAAAAGATTTGTCACCCAAAATCGCAGCGAAGCTCGAAGCCGGTTTAATCAGTGACGTCACATCAATCGAGGGAAGCGGAGCGGATGCGTTGTTCATCCGACCGATTTACTCAGGGAAAGCCTTTGAAAAGGTAAAAGTCACAGAAGGTAAAACACTGTTTACGGTCCGACCAAATAACATCGAACCGTTAGCGGAAGGCAGTTCGGACGGATCGATTGAAGCAGTAACGGTCGAATTAAAAGATTTACGGACCATCGTTTCTGAAGTCATTCGTAAAGCAACGGGCGGGGTCGATTTATCAGAGGCAAAAATCATCGTTGCGGGTGGACGTGGTGTCAAGAGTGCCGACGGGTTTGCACCGTTACAGGAATTAGCGGATTTACTTGGCGGGGCAGTCGGCGCTTCTCGTGGCGCCTGTGACGCTGATTACTGTGACTATGCGTTACAGATTGGCCAAACGGGGAAAGTCGTTACACCGGATCTCTACATCGCCTGTGGCATTTCCGGAGCGATTCAACACTTGGCAGGCATGTCGAATGCGAAAGTCATCGTCGCCATCAACAAAGATCCGGAAGCGAATATCTTCTCGGTCGCAGATTATGGCATCGTCGGAGATTTGTTTGATGTTGTGCCATTATTGACAGCAGAATTCAAGAAAATGCTCGTTCATTAATTTAAAAAGTGGGGTGGAGGAATCATCCTCTGCTCCTCTTTTTCTGCACGGTGGGCGGCGTAAAAATCGTCGTGAGCAGTTTCTTTTATCGAACGACATCGCTGTGCTATACTCAAATCAGTAAACAGGTTGATTTCACTTTTGCTGTAGCAAACATGAAATGAATCTAAAATTTAGGGGGTAATATTTTATGGCAATCGTACACGCAACTAGCCAATCATTTAAAGAAGATACACAAAAAGGACTCGTCCTCGTTGACTTTTGGGCAACTTGGTGCGGACCTTGTCGTATGCTCGCTCCAGTTCTCGAAGAACTCGATGCGGACATGCAAGACGTAACAATCGTTAAAGTTGATGTCGACGCTAACCCAGAAATCGCTGGCGCGTTCCAAGTACAAAGTATCCCGACACTCGTTCTCTTTAAAGACGGTGAGCCGGTTAATAAAACAATGGGCTTCATGCCTAAAGATGCATTAAAAGAATTCGTTGAATCAAACTAATTCGTTGAATGTTTCATAAAGAAGAGAGTGCCTCCTGAAATACGGAGGCACTCTTTTTTCAGACTGTAAACAACGTGATATTGGAAGATCCAGCGTCTTTTTTCGTTGCTTTCCTCGGGCGAGGCGCAAGCCGTTGCTCCTTGGTCCTCACGGCCAACGAGCAGGGTCTTGCCTGCCTCTGAACGTGCGTTGAAAACGCACGTTTTCCCGTAGGAGTCAACGAAACGTGACGCTTTTTAGGTCATACCGTGAAGGAAACTCATGCTTACAGACGCTTTAGATTGCAAGCTGTCGCGACCCTGCAGCTTTGCTGTAGCTTCATAAGAGTTTGTCCATACGCCGCAAAGAGAGTGCCTCCTGAACTACGGAGGCACTCTTTTGGTCGTTCGTTTAATCGAGTGGGACGATCCCGCCGAAAGATGTCGCTGACGATTGTCTAACGGCGCATTGTCAAGACATCGGTGAACAAAGCTCGACGAGGTGACCGTCCGGGTCAAGCACATAAGCGACGGTTTGTCCCCACGGTTTAACCGTTGGAGCGAGGATTGAAGGGAATCCTGCTACGATGATTCGTTCGTATACGTCCTTAACATCATCAGTAACGAATCCGATTTCGAGGGACTGCGGTCCGGTCTTGTCCGGGATGTCGTACGCAATCAGCGTTCGTACATCTTCTTTCGTATTAAAGGCGAGTGTCGTCGTGCCCGTGTCAAATTCGACATAACTTCCATGCTGCGCTTTGATTGGTAGACCTAATAATTCATGATAAAACATCAATGTCTGTTTGGGGTCATCAATGTAAAGGATCGTATAGCCGTAACGAATCATCGGAACCTCCTGACAAAAATTTAATCAACGAGTAACGAAGAAATATCGGAAGCGGGTGTCGGATAAGCGAAACGCGTTTGTTGCAAGGCGGAACTTGGGATTCGGTGTTGCATTGCGAATGAAAAATAGTTCGCAAGTTCAGCGGCGTGAACCCCGATGAAATGAGCGCCGAGAATTTGATCATCGTCACCAATCAGTACTTTAGCACGCGCGAAGGGATCTTTGATGCGGACATTCGTCTGCCAGGAAGAGGTATCGATCAAGTGACCGCGATAAGATATGTTGGCTTTTTTCAAAGCCGCTTCCGTTTGCCCGACTTGCGTGACGTTCGGTGCAGTAAAGACGACGCTCGGCACCGGTAATAACTCCAGTTTTCGAGAAGGTCCTTCAATCATGTTATGTGCCGCAAGACTCCCTTCGGTTCCTGCAAACGGGGTTAAGGCAGGATTGCCACTGAGCGCGACATCACCTGCAGCAAAGATGTTTGAAGTAGACGACTGGAGGTATTCATTGACATGGATGCCTTTTTCTTCGTATTCGACACCTGCTTTTTCTAGGTCGAGCTGGTCGACGCTCGCGACGCGACCGGTAGCATTTAAGACGACATCGGTTTCGACCGTCGTATCATTTGATAGTTGAAGCGTCGTGCCATGATAGGAGACAGCTTCTGCACTATGCACGATTTTAATCCCGAGTGCTTGAGTCGCTTCGAGCAACACTTCGACAAGTTCCTGTTCAAACTGTTTTAAAGGACGGGACCGTAACACGATCGTGACTTCTGCCCCGGCGATGCGGGCGAGGTGAGCGAACTCAAATGAAATATATCCGCCGCCGATGCAGACAAGGCGCCGCGGGACATCTCGTAATTCTAAAAATTCATTGCTCGTCAAGAAGCGTTCGCTTCCTGGAATCGACAATTCGCGTGGTCGTAAGCCAGTGGCAATCAAAAAGTGTTTCGCTTCGAGTTCAGTGTCATCGACTACGATCCGTTCCTTCGAGAGAAATCGGGGTTCACCGTGGAAATAGTCGATTCCGATCTCGTCATAACGCGCACGTGTTTGTTCCGGGATGGCACGTGTATATTCATTTTTTTCGTTCCATCAATTGACGCCAATCGATGGAGATGAGTCCTTTAAGACCATAACCGAGCAATCTCTCGACAGCATCTTTCGTTTCACTGCCAGTCAAAAGAATTTTTTTTGCATCACACCCACGTTGAGCGCATGTTCCACCTGGAGTGAAATTTTCGATTATCGCGACGCGAAGTCCTTTCTCGACGAATTTACAAGCTGCTTGATTCCCAGCAGAGCCTGTTCCAATTATAATGCAATCATATGTACGCATATTTTATCCTCCATGTGTCATAATCGTTGTAAGATGTTTACCCTATAAGGCAAAACTAAAAACGGTGGAAGGAGACATTTTTGTGAGCCATCAAGAACATATCAAGGCGAAACTATCCCTCTTACCTGACGAACCAGGTTGTTATTTGCATAAAAATGAATTTGGAGAAGTCATTTATGTCGGAAAAGCTAAAAATCTAAAGAATCGGGTCCGGTCCTATTTTACAGGAGCGCATGATTTGAAAACAGAACGACTTGTCGCGGATATCCGTGATTTTGAATATATCATCACAGGGAGCGAACTCGAAGCGTTACTCCTCGAGATGACGCTGATTAAAAAACATGATCCGAAATACAACATCATGTTAAAAGATGATAAGTCCTATCCGTACCTAAAAATTACGAATGAAACGTATCCGCGGCTGATTACGACCCGGAAGTTAAAAAAAGATGGAGGACATTATTTCGGACCTTATCCGAATGCGTATGCCGCTAACGAGACGAAGCGTCTGCTTGATCGCCTTTATCCGCTACGTAAGTGTCAGCCGATGCCGAAGAAACTTTGTCTCTATTACCACATCGGACAATGTCTTGGACCGTGCGAAATTCAGGGTTTAGAGACGGAACAGAAAGAACTCGTCTCAGAAATCCGTCGTTTTTTATCGGGAGAAACAAAAGAGCTCGTCGCATCTTTACAGACGAAGATGGGCGAAGCGGCAGAAGCGATGGAATTTGAACGGGCAGGCGAACTACGTGATCAAATCCGCGCCATCGACTCCATCATGAACAAACAGAACATGATTACGGCAGATTTGACGTCCCGTGACGTTTTTGGAATTTACGTCGACAAAGGGTGGATGTGTGTCCAGGTCTTCTTCTTACGGGGAGGGAAAATGATTGAACGAGACGTGTCTCTGTTCCCGATTTACGGGACACCTGCGGAAGAATTAGAAAGTTTCATCGTTCAGTTCTACGAAAAGAATATCAAACCGAGCGAGATGTATGTTCCGCCACTCGTTAATCAACTGTTATTGAAAGAGGCAATCGGAATTCGCGTTCATGTACCGGTCCGTGGATCGAAGCGGAAGTTACTCGATCTAGCGACGAAGAATGCCGAAAACGCAATTGGAGAACGGTTTGAATTGATTGCGCGTGATGAAAAGAAAACGGTCCAGGCAGTCCAGGAACTGGCTGACGCGATTGATGTTCATCCGTTATCGCGAATTGAAATCATCGATAATGCCAATATCCAAGGGGCGGACGCCGTTTCGGCGCTCGTTGTGTTCGAAGACGGAAAACCTCTTAAAAAAGAGTATCGTAAATTTAAGATTAAGACGGTCAAGGGACCGGATGATTATGAATCGATGCGCGAAATCGTCCGTCGTCGATATCGTCGCTTATTGCTAGAAGGGGCACGTCTTCCCGATTTAGTGTTGATTGATGGGGGTCTCGGACAATTGAATGCAGCGCTGGAAGTCATTCAAGACGAGCTCGGTTTGGATTTACCCGTCGGTTCGCTCAAAAAAGATGATAAACACCGGACGAGCCAACTATTATTCGGTGAAGGTGGGCAACTGATTGAACTCCATCCGCGCTCGAGTGCCTTTTATCTTCTCCAGCGCATGCAAGATGAAGTTCACCGTTTTGCAATCACCTTCCACCGATCATTACGTTCGAAAGGGATGACCCGCTCGGTACTCGATGACATACCGGGTGTCGGCCCAAAACGCCGTCAGCAGTTGATTCGCCATTTCGGTTCGATGCGCAGCTTAAAGAAAGCGAATATCGAACAGTTGACGGAAGCTGGTCTACCTGTAAAATTGGCTGAATCGGTCGCGGAATATTTGAGTCAAGAAAATGAAGAATGAAAGTAGGGGACTTCCGATTGACGGAGGTCCCCTACTGGTGTGCATTAGAATCTGAAGATGCATTGCTCTACGTTAACGAAATTAGTTGTTGATATATTTTTCGTAAAACGCTCCGAAGTCTTTTTGGTTCCAACGGTGGTAATGTCCTTCTAACCAATCAAACGATTCTTGTGATAATGCTTTAAAGGCTTGTGGAACATCCATTTCAGCTTGCCGGATGCCACCGAGAATCGTCACGGAATGATTGAGCGAGTTATTGGCGAACTCGAGCATCTTTTGTCCTTCATATTGCTTTTCAGCAATCGCAAGAAGTGCTTTATAAAGGTCTTTGACATGTTCGAGCTGTTTTTTATCGACGTCGATCGAGTAATGCTTTCCGCCGATTTCGAATTTGATCTCGACATCCAAGTCGACCGTTCCTGCTGTTTCGAACATGACATGACGAATCGGATAATGGGCGTACGGATAGCGATAGAGGACACGCTTTGAACTGACGGCGCTTTCCCCGTCGAGGTGAATCAATGCTAAATTCGTAAAGCAGTACTCATCACTTTTGGATTTGATTAAAAAATAAATTTTTTCGCCGTCCTCATGGAGCACGTAATCGTCGGCGGCGGCTTTATCAAAATCGTCCGGATGAATGACTTGACCGATATCGCTGAATCCTGTTAAGTCTGCTGCTAATTTCTTGAACATCGTAATTCCTCCTCGAATATATGATCGACTACTTTATACGATTACGTGACGAAAAAAGTTTCATGCTAACACGAATCGTATTAGAGAAATACGTATCAGTTCGAACGATCAAGAGGATCTTTCGGATCGAATTGGATGGTAATATGTACGCACTCTTTCCCCATCTCAGCATATCCTTCAGCGACAAATCCGTTCAACTTGGCAACCTGTTCGGCTAAAAAGCCTGCCTCAAGTTGAAAATAGCCGGTCGGTCGCTCGGCTTTAGTTGATTCCGGTGGTAAAAGTTCAAAAGAAAAAGTCGTCCCCTTTTTTTTCGTAAGGGAGAGGGTACCCCAACCGGCCTCTACGAAAAAAGGAATTAATTCGTCCTCGTTCAACACGGGGAATTGCCGGGCAAGTCGCTTACCTGCCCAGTAGATGACTTGACGATAGTCGTTACCGAGTAGATCGCTTAACACGTAATCGCGGATCAGTTCGATGCCGAATGTTGGCGCAGTGTTTGGTGTTGATTCCATGATGATTCACTCCTATCTCTGAAACTATTATAGCGAGCTAATTCTCGATGGTCATTGTTTTCCTAAAAAAATTTGCAGTTATTTGCAGTTAAATGCAACGGCTCGGGTTGTCTTATAAAAAGGACAGGAGTAGAATAAGTGATGAAAAGACGAATTTCCTTATGAAAGCGCTTTTCTACCAAAATGCGCCAACGTTTGATTGGCAAACAAAAGGGGGGATTTGGATGGCGAATCATCGTGATTTCGTGAGTCGTAAAATACACTCACTGCTCGGCGTCATTCCAATCGGGTTATTTTTACTTTCTCATCTTACGACGAACTATTTCATCGTTCGAGGGGAGGAAGACTTCAATAAGGCTGCGGAATTCGTGGGGAACGTTCCGTATCGACTGTTTCTAGAAGTGTTTGTCATCTTCATACCCATCATTTTACATGGTGTCTACGGTGTTTACATCGCATTCACAGGTTCCGCGAACACAGGACGTTATACATACTTCCGGAACTGGATGTATGTCTTACAACGCTTCACAGGTGTCTTCCTCGTCGTGTTCATTACATGGCATGTCTGGGAAACGCGGATTGCGGCAGCAATGGGGACGGAAGTTAATGCAAGCATGATGCAAAACATCGTCGATAACGGATTCATGCTCACGTTTTATATCGTCGGGATTCTAGCGACGACATTCCACCTTGCGAACGGACTTTGGACGTTCTGCATCACATGGGGAATCACACAGTCACCAGCGTCTCAACGCGCGATGTCTTATGTGGCGGCCCTCGTATTCATCGGTTTATCGTTTGTAGGCGTACGCTCGATTTTAACGTTTGCAGGCGTGTTGTAAGGAAAGGGGAACTGACAACATGGCGAACAAAAATCTTGTCATCATCGGTGGAGGGCTTGCCGGGTTGATGGCTACGATAAAAGCAGCAGAACAAGGAGTACCAGTAAAGTTATTCTCACTCGTACCCGTTAAACGATCACACTCTGTATGTGCCCAAGGCGGCATCAACGGTGCGGTCAATACAAAAGGGGAGGGTGACTCACCCTACCAGCATTTAGATGATACGGTGTATGGTGGCGACTTCCTCGCGAACCAACCGCCTGTTCAAAAAATGACAGAAGCGGCTCCGAAAATCATTCATATGTTCGACCGGATGGGCGTCATGTTTAACCGGACACCGGAAGGCTTACTCGACTTCCGGCGTTTCGGAGGAACACTCCATCATCGGACGGCTTATGCGGGAGCAACGACAGGACAACAATTACTGTACGCACTTGATGAGCAAGTACGTAAGTTTGAAGCGCAAGGTTTGGTAGAAAAATATGAAGGATGGGAATTCCTTCGCGCAGTCATTGATGAAGAAGGGATTTGTCGTGGTGCGGTGTGTCAAAATCTTCGTTCGATGGAAATCGAAGCATTTGCAGCGGATTCGGTCATCTTAGCGACGGGTGGACCCGGTGTCATCTTCGGTAAATCAACGAACTCGGTCATCAATACGGGACAAGCGGCAGCGGCTGTTTACCGGCAAGGTGCGATTTATGCGAACGGTGAGTTCATCCAGATTCACCCGACAGCGATTCCTGGTGACGATAAGCTCCGTCTGATGAGCGAATCGGCACGTGGTGAAGGCGGACGTGTCTGGACGTATAAAGACGGGAAACCGTGGTACTTCCTCGAAGAAAAATATCCGGCATACGGGAACCTCGTCCCGCGTGATATCGCGACACGTGAAATCTTTGATGTCTGTGTCAATCAAAAGCTTGGTGTCAACGGGGAGAACATGGTGTATCTCGATCTCTCACACAAAGACGCAAAAGAGCTTGATGTCAAACTCGGCGGTATCTTAGAAATTTATGAGAAGTTCGTTGGTGACGATCCACGAAAAGTACCGATGAAAATCTTCCCGGCCGTCCATTACTCGATGGGTGGATTATGGGTCGATTACGATCAAATGACGAACATCCCAGGATTGTTCGCGTCTGGTGAGTGTGATTACTCGATGCACGGTGGAAACCGTCTCGGTGCGAACTCACTTCTCTCTGCCGTTTATGGCGGAATGGTTGCGGGTCCAGCAGCGATTGCCTATATGAACGAACTTGAAACTTCTGTCCATGATATGCCGGAAGAGGTCGTTGAAGCGCATAAAATCGCTGAAATCGATCGATTCAATGATATCTTGGCGATGGAAGGGACAGAAAATGCGTATCAAATCCACCGTGAGCTCGGTGAAGTCATGACGGATAACGTAACCGTTGTCCGGTATAACGATAAGCTCGAACAGACGTTGACGAAGATTAAGGAATTACGGGAACGTTTCACGCGGATCTCGGCGACGGATACGGCACGCTGGAGTAACCAGGGCGCATCCTTCATCCGTCAGCTCGATCACATGCTTGATTTAGCGGAAGCGATCACACTCGGTGCCCTTCAACGTGACGAGAGTCGTGGTGCCCACTACAAGCCAGACTTCCCAGAGCGTGATGATGAGCGGTTCTTAAAAACGACGATGGCACGTTATACAAACGGTCATCCTGAAATCTATTACGAAGAAGTCGATACATCACTGATTCCACCACGCAAACGCGACTACAGCAAGAAGTCGAAGAAAGAGGTGAAAGCATAATGGCGACACCACTCGAACAAGAAACAAAACAAAAACCGGTTCAGTTCATCGTGCAACGTCAGGATGGACCAGACGGAAAAGCCTATGATGAAGCTTTCGAAGTCCCGTATCGTCCGAACATGAACGTCATTTCAGCATTGATGGAGATTCGCCGGAATCCTGTCAATGCGGCAGGTGAAAAAACGACACCGATCAACTGGGACATGGGTTGTCTTGAAGAAGTATGTGGTGCGTGCTCGATGGTCATCAACGGGACACCACGTCAATCCTGTACAGCGCTCGTCGATAAGCTCGAACAACCGATTCGTTTGCAACCGATGCAGACGTTCCCGATTGTGCGCGACTTACAAGTTGACCGTCAACGGATGTTTGACGCACTCAAAAAAGTAAAAGCATGGGTTCCGATCGATGGGACGTATGACCTTGGTCCAGGACCACGGATGCCAGAGAACAAACGGCAATGGGCGTATGAACTTTCAAAATGTATGACGTGTGGCGTTTGTCTTGAAGCATGTCCGAACGTCAATGACCGTTCGAACTTCATCGGACCGGCGTCGATCTCACAAGTTCGTCTCTTCAACTCACACCCGACAGGTGCCTATCATAAAGAAGAGCGCCTGGAAGCATTGATGGAAGATGGCGGCATCATGCAATGCGGTAATGCACAAAACTGTGTTGAGGTCTGCCCGAAAGGGATTCCGCTTACGACATCGATTGCGGCAATGAACCGTCAGACGACATTACACTCGTTCAAAAAATTCTTCGGTAGCGACGAAGGTCGTACAGGAGAAGCGGTTAGCAATTAATTCATAAAAAAGAAGGGGCGCTGCTCCTTCTTTTTATATTCAGGAGGGAATTTACGTGCGTGTACCTAGTTATATCGAAGATTTAGATGGGTGGTTAAGTCAAATGAAACACGGGACGAAACTCGATGTTGCGGTTCGCTTCGCTGAGACGGATGCCTACGGTCATATGAACAATCGGGTCCCGTTCGTCTATTTTGAGGATGTCCGGACGTTGATGCTTGAAGAGACAGGCTACTCGTTAGCAGATGACGGAATCGTCGTCGTCGCGGATGCGCAGTGTAACTACATCCGCCAAGTTTATCCACGGACGCGGCTTGCAGTCTACGCCTATCCTGTTCAAGTCGGAAAAGCCTCGTGTGACGTCCATTACGCGGCATTCGATGACGAAGAGCAACTGATGTTTACAGGACGAACATCGATGGTACAAATCGATCGTGCTGGGAATGCTTTTCCATGGGATGAAGCCTATAAAAATTCCTTGCAGAATCGATTCGAATCCGTTATCATTTGATAATGAGTTCACATATTCGAAAACGACTCACTAGTACGTTATTAGTGGAGGGAGATTTCTTAATCATGGAAAAAACATTCAAAGTCATCGCAGATTCAGGCATTCATGCTCGTCCTGCAACACAACTTGTCAACACAGCTTCAAAATTCCAATCAGATATCAACTTGGAGTACAACGGAAAGACTGTTAACCTTAAGTCGATCATGGGTGTACTTTCACTCGGTATCGCTAAAGATTCAGACATCAAAATCGTTGCAAACGGTGACGATGCTTCTGAAGCAATCACGACTCTTTCAGACATGCTGACAAGCGAAGGTCTTGCTCAGTAATCCTTTTATCTACATTCTCGGACGCCGGTCTTGCACCGTCGTCCTTTTTTGTTACCATAGAGGATAGGAAGGTGAGATATGACGTGAACAAACCAATTGGAGTATTAGATTCTGGGGTCGGCGGCTTGACGGTCGCGCGTGAGCTGATGCGGCAGCTTCCTCATGAACAAATCATATATGTCGGGGATACATTACGCTGTCCCTATGGACCACGACCGGAAGAAGAAATCCGGCAATTTACATGGGAGATGATTGATTATCTTGTCGCGCAGGATGTCAAACTGATTGTCATCGCCTGTAATACAGCGACGGCAGTCGTCCTGAAAGAAGCACGGGAAAAATTGACGATTCCAGTCATTGGCGTCATCGACCCAGGAGCACGGGCGGCAGTCAAGGTAACGCGATCGAAACGAATCGGTGTCATCGGGACGAAGATGACGGTAGAGAGCAATTCTTATGAAAAGGCATTACGACATGTCGAAGGGCAAGTTGTTGTCGAATCACTTGCATGTCCGCCGTTCGTCCCGCTCGTCGAGTCCTCACAGACGACAGGTGCTTACGTCGAACGTGTCGTCGCTAATACATTACGTCCATTGCTTTCGTACGACATGGACACGTTGATTTTAGGGTGCACCCATTATCCGCTGCTCGCAGATGTCATTGGACGAGTCATCGGACCAGACGTCCAATTGATTTCTTCAGGAGACGAGACGGCGCTCGAAGTCGCGGCTCTCCTCGATTACAATGGAATTGCAGCAGGAAATGATTTTATACCGGAACATGTGTATCATGCGACAGGTGACACGCGTTCCTTTGAACGGATCGCGACCGATTGGTTGAGTCAACCAATCCAAGCAAAACGATTAGTACTCGGAACGGAGGAAACGACATGAGAATCGATCAACGAGAATCTACGATGATGCGTGCGATTGCGTTTGAGACGAACGTGAATAAACATGCGGAAGGTTCCATTATGATCGCAGTCGGAGACACGCGGGTCTTGTGTACGGCAACGGTCGAAGAGAAAGTCCCGCCCTTTTTACGGGGGAAACGTCATGGTTGGATCAATGCGGAATATGCGATGTTACCACGTGCGACGGCGCAACGGACAGCGCGCGAGTCGGTCCGTGGTAAACAGACAGGTCGGACGATGGAAATCCAGCGTTTGATCAGTCGGGCGTTACGTGCTGTCGTCGACTTAGAAAAACTAGGTGAACGGACGGTCTGGATTGATTGTGATGTCATTCAGGCGGATGGCGGAACGAGAACGGCTGCGATCACAGGCGGTTTTCTTGCCCTCGTCCTCGCAGTAGACGGTCTGATTCAAAGCGGGAAACTGACGGATACACCAATCAAAGAAGGAATCGCAGCCGTCTCGATTGGAAAGGTCGGTCAAGAGCTGCTCCTTGATCTCTGTTATGAAGAGGATGCTGCAGCCGATGTTGATTTGAACTTAGTCATGACCTCTTCCGGGAAAATCGTCGAGATGCAGGCGACAGGTGAAGAGGCGACATTTTCGAAACGGGAAATGCTCGATATGCTCGAACTTGGGGAAAAGGGTATTGAAGAACTCCTGCGTGCCGGTCAAGACGCATTAGGTGCTTCGTGGTGGTATGTTGGAGAAGAAGTGGGGGAACATCGATGAAAATCATCGTCGCGACCCGCAATGCCGGGAAAGTGAAAGAACTCGAAGTGATGCTCGGGAAACTAGGTTATGACGTATCTTCTCTACTGGATTACGAAGCTGCACCTGAGACGGATGAAACGGGTGTAACTTTTGAAGAAAATGCTGAACTGAAAGCGAAAGAAGCAGCTGCTTACTTCGGTCACGCGGTTCTTGCCGACGACTCGGGACTCGAAGTCGACGCGCTCGACGGGGCGCCTGGTGTTTACTCAGCGCGTTTTGCAGGTCTAGAAAAATCAGATGCAGCGAATAATGCATTGTTGCTCGAGAAATTGGGCAATCGATCAATCGAAGAGCGGACAGCGCGCTTCGTCTGTGCATTGTCACTTGCGAAACCTTCTGGGGAGACGTTGACTGTACGCGGTACGATGGAAGGTCTCATCGGATTCGAAGCGAAAGGTGAGCATGGTTTCGGTTATGATCCTTTGTTCATCGTCCCATCTCGAAATCAAACGGCCGCCGAGTTAACAAAAGATGAGAAAGCGGCGATTAGTCATCGCGGGAATGCGTTGAAAAAACTTGGATTAGCACTGACTACTTTTTTAGGAGAGTGATCAACGATGAAAGCATTAATCGTTAGTGATAGCCATGGTCTCGAATCGGAACTTCTGACAATCGTCGAACGGCATCCGGAAGCAGAGGTTGCGTATCATTGTGGAGACTCACAGTTGACACGGATGGACGAATCATTATATCCCTATCGTGTCGTTAAAGGGAATTGTGATTATGGTAACGACTTTGCCGATGAGGTACTTGAGCCTTTTGGCGCAGTCAATCTATTATGTGTCCATGGTCATCGTCAAGACGTGAAATACAGCCTCGATCAATTAGTCCATCGTGCGGATCAAAAAGCAGCACAGGTCGTGTTGTACGGTCATTCGCACGTGGCGAAAGCGGAACAAAAGGATGGTAAACTCTTCATCAATCCGGGTTCGATTCGTATGCCGCGACACCGTCCTGAAAAAACGTATGCGATTTTGACGCTTGAAGAAGATGCGTATTCCGTTGATTTTTACGATCTGACAGGTGAACAGATTAATGCTTTACATTTAGAAGGCACGCTTTAAGAAAAGATTTTTTGTAATGTGATTGACACGAAAGAATTGTTTTAGTATAGTTTATTCGTGTTGACACGTCCCAATAGCTCAGCTGGATAGAGCAACGCCCTTCTAAGGCGTCGGTCGGGGGTTCGAATCCCTCTTGGGACGCTATAATTAAAATAGAGACTGCCCTTACGAGGGTGGTCTCTTTTTTTTATTATGATTTTCGATTATAATCAAGGTATCATGAACTTAAAAAGGGGATGTGGACAATGAGGAAACGAATCGGTGGAATCCTCCTTCTGACAGTTGCTCTAGCTGGTTGTAGCGAAATAACGAATACGGTCGACGACGCAAAACAACAAGTCGTCGAAGTGAAAAATAATGTTGATTATGCAGCGGAACTACAAACGATTGCGAAAGATACATCACGTGTCACGTCAGAGCTCTCGGCTAAGCTCGATCAAGCAGCGGAGAAGGCACGCGAATCGGCAAATCCAGAACAAACACTGGATCAACAAATGGAAAAGCTGAAAAATGATGAGACGGTTCAAAAGTTAGAGAAAGAGCTCGATCAAATCGACGAGCGTCTGTCTAGTCTCGACAGTCCGCCGGCCGAACTAAAGAGTTTGAGTGATAAGTTAAAGCAGTATGTCGATCAATCAGAGTCGATGACACGTCTTCTTGAGACGGACGTCTCGCTCGATACGTTGAATCAGCTTGGAGTCGAACAAGGGCAACGACTGCAAGACGCAATATCTAGTTGGACGGAACGACTCGATCCCTTCACAAAATAAGAATGATTGGTAGAGGAGGAGAGCGCATGAGTGAATCCCGTTGGATGGAACGACCGCTGGAACAGGAACGGATGCGACTCGCACGGATAACGAGGGTCGAGCGAGATGAACGGATGAAGCGACTCGATGACGTGGCGATGAGTGATGACGACATTTTGTATAGGGTATATACGATGCAAGATGCTTTTTCTGAGAGTAAAGAAGAACGAGAACGCTTCATCAAAATAGCGGAATCGTTTTTGACAGTCGAAGGAGTTGAGCAAGTGCTTGCGCTCTTCCTCTTTGAGCATGGACAGGCATACCCGCTTCGTGTCGCGCTTCGGACAGCCTCACCATACTTACCATACGGTCTAGCAGTTAAGTTGGAGGAAGCGGCATCAATGCTTGGACGGCAAACGGAACCAGACAGGGAAGCACGTTCGGACGAATCGTTTTTAACGCGGAAATCGGTCGGAAAGTCGGAAGCGGAATGGATAAACGTTTTTCAAACAGGAACGTACGAACAACAATTCGAGCAGTTACGTGGACTGACGCTTGAAAAGGCGCTTGAATTGAGACGGTATCTTTGCACCTCTTATGCAATCGGTGAGGACGTAAGACAGCAAAGTTTGATCGTCCTTCATACGTTATTATCGCAATTAATGACGGACGACTCATGTTTTCCTTTAACGCTTCGAATCGAACGTTTGCAGCTTGACGTGACATTCGATTCTGCCGAGCAGCTACGTAGACGGTTGGAACAACAGCAGGCGCAACTGCTCGGAGTGCAAGAAGTTTTATTTAGCTTAAGACGGCTCGATCCTTTTCGAGCGCTACTAATGTTGTCCTGGCATCAAATGCTCCACCTCAATCAGGAAGTCGATTTATTCGATATGGATCCGGTCGAGATGATTGAAACGCTTGATGCACTCGCTGGAATGACGTTCGAACGTGATGTGCCCGAAAAAGAACTCGGGGCACTTGCGCGTGACTTATACGATAGTGCTCATCAGATGTTAGAAGAGGGAAAAGCGTACGAGAAGACGGCGATATAGGAAATGCGAGGAATCCATTCGTTCAACAGTGGTAATGCTCGGAATGGATGTGCTATAATGTGACTTGTTGTACACACATGTACGCTAATTGACAATTTTGGAGGGACTCAGCATGACTGCAAAATGGGAAAAACAATCAGGTAGCCTCGGCGTTCTCACGTATGAAGCGCCTGCTGAAGCATTTGATAAAGCGGTAGACCAAGCGTTCAAGAAAGTCGTTAAGACTTTGAACACACCTGGTTTCCGTAAAGGAAAAATGCCACGCACAATGTTTAACAAAATGTACGGTGAAGAAGCACTTTATCAAGATGCTCTTGATATCTTGTATCAAGATACAATCGAAGGTGCTGTCGTCGAATCAGGTATCGAGCCAATCGCGCTTGAAAACATCGACGTTGAAACACTCGAAAAAGGAAAACCGGTTGAGTTTAAAATCACGTTCGTCATCGAACCTGAAGCAACTCTTGGTGAGTACAAAGGTCTTGAGTACACAGCTGTCGAAACTGACGTTACTGACGAAGATGTCGATGCTGAACTCAAAACAATGCAAGAGCGTGGAGCAGAGCTCGTCGTAAAAGAAGACGGCGTCATCGAAAATGGCGACACGGTCGTATTCGACTTCGCAGGTTTTGATGGGGACAACCAATTCGACGGCGGAACTGCTGAAAACTATTCACTCGTCATCGGTTCAGGAAACTTCATTCCAGGATTCGAAGAGCAAATGGTCGGTCTGAAAACTGGTGAGCAAAAAGATATCGACGTTACTTTCCCAGAAGAGTACCATGAAGCATCACTCGCTGGTAAACCAGTCGTATTCAAAGTAACAATCCACGAAGTGAAAGCACAAGAACTCCCTGAATTGACAGATGAGTTCGCTAAAGAAATGGACGAAGAAGTTTCTTCTCTTGATGAGTTGAAAACAAAAATTCGTACACGTCTTGAAAACACACGTAAACAAGAAGCTGATGCTTCAATGCGTGATGAGTTGGTTGAAGCAGCGACTAAAAACGCGACAGTTGATCTTCCTGCAGTTATGGTCGACAACGAAGTTGAGCGTATGGTCCAAGAATTCACACAACGCATTCAATCACAAGGTATCGAACTCGACATGTACTTCCAGTTAACTGGAACGACAGAAGAAGCGATGCGTACTGAAATGAAAGAACAAGCAGAAGAACGTGTTAAAGCACGTCTCGTTCTGAAACAAATTGTTGCAGATGAAAACATCGAAGTGAACGAAGAAGAAGCGCAAGCTGAACTTCAATCGATGTCTGAACTCTACAACATCCCTGCTGATCAACTTGAAACGATGCTCGCGCCACAAGGTGGTCTCGACACGCTTAAAGGTGATCTCCAGTTCCGTAAAGCAATCGACGTTCTCGTTGATAATGCTAAAACGAAATAAGTTTTTTAACTGAACTAAACGATTTCAAGACCTATTTCTGGTCTTGAAGTCGTTTTTTTTGTACGATAGGTCAAACAAGGACAAACATTATCAAAATCTTCAAATCAAACTGTAAAACGCTCGTCCAAGATTTGAAAGACTTTCCTTGTTCGTGCTACAATCATTAATAGTAAAACGTGAGATTGGATGCGAAACGTATCTATACAACTTCCACGTTAAAGGGGTGGACCTTTATGTTTAAATTTAACGAAGAGAAAGGTCAGCTAAAATGTTCTTTCTGCGGAAAGACACAAGAGCAAGTGCGCAAACTTGTTGCTGGACCTGGCGTTTACATTTGCGATGAATGTATCGAACTCTGCAATGAAATCGTTGAAGAGGAACTTGGTACAGAAGAAGAAGTCGAACTAAAGAACGTACCAAAACCGCATGAAATTCGTGAGACATTAAATGATTATGTCATTGGTCAAGAGAAAGCGAAAAAGTCTTTGTCTGTCGCAATGTACAATCATTACAAACGAATCAACGCCGGTGGTCGGGCAGATGATGTCGAGCTTTCTAAATCTAACATCGTCATGATTGGACCAACAGGTAGTGGTAAGACACTTCTTGCACAAACAATGGCACGTATCTTAAATGTTCCTTTCGCGATTGCGGATGCGACAAGTTTAACGGAAGCTGGATATGTTGGGGAAGATGTTGAAAACATCCTCTTGAAACTCATTCAAGCTGCTGATTACGATGTCGAGAAAGCAGAAAAAGGAATCATCTATATTGATGAGATTGATAAAATTGCCCGTAAATCTGAAAATCCTTCCATCACACGTGATGTATCAGGAGAAGGGGTGCAACAAGCACTTCTTAAAATCCTAGAAGGAACAGTTGCGAGCGTACCGCCACAAGGTGGACGTAAACATCCACATCAAGAATTCATTCAAATCGATACGACGAATATTCTTTTCATCGTCGGTGGAGCATTTGATGGAATCGATCAATCGATTAAACGTCGTCTTGGTAAAAAAGTCATCGGATTCGGAAATGATTCTGAAAACCGTAACTTTACGCAAAAAGAAATTCTTGCTGCCGCATTACCAGAGGATCTCCAAAAATTCGGACTAATCCCCGAGTTCATCGGTCGTCTGCCAGTCATGGCGACACTCGAACCACTCGATGAGGATGCACTCGTCCAAATCTTGACGAAACCTAAAAATGCGTTAGTCAAACAATATAAAAAAATGCTTCAACTTGATGATGTCGAACTCGACTTCACAGATGAAGGACTAATTGAAATCGCGAAACTCGCAATCAAACGGAAAACCGGTGCACGTGGTTTACGTTCGATCATTGAGGAAACGATGCTTGAAATCATGTTCGAAATACCATCACGTGAAGATATCGCAAAAGTCATCATTACAGCTGAAACGTTGACTGGTAAGCGTGGTCCGACGCTTGAGTTGAAAGATGGTACAATTGAACAAGGTAAAGAAAAAGAAACGGCGTAACACCGTGACAAATCGGCTCGGAGGCTACTTGTACGCCTTTCCGAGCCTTTTTTGTTTAGGAGGAATTTGATGAAGACAAAACAATATCCACTTTTACCACTTCGTGGCGTCGTCGCCTATCCATTAATCGGCTTGACGATTGATGTTGGTCGACCAGTTTCACTAAAAGCATTACTCGCTTCAAAGGAACATGAAATTGATTTGGTCGTCGTGACGCAACGCGACCCAGAAGCAGAACCATCGGTTGACGGACTGCATACAATCGGAACACTTGTCCAAATCGCGAAGATGAGTGAGCTTGGCAATGATACGGTCCGCGTCCGCGTCATCGGTAAGGAACGTGTTCGGATTGAACAAGTCAGTGAAACGGATGAAGGGTATCAAGCAGCCATCGAACCGATTGAGAAAATCGATATCAAAGGTGCAAAACAAGAGGCGCTCGTCCGCTTGATTAAAGAACAATTCGGTCAACTCGTCTCCCGTATCAAAGGCATCGGGACAGACGAACGACGTCGTTTTGAAACGTATGAACGCCTGGATTCTTTGACGGATTACATCACGTCGAAATTGCCGATTGAACTTGCAAAAAAACAAGAATTCCTAGAAGAAAATGATCCGGTCGAGCGGGGCTTGATGTTGCTCGATGTCATGAAGCATGAGTATGAAGTCGTTGAGCTAGAGCGAGAAATGCGGGAACGGACGAAAAAAACGATTGAACAATCCCAACGTGACTATTACCTTCGGGAACAGTTGAAAACGATTCAACAAGAACTCGGAGGGGAAGCAGTTTCTGCTGAAAGTGATGCTGTGAAGTATAAAGAACAGCTAGCGATGCTAGATTTATCAGACACAGCCGTTGCAAACGTTGAAAAAGAAATCAATCGGTTAGCCGTCGTACCGGCGACGAGTCCGGAACATGGTGTCATTCGAAATTACTTGGAATGGTTCTTCTCGCTTCCATGGAATGAGGCGACGGATGATTTCTTGAACGTCGAAGCGGCGTCAGAACAACTCGATGAAGATCACTACGGTCTCGAAAAAGTAAAAGAACGGATTCTCGAGTATTTAGCTGTCCGTCAATTGACAGATTCGTTACGTGGACCGATTCTATGTCTCGCAGGTCCTCCGGGGGTCGGGAAGACTTCACTTGCACGTTCCATCGCTACCGCTCTTGAACGGAAGTTCGTCCGTGTATCGCTTGGTGGTGTACGAGATGAAGCAGAGATCCGCGGCCATCGCCGGACCTATATCGGAGCGATGCCGGGACGAATCATTCGTGGACTGAAACAAGCAGGTACGAACAATCCGGTCTTCCTACTCGACGAAATCGATAAGATGTCGAATGATTTCCGTGGGGATCCATCGTCTGCGATGCTTGAAGTGCTCGATCCTGAGCAAAACAATAGCTTTTCTGATCACTATATCGAAGAACCGTTCGATTTATCGAACGTGTTATTCATCGCAACGGCGAATGATGTCTCGAACATTCCAGGACCTTTACTTGACCGGATGGAATTGATTCAAATCGGTGGTTATACGGAGCAAGAGAAAGCACAAATTGCCGTCCGTCACTTGCTATCGAAACAAATCAAAGAACATGGCTTGAAAAAGAGTCAATTAACAGTCAAACCGGACGCGCTCGAGGAAGTCGTCCGACGGTATACACGAGAAGCCGGTGTCCGGAACTTGGAACGTGTGTTAGGGTCGCTTTGTCGTAAGGCGGCGAAACAAATCGCGATGGGTGAAAAGAAACGTGTCACGGTGACGAAACGGAACTTACCAGACTTCTTAGGGAAACCGATCTACCGGTATGGTCAAGGAGAATTAGAAGATACGATTGGCGCGGTGACCGGTTTAGCGTATACTGCATTTGGGGGCGACACACTGACGATTGAAGTCAGTCTTGCGCCAGGTAAAGGAAAATTGCAATTAACGGGTAAACTTGGTGACGTCATGCAAGAGTCGGCTCAGACAGCATACAGCTTCGTACGAGCGAACGCTGAAACAGTTGGAATTGACCCGAATTTCTATGAAACACAGGATATTCATATCCACGTACCGGAAGGCGCCGTACCGAAAGATGGCCCGTCAGCTGGGATTACGATTGCGACAGCCTTGATTTCTGCTCTGACGAAACGTCCAGTCCGGCGCGACGTCGGAATGACAGGCGAAATCACGTTACGTGGTCGTGTCTTACCAATCGGTGGTCTAAAAGAGAAATCGCTCGCGGCACATCGTGCAGGATTGACGACGATTTTAATGCCACAAGACAATACGCGCGATATCGATGAGATTCCAGAAACCGTTCGAGATGGGATTCGATTCATTCCGGTCGCTACGATGGACCAAGTACTCGAACATGCATTAAAAGGAGAGTAACATGAAAATTTATAAAGCAGATTTTATTACAAGTGGTGTCAATCCGGAGCATTATCCGGAACCACTTCTTCCGGAAGTTGCACTTGCGGGACGGTCGAACGTCGGAAAGTCGTCGTTCATCAATAAGCTCGTACAGCGGAAGGCGCTCGCGCGTACTTCATCAAAACCAGGGAAAACACAAACGTTGAACTTCTTCAATATCAATGATGAGCTCATGTTTGTCGATGTACCCGGATACGGCTACGCGAAAGTTTCGAAAACGGAACGGGAAGCCTGGGGAAAAATGATGGAGAAGTATTTCACGACACGTGAAATACTAAAAGGTGTCGTCTTACTCGTTGACATTCGTCATGAACCATCGGCAGATGATGTCATCATGTACGACTTCTTAAAGTACTATGATTTATCCGTCATCGTCGTCGCGACAAAACTTGATAAAATCAAGCGTGGTCAGCGGGATAAACAAATCGCAGCCATCAAGCGGAAACTGCAATTTGATGGTCAAGATACATTCATTCCGTTTTCTTCAGAAACGGGCGAAGGTGTCGATGCGGCATGGGAAGCGATTTATGCTCATTTGTAAGAGGTACAACTGATTGAAGGTAAAAGGCAATGTTCACAAGATGAACATTGCCTTTTAATTTATTATTTCGAAAATAATATAGATAAAAAATAGCGATGTATCTATACTTAATATTGTAAAAAGATAAAGATTATTTCCAGTTCTCTTTTGGGCATAGCTTTCATCCAGCGTAAATTTTGACGAAAAAGATGAAATAATAACAAATTAATGGAATAGCAGCTTTAAAAAATATGCTATACCGGAATTGAAAACTGTAGGAGGCTTATTCGTGGACTTACTTCGAAACAAATGGTTTAAAGCATTACTTTGGATACTAACGATTTTCTTAGTCATCTGGGTCGGGACGAAAATCTCGTTTTTATTCCAACCGATTAAAGTGATGCTTGCGTTAATTTTCCCACCACTTATCATTGCAGGAATTTTTTATTACTTTACACTTGGAATCGTTGACGCCTTACAAAAACGTGTCAAAAAACGTGGACTTGCCGTTCTGATTGTTTTACTCGCTTTTGTCGGGATTTTGACGCTCATCATTACGTTGATCGGTCCAATCCTCGTCAAACAGGTGACGGAGTTTGTCACGAGCATCCCGAATCTTGTCGTAGAACTACGTGATCAAACGTTGAATCTACGCGATCAATTGATGGACAATCGTTTTATTTCGAATTGGGTTCAACACAATACGGAATTGTTTGACGAGTGGACGAATGAAGCGACGTCATATATCGGAACGCTCTTCAAGTCCGTTTCGGCATCTGTCGGAACCATTTTCGGTGTCATCTCTTCGACGGTTCTAATCGTCGTGCTCGTTCCGTTCATTCTCGTCTACATGCTGCTTGACGGGTACAAGTTTCCTGACTCGGTCGTTAAACTTTTACCGAAAGGCTATGAGGCAGAAACACGTAACATCTTACATGACATGCACGTGACGGTTAAGCACTACGTCAATGGTCAAGTCATCGTTTCACTCTGCGTCGGATTGATGTCGTTAATCGGTTTCTTCATCTCAGATATTCAATACGCTTTGTTACTCGCATTATTTTGTACGGTGACGAACATCATTCCGTATCTTGGACCATATATCGGGGCTGTTCCTGCTGTCATCGTCGGATTCATCGATGATCCGATCAAGGCGCTTTATGCAATCATCACGATCGTTATCGCACAACAGATTGAATCGAATTTGATTTCTCCGTATGTTCAAGGGAAAACGTTAAAAGTGCATCCGTTGACGATCATCATCGTCTTGCTCGTCGCCGGTAAAATCGCCGGTATCATCGGCGTCATTTTGGCTGTTCCGACATATGCTGTCTCCAAAGTCGTCATCCAGAACATTGCTCGTATTTATCGTTTACGTCAGCAACAGTTCGACTTGCAGACCGAGAGCTCGACAATCATTACCGATTCTTCCAAATCCTAACGATAAGCCCTCTGCTGAAACATTCGAGCAGAGGGTTTGTGATTTATCCGAGAGAGGGATAGGATGAAAGAATACTTTTCACAACTTTGACTCATTTTAGTTTATAAATTGATTGGAATCTTTTTTATAATGGTTATAATGTAGAGTAGAGAACAAAAGATAGAGGAGAATGAAATCTTTAGACGTAAGGGGTAGAGCGCATGCATATCGTAGTTGTCGGTTTAAATAATAAGACGGCGCCTGTATCAATACGCGAACAAGTCTCATTTGGGGAACATGAGATGAAGGGAGCGGTCGTGGCGTTACGAGATGAAAAGAGTATTTTCGAGAGCGTCATCGTGTCGACTTGTAACCGGACCGAATTATATGTCGTGACGGATCAACCACACACAGGACGCTACTATACAAAACGTTTTCTTGCGAACTGGTTCGGTTTGACGATGGAAGAACTTGAACCGTATTTATTCATCCATGAAGGGTTTGATGCGATGAAGCACTTGTTCCGAGTGACGAGTGGTCTCGATTCGATGATCGTCGGGGAAACGCAAATTTTAGGTCAAGTGAAGACAAGTTTCTTTACAGCGCAAAAATTAGAAACGACGGGAACGGTCTTCAACAAACTATTTAAGGAAGCGGTAACGCTTGCGAAACGTGCCCATGCTGAAACAGGAATCGGGGAGAGTGCCGTTTCTGTCAGTGCTGCTGCCGTGACACTTGCAGAACAATTGCTCGGTTCTCTTGAAGATAAATCAATTGTCGTCATCGGTGCCGGTGAGACAGGTGAATTGACGACGTTGAACTTGTATGAGGCCGGTGCGCGAGATATCACGGTCTTTAACCGAACGCTTGCGAAAGCAGAAGAAGTTGCGAATCGTTTCGAAGGGTCTGCACATTCGATTAACGAAATGCAATGTGGTCTTCTTCGCGCTGATATCGTCATTTCTTCTACCGGTGCCAAACGGGCGATCATCAAGCGGGAAGATATCGCCGCTGCTCAACTGTTCCGCAGTGACCGTCCCTTCCTGTTGATCGACATTGCGGTACCACGTGATATCGAGCCGACAGCGGGTGACTTACCTGGTGTTCATTTATATGACGTCGATGATTTAACATCAATCGTCCAACAGAACATGGCGGAACGGATGAAAGAAGCGGCTAAAATCGAGTTACGGATTGAAGCTGCCATCGCTGAGTTTGAAGGATGGATGACGACGCTTGGTGTCGTTCCAATCATTACGGAACTGCGCGATCAATCGCTTAAAATTCAGCAAGAGACGATGCAAAGCCTCGAACGGAAACTGCCGGACATGTCGGCCCGTGAAAAAGCCGTCATCGGAAAACACATGAAATCAATTATCAATCAATTATTACGTGAACCGCTCTCATACATTAAAGATGCCGCGGCAAAACCAGATGCAGAACAACGCATTGCACAGTTCATGGACACCTTTGCACTCGATGAAGAACTGTTTGATTCGTCGGTCGAAGACGTCGTGTTACAAGACGAAACTTCTGAACCACGCAAAGCTGTGAATCGGTGAACAAAGCTGTAATTGTGTTACAATAGAAAAGCATGGGGCGGACTTGTGCCGCCCCTTTATTATTGTACAGGGGGATTTTAGCATGCGAAAAATCATAGTAGGTTCACGCAGTTCGAAACTAGCGATGACACAGACGAAATGGGTCATCGAGCAATTGAAACAAGCGGGTGCTCCATATGAATTCGAAATCAAAAACATCATCACTAAAGGGGACCGCATCCTTGATGTGACATTGTCTAAAGTCGGCGGGAAAGGATTATTCGTCAAGGAAATCGAACAACAGATGCTGGATGAAGAAATCGACTTCGCTGTCCATAGCATGAAAGATCTTCCGTCAGAACTTCCGGCAGGTCTTATCATCGGATCAACACCTGCACGTGTCGATGCACGGGATGCGCTCATCACAACAACAGGCGGCGGACTTGCGACCCTGCCTGAAGGTGCTACGGTCGGGACGAGCAGTTTACGCCGCGGCTCACAATTGCTTAAACTTCGTCCGGATTTGAAGATTGAATCGATTCGCGGAAACATTGATACACGTCTCGAAAAGTTGAAGACAGGACCATTCGACGGGATTTTACTTGCGGCAGCTGGTCTGCAACGGATGGGGTGGTCAGATGAAATCGTCTCGGAATACATTTCGACGGACGAGATGATTCCTGCTGTCGGTCAAGGTATCTTGGCAATCGAATGCCGTGAACAAGATCAAGAAATCCGTGATCTTTTAAATTTAATTCATGATCAAATGACTGAAAAAGTGGCCTTTGCCGAGCGGTCATTCTTATCCGCGATCGAAGGAAGCTGTCACGTCCCGGTTGGTGGTTTTGCGACGATCAACGAAGATTTATCGACGACACTCGTCGGTTTCATCGGTTCAGTCGATGGGACACAAATCTTGCTCGAACGCGAAACTTCGCTTGACCCGATGCAACTCGGTCAACTCGTCGCGGATCGGTTACTCGATGCCGGCGGTCGCGAAATTCTTGCATCGTTGCCGGATGACTTATAAACGGCTTGTCCTGACCGGGAGTCGGCCACCGAACTCGCAGCAAGTGCAGCGTTTAGCGGAACGACAGATTGAAGTCATTCACGAACCAAGTATCGAGACGGTACCGGTTGCATTCGAATTGCCGCCGGCACTTGATTGGTTGGTCGTGACGAGCCCGACAGGCGTCGAACGAATCGAGGCCGATTTACCACGATTACAAAAAACGAAAATTGCAGTTGTTGGGACAAAAACAGCGCAAGCCCTCGAACGAGCGGGGCGAACCGCGGACTTCATCCCATCTGCCTTTACGGGTGATGTTCTCGTCGCCGAGTTACAGCATCAACTATTGCCGAACCAACGGATTTGTTTTGCCCGTGGGAATCGGTCGCGCCAAGAACCACTCGAACACTTAAAACAATTCGTCTCAGCTGACGTCCTCGAAGTCGTGACGTATGAAACGAACATCCGACGGATTCCGAGAGAACGTTTGTCTGGCGCAACTTATATCGGATTACAAAGTCCATCGGCCGTCGAAGCACTCGCTTCGTTAGCACTTCAAACGTCTGCGACGTATGTCGCGATTGGACCGGTCACGGAACAAGCAGCGCGAGCAGCAGGACTGTATCCTCTGCGCATCGCGAAGACGTTTACGCTCGACGGATTGATTGACTGTATTTTAGAGGAGGAACTGTTATGAACACATTAGAATTCGCACGTCACCGCCGTTTGCGAAATACGGCTTCACTTCGCTCACTCGTACGAGAAAATCATTTGCATAAATCAGATTTGATTTATCCACTGTTTATCGCAGAAGGAGAAGACATTAAGCGGGAAGTTAGTTCGATGCCTGGTGTGTTCAACCTATCGCTTGATCATCTCGAAGCAGAAATCAACGAAATCGTAAAACTCGGTATCGAGTCGGTGATTTTATTTGGTGTCCCACATGATCATTTAAAAGATGAACAAGGCACAGGGGCATTCCATGATCACGGGATCGTTCAAGAAGCAACGCGTCTCGTCAAGAAACTCGCACCGCAATTGACGGTCATCGCGGATACATGTCTCTGTGAATATACATCGACAGGACATTGCGGCATCGTCGCGGACGGTACAGTCGATAATGACGCCTCACTCCCACTGCACGTTCAAACGGCCGTCTCACAAGCGCGTGCCGGTGCAGACATTATTGCACCATCATCGATGATGGACGGTTTTGTCGCTGCAATCCGTCAAGGGCTTGATGAGAATGGGTTCAGCCATATTCCGGTCATGAGTTATGGCGTTAAGTACGCTTCTGCCTATTATGGGCCATTCCGTGACGCAGCCAATTCAGCACCGGGTGAAGGTGATCGTAAAGGATATCAAATGGATCCGGCGAACCGCCGTGAAGCATTCCGGGAAGCAACGTCTGACGTAGAACAAGGGGCAGACTTCATGATTGTCAAACCAGCGCTTGCCTTCATGGACATCATTCGGGACGTGCGCGAGCGGATTGATTTACCAATCGTCGCCTACAACGTCTCAGGGGAATATGCCATGGTCAAAGCAGCGGCACTCAACGGTTGGATTGATGAAGAACGAATCGTCATGGAGACGATGCTTAGCTTTAAACGTGCTGGAGCGGATTTAATCATCACGTATTTCGCGAAAGACATCTGTCGTTACTTGGAGGGATCGAAATGAGCTTAACCAATCAGAACTCAAAATCAAAAGCTGCCTTTGAGCGGGCATTACCACTCATGCCTGGTGGCGTGAACAGTCCAGTCCGTGCCTATAAATCAGTTGGTATGACACCAATCTTTGCCGAACGGGCAAGTGGTTCAAAATTATACGATATCGATGGGAAAGAATACATCGATTACGTTTTATCATGGGGACCGATGATTTTAGGTCACGCCGATCCGATCGTCACGGCGGCGATTCAAGAACAGGCAACACGCGGTTGGAGTTACGGGACACCAACTGAAATCGAGTCAGCGATGGCAGAACTCGTCATCAGTCGTGTCCCGTCCGTCGAGGTCGTCCGGATGGTCAACTCGGGGACGGAAGCAACGATGGCGGCATTACGTCTCGCGCGTGGGTTTACAGGCAAAACGAAAATCCTGAAATTTGAAGGATGTTACCACGGACACGGCGATTCGTTGTTGATTAAAGCCGGTTCAGGCGTCGCGACGCTCGGTCTTCCCGATTCACCGGGAGTTCCAGCACAAATCGCCAGCATGACGTTGACGGTTCCGTATAACGACATGGACGCTGTCCGGACTGCCTTTGAAAAACATGGTGACGATATCGCAGGTGTCATCGTTGAACCGGCAGCAGGGAACATGGGCTTCGTCCCGCCGGCAGCCGGATTCCTCGAAGGGCTTCGTGAAATCACGGAAGCACACGGTACGTTATTAATTTTCGACGAAGTCATGACGGGTTTCCGTGTCGGTTTCAACTGTGCCCAAGGATACTTCGGTGTCACGCCAGACATCACATGTCTCGGTAAAGTCATCGGTGGTGGTATGCCCGTCGGTGCCTACGGTGGACGCCGTGACATCATGGAGCAAATCGCGCCGCAAGGTCCAATCTATCAGGCAGGTACCCTGTCGGGGAATCCGCTTGCGATGGCAGCGGGGCTTGCGACCTTAACGCAATTAAAACCGGAGCACTATGAAGAATTTGACCAAAAAGCAAATCGTCTAGCAGAAGGCTATTTACAGGCTGCTGCGAAATATAACATTCCGTTGACGACGAACCGGGCTGGAGCAATGTTCGGTGTCTTCTTCACTAATCAACCCGTGACGAATTTCGAACAAGCGAAAACATCGAACCTCGAGATGTTCCGTTCGTACTATCAAAAGATGGCGGCGCGCGGAATCTTCCTCCCACCGTCACAATTCGAGGGACTCTTCTTATCGACCGTCCACTCGGATGATGATATCGAACGGACGATTGAAGCCGTCGAACTGACGTTCAAAGAACTCCAGGTCGAATTTAACCGTTAAGGAGTTCTTGACGGGTGATGGACGTCTCGGATAAAATAAGGAAAGAATAATTTGGAAACAGCGTTGACGGGAAGAGTAGTCAGACAACAGACTGTAAGAGAGAACACATCCACCGGCTGAGAGATGTGACAGTGTGTCCTGACGAAGGTCACCCCACGAGCTGGTATCGTAAGCGCGAGCGAGCGATATCCGGATTCCGCACGTTACGCGGGCTAGAGGGCACTCCCGTTTTCGGGGTGAACTAAGGTGGTACCGCGGAAGAGCAACGGCTTCTTTCGTCCTTAGATGAGGACGAGAGTAGCCGTTTTTATTATGGATAAAAGGAGCGATTTAGATGCAGGAATTATCAATGCCGACGAAATATGATCCGCAGGCGACGGAAGAAAAATGGTACGATTTTTGGTTGGAAGGGGAATATTTCAAAGCCGATCAAGATCCGGAGAAAGCACCGTACACGATCGTCATCCCCCCACCGAACGTGACAGGGAAACTACACCTCGGTCATGCTTGGGATACGACACTGCAAGACATGCTGACACGAATGAAACGGATGCAAGGGTTCGACGTCCTGTATTTGCCGGGAATGGACCACGCGGGAATCGCGACGCAAGCGAAAGTCGAACAAAAATTGCGGGCAGAAGGACAATCGCGCTTAGAAATGGGACGTGAGAAGTTCCTCGAACAATCATGGGCATGGAAAGAAGAATATGCGTCGACGATTCGTGCGCAATGGGCGAAACTCGGACTTGGTCTGGATTACTCACGCGAGCGCTTTACGCTCGATGAAGGGTTATCTGAAGCGGTCCAGGAAGTATTCGTTAAGCTGTATGAAAAAGGCTTGATTTACCGTGGCGAATACATCGTCAACTGGGACCCGGCGACGAAAACAGCGATTTCCGATATCGAAGTCATTTATAAAGATATCGAAGGTGCGTTCTACCACCTCAGCTATCCGTTGACGGACGGAACAGGTCACGTTGAACTCGCGACGACGCGCCCGGAGACGATGCTTGGGGATACGGCAATCGCCGTCAATCCGAAAGATGAGCGTTACGCTCACCTCGTCGGTAAAACGATCACGCTCCCGATCGTCGAACGAGAAATTCCGATCGTCGCTGACGAATATGTCGATATGGAATTCGGAACAGGTGTCGTTAAAATCACGCCTGCCCATGACCCGAATGACTTTGAAGTGGGGAACCGTCATGACTTACCACGTGTCCTCGTCATGAACGAAGACGGAACGATGAACGAAAACGCCGGTAAATACGAGGGTATGGATCGCTTCGAGTGCCGCAAACAAATTGTCGAAGATTTGAAAGCCTCGGGCGTCTTGATTAAAGTCGAGCCGCACCTGCACTCGGTTGGTCACTCGGAACGGTCGGATGCAGTCGTTGAACCGTACTTGTCGCTGCAATGGTTCGTCAAGATGGAGCCACTCGCTGAAAAAGCACTTGCTGAACAACAGGGCGAGGATAAAATCAACTTCGTCCCACAACGGTTCGAAAACACCTACGTCCGCTGGATGGAGAATATCCGTGACTGGTGTGTCAGCCGTCAACTCTGGTGGGGACACCGTATTCCAGCCTGGTATCATAAAGAAACAGGTGAAGTGTTCGTTGGGAAAGAAGCACCTGCCGACATCGAAAACTGGGAGCAGGACAACGATGTCCTCGATACGTGGTTCTCGTCAGCGCTCTGGCCGTTCTCGACGATGGGTTGGCCGAATACGGATGCTGCGGACTACCAAAAATACTTCCCGACGTCGACACTCGTTACGGGGTACGACATCATCGCCTTCTGGGTATCGCGGATGATTTTCCAATCGTATGAATTCACAGGCGAACGTCCATTCAACGATGTGTTGATTCACGGTCTGATTCGTGACTCGGACGGACGGAAGATGTCGAAATCACTCGGGAACGGAATCGATCCAATGGACGTCATCGAAAAATATGGTGCCGATTCACTCCGTTGGTTCTTAACGACAGGTTCGACGCCAGGAAACGACCTACGTTTCTATTGGGAAAAAATCGAAGCGACATGGAACTTCTCGAATAAATTGTGGAACGCAAGCCGTTTCGCACTGATGAACATGGATGGTCTGACGTATGAAGAAATCGATCTGACGGGCGAAAAATCATTAGCCGATCAGTGGATTTTGACACGTCTGAACACGACGATTGCTGATGTGACACGATTATCCGATAAGTATGAGTTCGGTGAAGCCGGTCGAGTCCTCTACCACTTCATCTGGGAAGATTTCTGTAACTGGTACATCGAGATGGCGAAGTTACCGCTGAACGGTGAAGATGAGGCCGCTAAATTGACGACGCGTTCGATTCTTGCGTACACGCTCGACCAAATCATGCGTCTGATGCACCCGTTCATGCCGTTCATCACGGAAGAGATTTGGCAACACTTGCCGCATCAAGGAGAAACGATCACGCGTGCGGCTTGGCCGACACGTAATGAGACACTCGACTTCCCGCAAGCAGTTCCTGCGTTTGAAGCTGTCCAAAATGTTATCCGGTCGGTCCGGAACATTCGTGCCGAAGTGAACGCACCGATGTCAAAACAAATCCAGTTGATGATTTCGACGAGTGACGACCAAGTACAGCATGACTTAGAGACGAACGTCTCGTACTTGAAGAAGTTTACGAATGCTTCCGAATTACTTGTCGAACGCAGCATGGCGGCACCGGAAAAAGCACTCAGTGCCATCGTGACCGGCGCAGAATTGTTCATTCCGTTGGCTGACTTAATCAACATCGAAGAAGAAATCGCCCGCTTGAACAAAGAACTCGTCAAGTATACGAAGGAAGTCGAACGGGTCGAGAAAAAACTCAACAACCCAGGTTTCGTCGGAAAAGCACCGGCACATGTCATCGAAGAAGAACAGGCAAAAGCACAGGATTATAACGAAAAACGTGCGGCAGTCGAAGCGCGGATCAACGAACTATCTCAATAATTTCAACAGTGGCTCAAGTTTCCTTGAGCCACTTTTTTTAAAGGAGCGGGGACAGAGTGGAGACGAGAGAAGACGTATTAGAGTGGTTGTCACGGTTACTGGCATTCGGTATCAAACCGGGACTAAGTCGGATGGAAGCGTTACTAGAAGAACTAAAGATTGATCCGGATGCTGTTCCGACGATCCATGTCGCGGGGACGAACGGGAAAGGGTCGACCGTCGCCTTCTTACGGGAGATGGGAATGGCGGAAGGGTTACACATCGGGACGTTTACATCCCCATACATCATTCAGTTCGAGGAACGGATCATGCTGAACGGAGTGCCGATTGCTGAAGCGGATCTCGTTAAGGCAGCAAATGCAGTGAAGCAAGCGATGACCGAGCTTGAGCCGACGATTGGTACAGTGACGGAATTTGAAGCGTTGACGGCACTTGCTTTCTATCATTTCAATCAAGTTCGGCCAGACTTCGTCATTTACGAGGTCGGACTCGGAGGGCTTTATGACTCGACGAACGTACTGAAGCAACCGATTGCTGCCATCATCACCTCGATTGGTCACGATCATCAAGCGATTCTCGGAGATACGCTCCAAGAGATTGCCCTTCAAAAGTTCGGCATCATCAAACGGGGAACATCGGTCATTGCCGGGAAACTGCAAGAGGAATTGACGGTCCCGTTGATGGCCTATTGTGGCGACCGGGCAGCGACGTTGAAGTGGAGTCAGGAAGCCATCGTCTCGTACCGACTGAATGCGACCGGAACATGGGCGACGTATGAAGGAATTCCCGAAACACGACTTGGACTCGAAGGGCACCATCAAGTCGAAAATGCAGCGAACGCCGTCATCTGTGCAAAGAAACTCGGTTGGTCGAAGACGGCAATTCGTCGTGGTCTCCGAAACGCCAAACATCCGGGACGGTTTGAGACGATTTCGCGCGAGCCGCGCATCATCTTAGACGGGGCTCATAATCCGGAAGGTGTTAAAGCGCTCGTCGACCGTCTAAAACAGGAAACAATGCCAATCGTCATCCTTTGCTCCATCCTGCGGGATAAAGATCGCCTTGCGATGATTAAACAATTTCAGGAAGTGACACCAACGATTATGGAGACGACGTTTGATTTTCCGCGAGCCCGGTCGCTAGAAGAACTGACTGCGGATGGGGCAAATGTCATAGAACTCGATTCGTTTCTCGCTGAATACGAAGGAACAAATCAAACACTCATCGTAACAGGATCTCTTTACTTCATCAGTGTCGTTCGTGAAAAAATACTGCGACAACGTTTTACAAAAAAGGGAAAACGCTAAAAGTCCTTGTATACTAAGGTTGGGGTAATATAGTCCTATATTTTATGATCTTACGACGAGGAGACGATGGAAGATGAAACGGTGGTTACGTCTGTTTTTAGTCAGTGTACTGATCTTTACGAGTTTTAGTTATATACAGGAACCACATACGAAGGCTGCTGCGGCAGATAAGTTGAAAATTCTTGAAATCCGGGATGCATGGTCGACGACGAACCGGATTGATCCAAATACGACAATCACCTCATTGCTCAACGGGCTCGATTCGACCCGCTATGAGATTGAAATGATGACGGTCAAAGAATTGAACGCTTCTCGTTTTCCGTTAGATGGTGCGTTTGATGCTGTTGTCTTTGATCCATCCGTCTTCACAGGAACCGACCGTTATTCAATGACAATCTCGGATACGAAGAAAGCACATAATACGAGTAAGATTGAGAACGACATCACGAAGTTAAAAGGAAATGAAATCGTCAGTGCCTTCGTCAATAAAGGGCTGCCGGTTTTTCTACATCAAGATGTCTTGACACATACGTCAAGCAATTTTAATGCCATCTTTAAAGATCTTAAATCAAATGCATTGATGCGATATACGGATATTCAGACAGTCATGACGAAGTTAAAGACTCAAAAGGTCATCCGTCCGCGGCTAGAAGGTGTTTCCGTCAAACAAAACGGTGTGTCATTAACAGGAATCGATAAAGGGAAGTCAGCTGTTCCGAACGTTCCAATCGACTTCATGTACACGACGACGCTCGAGAACACGAATCAGTTAGCGCAACTGTATATCGACTTTGATAGCAATGACCAATTTGAAGAGTCGGAAAAGGTTGATGAGAAGCCGGCTACCAAAACGGGGGCATTGAGCTATAATTTCGATGCCCCGAGTTACACGGGACCGCGGAACTGGATGATCCGTGTGTCGAGTAGCGACGGACTGACCGACTACAAAACAGGTAGTTTCTTAATGAAGGACCAAGTCGCAGAAGCAAAAATCTTACAGGTGACGCGCAGTGGATCGACGGGTTCAATCAATGGCTTCATGAACACCGGTACGTTATTGAAAGAAACCGGGTACTATGATTTTAACGTCGAAGTCATTACGGCAGATACATTTAACAGTACGTACGCATCACGAAACTTAAATACGACGTACGACATGTTAATCTTTGGATTTCAAGATTCGTACGGAGCGGCGTCGCTGAATGATGCGGCCTCGAATGCAATCCTTGATTTCACGAACACCGGGCAAGGACTGATGTTGTCCCACGATACGATTTTCCGTCCAAGTCAGTCAGCGAATCCGGAACTGTTCTGGGAAAAGAAATTTGCCGGACTTGCCGGACAAAAGAACTTCACGAACATGGGGTACGGAGCACAGCGGACGTCAGGGAAGGCGGTCAAACAAAATGACGGTGTCATGACGTCGTATCCGTTTACGTTAGCGGATGAAGTCTCAATCGCAACAACCCATGACCAATACTTTGGTCTTGATTTAGAACAACCCGATTTAATTCCGTGGTACAACATTCGGGAAAATAGTACGGCTGATTCGAATCAGTCAGCCGGACGCACAATCGGCGATGCCCGTAACCATTACTACATGTATACAAAAGGCAATGTGACGTATTCTGGTGCAGGACATACCTCGACGTTCAACCAACAACAGGAAAAAGAACTGTTCTCGAACACGATGTACCGCGCCTTTATCGGGGCGAATCATAAACCGCTCATTAAAAATATCCTGCCAGCCAATCAAGCGAGTTATTTAGACAATGAACCAATCACGGTATCTTATAAGGTTAATGACTATGACTTACGCGATCGGGAATTGAAGACACGAATCTACATCGACAATGAAAAAGTGTATGAAAATAATAAACTAAAAAACAATTCGTTTGTCAGCCAAAGCTTCGATGCTAAGTTGACAGGGAAAACAACCGCGACAATCCGGATCGAAGCAGAGGATCAACGGGGGGCGAAAACGATTGAGACACGTACCGTCCAAATCGTTCAGCCATCCGCTTCATCTCCGTTCACGTTATCACGGTCAATCGATCCGGCAACGATTCCGCAAGGGGAAACAGCAACGATTACGTATACGGTCAAAACAAGCCCGATGCTTCAAAAAGATGCAATCGGTAACAACGGCTACATCATGGGACAATTTTCAGTAACGATGGAAGATATTTTGTTTACAGAAAACTTCCCGAGTAATGTCGAAGTCGTCTCAGCAACAGGTCTTAACGGTGCGAAAATCGTCAATCAAACATTGACGGGGAATGTACCGGACATCGAATATGATGAAGCGATTGAAGGGCTCCACAAAGGATTATGGATTGCAAAGCCGTCGGAACTGACTTTTACCGTAAAAGTACGAGCGAAGGATGCGGCAGGTGTTCATGTCTTCGATGAAAAAGAGAATACAATTGTTTCAACGAAGACCATCTACCGTGATAAAAAAAATGGCGTCGATAAATCGACTTCACTTGCGAACGATGTTCAGTCGTTCCCGAGACTAGGATATGCCTTATCGACCCGCTTTGCGACGGAAGCTAAAATTCCAGCTGTCCGGATGGATATCAACACGCCGTCTTATAAGGTATTGCCAGAAATCAATCCGGCAGGTAGCCAGTACGGCACATTGAGATGGTCGATTGAAGATACGAGCATTGCGAAGATTAACGATCAAGGCATCATCGAACCGAAGAAAATCGGAACGACGGAAATTAAATTGATTGTCCCCGTCGCGAATGGACGTGAGTTAGTCGCGACTTCGAAGTTGACGATTAACGATGTCTTTGGTGGATTGATCGTCCGTGGTGTACCAAGCGAGTTATACGTCGGACAGACGAAAGCGATGACGGGCGAAGCAGCCATGTTGTCCGGGACGGATGCACCGATTAAATGGCTTGTCACGAACAACGATTTAGTCGAGGCTACCGGTCTGACAACAGATGAGTTATCGCTAACAGGAAAAAAACCAGGCACAATGACCGTTCAAGCCGTTGTTCCGGCATCGAGCGGCAGCACGACCTATTTAGCACAGTCGCAAATCTATACGATTGAAGTTAAATTACCGGAACTAGCCGTAACACCGAATAACCTAGAGTTATGGGTCAACACGACGCAAGATGTCACAGCGACCTTTACACCGAGTATTCGATTACCGTTCACCGTTTCGACGTCTAGTCCGGCGATCGAACTCATTCAAACGGCGGCTGGTTACACAGTCAAGGGAATAACGGGGACACCGGCTGGTCCAGTCGACGGCTTATTGAAACTTCGAGATTTTACAGCGACACAAGCCATCACGAAAATCATGGTACGTGAAAATCCAACTGATTTGACGGCGAACGATTTAACACTTTCCATGCAGGATGTTCAAAAGCAGCCTGTCTTGAACTGGTTACCCGTGACGGCGACAGAGCGTTTTTATCGGTTGGAAGTGCTTCAGGGAAAAGAGTATGTGAAGATTGATTCATCGGCACAAGCCTTAAAACCGATTCGCCCAGGTGTCGCACGTGTCAAAGTGACGGCATTAAAAGCAGATCAATCGGTCCTTGAAGTCATCAAAACCGGTGCGACGGAGAAACAACCGTTGACGGCGACCTTTAAAGTGACGATTTCTTCTGAAGGTTCGAGCACTTCACCAGATACGGATGTCTATTAAGTGACGGGGGAAATGACGTGAAGAAAAAGCAAATCATTAGCGTCGTTCTCCTGTTTCTAATCGGAATTGGAGCAGCGACCTACTTGTTGATCGAACAGCGAAACCAGCAAGCGTTTGAAAAGAGTATCGATACGTCAGATGTTAACGCATTTGCGTCAGCAGTCGAACACGTTTCTTTATCGACAAAAGACCGGAATCAGTACATTCAGCAGTTCCAAGAAGCACTCGACTATGACAAAGCACTCGTTTTGTTGGACGACACGAGTGTTAAAAATCAAGTTAACTGGTTTTATGTCGCCCGGTTCGGACCAGCTTCTGTAGTCAAGAAATGGCTTGCTACGGGGGCTTCCGTCGAGCAAACGAATGAGCAACAACAGACAGTCTTGCATGTTGCGACGAGCGTGAACCAACCTGCGGATGCTTATGCTTTACTGATTAAAGAAGCTACACGAAAAAATATCAATGCGCTCGATAAAGCCGGAAATTCGCCTCTCTACTATGCGACGGTCGATCAAAATGAGACTGTGATTAAGCAGTTACTGGCAGCAGGAGCAAATCCGAACGTCGGAAAGCATCAGCCGATTTATGAAGCAGTCAAACAAGACCGACAGGATATTTATCAGTTGTTGGTAAAACAAGGTGCAGAAGTCAAGAAGACCAAAGTCAAAAAGTTGGCACGAGCGTATGGTGCGACAACATTTCAATGAAAAAACCCCTCGACATCCATCAATGTCGAGGGGTTTTTAGCGTCAAGGAGTTGTTCGTTTCGGAGTCTCGACATACATTTTGACAGCCCGACTGAGTGGAAGCATCGACGTCGGATTTTTCAGGACACTCGCATCATATTTCAGGCGGAGACGAGATTGTACCGCGTCAGCAGATTTTTTCGTGTTCATCAAAGTGGTCAACGCGGTGACGTCTGCCGGGTAGTTCGCTTCCGGTAAGTCCAGCGTCCCGCGATACGCATTAACCTCAAGCTGTCCTTTTGTGAAGATACCGCCTTGTAAGTTCATCGTCGACCCGACTGAATAAATGCGATTCAAGGTAGGCGAATCACTGTAAAGAAAGGCATTCATGTCCGGTGCGGTTGTTTTAGGTGCGGAAAACTTATTGACACGATTGATCGTTAACGTTCCTTTGCTGAGTAAAATCAGAGTGTTTTGATTCGTTGAACTCGTGATGCCTTGAATGTTGGCATCATCTAACCGGCTTGAACCGGTCGAGAAGATGGTTGTCGCAAAACTGACGTTACCCCGAATCAATAAATCACCGAGGACGACGATTGGACGTTTAATCTCAAGCGGTTGCGTAATCGGATTGAGTGAAGAAATCGTCAAGTTGCCGTCGATGATTAACGGTTCGAGCGATTCTTTAACGATATCATCGGTAATCGTCACTGTATTTTGCTCAGTCGGAGCTGGGATGATGATTTGTTTCTTCGTACTCAATTCATTCAAGAATGGTCCTGTCAGCACCGATTTTTCAATTGATTGACTCTTTAAGTAGGTCGGAACGGAGGCGAGTGGTGTGTTACTTGGAATCGTTAAGAAATCATTCAGGGCAAATTCAAAATCGAACGGAACGAGCGTATCTTTCGTTGAAACAAGATCCGTTTTGGTGGTCGGATCAAAGACGGTCGCATCACATGGTAAAAAGTCTGTACATGTTAGAAGCGGTTGAGTTTGCGGCTGGAAAACACGAACTTGTCCATCAATGTATGGATGGGCCAGCTTATCTGTATAGTGGCCTATCTGACCGTTATAGATGAAGTTTGGCGTCGCAGAAACTTTGAGTGCTTCCCGCGAGAAGACGTTCCCTTCGATTCGTGGTGCTCCATTTAAGATGACTTGATTGTCGGACCCGAGCGTATAGTATAGAAAACTAGGAATCGCTGATAAATAGACCCGTTGAGTATAGGTCTTTTTGACCGTCGGTTGATCACCTTTCGTCTCTTCGACGTGAGCGGTCAAATCGAACGCTTTAACACGGACGTTCGAGGCGGCTTCATTTAACTGAACTTCAACAAGAGGAGCCGACGTCTTCAAGGGGAGTATGATTTTATTCGGGATATCTGCAAATAGCTCTTTTGAGGAACTGGTTGGATTCTCTTGACTGGTTTTTGCGACGAGTTGTTGGAGTGCTGCGATCGCTTGATCAAGCTCGTTTCGCGTCGCTGTATCGACTTCGATATTCGTTCCGCGAATTTCCGTCAATCGTGTCGATTGTAGGCTGACACCAATCGTCGCGATTGCTAAGACCGATAGGACGGTCAATGTCACGAGTACGAACAATAGCGTATAACCTTCTTCAGATTTTTTCATGGGTCGTCCTTTCTGAACTAAAATCCAATCGTACTATTCAAGGTCTGTGTTTCTTCATTATCCGTCGACTGAATTCGGAGCGTCATCGTCAAAATGCCATGGACGACGTATCTGCCCGGGTAGTCACCGGTCGTGATGTCGACGTACTCGGGACTTGAAATCGTAAAGGTCTTTTTGATTTCTGTTTGATCATTGATGTTTTCGAGTGCACCTTCGTAGATGAGTATGTTTTCGTCAAGTCGTTGTGTTGCGAATGTATAGGTGATTGGAGTTGATGTGACTTCATTTTGTTGTTCGACATTGGCGTTGAACGGAATGAAGCCGTCCGTTCGCTCGAGTAGACCGGAATCTAGGTTAAGGCTAGGCAATGTCTTTTTATAGAAAGACAGCTCATTCGCTGTTGTGATGCGAATGGCATCGAAGCCGGTGATTTCATTTAAAATGAGTCCGACCGAACTATCGGCTTCGCTTCTGAGCTCACTGATGATTCCCGTCGCCTGAAAACTCTTTGTACCGGAGATGAAGACGGTCAGGATGACTCCGCTGAAAATAGCAGCGATGACGATGGCAACGAGCAGTTCGACGAGGGAAAATCCGTCATTTTGTTGCGGGAAAACTTTGGTTGAGCGTCGCATTCGTAATCGATCCTTTCAATGATGTAATCGGTTCAGCTTGACCGTCGAGATAGACATAGACGTATAAATCGAGGAGGTTCGGGTTTTCGATTCCCTCGATTTTATGCGGGGTAACACTGATTTTTACATCGAATGGCATATTATTTATTTCCGCATCATTGAAGATTGAGTCACAAATAGCCGATACACCACATGACGGCGTGTTCGGCGTCGGTATTGTATAGCTACCATTCTGATATGGGGTGCCTTTCGTCTGTTCAAGAAGTGTATCGAATACGAAGGGGCCGTTCTCCGCTTCGACGGCTTCCCGTTCGATATAAGAAGCGGCATTTTTCGCCAGGTAATTCGCAAACGTCAATTCCGTGCTATCACGAGAAGCGGATAAGGATTGGGAAAAAATGCTGATGAGTGAAACTGAAATGATTGAAAGAATCGTGATACTGACTAATACTTCGATTAATGAAAAGCCTTGTTGCTTGTTTTGCATGGATTCACCTCGTATCTGACTCAATATGAATTATCTATTCAAAAATGAAAAACGGTATGTATTCACACATGATGAAAGTTATTGTCAGGATAGGACTTATGTTTCATCATAATATTCATTATAATGGAAATACTAGACACCTGAAATGGTTATTTCATAAGGAAAGGAAACAGATGATGATAAATCCTAAACGTTTTGCAGTACATACGCTTCTTTTAGTCCTCTTGATTGCCTTAATCTATGTTCCTTCGTTTGCGCTGATTTCGTTTACGGGACAAGCAAGCGTCAGTGAAAAGTTCTCTGAAAGTGCGCGGATTGCCTCTGTTCCGGTTAGTGGTATGACACGGGAAGAAGCAAAACCGAAAGTTCAAAAAGCCATCACGACCTGGTCGAACAAAACGCCATTGACGATTGGGGCGGGAGAAGAACTTGTTCCTGTTCCGACGACGCTCGTGACGTTTAAAGTGGATGAGGCCGTCGAAGCAGCTGCTTTAAAAAAGGGAGGCGACTTGGACATCACGCTTGACGAACCGGGCGTTGAAGCATTCCTCTCGACGCAACCGGTCGTATACACGCCGGAACAAACGACGGCATTTAAAGCATGGCTGACGAACATGGGACAACAACTCGAAGAGGGCAACTATGATCCGGCTGTCTCGACAACATCTCCATCAACGGAAGAAGTCGTTTCCTCGGTGTCCTTTACAACACGTTCAGTCGCCGAAGAACAGATGGTTGAGGCGATGACGCAAGTCGATTTAAAAGCCGGACAGTTGATGAATACGAAGACATACGGAATGGACGGTGTGGCGGCTTCATATATCGGCAGTAAACTATATGAACTCTTCGCAAAAACACCGTTTGAAATCGTCGAGCGGATGCCACACGATCAATTGCCGGATGGAATCACACTCGGCTACGATGTCCGAATTGATGAAAAAACAGATTTTGCCGTACGGAACACACAAGCAGTGAACTACCAGCTTGTCGCAACGAAAAACGGTAGTGACGTGACGCTTGAACTACGGGGAATGCCGTTCAAAGAAACGGTCACAGCAGTGCTTGAAGGTGAAAAATCAATTCCGTACCGGACGATCACCCGCTATTCAGCGACACTATCTGCTGGAACGACAAGTGATACACAGTCCGGATCGGAAGGGACATCGATTGAACTGTACCGTATCATCAAGTCGAACAAAGGCGAAGAGAAAATCCTGGTCGCACTTGATTTTTATGCCGCGACACCGGCAATCGTCACGAAGAGCAGTCAAGCGGAGCAAGCACCGGTCGTCACACCACCTGCTGAAGATCCACAGGACGGGACGACGGATCAAACCGATGCTGAGTCCGATACGACGGATCAAACGGACCCTGAGTCAGATGTGACAAGTCCAGACGAACCGGCAACTCCCGATACACCGACGTCACCGAATACACCAGATGCTCCGACAGAAGGCGATCCAGCTTCTCCCACCGAAAGTGATACAGCGGAACCAGCAGTCGGTTAAAAATCAATAGAAAATGAGGGATTCTATGAACTGGACAGATTTAGCAATTGAGCTCGGAATCATTATTGGTCTGGCGACGATTATTTGTGGCTTGATGTTTGCGGTTCAAATCCCATTCATCGCGACGGCACGTGCGAAAGTCATTCTCTCGGTGATGGCACTTGTACTAGTCTTAGCACTTTACATGCTCGTCAAATTCGATTGGATGGCGAATCCGTTCGTCATTGCGGGATACATCGTCACACTCTTAATCGTTACAGCGATTACGAGTACGATTGACGAAAAACAACAACAGCGACCGACAGTACTTGATGAAGAAGAAACATGGCACGCGGAAGGGTGACGAACTAAATGGCAATGAAACGGAAACGTCTCGGCGAGATGCTGCTTGAAGAAAGTCTCGTCACGGAAAGTCAGATTGAAGAAGCCTTGACGGTCAAACGGGCGACTGAAAAATTAGGGGATGCGCTCTTACGATTAGGGCATTTGACGGAGCAACAACTACTCGAAGCACTCCATCATCAATTGAAGATACCGATCATTCAACTGTATAACTATCCGGTCGACGTGGCTGTCACGAAGCTGATTTCAAAAGACCTTGCTCAGCGCCATACGCTCGTCCCGGTCTACCGGGAAGGCAACCGTTTATTCATTGCGATGGCGGATCCGCTCGATTTGATTGCGATTGATGACCTGCGGCTTCAGACGGGGTTGATGATTGAAGTCGGCATCGCGACACGCGATGAAATCCGACGGACGATTTTAAAGTATTACGATATCGATTCATCACTCCGGGAGTTACTCGAATCCGATGAAATGATGGAGTCTGATGCGACGCGGGATGTCGTGACACGAGAAGATGCGCCAATCATTCGTCTCGTTAATCAAATTCTCGAGAATGGGATTTCGCAACGGGCATCCGACGTCCACATGGATCCGCAGGAAGCCTCCTTATCGATTCGGATTCGGATTGACGGGGAGTTGCGGACGGAAAACAACTACCCGAAACAAATTCAGAACATCTTGACGACCCGGATCAAGGTTATGAGTGAGCTTGACATTACGGAATCACGCTTGCCGCAAGACGGACGGATCAAGTACATCTATAATGGTCTCGCCTACGATTTCCGTGTCTCGACGCTTCCGACGGTCTATGGTGAGAAAGTCGTCATCCGGATTCTCGACAGTTCGAACTCGAATATCTCGATTTCGAAAATCGGATTTAGTGAACGCAATGAATCCCAGTTCCGGGAGATGCTGAAACGACCGAACGGCATCATCTTGATTACTGGACCGACAGGGTCTGGTAAGTCCTCGACATTGTATGCGGCTCTAAACGAATTGAATGATGAGAGCCGTAACATCATTACGGTCGAAGATCCGGTCGAGTACCAAGTCGACGGCATCAATCAAGTTCAAGTGAACAGTAAGATCGGCTTGACGTTCGCGAGTGGGCTACGCTCGATTTTGCGACAAGATCCGAACGTCGTCATGGTCGGAGAGATCCGCGATATTGAAACGGCGGAAATTTCGATTCGGGCCTCATTGACGGGACACCTTGTCCTGTCGACGTTGCACACGAACTCGGCCATCAGTTCGATCACCCGTCTGATTGACATGGGAGTTGAACCATTCCTTGTCGCGGCGTCGGTTACCGGATTGATTGCGCAACGTCTCGTCCGTCGCGTCTGTCGTGATTGCGGGGAAGTCCAACCACTCTCAAAACGCGAACAAGAGTTGTTTGCGCAAGAAGGGATCGAAGCGACGACCGTCATGCGCGGACGCGGCTGTTCATCTTGTAACATGACGGGGTACCGGGGGCGACTCGCGATCCAGGAAGTCGTCATGATCGATGAAGTATTGCGACGGATGATTATGAACCAATCGACGGAAAGCGAAATTACGATGTACGTCAAGTCGCAAGGTCAACGGTTCCTGTTAGCGGATGGACTGACGAAAGTCGCCCAAGGAATTACGACGACGGAAGAAATCTTACGGACGGTGATATCAGAATGAGTACGATGGAACGCGCACAAATCGAAGACATTCTCAGATCGTCAAAAGAAAAAGGGGCTTCTGACGTCCATTTGACGGCAGGATCTCCCCCCGTCTTTCGCGTCAATGGAACATTGATTGCTTACGGGACGGATAAACTCAAACCGGTCATCATCGACGGGTTCGTTCAGTCGCTGATTACCGAGGAAATGTACCTTCAGCTCAAACAGGATCGTGACATCGACTTTTCCTTTGGTGTGACGGGTGTCGCCCGTTACCGCGTCAATTGTTTTTATCAACGTGGTGCACTCTCAATGGCTTTTCGAACGATTCCGACTGAAGTGCCGACACTCGAACAATTGGCGTTACCTCCTGTCCTCAAACGGTTTTTAACGAAACCGCATGGCTTGATTCTCGTCACGGGACCGACCGGGTCAGGGAAGTCGACGACACTCGCTGCGATGATCAACGAAATCAATCAGACGATGTATAAACGCATCATTACGCTCGAGGACCCGATTGAATACTTACATAGTCATCATAAAAGTTTGATTGACCAACGTGAAATCGGCATTGATGCCCCGCGATTCGCGAGTGGCTTACGTTCTGCACTCCGTCAGGATCCGGATGTGATTTTGCTTGGTGAGATGCGGGACTTGGAGACGATTTCGACGGCAGTCACAGCTGCAGAGACGGGACATCTTGTCTTCGCGACCGTCCATACGTCGACCGCTGCCTCGACAGTCAGTCGGATCATCGATGTTTTTCCATCGGAGCAACAGGATCAAATTCGCGCCCAACTGGCAAATGTCCTGGCGGGTGTCGTCTCGCAACGCTTGATGCCCCGGTCCGATGGTACAGGCAGGGTCGCGGCGCTTGAAATCATGGTCGAGACACCAGCCGTCTCAAACTTGATTCGCACAGGTAAGGAATATCAGATTCAATCCGTTTTGCAGACCGGAAAACAGTATGGGATGCAGACGATGCAAATGGCCTTACAAGACTTAGTTAGTCGGGGACTGATCCCAGCATCAGCCGCGACACCTTACATATCGGGGTGAGCAGATGGCAGTATTCATGTATGAAGGTCGGACGATGGCCGGTAAACGGAAAAAAGGTAAGATTACAGCATTAACGAAACGGGAGGCGGCAGAACGTCTCCGGACAGAACAAATCGCCGTCACGTCACTTGAGAAACAAGAATCAAAAGGCTTAAATACCGAGATCACATTCTTAACGGCAAAACCGAAAATCGAACACTTAGTCATGTACGCACGTCAATTTGCGACGCTCGTCCGGTCCGGTGTCTCAATCGTTAAAGCGACCGAAATATTACGGAAACAGACCGAATCGAAGCCGCTCGAGCGGGCACTCGTCGAAGTCGAAGATGATTTACGGAGCGGGATTCAATTTTCGCAAGCGATTGAGAAACATCCGCGCGTCTTTGATACATTCTTCGTCAGCATGGCGATGGCGGGTGAGGCGAGCGGGAATTTAGAAGAAGCCCTCGATAACATCGTCACCCAGCTTCAAAAACAGTACGAGATTAAACGGAAAGTCATTTCGGCATTGATTTATCCGGCCGTCGTTTCAATCGTTGCGATTGGTGTCGTCGTCTTCCTGATGTTGAACGTCGTCCCGACGTTCGCGTCGATTTTCGATCAACTCGGAAGTGAACTTCCGTTAATCACGAAACTTGTTGTTGCCGTATCGGACTTTTTTGTCGCTTACTGGTGGGTCTTGTTGCTTGTCGCCTTCGGATTGCTCGGTCTGCTGTATTTTAATTTAAAAAATGAGCGGCAACGGGTCATCTTCGACAGCTTACTGTTAATGTTGCCGGTCTTCGGACCATTGATTCAAAAGTCACAGATTGCTTTGATGACGCGGGGACTCGCTGTATTACTGAATGCATCGGTCCCGATTCTTGCTTCGCTCGACATTACGGAGCGAATCGTCACGAACCGAATCATCCGTAAAGGAATCGCCGGTGCGAATGAAGCGATGTCGCGCGGGATTCCGATGCACGAACCATTAGAAAAAAACAAATATTTCCCACCTCTCGTGACACAGATGATTGCCATCGGGGAGGAGTCCGGGCGCCTGGACTCCATGCTGACAGAGGTCGCAGACTTTTATGAGACGGAAGTTGAAACAACGACGGATCGCTTGAAGTCAATCATCGAGCCGCTGTTGATTGTCGTCCTCGCCGCAATCGTTGGTGTCATCGTCATCGCCGTCGTCGTCCCGATGTTCAAAATCTATTCGGATATCCAGGGCGAATAACAACTGCGAAATCATTTACCTGTTGTCTAAAAAAGACATAATTAACTAAAATTATGGTGCTACTATAATAGTATTCATATGGATAGTATTACCTATACATCGAACTCAGAAAAAAGCACTAGGGAGGAATACTAAAATGTTAGAACGGTTAAAAGAAATTTGGTTAGATGCAAAACAAATGCGCGATGAGCGGGGCTTGACGTTGATCGAGTTACTCGTCGTCGTCGTTATCCTCGGAATTATTGCCGCAATCGCGGTAGTAGCGATTGGCGGATTGATTGAAAACTCACGTAAGGATGCAGTCGTATCCGATGCGAAACAATTAGTAGCGGCAGCGAAGTTGTATACATCTTCAAATCCAGTTCAACCTGGAGAAACTGTGAAAGTTGGTGTTAATGAAAATAAAAAAGCAATCGTAGCAAATGACGTCACAAAAGGTACGACAGCTACGCCGAGAGTAGATTCTTTGAAAAAATATATCGATGATATGAAGGATGCCTTAAATTCTGATAAGGCGTATGAAGATTCATTCGTCACTGTCACTGAGGACAAAGGTACTTATACTTATAAAGTTACTTTAAAAAGTGAGTCTGAAGATTATACTTACTTCACAGGAGCAGCTCCATCAGCACTCAAACGAACTGGTATAGAAGAAAAGAAATAATTTAAATTCCACCCCCACCTCGGGGGTTTTTTTCTGAAGTTTTTTAAGAAAGGAGCCTAACATGACAATCGTTTTTACAGTCTATTTTTTCATTATTGGCATGTTGATCACGTCGTTTACAAATGTCGTCGGACTGCGGATTCCGGTGGGGGAATCGATTGTGCGACCGCGCTCGCATTGCCCGAATTGTGGTCACGTCCTCGGTGCGCTCGAACTGACACCGGTCATCGGCTATCTCGCTTTACGCGGAAAATGCCGTGTCTGCCAACTGCCGATCTCCGCGAAGTATCCGGCGCTGGAACTGCTTGGTGGCGTACTTTACGCCTATGCGTTCTATCAATTCGGATGGTCGATGCAATTCGTGTTGACACTTGTCCTGACGAGCCTGTTATTCATCCTCGTCATGTCGGATCTTGCTTACATGCTCGTCCCGAATAAAATATTACTCTTCTTTTTACCGATTAGTCTGATAGTTCGCTACCTTTCTCCATACGAGAACTGGTATAATCCAATTATTGGCGGAATCGTCGGTTTTAGTTTATTGTTTGCAATTTTTCTCGCATCACGTCAAGGGATGGGCGCAGGGGACGTCAAACTGTTTGGTTTACTCGGTATTTTTCTCGGACCACTCGACGTCGTGATTGCCTTATTCGTCTCGGCACTTGTCGGTTCCGTCATTGGGCTGACATTGCTCGGATTGAAGCGCGTCGAACGCAAGCAACCGATTCCCTTCGTCCCGTCGATTGCGATCGGGACATTACTCACTTATTATTTCGCGGACGATTGGGTGACGTTATACCTCGATCTGTTCCTATGAGAAAGGACGAACCTACATATGGCGCAAGCTAGGCGTAGAGGTACATATATTTATTTCAACTTCACGGATGTCGCCGTCTTCGGCGCCGTCGTCAAGAACGGTGTCATCAAACGACGCGCTGTTGCGTCCCTGCCTGCCGGGACACTCCAAGGTGGATGGTTGCAACCGGAAGCGTCACTTGATTTGATTTTTGACAGCCTGTTGACGAAATTAAAGGTTCCGCGAGGTTCGCAAGCTGTTCTTGCCCTCGATGGTTCACTCGTCCTTGCCCGAAAACTTGAAATCCCGGAGTCGGTCGAGACGAATCAAATCCGCGGGTACTTGTTCATGGAGCTTGGTCACAGTATCGTCCTGCCGTTTGAAGAACCGTACTTCGATTACACTCTGCTCGAAGAAGACGGCAAACGGGAAATCATGCTGTATGCGGCACCGAACGAAGCGATTCAACAATACATGCAATTGTTTAAGCAAAAGCACCTGCGGCTTGTCGCAGCTGAACCGCAACCGCTCGCTACGTTTTTCGGAATCGAGTCGCTCTATGAAGTCGAAGACAGTAGCAGCGTCTTGATTTGGAACGTCAATGCGACGAATCATCAACTGATCATCATCGAAGACAAAGTGCCGCGCTTAATCCGTTCCGTCGATACGTTCAGTTCGAACGTCTGGGAAGTTGAAGTGATGGAGGATCGTCTCCATTACCGGTATCGCTTAGATGACGCACAAGTCGAGATGACGCTTGACGAAATGCTGCTCGAATTTTCACGTGTGCTCGATTTCTATCGGTTTTCGCTCGCACGCGACCAACGGGAAATCAGCCGTGTCATTCTAGCGGGAGACTTCCCGTTCCAGGAGGAGCTCGTCAAACGGTTCGAAGCGAATTTTGATCTCCGACTCGAACAGCTTTCGGAGCAGCTCGAAGTCGCGCCACAACCGATTCCGCGTGCGTATTTACCGCTGATCGGACTCGCGATTCCACAAAAAACTCGAATCAATCTGTTACCAGAGAACGACGTCATGCCGAAGTTTCCGCTCGTCGCGTCGCTCGTCCTGTTGTTATTTGGCGGAATGATTGGCGGCTACTTGTTCTGGCAAACGGACCAGTTCGCGGACCGAATCGAGACGGCAAACAATCAAGTGCAAATCGTTCGTGCCCTTCAAGCGGAATCGGCACAATCAGCAAAACAAGAAATTGCCCAATTGAAGCAGACCGTCGACGGATTAGAGGAGACGCCGCGCCCGGCAGTCCCGACGCTTGAACGGATTACCCGCTACTTACCGGAACGCGGCTACATCTTACAGTTCGCCTATGGTGCCGATCATCTCGTGACGATGAATGCACAATTCGAAACACTGGAAGAGTTGAATGGTTTTTATCGTCAACTCTTGACGGATGACGTCTTTACAGGAGTTTCATTGACAGGTATCACAACGAAGACGATGAACGAAGAGGCAGATGTCGTCACGTCGACGACGATCGACCCGGCAACAGGGGAAGAAATTCCGACGACGACGATTACACCATCGGCTGATGAAAAAACGGAAGAACCGCGTTACATCGGTCAATTCACGTTGTCAGTCTTACCGGCGGAGGTCGTCAAAGGTGAAACGAATGAAGCGAATCCGGATGTACCAAAAGAAGATGGCGAGACGGAGTCGGCAACGCCAGACGGTGAAGTGACACCGGAAGACGGAACAGGCGAAGTCGTCTCGACCGAGATTGAGGAGGTGGAGGATAATTGAAGCGCTATAGTAGTTACCTTCTCCTCGGATTGACGCTCCTGCTCGTAATTGGAGGAGTCGCCTATTTCGGTTATACGACCTATACGACGTACGAAGAATTGAATGAAACGGAAGCGACGCTTGACCGGGAACAGATGGCCCTCGAAATCGCAAAAGCGAATGAGCAAAAAGTCGATGTCGCCGAATCAAGCTTCTTACAGAAAAAAGTGCCTGTCCTCCCGGCGAATGATGACGTCATCGACGCCATCAATGCCTCGAGTCAAATCGCAGGAGTCAAAGTCCAGTCGATTACGTTCAGCCAAACGGATGTTGCACCTGCTCCGGTTGTCGAGTCGACACCGGTCGTCGACGGAGCGATGGCGACAGAGTCTGACATCGATGCGGATGGAGCAGAAGCACCCGTCGCGACGACGGCCGCGACACCGCTTCCGGCATCGTTATCCGTCGAAGCACCATCCTATCTCGAACTGATGGCATTCCTTAAACAAATCGAACGGACGGATCGGATTACGATCTTGCGTCAGATTCAATTGACGGGGCCGGATGAACCGGGTGCCGGAAGTGAGACGATTCTTCTTGACGATGAGATGATGGCGTTTACGATTGAAATCGAGACGTATTACCGACCTGATCTAACACAACTCGTTCCAGATAAGAAGACACCACTCAAGGAGACGACCCCGAAATCAGATCCCTTTGTTGATGTCACAGGAAATTAGTTTGGAAACAAGTGCTTCCCTTCACGGGAGAGGCACTTGTTTTTCGTTATACTACCCGTTGAGTGAATTAAGCTAGTTCGAAATCTATCAGAAAGAGCGTGATACTAATGGTAACGCAACCACCCTTGATTCTTGCTTCGGCGTCTCCGCGCCGGACACAGCTTTTGGACCAAATCGGGATACAGCATGAGGTTCGTCCTGCTGACGTCGTCGAAGAAGCGCCCTATCCGATGGCGCCTGCCGAATACGTCGCCTACTTATCCGACAAAAAAGCACGTGCTGTAGCTAAGGCGGATGAAATCATTCTGGCGGCAGATACCGTCGTGTCGATTGACGGTTTGATTTTGGAAAAACCGCTCAATCGCTTAGCCGCAAAGCAGATGTTGCTTCAATTATCTGGTCGGACCCACCATGTCTTGACGGGCGTGACGATTGTGATGAATGATCATGTCGAAACATTTACCGTGACGACAGAAGTCCGTTTTGCCAAATTGTCGCAGGACTGGATTATGCGCTACACGGAGACGGATGAGCCGTATGATAAAGCCGGTGGATACGGCATCCAGGCGGTCGGAGGATTATTCGTCGAAGCGATTTCAGGCGATTATTATAATGTCGTCGGATTACCGATTCATCCGATTGCGAAACGACTCGAAGCATTCGGAATCAAGCCGGAATTTGCGTAACGCCTATTAAAGAGAGGTCGGATGCAGTGATTGAATTGCCGAAGGATATGATTCAACTAAAAGGGCTGACCCGTGCGACGACAGTCGAATTGCTAGCATGTCTCGTCCGAAGTGGAACGAGAAATCAATCGCCGCTTGAAATCGCGGAAGAATTACTTGATCGTCATCCCTCGTTGATTGAGCTTGAGGCAGCGGGAGTCGGAGGACTGGAGAAGTCACCCGGCGTCGGCAAGGCGAAGGCGCTCCAAATCATGGCGGGACTCGAGCTCGGCCGCCGGCTCGTCACAGAACCGAAGTGGGTCCGACCGGTCGTTCGTTCACCGGAGGATGCAGCGGAGCTGTTGTTAGAAGAGATGCGCCTGTATCAACAGGAACATTTCATCTGTCTGTATTTGAACACGAAAAACGAAGTCATTTCTAAAAAGACGCTCTTTATCGGCGGTCTCAATACGTCGATTGTTCACCCGCGCGACATATTTCGGGAAGCCATCCGCTGTTCGGCGGCCAGCTTCATCGCTGTCCATAATCATCCGTCTGGCGATCCGACGCCAAGCCGGGAAGATATCGAGGTGTCGGAACGGATGGTCGAGGCGGGCAGATTGATTGGAATCAGTTGTATCGATCACCTCGTCATCGGTCACGGACAATTTATTAGTATGAAACAACGCGGATTTATGTAAGAATAACGTCTGAGGGGGAAGTGGACTTCCTGACCTCAGGCGTTTTTATGTTTTGAAAAATAGGTGAACTGTAAACAAGCTGTAACGTTTTAGCGCTTTTCTAAGAGTGCTTTTCCGTTATAATTAGTGGAGTTGTATTTTCAGAGAGGGGTTTTTTGAATAATGTTTGGATCATTTAGCCGTGAAATCGGCATTGACTTAGGTACGGCAAACACGCTCGTTTATGTAAAGGGGCAAGGAATCGTTGTACGCGAACCTTCTGTTGTCGCTTTCCGTACCGATACAGGTAAGATTGAAGCAGTCGGGAACGCAGCGAAAAACATGATTGGACGGACACCGGGCAACGTGACGGCACGACGGCCGATGAAAGATGGCGTAATCGCTGATTATGAAACAACTGCGACGATGATCAAGTACTTCATGGATCAAGCGTCGAAGAAAAAAGGATTGTTCTCTTCGAAGACGAACGTCATGATTTGTGTGCCAAGCGGCATCACATCAGTCGAAAAACGTGCCGTTGAAGATGCAGCAAAACTTGCCGGGGCGCGTGAAGCCTATACGATTGAAGAACCATTCGCAGCGGCAATCGGAGCTGGACTCCCGGTATCTGAACCAACAGGATCGATGGTCGTCGATATCGGTGGCGGAACGACGGAAGTCGCAGTCATCTCGCTTGGCGGCATCGTAACAAGTCAATCAATTCGTGTCGGTGGAGATGAAATGGATGAGTCAATCATTCGTTACATCAAATCGAAATATAACTTGATGATTGGTGAACGGACAGCCGAGACACTCAAGATGACGATCGGTTATGCACGAATCGACGAAGAGTCAGAAAACGAAACGATGGAAATTCGTGGTCGCGACCTCGTCACAGGTCTTCCGAAACAAATCGAAGTAACGAGTGCAGAAATTTGCGACGCGTTATCCGATACGGTCGATGCGATTTTAGCAGGTGTCAAGCACACGCTTGAACAGACACCGCCGGAACTTTCGGCTGATGTCATGGACCGCGGAATCGTCTTGACAGGCGGCGGTGCGCTCCTTAAAAACCTTGATTCTGTCATCGAAGACGAAACACGCATCTTGACGCTTGTTGCTGAAAACGCACTCGATTGTGTCGCAATCGGTACAGGAAAATCACTTGAGATGATGAATGTCCTTCGTTCGAAATCAGGCATCTCACAAAAAAGATAAGGACGGGATGAGCGATGAAGCGATTTTTAAATAATCGAAAACTGCTCATCACACTCCTTAGTTTTCTCCTTTTGGTGATATTGATCGGTATTTCGTTGCAAGGGCGTAACCAATCCCACTGGTATCAAAGTTTTGTCCGTGATACCGTCGGGGTCGGTCAACGTCTTTTCGCGACACCGATTGGCTGGATTGATGATACGGTCACTTCGATTACAGAAGTGCGTGACGTGTATAAGGAAAATGAGTATTTAAAATCACGTTTAAATGACTATGCGGAAAATTCCGTCAAAGTTCGTGATTTAGAACGTGAGAATAAAGAGTTAAAAGATATGCTCGACCTGGGTGGCTCGATTCGCGACTATACGTTACTTCCAGCTGAAATGATTGGTCGCACACCGTCCGAGTGGCAACGTTTCGTGACCGTGAACATCGGCGAACAAAAAGGGGTCAAGTCCAATATGGCCGTCGTGACGGCAGATGGATTGATTGGACGCGTCATTCAGACGAGTGCCTACACTTCGCTCGTTCAGTTGTTATCTGACACGAGTCGTACGAACAATGTCTCAGCTGTTGCGGACGATACAAAAGGAAAAGGGGTCTTCGGAACGATTGAAGGGTTCGATGAGGAAACAAACTTGTTGAAATTCACGAAAATTCCGAATGACGCGAAGTTAAAAAAAGGGCAGATTGTCGCGACATCCGGTCTCGGAGGAAAGTATCCAAGCGGTGTTGTCATCGGCAAAATCGAGGAAGTGAAGTCGGATAAATACGGTGCTTCGAAAATCGCATACGTCAAACCGGCAGCAGACTTCGAACAGTTTGGTCACGTCTTCGTGATTGAACGAGAGGCGGAGGAACCTTTCGCTGAGACCGATAAGGGAGGGGACACTAGTGAATAACGTCAAGTTGTTTTTCGCCGTGTTCCTTCTTTTTATCTTGGAAGGAACGATTTTTGCAGGTCCGCTCGGTGACGGGTCACCGTATGCGGTCCACCTGACTTTGATTGCCTTGATGTTTCTCGGACGCTACGGCAAAATCGAACAGGCACTTGGTTTCGGCTTAGTATTCGGTCTGTTATATGACTTCGTCTATTCCGATATCATCGGTATTTACTTATTTGCGTTATCTGCCATTCCGCTTTTTAGTAGCTTCGTGCTAAAATATGTAAAGGAGAACGTATTGACGATTATCGTCACCTTTACGTTCAGTGCCTTATTATTCGAATTTGATATTTATTTCTTTACGGCTTCGGTCTTAGGTGTCGATGTTCCGTTTAAAGAACTGGCGACACAAATCATTCCGAAGAGTCTCATTGCACAGCTGATCGGGATTATCATTCTGTATTATCCGATGACCCGACTCGTGCAATCCACACTTGACGAGAAAAGAGGATGAGTCATGATTGAACGTAAGCGTTATGTAACGATGAAAGGTCATCGTGGTGGCCTTGCCGTTTATGTAAACGAACGGTGCAGTGTGGATGAATTTCTTGACGACTTAGAATTGACGCTTGCCGATAAATCCGTCGAGAACGGACGCGCCGTACCGATTACGTTCTTCTTTGGGCGACGTTACGTCGACGAAGGTGTCGTGACAGCGGTCGAATCGATTGTCGGACGACATGATTCCTTTTCATTTAACGGGTATGACAGTGAGTGCCTGACGAAAGATGAAGCAAAAGCATTATACGGGGAACGGACCTTCCACTATTTTGGTGGAACTGCTAGGAGCGGTCATGTCCTTGATATTGAAGGGTCCATCGTCGTCATCGGTGACATCAACCCTGGTGCTGTCGTACATGCGACTGGAAGTATCTATTGTCTCGGAGCATTAAGAGGAACGGTTCACGCCGGTAAAGGTGGTAATGATGAAGCAGTCGTCGCTGCAAGTATGCTACAACCGAAGTGGATTTCGATTTCCGACCTTGTCCATGATGAACCGGATGATGCACCGGTACCGGCCTTAGAAATGGGTTGTGCGTTTATAGGGGAAGCGGGAATTGAATTTTCTCGACTCCAAACCGTTCCGCTTGCGCGGATGGATCAGTTTGCGATCGATAGTGAAAGAGGGTGACAGACATGGAACAAGTGAAAGAACAGGTACATAGAGATGCCAAAACGAACGTCGGGCGGGCGATTGTCGTCACGTCTGGTAAAGGTGGCGTCGGGAAAACGACGACGACTGCGAACATCGGAACTGCGCTCGCATTGATGGGCCATTCTGTTTGTCTCGTCGATACGGATATTGGATTACGTAATCTCGATATCGTACTTGGTCTCGATAATCGGAGTATCTATAACATCGTCGACGTCGTGACGGGGCAATGTAAGTTGCACCAAGCACTCGTGCGTGATAAACGTTTTGAAGAGATGTATCTGTTGCCTGCTGCCCAGTCTAAGGACAAATCGTCCGTCACGCCGGAACAGGTGAAAGCGATCATTGACACGTTGAAACTTGAATATGAGTTTGTTTTAATCGATTGCCCTGCTGGAATCGAGCAAGGATTCATGAACGCGATTGCCGGGGCGGATGAAGCCGTCATCGTCACGACACCGGAAAAAGCCGCGGTTCAGGATGCAGACCGAATCATCGGCATGCTCGAACGGTCGGAGCGTGAAATCGTCCCGCGTCTCGTCATCAACCGTGTCCGTTCACATATGATGGCATCAGGGGACATGCTCGACATCGATGAAATCATGCGTATCTTGTCGATCGACCTGCTCGGCTTGATCGTCGACGACGAAGAAGTCATCGCGGCCTCGCACCGTGGCGTCCCGGTGACGATGAACCCGGATAATCGGGCCGGACTCGGTTACCGGAACATCACGCGGCGGATTCTAGGAGAGTCAGTTCCATTACTCGACTTAAACGAACAACCGCAAAAAGGGTTCTTCGTGAAATTGAAAAAAATGCTTGGTATGAAATAAGTTAGGGAAAATAGACGAGAAGAGCTATGTTGCTTCTGGTCTATTTTTTTTGGAGGAATTCGTATGAAATGGATTAGTGAACAAACCCCGTCGCTTGAGCGTGTTGCGTTAGTTGAAGGCGGACGGGTCGTCGAGTACCATGAACGGATGCGAGATGACATTCGTGTCGGTACGCTGCTCTACGCGAAAGTCGATCGGCTGCATCCGACGCTTGAGGCTGCTTTTTTGATTGCGACCGATGGAACACCGCTTTACTTACCGATCAACGAAACATTAGAAACGTTACGCCGTTACCCAGATGTCCCGACAATCGGTCAGGCTGTCCAAGTCGGTCAGACCGTTCTCGTTCAGGTCGTCAAGGAAGGCACGGCACCGAAACAGCATAAAGTGACGCAAAACATCACCTATGGCGGACGCTATCTCGTCTATTTCCCGTATGGTCGGCGTGTCCGCTTCAGCCGGAAACTCGATCTCGTCACGCAGCAACAATTAGCGGAGCTGATTCAGACAAGTGAAATGGAAGGCATCTTATACCGGACGGAAGCATCGCAAGCAGAAGCCGGTGTACTTGAGAAAGAACTGTTCCAGTTACGTGCCCGTCATGAACAAATGCTAAAGCAGGATAACTTAGAACAGGATGAATCATTGATTGTCCAGGAAGCGAAACGGCTCCCGTTCGTCGAAGAAGCCTGTGTATCGAATCGAATGGAAAAAGAACGATTGGAGCAACTCGGATTACGCGTCGATCGTCCTGTATCAAAAGGACGGCTCCCGGAGATGGAGCATGTCGACCGCGTCATCGAGAAAGCGCTCGAAAAAGTCGTTTGGCTCGATGGCGGCGCCTATTTATTGATTGAAGAAGTCGAGACGATGACAGTGATTGACGTCAATAGTGGAAAGATGATTTCCGTCAAAGAGCAAAAGCGGACGTTTGACCAAATCAATGAAGCGGCAGCCGGTGAAATCATGCGCCAATTACGCCTGCGCAACATCAGTGGCATGATTGCCGTCGATTTCCTGCGGGGCTCAAGTAAAGGGCAGACGCGTGTGACGCAATTGCTAAAGGAACGCGCCGCCCAAGAAACGAAGCAAATCGAAGTCTACGGCTTTACGAAGATGGGCCTTTGCGAATTGACGCGGCAACGGCATGGAAAATCGTTACTCGAGCGTTCCATCGTACAAGGGAAGCCGTCGCGGATTGCGATTCACCGGCAACTCGAACCGAAGTTGATTGAAATTGCGACCTATGCGGAAGCAGCAGTCGTCCGCGTGCCGACTGGCGGATTAAGTCCGTTGTTGCTACAAGATGCACCGGTCGAGCTGTTGATTGTCGAAGGCGAAACCGGTATCTTATTTACGGGAACGAAGCAGGAATGTGAAGAATTTATCGGTCGTCAGCAAAAACAATAAGAACGTTATTGACAATAGTCAACTTCATTTGGTATTCTGAATAACGTTAGTTCGTTTGGAAGCACCAAATGACTACAACCGCACAGACCGGGTTTTAAAGCATCCGCTGCCCGTGATGGCGAGTCTGAGTTCCTAAGAGGAGGTGCACGTAATGTACGCAATTATTAAAACTGGTGGTAAACAAGTTAAAGTCGAAGCTGGCCAAGAGATCTACGTTGAGAAATTAAACGCAGACGTCGACAGCACAGTAGAATTCGGCGAAGTCTTGATCCTTGGTGGTGACGATGTTAAAGTCGGCGCTCCACTCGTAGAAGGTGCGAAGGTCGTAGCAACGGTCATCAAACACGCTCGCGCGAAAAAGATCACAGTCTTCAAAATGAAAGCTAAAAAGAACTACCGTCGTAAGCAAGGTCACCGTCAACCTTACACGAAGGTCCGCATCGAGAAAATCGAAGCGTAAGCCATGATACGTGTTAAGATTCGACGAGATGAAGCGGATTTGATCCGCTCCATCGAAGTGACAGGACATGCCGAGTTTGCTGAGCCTGGTCTAGATTTAGTCTGTGCCGGCACTTCAAGCGTGATTTTCGGAGCATACAATGCAATCGAGTCACTACTCGGGCAGGTCCTGCTCCTTGAAATGGCAGAACAACAAGAAGGTGGCTACTTTTATGTAGAGCCGTACGCTGACTTAGCACCGGATGTCAGTGAACGCACCCAATTGTTACTGGAAGCGACATTGGTCCAACTCGGAACCATCGCTGAAAGTTACGGTGAGTATATCCAACTTGAACAAATATAGGAGGTGGATTCCACATGTTGAAACTTAATCTTCAGTTCTTCGCATCGAAAAAAGGGGTAGGTTCGACAAAGAACGGTCGTGACTCGCAATCGAAACGCCTTGGGGCGAAACGTGCAGACGGTCAAACTGTTTCTGCTGGTTCAATCCTCTACCGCCAACGCGGTACGAAGATTCACCCAGGTATGAACGTCGGACGTGGTGGCGATGATACACTTTTCGCAACTGCAACTGGTGTCGTTCGTTTCGAACGTCTTGGACGCGACAAAAAACAAGTCAGCGTTTACCCAGCATAAGTGATCGATGAAGCAGACTCTAGCCACTTTCGGGGGTTAGGGTCTGTTTTTTTAGGAGGGAACGACCGATGAAGGATGAGCAGGTACTTGATCTTTTAAAGACACTTCGTCACGAATGGTTGAATCGATTACAACTCGTTCGTTCGTATAGCGCGATGGGTGACGAGGCGGCGGTTGAATCGATTTGTTCAGTCTATCGCGAGCAAGCGTCACGAGAAGGACGCCTGACGTTGATTGAACTACCGAAAACAGCGCTCACACTTCAACGAGCGGATTGGACAGGCTTGACTGTCGAATATGATGTGATCGAGAAACCGAAGCAGATTGATGACGTACGGCTAGCGAAAATCATCGAGGCTGCGATTGATATGATTGAAGTGGGAGATGGAGAAGTATCCGTGACCTTCCATGAGGGCGTGACCATCGAGGTCTATCGGGATCTACTAGATATGTCGCGCCTTAAGAATCTAGTGACGCCGATGGAAATCGAGTCACAGACAGCCAATGAGTGTGTGATCGAAATTGAAAGTCTTCCTGTAGGGGAAGAGAAGTAATAGGAGGGATCTGACATGTTCGTCGATCAGGTAAATATTTATGTAAAAGCAGGAGATGGTGGACGCGGGCAAGTTGCGTTCCGTCGTGAAAAATATGTTCCAGACGGTGGTCCAGCCGGAGGAGATGGTGGGCACGGTGCTCACGTCGTTCTTGAAGTGGATGAAGGACTTCGTACGTTAATGGACTTCCGTTACAAACGCCATTTTAAAGCCGTTCAAGGTGAAAATGGAATGTCGAAGGGGATGCACGGACGTAAGTCGGAGCACCTCGTCGTTAAAGTACCACCAGGCACGGTCGTCTACGATGATGATACGGATGCAGTCATTGCCGATCTCGTTCATCACGGGCAACAAGCTGTCGTCGCTAAAGGTGGACGTGGTGGACGCGGAAACTCGCGTTTCGCGACACCTGCGAACCCAGCTCCGGAACATGCGGAAAACGGGGAGCCGGGCGAAGAGAAGTACTTGAAACTTGAACTCAAGATGCTCGCTGATGTTGGACTTGTCGGATTCCCGAGTGTCGGGAAATCAACGATGTTATCAATCGTCTCAGCAGCACGTCCGAAAATTGGAGCATATCACTTCACGACAATCACACCGAACATCGGTGTCGTTGAAACGGAAGACAGCCGTAGCTTCATCATGGCCGACTTACCGGGACTCATCGAAGGAGCAAGTGAAGGTGTCGGACTCGGTCACCAATTCCTCCGTCACGTCGAGCGGACGAAAGTCATCGTCCACGTCATCGATATGAGTGGAATGGAAGGGCGCGACCCGGTTGAGGATTACAACATCATCAACAAAGAACTGGCAGACTATAACTTACGTCTGACGGATCGTCCGCAAGTCGTCGTCGCAAACAAGATGGATATGCCGGATGCAGAAGCGAACCTCGAAGCGTTCAAAGAAGCTTTCCCGGACCTCGAAGTCTTTGCAATTTCTGCAGCGACGCGTCAAGGATTGCGTGACCTCTTGTTCCGGATCGCCGATCTCGTCGATGCGACACCAGAATTTGGTCTTGAAGAGCTTGAAGAAAAAGCAGCGACACCACGTGTTGTCTATGGTTACGAAGCACCAGAAGCTGGCTTTACGATTTCGAAAGATGAAGATGATTGCTTCGTCATCCAAGGACCACGGATCGAGAAACTCTTCACGATGACGAACTTCATGCGGGAAGAGTCGATTAAACGATTCGCTCGGACATTACGTCAAATGGGCGTCGATGATGAGCTCCGTAAGTTAGGTGCGATTGATGGGGACGTCGTTCGGATCCGTGACTTCGAATTCGAATTCATCGAGTCTTCGTTCTAAAGATCACGTAAATCATTCATTTAGGAAATGGAGTGTGAAATCATCGTGGACCCACTTCCCGCGATTCCGTTTATCTGGCTGCTCGTGTTATTGGTCATCTCAGCGTTCTTCTCTTCTTCTGAAACTGCTTTATCTAGCGCAAACCGCTTACGGATTTTGCATCAATCAGAAGAAGGCGACCGTCGTGCCTCACAAGCACTGCGCTTGTTCCAACGCTATGAAGAAACGCTGACCGCAATTTTGATTGGCAATACGATTTCGAACCTCGGTGTTGCGATGATTGGGGGATGGCTTGCGATGACGATGTCACCGGAGCCGTTACCACGCGTCGGCATCATTTTCGGAACGTTCTTACTGATTTTGTTATTCGGTGAATTGATTCCGAAATCTTACGCACGGGAACATGCTGAAAAGTACGTCCTCTGGATTAGTCGTCCACTGCGCATGTGCCTGAGTCTCTTCAAACCGGGAGTCTTCTTATTCTTAAAGTTGCGCCACGTTGCACTCGTCCTGATTGGTGCTGATCCGAAAGGACCGCTCGTAACGGAACAAGAACTTCGTGCACTCGTCGACATTAGCGAAGAAGAAGGCGTCATGGATGAAGCAGGGGCTGAGCTTGTCCACCGTGCCGTCGATTTTAAGAACATTACTGTCGAAGAAGCGTTGACACCACGAACAGATATTCAAGCGATTGATATCGATGACAGCTTCGAAGAAATTTTACGTGAGGTACAAAAAGGCGGTTTTTCCCGTCTGCCGGTTTATAAGGACTCGATTGACCATATCATCGGTGTTCTATCCGAACGTGATTTCTTACGCGAGTTCGTCAAAAATGGAACCGTCGACATCCGTGAGTGGATTCGACCGGTATCCTTCGTCGTTCCGCAAACCCATTTGATGGATTTGTTACCTGAACTGAAAGTGAAACAGTCACATATGGCTGTCGTACTTGACGAGTTTGGTGGAACGGCCGGATTAATCACGCTTGAAGATATTTTAGAAGAATTAGTCGGTGAAATTTGGGATGAGCATGATGAATCACTTGAATATACGAAACAGATTGGTGTAAACCGTTTCGAATGTCTCGCAGAGTATGATATTGAAGATTTTTGTGACCAATTCGAGTTGACGATGCCGGAAACAGAAGCCCAGTCGCTGGGCGGCTGGATTATGGAACGTGTCGGTCAAATTCCTGAAGTTGGCACAACGATGACATATGAGCGTGTCACGTTCACGGTACTTCATGTTGAAAACCGCCGTGTCCGAAAAATATTAGCAACATTCGCGTCTGAAGTTGCTGAAACGGTCGAAGAACGATCTTGATCGATTTGGAAGAGGTCTGAATACAACACGTTGATTAAAAGCCGATGATAATAAAGAAGGGATTGCCATCTATCATGGATGTGCAATCCCTTCTTTCAGCGTGTAGACAAAGTGATATCTGAAAATAAAAGTGTCTTTTTTCGTTGCTTTCCTCGGGCGAGGCGCAAGCCGTTGCTCCTTGGTCCTCACGGCCAACGAGCAGGGTCTTGCCTGCCTCTGCAGTGCGTTCCGCGACCCTGCAGCTTTGCTGTAGCGGCGCGGAAGATTGCCGAGGCGAGACAGGGAAGCGCGAACTGTTGCTTCTCGATATCACATTTTTACGTTTCATAAGAGTTTGTCTACAGTCTAAAAGTCGAAGAGGCATATGCAATCATCGCTTAAAAATCAAACGTAATGAAAAACAGTTTCGCCCTGTGCGTAAGAAACGCCGATGTTCCCGCTTTTATGCGGAGTCATCGGCGTTTTCTGTACATACTTTTTCGTTCATGACGGTCAGATGCATGCATTTTGGTTAGACGTCCAACTCAGAAACTAGGATGCCGAGATGATCTAACTTTTCAATTGCTGCTTCAAGCGCCTCATCACTGTCAGCTTCTAACGTATGGATGTGGACACCATCCGTCAGACTCGATAATGGGGTCGCCTGTGTTTCTTCAAGGCGTTCTATTAAAACGCGGACATCACGCCGACTTTTCAGCATCAACTCGCCCGTGATGAAACCGTAGACCGGATGTTCGACGATGACGTCAAGAACGGTGACGCCTTCGTCGACGATGGCGTCACATTCTTCTTTAAGTTGATCGTATCCATGACGGCAGACGATTTTTCGCCGTTTTCGTGAAGAATCATTTTCTAGTTCGTTGAGTAAATACCCGCGAGCCGTAGCTACGACTGGATGACCTTTGGCTTTTAATAACGATAAATCCTGAACGATGACTTGTCGGCTTACACCCGCCTGTTTCGCAAGTGCCGTACCGGTGATCGGATGATCACTATCCTCGATAATCTGTAGGAGTAAGTTTCGCCGTTCTTCTCCAGATTGTCTTCTTCCCATTGCCACTCCTGCCCTTCTTCAAAAAAATCATATATCAAGTGTACATAAGAAATCGATACACCGCTCGACTTCCTCTTTTGTCGTATGAAGTCCAAAACTAAGACGAATCAGGCCGTGTGCTGCCGTTTCATCATACTGGATGGCACGAAGCGTAGAATTCGGTCCATTTTCGCCTGCCCGGCAAGCGCTTCCGGCTGAAACAGCGATTCCAGCCCGGTTCAGGGCAAGTAAAACGAATTGTCCATCCATCCGTTTCGTATGAATGGCACAAATCGATGCCAGTTGATGTGGAGATTCGACGATGTGATAACTCGCATGAGGAAGTCTTTTTTGTAGCATACCACGAAATTTCTGACTTGCGGCTTGGAAGCGAGGATTTTCAGATTGATAGTGCTCACAAGCAGTCAGGAAAGCGACGATTCCCGGGATGTCGACCGTTCCGGGGCGAATTCCAAGCTCGTGGTGGGCAGCGTAGTAAGGGCTAAAGAGCGGACGGCGTAAATAGACGGCACCAAGTCCTTTTGGTCCGTAGACTTTATGACTGCTGCATGTATAGGCATCAAACGAGTCGATTGAGAGGGGGTGTTTGAGAAATCCTTGCACACCGTCACAGTGAAATAAGATGCCTCTCGCCTGACAAAATTGAGCGATTTCTTCAACTGGAAAAATGAAGCCTGTGTCCGAGTTGACGTGTTGAATCGAGACAACACCGACTTCATCCGTGCAGGCGGTCTTGAAGTACGTCCAGTCAAATGAACCATTTGGAAGCAGTGGTAAGAGAATCGTATTTGAGGCGAGCCGCTCCAGTGGCAGGAGAACGGAATCGTGTTCGCAAGCAAGTGTCAAGACAGTTGTCTTTTGACTTTGACGAAGGAGGTGCTGTATCGCAATGTAATTCGCTTCCGAGCCACTACCGGTAAAAACGATATTTCCATCAGTTTGACCGAGTAGAGCTAAGAGCTGTGTACGTGCACGTTCGAGAATTTGTGCTGCTCGATTTCCTATGTCATGAAGTGAAGAACTGTTGCCGTAAGCTTGTTCAGCCGCCAATCGATACTGTTCAATTGCACCAGGGTACATCGGAGTCGTTGCCGCGTAATCTAAATAAATCATAAATGAACCGGATCCTTTCGTCTTGTCACTCGACTAAAAATATGCCAAACTTATTGTCAAGACAATAGTAAACTAAAAAAACAGAGGTGTAAAACAAATGTCTTTACATAAACATTTCGTGACCGATGTCTTGATTGTCGGGACAGGGCTTGCAGCAATCACGGTCGCACTCCACTTACCGGACAATCTGCGCGCATTACTCGTCACGAAAGGAACTAGAAGTGAGACGAACTCGATGCGGGCACAAGGGGGGATTGCTTCTTCGGCGCTCGAGGATGATCACGAGGCACATCGCGCAGATACAGTCCGCGCTGCAAAAGGATGGGTGAACCCTGAAGCCGTGGAGTTCGTAACACGCGAAGGAAGGACAGTGATTTCTGAACTCGAAGCACTGGGTGTCATCTTCGACCGTCAAGAGAATGGTGAGTACGCGGTTGGGCGTGAGGGAGCGCACGGTCTTCCGCGGATATTCCATAGCGGGGGTGACCAGACTGGGTGCCGGATGATGGAAACACTATCTGAAAAAATCACGCATCCAGTCCTTGAGCAGACCGTCATCACACAATTGTTAACGTCTGGCGGACGTGTCGTCGGAGCAGCAGGATATCGCGGCGAAGAGCGGATTGAAATTTCAGCACGTGCCGTCGTCCTGGCGACAGGAGGAATCGGCGGCCTTTTGTCGACTTCGACGAATGATACTACGATCACCGGAGACGGATTAGCACTTGCTGCTGCCGTCGGGGCAAACTTGTCTGATTTAGGGTACGTCCAACACCATCCAACGATTTTAGTCCACCATGGAAAATCCGTTGGCTTAATCACAGAGGCGTTGAGAGGTGCGGGAGCATACTTAATGACGCGCGATGGTCACCGTGTGATGGACAATCATCCGGAAGGGGACTTAGCGGCACGGGACGAAGTGGCGGCTATGATCACGGCAGTCCGAAAACAGGAATCGGTTTACCTCAACACGACACCGGTCGTGCAATTAGCGGAACGCTTCCCGACATTCGTCCAAAAATGTGAAAAATTGAACATAAATCCAAAGCTTGTCGAGGTGACGACCGGTGTCCACTTTTTGATGGGTGGGATTAAAACGGATCTTGCAGGACAAACGTCCGTCGCTGGTTTATATGCAGTCGGCGAGACGGCATCAATCGGATTACACGGCACGAATCGTCTTGCTTCGAACTCGTTGCTTGAATGTTTTGTGATGGGAAAAGCCGTGGCACGGCAGTTACAGCTCGCACCTCGGAGGGCACTCCCTGCATTCCGACCGGTCTTTGGATGTGAGGATGATGTTTTACAGGAGAAGTTGAGTGAAGTCTTAACGGTGGAACTTAAAGAAGACCGTCTTCAAGCCACCCTTGAGCAATTAATGAGCGAGTCGGTTCAGCAAACGGGGCGGCAGGCGGAACAAAATCGATTACACATCATGACGGGACGTCTCCTCCTCGAAGGAGCATTACGTCGATTAAAAGAGGAGCGACAAACGAATGAACAGATGGCACCTGCAGCAACAACTTGAAGGATTTTTAATCGAGGATATCGGACATCAAGACATCACGAGTGAACTTTGTCTGACTGGACACGAGCAAGGGACGGGACGATTCCTTGCGAAAGAGGATGGCATCTTTTGCGGCGTCGCCGTGTTGCGTGAGCTTGCACGATTGCTAGAGGTGACATTCATTCAACAGGTTGAAGATGGACAAGCAATCAAGCGGGGACAAGTTCTTGCGGAATGGACGGGCGACTTGCGTTCAATTCTGAGCGGAGAACGGGTAGCGCTTAATTTGATTCAACGGACGTCAGGTATTGCGACATTGACACGCAGTGCTGTTGACCGGGCAGACGGACGAATTCGCATCGCGGATACACGCAAGACGACACCAGGTCTACGGATGCTTGAAAAACATGCTGTTCGCGTCGGTGGTGGCTTCAATCACCGGGGGCGCCTAGACGACGCCGTGATGATTAAAGATAACCACATCACGGCAGCAGGGTCGATCACGGAGGCAGTCAAACGGGCAAAACGTGCCGTCGGGCATACGACGCCGATCGAAGTCGAAGTCGAGACAGAATCGGAAGTCGACGAAGCGGTCAAAGCCGGTGTCGACATCATCATGCTCGACAACCGAACACCTGCAGAAATCAAACAGCTCCGGCAACTGATCCCATCGCATATCACGGTGGAAATTTCCGGCGGTATTACAGTTGAGACGCTGCCAGACTACGCGGATAGCGGAGCAAATGTCATCTCAGTCGGGGCGTTGACACATTCAGCGCCGGCACTCGATATCAGTATGAAAATTCAAGGAGGAAAAAAAGATGAGCTTTGATTTATTGGCGAATCAAGGGATTCCCGGACAGTACTTAGAAAAAACAGAGGCAGAATTAATAGCAATCATTGAAGGGGTCAAACACCGGATGGGCAGTCGGTTGTTTTTGCCGGCGCACCATTATCAAAAGGATGAAGTCGTCCAGTTTGCTGACGCGACAGGGGACTCGCTTCAACTGGCGCAAATCGCGAAACAGATGACGGAGGCCGAGTATACCGTTTTTTGTGGTGTCCATTTCATGGCAGAAACCGCTGATATGTTAACACAGCCTGAACATACGGTCGTCTTGCCCGACATGCGTGCCGGCTGTTCGATGGCGGACATGGCGAACGGCTATCAAACGGAACGCGCCTATGCCTATCTCGTCAATCGGCTCGGTGACTCGATTTTACCTTTGACCTACGTCAACTCGACAGCAGAAATCAAAGCGTTCGTCGGACGCCATGGGGGAGCGACGGTGACTTCATCGAATGCTGTCAAGATGGTCGAATGGGCGCTTGCGGAACGAAATATCCTGTTTTTCCTGCCGGATCAACATTTAGGACGAAACACGGCGCATGCGCTCGGGATTCCGCTCGAACAGATGGCGGTCTGGGATCCGATTAACGATGAGTTGGTGTTTGACGGGGAGGATTCGGACATCCGCGTCATTTTGTGGAAAGGACATTGTTCGGTCCACGAAAAGTTCACGGTCGGTCAAATTGAACAGTTCCGGCTGACGGATCCGGCACGCCGGATTCTCGTCCATCCAGAATGCTCGTTTGAGGTCGTCGAAGCAGCAGATTTAAACGGTTCGACAGCCTATATCATCAATCAGGTGAAGCAGGCGGCAGCCGGCACGAAATGGGCGATCGGAACAGAGATGAATCTCGTCAACCGGTTGGCGCAGGACTTTCCGGAGCAAGATATCGTATCCCTCAATCCATTCATGTGTCCCTGCTTGACGATGAACCGGATTGATTTACCACACCTCGCCTGGTCACTCGAACAAGTCGAGCGTGGCACACCTGTCAACATCATCAGCGTCGATGCCGAGACGACGGAATATGCCGTCTTGGCACTGGAGCGGATGCTCGACCGATCATAAATCAGACAGCGCCTTGCCGATTAAACTCATCGGTGAGGCGTTTTTTGTCGGAAGAACATTTTGAAGCAAATCAGAGTTATATGCTACAATAGCACGAGAGTTTGTAATTGGATGGGAGCGTTCTAAATTGATAGAATTCGTACGCGGCGAGGTCGCTTATGTCTGTGCGGAATTCGTGACGATCGAAGTCGGGGGGATTGGCTACAAAATCGTAGCACCGAACCCGTTTTTTTATCGGACCGGAGACGAACAGGTTATCGTATATACGTATCATTATGTGAGAGAAGATCAAGAAGTATTGTTCGGATTCCGTTCACGACGCGAACGCGCATTGTTCACGAAATTGCTTGGTGTGACAGGAATTGGTCCAAAAGGGGCACTCGCAATCGTCGCATCAGGAAATGTTGACGCGCTTGTAGAAGCGATTGAACAGGAAAAAGAAAGTTACCTCATCAAGTTCCCGGGCGTCGGTAAAAAGACGGCGAAACAGATGACACTTGATTTAAAAGGAAAATTAGCCGAGCTCGCTCCGGATTATGTACCGAGCGAAGGGCTGTTCGCCCAAAGTAATGCCGAGTTGAACGAAGCATGTGAAGCCTTGACGGCTCTCGGGTACAGTGACCGTGAAGTCGAAAAAGTCAAGAAGGCGCTTCAAGCCGAAGTGCTCTCAACGGATCAATATGTCAAGCGGGCCCTTCAGTTGTTATTGAATGTGAGGTGAGGACAAAATGGAAGAGCGGATTTTATCAGAATCAGCCCATGCAGAAGATCAAGAAGAGTGGAGTCTACGTCCGCAAACACTTGATCAGTACATCGGTCAAGAGAAGGCAAAAGGAAACTTAAGTGTCTTCATCGAAGCGGCGAAGATTCGTCAAGAGACGCTCGATCACGTTCTGCTTTATGGCCCTCCTGGTCTCGGAAAGACGACACTTGCGACGATCATCGCCAATGAGATGGGCGTCGGTGTCAAGACGACAGCAGGACCGGCAATCGAGCGACCGGGTGACTTAGCAGCAATCCTCTCGTCACTCGAACCGGGAGATGTCTTATTCATCGATGAAATTCATCGGCTCAGTCGTTCAATCGAAGAAATTCTGTATCCGGCGATGGAAGATTATTGCCTTGATATCGTGATCGGACAAGGCGAACTGGCCCGCAGTGTCCGGATTGACTTGCCACCGTTTACGCTCGTCGGTGCGACGACGCGGGCCGGGATGCTGTCTGCCCCGCTCCGTGACCGCTTCGGTGTGACACTGAAACTTGAGTATTACACGATGCCGGAGCTCTCAGCGATTGTTACCCGGACGTCACGTCTATTCGGATTTGAAGCAGACCGGATGGCGGCGGAAGCCATCGCGCTCCGCTCGCGTGGAACGCCACGGGTCGCCAATCGCTTATTACGCCGGGTGCGTGATTTTGCCCAGGTCGCCCATCAAACAGAAATCGATGCGACACTCGCGACGAGTGCACTCGACCGGCTCCATGTCGATGCGCTCGGACTGGATGATGTCGATCACCGGTTACTCCGTTCACTCGCTGAACGGTTTGCTGGCGGACCCGTCGGACTCGAAACGATTGCCGCAACGATCGGGGAGGACGCACAGACGATTGAAGACGTCTACGAACCGTACCTGTTACAACAAGGATTTTTACAACGAACCCCACGCGGTCGTGTCTTGACACCGTTCGCGCGGCAACATTTAGGATTGAAAGAAGGAAATTGACTCATGGATGTAAACTTATTTGATTTTCATTTGCCGGAAGAACAGATTGCCCAAGTTCCCTTACTCGACCGGACGAGCTCGAAGCTGATGGTGATTGACCGCGAGACGGGAGCGTTACGTCACGAACGGTTCCATGATATCGTCTCGCATTTCAATGCGGGCGACACGCTCGTCATCAATGATACAAAAGTCTTACCAGCCCGTTTGTTTGGTGTCAAAGAAGAAACCGGTGGAAAAATCGAGCTGTTGTTATTGAAGCAGACGAGTGATGATGTCTGGGAGACGCTCGCAAAACCAGCGAAACGTGTGAAGCCGGGAACGGTGATTACGTTTGGTGACGGCTTACTTAAAGCTGAATGCGTCGAAGCGCTCGACGATGGCGGACGAATTTTGAAGTTCTCGTATGACGGTATCTTTTATGAAGTCCTCGACGAGCTCGGGACGATGCCGCTTCCACCTTATATTCACGAGCAACTCGACGATCAAGATCGTTACCAGACGGTGTATGCGCGCGAACGCGGGAGTGCTGCGGCACCGACTGCTGGACTCCACTTCACACCGGAATTGCTGAAAGCATTGACGGATAAAGGCGTTACACTAGCACCGCTCACGTTACATGTCGGTCTCGGTACGTTCCGTCCGGTTTCGGTCGATGACGTCGACAGTCATAAGATGCATAGTGAATATTATGAACTGCCGGAAAGTTCAGCAGCAATTTTACGTGAGACACGAGCGCGCGGCGGACGGATCATCGCGGTCGGAACGACGTCGACGCGGACACTTGAGACAGTTATCCGTGATCATGGTGACTTCGTCGAAGCGACTGGCTGGACGGACATCTTTATTTACCCGGGGCAGGAAGTGAAGGCGATCGATGGTTTGATTACGAATTTCCATTTGCCGAAGTCGACGTTAATCATGCTTGTCTCCGCACTGTCGACCCGCGAACACATTTTACACGCATACGAAGAAGCCGTCGCAAACGGATACCGATTCTTTAGTTTCGGTGACGCGATGTTCTTAACAAGAGAGGAATTAAACCGATGACAAAACACGCAGTAACATACGAACACATTAAGACATGTAAACAATCAGGTGCGCGGTTAGGAATCGTCCACACGCCGCACGGTAGCTTCGAAACACCTGTCTTCATGCCAGTCGGAACGCAAGCGACGGTCAAGACGATGGCACCGGAACAAATCAAGGACATGAACGCAAACATCATTCTCTCGAACACCTATCATCTCTGGGTTCGTCCGGGGCACGACGTCATCAAAGAAGCAGGCGGTCTACACAAGTTCATGAACTGGGATGGCGCGATTTTAACGGATTCTGGTGGTTTCCAGGTCTTCTCACTCGCTGACCTCCGGAACATCACGGAAGAAGGCGTCCACTTCCGGAATCACTTGAACGGGGACAAGCTGTTCCTCTCACCGGAAAAAGCGATGGAGATTCAAAACGCACTCGGTTCAGACATCATGATGGCGTTTGACGAATGTCCGCCGTTCCCGGCGTCACACGAATACATGAAAGCATCGGTCGAACGGACAAGTCGCTGGGCAGAACGTTGCTTGACGGCGCATGAACGGCCGCAAGATCAAGCCTTGTTCGGGATCATCCAAGGGGGCGAGTACGAAGACTTACGTCGTCAAAGCGCACGTGACCTTGCATCACTCGACTTCCCAGGCTATGCCGTCGGTGGTTTGTCTGTCGGAGAACCGAAAGATGTCATGTACCGGGCGCTCGAATTCACGACGCCACTCATGCCGGAAGATAAACCACGTTACTTGATGGGTGTCGGATCACCGGATGCCTTGATTGAAGGGGCGATTCGCGGTATCGATATGTTCGACTGTGTCTTACCGACGCGGATTGCGCGTAACGGAACGTTGATGACATCAAGCGGCCGGCTTGTCGTCCGTAATGCGAAATATGCACGCGATTTCCGTCCGCTCGACGAAAAGTGTGATTGCTATGCATGTAAAAATTACTCACGTGCCTACATCCACCACTTGATTCGTGCCCAGGAAACGTTCGGTTTACATCTCTGTTCGACACATAACCTTCACTTCCTCGTCAAATTGATGGAGGGCGTTCGCCAAGCGATTCGAGAGGACCGTTTACTTGATTTCAAGGATGAGTTCTTCGAAGAATACGGTTATAATTTACCAAACGCAAAGAATTTCTGAGTTATCATCTGACAAATCAATCGTTTCAAGGTATAATGAACGTGATTTGAATGAAAAGGAGCTGAGTCAGATGCAACAACTAATCACATTCCTCCCGATGATTTTGATCTTCGTGGTGTTCTATTTCTTGTTGATTCGTCCACAGAACAAACGCCAGAAGCAAGTCCGTGAAATGCAAACGCAATTATCACGCGGCGACACGGTCGTTACAATCGGTGGACTCCACGGAGTCGTACAAAAGGTTGATGAAACGACAGTTACATTAAAATCAGGGAATTCCCAATTGACGTTCAATCGTAGTGCAGTCGCGGAAGTTACAAAAAAATCAACGACTGTCATGGACGACGAAACCGTCGAATAAGGCAAGAAAAAGACGCTTTCCGAATTTCGGAGCGTCTTTTCTGTCTTTATATGAGAAAAACGATTGCTATGATTACCAATTCTTATGTAAGCTAGGATAGGATACGAAAGTTGTCTGAAAATATACTGGGGTTTAGAGAAAGGACAATGTAGCATGGTTAAGAAAGGAAAACTAGCCACGTTCTTCATTATCGTCGCCGCATTACTCATCTTGATCGGCACGACGTCGACATGGCTCTTGAAAGACACGAAACTCGGTCTTGATTTAAAGGGCGGGTTCGAAGTGTTGTATGAAGTTCAACCCTTAAAAGAGGGGGATGTCATCGATGATACAGCGATGAGCGCGACGTTGACGGCAATCGAAAACCGTGTCAACGTTCTCGGTGTATCGGAGCCGGACATCCGAATCGAAGGGAAAGACCGGATTCGTGTACAACTCGCGGGTGTCAAAAACCAAAGCGAAGCACGTCAGATTCTATCTTCGACAGCCGAGTTATCATTCCGTGATATCGACGATAAGCTGTTGCTTGACGGATCGGATTTAAAGGCGAAGGGTGCGAAAGTCGGATATGATCCGAATACGAACGAACCACTCGTCGAATTAACATTGAAATCAAAAGAGAAGTTCTATGAAGTGACACAACAGATTTCGCAAAAACAAGCGCCGGATAATCGTCTCGTTATTTGGCTTGATTATGCGAAAGGTGACACGTACGAAAAAGAGATTCAAAAAGAAAATTCGAAAATTGTATCTGATGCGTCAGTCAATCAGCCAATCAACTCGGATAAAGCAATCATCTCGGGTGGCGATATCGACGCCGAGTACGGAAAACAATTGTCATCCATTTTAAATGCTGGGGCATTACCGGTTAAGCTTGATGAAATCTACTCGACATCAGTGTCGGCGGCATTCGGGAAAGATGCGCTTGATCAAACATTATTTGCATCAATGATCGGTGTTGCGGCAGTCTTCTTATTCATGTTGCTGTTCTACCGTGTATCTGGTTTCGTCTCAATCATCACGTTGTTGTTCTATATTTACCTCGTCATGATCTTCTTCAACGGAATCAATGCCGTCTTGACCTTACCGGGTATCGCGGCACTCGTCCTTGGAGTCGGGATGGCGGTCGATGCGAACATCATCACTGCAGAGCGGATTAAAGATGAGCTACGTAGTGGGAAATCTGTTTTGTCGGCATTCAAAGCCGGGAATCGCCGTTCATTCGGAACGATTTTAGATGCGAACTTAACGACGCTGATTTCAGCAGGTGTCCTCTATTACTTCGGAACGAGTACCGTCAAAGGGTTTGCGATCATGTTGATGGTTTCGATTGCCGTCACGTTCATCACGAACGTCTTCATCTCTCGTTACTTGATGCAACTTCTTGTCAGTAGCCGTTGGTTTGATAAGAAAAAATCATGGTTTGGCGTAAAGGAGAGTGAAATTCGTGAACTTTAATCCTACGAAATTCGATTATGTAAAACATCGCAAAGTCTACTTCACGATCACAATCGCTTTAGTTCTCCTGTCGGTTCTGTTGCTTTCATTCCGAGGCTTGAATCTCGGGATTGACTTCACGGAAGGGACACGTGTCGAAATTTCTTCGGAAAATCAAATCGAGGAAAGTGAAGTCCGGTCCGTCATTGAAGAAGCGGGAATCGACGCAAAAGAAATCGACGGGATTCAGTTCGCGCAAGGCGGTACGCTCGCGAACGTCACGTTCGTCGGTGAGTTCAGTCAAGAACAAGTCGCGGAAATGAACAAAACGATTGAAGCGAAATATGATAAAGCACCAAGTATTTCAACGGTCTCCCCACAAGTGGGTCGTGAGATCGCCCGAAATGCGATGTACGCTGTCTTGCTCGCTTCAATCGGAATTGTCATCTATGTCTCGTTCCGTTTCCAACCGACGTATGGAATCGCGACAGTGCTTGCTTTGCTCCATGATGCCTTGATGATCATCGCGTTCTTCTCACTCTTCCAAATCGAAGTCAACCTGTACTTCATCGCCGCCGTCCTGACGATTATCGGGTACTCGGTCAATGATACGATCGTGACGTTCGACAGGGTGCGTGAAAATTTAGGGCGTGCTGAAAAAGGCGGCAGAACCGTTTCGTTTGATGAATTATGCGACGTCGTCAACGAATCGATTCAGCAAACGATCATCCGTTCAATCAATACGGTCGTGACCGTCATCATGACGGCTGCCGCCCTCTATATTTTCGGAAGTGAAGCGATTCGTGGTTTCAGTCTTGCCTTGCTTGTCGGTTTGTTCATGGGGATGTATTCATCGATCTTCATCGCTGCGCAACTTTGGCTCGTCATGAAAAAACGCACATTAAAACAACCAAAACAAGCTTCATGAAGACAATCCGCGTTGGGTATCCCTGACGCGGGTTTTGTCTTATAATGGGGAAGTTGATTGGAGGGATTGGATGTATCATTCAAAAAAAACATGGCTCGACAAAGCAGTCGATCCGCTAAAAATAGACGAGCTGGTCGCGCAAGCGTCCGTCTCACCGAACGTAGCCCGTCTGCTAGTCCAGCGTGGTCTCGAGACGCCGGCTCAGGCAACGGCCTTTTTAGAAGCAGGACAAATGCCGTTCCACGATCCATTCCTGTTTCAGGATATGGAAAAAGTCGTCGCACGGATTAAAGAAGCTGCCGATCAAGGTGAAATGATTTTAATTTATGGGGATTATGATGTCGATGGTGTCAGTTCGGCTGCGATTTTGTGGCATGCGTTAACTGAAATCGGGGCAATGGCAGAATGTTATATCCCGAACCGGTTCACGGAAGGCTACGGACCGAATGAAGCGGCCTTCCGCTGGGCGGTCGAAGAAGGATTCGGATTAATCATCACGGTCGACTGCGGGATTTCAGGTATCAAGGAAGCAGCCGTCTTAAAAGAGTTAGGTGTCGACCTCATCATCACCGATCACCATGAGGCGAAAGAAGTTCTCCCGGACGCCTATGCGATGATTCACCCGGGTGTCGATCGCAACTATCCGTTCTCAAAACTCGCTGGGGCAGGTGTTGCCTTTAAAGTCGCACACGCACTGCTCGAACGTGTCCCGACGGAGTTGCTTGACCTCGCCGTGCTCGGAACGATTGCCGACTTAGTACCGCTCGTCGATGAGAACCGGTTGCTTGCGACAAAAGGAATTGAAGCGTTGAATGGAAGTGAGCGTCCCGGCATCTTGGCACTACGCCAAGTCTGTAGTTTGACGGAAGACGAACTGACGGAAGAATCGGTCGGGTTCGCATTCGGTCCCCGGATCAATGCGGCCGGTCGACTCGATTCCGCGATGCCGGCACTTGAGATGTTACTTGCTGAGACACTCGAGGAAGCCGTCGTACTTGCGAACCAGCTCGACCAACAAAATAAACAACGGCAAGACATCGTCAAACAAATCGCGGAAGAAGCGACAGCACTTGTCGAAGAAAAATATCTAGAAGACCGTGTGCTTGTTGTTGACGCGGACAACTGGAACCCGGGTGTCGTCGGCATCGTCGCCTCACGACTCGTCGAGAAATATCACCGTCCGGTCATCATGCTTTGTCATGATGCGGAGAAGGGGACGGCGAAAGGGTCTGGTCGCTCGATTGCAGCCTTCGATTTATTTGCCGAGTTGACGCTATGTGAAGACATCTTACCGCATTTCGGTGGACACCCGGCAGCTGCCGGCATGACACTCTCGTCGGATGACGTCGTCACGTTACGTGAACGCTTGAATGCACAGGCTGCCAAACTACCGGATGAAGCCTTCATCGCGACGATTGAGATCGACTTGCGGCTATGCGTCTCTGACGTTTCAATCGGATTGATTGAGGAAATTGGTCGCTTAGCTCCGTTCGGTATGGGGAATCCGGCACCACGGATCGTCATCGAAGACGCTAAAATTCGGGACATGAAACGGATCGGCCGTGATTTGACCCATTTGAAGGCGCTCTTATCGGATGGAACGTCAGAGTTAGACGGGATTGGTTTCGGTTTCGGTGACGCGGTAGACGAAATTTCACTACTCGCTGAAGTCTCCTTGATGGGGAGTCTGAACATCAATGAGTGGAATGGTTTTCGGAAGCCGCAATTGATGATTCAAGATTTGGCTGTCGCCGATTATCAATTATTTGATTACCGCGGTGGGAAAAAACCATTAACGGACATTTTTGAGTTGCCCCAAGAACAGACGACGCTCGTTGCATTTTCGGACGAGACAAAACAAAAATATGCCGAGCGTCCGCTGAATGGAGCGATTCATGAAAATGTTGTGTTCCTCGACTTACCGGAGACGGAAGAAGCATTCTTACCGTACTTGAAACAGGCGGAGCGGATTTATTGTGCGTTTAAGGATGAAGGGTACTACTTCGAGGCGATTCCGTCGCGTGAAGACTTCAAGCATTACTTTAATTACTTCGCAAAATGTCCACGCGAAGAGTTGCGAATCGGACTCGTTCGTTTGTCGAAAACAAGAAAATGGTCGAAACGTTCGATTAACTTTATGCATTCAGTGTTTTCGGAACTCGATTTTCTTGTTACAATGGAGGACGGGCTACCGGGTGTGAACCCTGACGCTGAAAAACGAGATTTGACGGAGGCCGCGACGTACAAGCGTCATGAAGAACGTCAACGTCTCGAGCAACAATACATTTATTCGTCACTCGCTCAGTTGAAAGAGCGTTTTGATACTTTAGTGGAAGCGGCGAAGCAGGAGGAAATGACATGGAGTTCAAACAGCATATAAAAGAGGTCGAGAACTGGCCGAAAGAAGGAATCAGCTTTAAAGACATCACATCATTGATGGAAAACGGTCCGGCTTACAAACAATCGGTCGATGCACTCGTCGATTACGCACGCAAGCAAGGGGCAGACGTTATCGCAGGACCGGAAGCACGTGGATTCGTCGTCGGTTGCCCTGCGGCATACGCGATGGAAATCGGTTTTGTTCCCGTTCGTAAAGAAGGCAAGCTCCCTCGTGAGACAGTCCGTGTCGAGTATGGTCTTGAGTACGGCAAAGATGTCTTGACGATGCACCATGATGCAATCAAACCAGGGCAACGTGTTGTCATCCTGGATGATTTGCTTGCGACAGGCGGGACGATTGAAGCAACGATCAAAATGATTGAACAACTTGGTGGTACGGTTGCCGGAATCGGGTTCTTGATTGAATTGGATGGACTTGGTGGACGTGAAAAATTAGCAGGTTACGATATTTTGTCATTGATTCGCTACGAAGACTAATGACAGGAATACTCTCCCGACGAACTTGTCGGGGGGGTATTTCTTTTTATTTTGACATCTTATAAAGATTTCACGATAATAGGAGATATATATTAGGGATTTAGGCGGAAGCAATCCCGGGGACTGGGTGAGGAAAAGGGATGACAAATAAACAAATCGTAAACGTAGAAGACCTTCTCGCTCGATGTGCGGAATACATGACTGTGGCAGAAGTGAACGATATTGAACGTGCCTACCAATTCGCAAAAGACGAGCATGATGGACAATTTCGTCGATCGGGTGAACCTTATATCATTCACCCGGTACAAGTTGCCGGGATTCTTGTCGACATCGGACTCGATGCCACGACGATTGTCGCAGCGCTTCTTCATGACGTCGTAGAAGATACAGACATTACGCTTGAAGAGTTGACGGAACGCTTTGGACCGGACGTCGCGATGCTCGTTGATGGTGTGACGAAACTCGGGAAAATTAAATATAAATCCAAACGTGAAGAGTTAGCAGAGAATCACCGGAAGATGTTCATTGCGATGGCAGAAGACATTCGTGTCATCTTGATTAAGCTTGCTGACCGTCTGCATAACATGCGGACCTTGCAACACATGGTCAAAGAAAAGCAAGTTCAAAAAGCGGAAGAAACACTCGAAATTTTCGCGCCGCTTGCACACCGTCTCGGGATTTCGACGATTAAATGGGAGCTTGAAGACATCAGCCTCCGATACATCAATCCACAGCAATATTACCGGATCGTCTCGATGATGAAACAAAAACGAACGGAACGTGAAGCGCTCGTTAATTCCGTCATCGGAGAGGTCAATGAAGTGTTGGATGAAGTACAGATTGCTGCTGAGGTCGACGGTCGTCCAAAACACATTTACTCGATCTATAATAAAATGCAAAACTCGAAAAAAGAGTTCAGTGAAATTTATGATTTAATGGCAGTCCGAATCATCGTGGATTCAATCAAAGATTGTTACGCGGTCCTTGGTATCATTCATACGCAATACAAACCGATGCCGGGTCGATTCAAAGATTACATCGCGATGCCGAAACCGAACATGTACCAGTCGCTGCATACGACCGTCATCGGACCGAAAGGGGAGCCGCTCGAAGTTCAAATTCGGACACGGGACATGCACTTCATCGCCGAGTACGGAATCGCCGCACACTGGGCGTACAAGGAAGGAAAAGAGCAAGAGGCGAAATCGGGCTTCGAAGACAAGATTGCTCATTTCCGTGAGATCCTGGAGTTACAAAAAGATACAGCGGACGCGGAAGAGTTCATGGAATCCGTCAAAGTCGATTTCTTTAGTGATATGTTGTACGTCTTTACACCAAAGGGCGACGTCATCGAGCTACCGAAGGGCTCTGTCCCGATCGATTATGCTTACCGTATTCATACGGAGATCGGACACCGGACGATTGGTGCGAAGGTCAACGGACGGATGGTTCCAATCGATTATAAATTGAAAACGGGCGATATCATTGAAATCGTTACGTCGAAGCATAGTTACGGTCCAAGTAAGGACTGGTTAAAAATCTGTGTCTCGAGTCAAGCGAAAAATAAAATCCGTCAATGGTTCAAACGGCAACAGCGCGAAGAAAATGTCCTTAAAGGGCGCGAATTGATTGAAGCAGAAGTTAAAAAACTTGGTTTTGAACCGAAGGAAGTCATCACGGATAAAACACTCGAAGACGTCACGCGGAAGTTCAACTTCGGTCAAGAAGAAGACATGTACGCCGCAGTCGGTTACCATGGCTTGACGGCTGCCCAAGTCGCTCACAAATTGACGGAAAAGTTACGCAAAGATAAAGAATCTAAAAATCTTGAGTTGAATGACGCCATCAGTGAGATGAAAACATTTGACCGTCCGAAAAAACAAAATCCAGAAGGTGTGCGTGTCAAAGGCATCGACAATATGCTCGTCCGGATGAGTCGCTGTTGTAGCCCGGTTCCCGGGGACGACATCGTCGGTTATATTACGCGTGGACGCGGAGTGTCGATTCACCGTTCGGATTGCCTGAATGTTTTGAATGAACAAAATCCGGAACGCTTGCTCGAAGTCGAGTGGGAGCATGAAGGAAAAACGGTCAAGAGTTATAACGTCGAAATCGAAATCTCGGGGTACGACCGTGCGGGTCTACTCAATGAAGTATTGCAGTCTGTTTCAGCAACAAACACGAACATCGTTGCCGTCAGCGGTAAAGGCGATGACAGCAAACAAGCGAAGATTTCGATGACGATCGCGATCAATAACGTCAATCACTTACAAAAGGTCGTTGACCGGATTAAACAAATCTCAGACGTGTATGCAGTCCATCGCGTCATGATGACGTAAGGAGCGGATAGGATGAGAGTCGTTTTACAACGCGTCAAAGAAGCGAGCGTGACGGTCGACGAATCAATCATCGGTCAAATCGAACGGGGATTTTTATTGCTCGTCGGTGTCACGCATGAGGATACGCTCGATCAAGTCAATTGGTTAGCAGATAAAATTGCCGGGCTACGCGTGTTCGAGGATGAGGAAGAACGGATGAATCGTTCACTCGATGATGTCGATGGGAAGATTTTATCCGTCTCCCAGTTCACCTTATACGGAGACGTCAAAAAAGGGCGGCGTCCGGCATTTACCGAAGCCGCGAAGCCGGATCTTGCAAATGAACTTTATGAAGCTTTTAATACACGGCTTCGCTCGAACGGTGTAACGGTCGAAACGGGACAGTTCGGTGCGATGATGGATATTGCCCTCATCAATGACGGACCGGTCACGTTAATTTTAGAAAAGTGACCAAAGTCTTGACAGGACTTCGGGAACGATGCAATATAAATGGTAATAGAACGATTATAGAACCGATGACGAAGAGGAGTAGTCCAAGACCTCGTCTGCTTAGAGAGTCGCCCCTTGGCTGAAAGGGTGATCAGATGAATTGGGTGAAAGACCCTTCCGAGGTATTTTCCTGAACACTGCAGTAGGGAAAATCGTAAGCAGGCGTTAACTGCACCGAGTGGCTGAATTTTTTCAGCAACCAGGGTGGTACCACGGGATCTTCAAGTTCTCGTCCCTTTGCGGACGAGGACTTTTTTGTATTCACTTATAAGGAGGAATTAAGATGAAATTACCACGCGGTACGTTCGATATCCTTCCAGGGACGGTTGAGCGCTGGCAGTATATCGAAAATCAATTACGTGAGATCAGTAAACGATACAACTATAAAGAAATTCGGACACCGATCTTTGAAGAAACAGAACTCTTCAAACGGGGTGTCGGAGAAACGACCGACATCGTTCAAAAAGAAATGTTCATGCTCGAAAAACGCGGAAAAGATCAATTTACGCTTCGTCCGGAAGGGACGGCAGCGGTCGTACGTTCATTCGTGACGAACAAACTGTACGGAGCACCGAACCAGCCGACGAAATTGTTCTACATCGGACCGATGTTCCGTTATGAACGTCCGCAAGCAGGACGTTTCCGTCAGCTCCACCAGTACGGCGTCGAAGCACTCGGCAGTGAAGAACCGGCAATCGATGCAGAAGTCATCAGTCTCGCAATGAGCATCTATCGGTCATTCGGTCTGAAACAATTAAAACTCGTCATCAACTCGCTTGGTGATAGCGAAAGTCGTGCCGCACACCGCGAAGCACTCGTCAATCACTTCAAGCCGGTCGCACACGAGCTTTGTCAAGATTGTCAAAACCGTTTAGAAGCGAACCCGTTGCGTGTCCTTGACTGTAAAGTCGACCGGAACCACCCGAGTATGGCGACGGCACCATCGATTCTCGATTTCTTGAACGCGTCATCGAAAGATTACTTCGATCAAGTCTTGTCACACCTCGATGCGTTAGGGATTGAATATGTCATCGATCCAACACTCGTCCGTGGTCTTGACTATTACAATCACACGTCATTTGAAATCATGTCCGAGGCAGAAGGTTTCGGTGCGATTACGACGCTTTGCGGCGGTGGACGGTATAACGGTCTCGTCGAACAAATCGGTGGACCTGCGACACCGGGGATTGGGTTCGGAATCGGAATCGAGCGTCTCTTGATGGCACTTGAGAATGAACAAGTCCTGCCGGAAATCGACGAGGCAATCGATGTCTTCATCGTCGCCCAAGGCAACGAAGAAGTCGAAAAAACGGCGACACGTCTTCTCCAATTGATGCGTCTCGAAGGACTCACGGCAGATCGTGATTATCTTGGTCGTAAATTTAAGGGGCAATTCAAGGCAGCAGACCGGATGAAGGCGCGGTATACGGTCATACTCGGTGATGAAGAAGTTGAACGTGGTGCCGCAGCGTTAAAAAATATGGAGACAGGCGAACAGACAGATGTTCCCTTGTCGGCGGTCGCAGATACGATCGTCGCAAAATTAAAGGAGGCAGCACAATGATCGGACGCACACATATGAATGGACACGTGACGGAAGATGTCATCGGACAATCCGTCCAGCTAAAAGGATGGGTTCAAAAACGACGTGACCTCGGGGGCTTGATTTTCCTCGATCTTCGCGACCGGACAGGAATCGTCCAAGTCGTCTTCCAACCGGAAAACGAACAGGCACACCGCTTAGCAGAATCGATTCGTTCCGAGTACGTGCTTGATATTAAAGGGAAAGTCGTCCAACGCGAAAATCCGAACCCGAACATGCCGACGGGGCTCGTTGAAGTCGTTGCGGACGAAGTCGTCATTTTGAACGCTTCAAAAATGACGCCATTTCCAATCAGTGAAGAAGCAGAGCAAACGTCAGAAGATCTTCGTTTGAAGTATCGCTACCTTGATTTACGTCGTCCGTCGCTCCAAGAGACATTCCGCCTCCGTTCGAAAGCGTCGAACATCATGCGGAACTTCCTCGACGAACAGGACTTCCTCGAAGTCGAAACACCGATTTTGACGAAGTCGACACCGGAAGGCGCGCGTGACTATCTCGTACCAAGCCGTGTCCACCCAGGTGAATTCTATGCTTTGCCACAATCACCACAGTTGTTTAAACAGTTACTGATGGTATCTGGTTTTGAACGCTACTTCCAAATCGCACGTTGTTTCCGTGACGAAGACTTACGGGCAGACCGTCAGCCGGAGTTCACACAAGTCGATATCGAAACGAGCTTCATGGACGTGGAAGACTTGTATGCGATGATGGAGTCGATGATGACACGTGTCATGAAAGAGACACTCGGAAAAGACATCGTGACACCATTCCCACGGATGCCATACGCAGAAGCGATGAGCCGGTTCGGTTCGGACAAGCCGGATACACGCTTCGGTCTCGAACTGATCGATGTTGCGGAAGCCGTCAAAGGGGCGGGCTTTAAAGTCTTCGACATGGCACTTGAAGCCGGTGGCGAAGTCAAAGCATTGAACGTCAAAGGGGCGGCAGACAACTTCTCGCGGAAAGACATCGATAAATTACAAGAGTTCACGGCCATTTACGGCGCGAAAGGTCTCGCCTGGGTCAAAGTGACTCCGGACGGCTTAAACGGACCAATTGCCAAATTCTTTGATGAAGTAGCGGCTGCCCGTCTTATCGCTGCGACGGAAGCAGAAACAGGCGACTTACTCGTCTTCGTCGCAGCAAAAGCGTCAATCGTTGCCGACAGCCTCGGCGCACTGCGTCAAAAACTGGCGAAAGAACTTGGTTTGATTGACGAAACGGTCTTTAACTTCCTGTGGGTGACGGACTTCCCGCTCGTGACATTCGAAGAAGAAGACGGTCGTTTCTATGCGAACCACCATCCATTCACGATGCCACGCCGCGAAGATCTTGATAAACTCGAAACGGACCCGGGCAGCGTCCTTGCCGTCGCCTATGACCTTGTCTTGAACGGATATGAGTTAGGTGGCGGATCGCAACGGATTTATGAGCGCGATATCCAAGAGCGGATGTTCAAATTACTTGGTTTCACGGAAGAAGAGGCGAACGAACAGTTCGGATTCTTGATGGAAGCATTTGAATACGGCACACCACCGCATGCTGGAATTGCACTCGGACTTGACCGCTTGATCATGTTACTCGCGGGACGGACAAACTTACGCGATACGATCGCTTTCCCGAAAACGGCGTCGGCGAGCGACTTATTGACTGCAGCACCGAGCCCGGTCTCGGACGCACAATTAAATGAGTTGTCAATCCGGACGGCTGTCAAACAATAATCATCACAACAGACTTTCTTCCTCTTTTGGAAGGGAGTCTGTTTCTTTTAGTTGAATTGGTTTTGACTAATTCAAGATTCTGATTTCCGTAAGAGTGATTGGAAGAATAGGAGGGGACAGCAATGGAACGGAGTTTTTTTGAACGATCGCCGCTTGAGGTCGGCAAAGACTTGATTGGAAGTGTGCTGACGGTTGATGACGTCACGATGCGAATCGTCGAGGTCGAAGCGTATCTCGGACCGTACGATCAAGCTGCACATTCTTACAGTGGCCGCCCGACGAAACGGACGGCACCGATGTTCGGTGAAGCGGGGCATCTCTATGTCTACTTCACCTATGGCATGCATCATTGCTTAAATTTCGTCTGTGGAGACGTCGGACAAGGGTATGCCGTTTTACTGCGTGGGGCGGAAATCATCTCAGGTCATGAGATCATCGCCTACCGTCGATTTAATAGATCGTATCACGAACTGACAAAAGCCCAACTCAAAAACTTAGTCAACGGACCGGCGAAGCTTTGTCAGGCCTTCGGGTTAACGACTGCTGAGTCGGGAGAAGATTTGTATCAAGAACGTTTCCGGCTCGTTGCGGGTCAAGCCGGACAAATCATCGAGACGACACGAGTCGGGATTCCGAATGCCGGTGAAGCGACACACTATCCGTGGCGGTTTTATGAAGAGGAAAGTCTTGGTGTCAGTAAAAAATGACAACAAAAAAGACGCGAGGGACGATGAAGTCCGTCGCGTCTTGACGTTTTATTTAGGGGTGTTCGTCGTTTTTTTAGATTGTTGTTGTTTATAAAACTTATAGACGATTGGTCCAACTGTCGTCGCGAGCGTGATTAACGTTCTTAATTTTCCTTTTTTAGCCATCTGCCTGTCACTCCTTACACCGTTTTGTATTAATTATATTCCACGAAAACAAAAAGCTGAAACCTTTTCGGCATATTGCAGAGTAGGCGAATCACGAAATCCTTGAGATGATGAAACTAGACGAGTGGAGAGGAGACGAGATGATGAGTGGAATCGTATGGTACCGTGCTGATTTACGTGTCGATGATCACGAAGCCTTAGCACAGGCACGGCAGGCACATTCGACGGTCAAAGCTGTTTTTGTTCAACAACCGTTAAATACGAGACGATTTGAACGGGGACATGCGCAACTGAAATTTGAGCGTGAAACATTACAGACGCTTCAGGAAGAGTTAGGACGACTCGGAATCGAGTTAACGATTTTAACCGGGGACGTCAGCGAACAGTTGGGACGGTTTATGAAGCCGGGAGACGTCGTTTATTTTCATCGAATGACAGGGTATTACGAGTTAATTGATGAGCAGGCAGTGCTTGCACAATTCACGGCACGCATCTATGAAACACAGACGTTGTACCGCCGTGAACAAATCGGTAGCGATAAATTGGCGCATGTCTTTTCGGCCTTTCGAAAGAAAGTCGAGCGGTCGGGTCATTTTGAACAACCAATCGCGCTTGAATACCCTACGGCTGCTATTACGTTACCCGCTTATGACTCAGATGCTGCGTTTCCCTTTGAAGGAGGCGAGATGACGGGGAAAGCAAGATTAAAAGCGTATTTGGAAGGACCCGTTTTTACGTATAAGGAAACACGGAATGGTTTCGGTCGGGATGATTCCTCCAAATTATCGGCCTGGTTAGCGAACGGTTCCTTATCCCCACGCCGGGTCATGGCAGAACTTCAAAACGCGGAAAGACGCCATGGTGCTAATGAATCGACATACTGGTTGTATTTCGAGTTACTTTGGCGCGACTTTTTTCATTTCACGATGCGTGAGACAAAGAACCGATTATTTCTTGCACACGGATTAGGAGAAGGGAGTAAAGTCTGGTCGACGGACGAGTCAATCATTTCGATGTGGATCGAAGGACGAACCGGGCAACCGTTCGTAGATGCCTTTATGCATGAATTTCGAGAAACAGGATGGATGTCGAATCGTGGGCGGCAAATTACTGCGAGTTATTTGATTCATGAGCTTGGGCAGGACTGGCGCGTCGGGGCGTCATACTTTGAAAGCCAACTGATCGATTATGACGTCGCTTCAAATTACGGTAACTGGGCTTATATCGCAGGTGTCGGAAACGCGACTCGAATTCCACGCTTCAATCCTACTTTTCAGCAGCAAATGTATGATCCGACAGGCGCCTTCACGAAGCGTTGGACATCACGCTGAGCCGTTAAAAAAATATCATTTTTTTAGAAGCAGATTGAGTTGCAATTCGGTTAGGGGAATGCTATATTAAATGCAACAGATGGGGTTCCTGAGATGTACGAGAGCCGCCTTTTATCTTTGAGCCACTCTTTTTTGATAGGGAGTTTGACGTTCCAACTAGTAGTACATGCCTCGTAACACAGCAGGAGGACGTACGAATAGGAATCGGATAAGACACCCACCTGCACAGCAGGTTCAAAAATAAGGTATCGACACGGCACTTCGGGTCCCATCGTCTTTTTATTAAAATTAAAAAACGTTTTAAAAAAGACACGTCGCATGACGTTTTTTTTTATGATATAATTCCGAGTAAAACAGTATGAGAATTGTGAGGTTAGAGAAATGTTGCATCAATTTTCACGTAATGAATTAGCAATCGGTAAGACGGGACTTGAAGCATTGGCATCAAAGTCTGTCGCTATCTTAGGAATTGGCGGCGTCGGATCGTTTTCAGCAGAAGCACTGGCACGGAGTGGTGTCGGACGATTGATTCTCGTCGATAAAGATGACATCGATATCACGAACGTCAACCGGCAAATCCATGCCTTGCTCCCGACCGTCGGACAGCCGAAAGTCGATGCGATGGCTGATCGTTTGATGTTGATTAATCCCGACATTGAAATCGTCCGTCTGAAGATGTTTTACAATGAAGAAACGTACGAATCCTTTTTTGAACAACAACCGGACTATGTCATCGATGCATCAGATACTGTCTCGTTCAAGATTCATTTAATTAAAGAGTGTAAACGACGAAACATTCCAATCATCTCGAGTATGGGGATGGCAAATAAAATGGATCCGACACGGATTAAGATCGTTGACATCAAAGACACGACATATGATCCGTTAGCGAAAGTCATTCGGACACGTTTACGCAAGGAAGGGATCCATAAAGGGGTTCCTGTCGTCTTCTCGGATGAACCACCTGTCAAAATCATCGAAGAAGTGCGTCAAGTCGTCGGAAATGACGAAGCGGTTATTCGAAAAGCGAAGATGCCCCCAAGTTCGAACGCATTCGTTCCATCAGTCGGTGGTTTGATTGCAGCAAGTCACGTCATCAATGAGATCGTTCGCGAAGCAGGCGTTACGATTGAACGCGTCCGTTAAAAAAAGCGACCACTTCGGTCGCTTTTTCGCATCTTGAATGGTTACGGCTGTTTTTTCCAAAACTCGAGTCGGGCTTGGAGTTGTTTCTCAAAACCACGTGGACTCGGCTCGTAAAAGACCGGTTTCGTCCGCGCTAAGTTTTCCGGCCAATAGCTTTGTTTCACGTAAGCATGAGGAAACTGGTGCGGGTATTGATAAGCGACACCACTTCCGAGTGCTTCTGCACCGGGATGATGGGCGTCACGAAGATGCGGTGGGACCGGTCCACCGTCCGAACGTCGTACGAGAGCGAGCGCCTTGTCGATTGCTGTGATGACGGTATTTGATTTAGGTGCCGTCGCCAAATACAATACGGTTTCAGCGAGCGGAATCCGTGCTTCCGGAAAACCAACGTATTCACACGCGCGAGCACAAGCGTCGACAATCAACAGGGCTTGTGGATCCGATAGCCCGATGTCTTCTGCGGCATGGACGTACAATCGTCTGACGATGAAGCGAGGACTTTCGCCCGCTTCAATCATGACGGCGAGCCAATATAATGCTGCGTCGGGATCGGATCCACGGATTGATTTAATGAAAGCCGAGATGACATCATAATGGCGGTCGCCGTCTTTATCGTATTTCAATGCTTTTTGCTGAATCGATTCTTCCGCGACGGCGAGGTCAATCGTGATTTCACCGTCGACTTCCGGAGTCGTCAAGACGGCGAGCTCGAGTGCATTTAGCAAGGCGCGATAGTCGCCGTCGGATAGTTTAACGTAATGATCAATCGCTTCTTCTGTAATCGAAATCGGATATTTTCCGAGACCGCGGTCTTTATCAGCTAACGTTCGGTTAAGCACGACACGTAAATCGTCTGCCGTCGGTGGTTCGAACCGAAAGACGGTCGCCCGAGAGAGTAAAGCGGCGTTGACCTCGAAGCTTGGATTTTCCGTCGTCGCCCCGATTAAAGTGATCGTACCTGCTTCAAGAGCGGGGAGCAACGCGTCTTGCTGCATTTTATTAAAACGATGGATTTCATCTAAAAAGAGAATTGTTTTTTGATCATCAAACTGTAAACGAGACTCCGCCGCCTTTAAGACGTCGCGTAATTGATCGAGTTTTGCGGTGACGGCATTCAACTGTTCAAAAGCCGACTTCGTGTAACTCGAGATGACGCGTGCGAGTGTCGTTTTCCCTGTTCCCGGTGGACCATAAAAAATGACCGTCCCGAGCCGATCGGCAAGGATAGCGCGACGTAAGAGGGTCGTCTCTCCAATTAAATGCCGTTGGCCAACGATTTCGTCCAGTGACTGAGGACGCATCCGGTTGGCGAGCGGTCCAGCAGGATATTTTGATTCAAATAAATTAGCCATAGGTAGCGTTCCTTCTTTCCACGTGGATTCAGCTCCTACTATACTAGAAAGGATGTTATTTCGCATGATGAAAATCTCGACGAAAGGCCGGTATGGTCTGACAATCATGATCGCACTCGCTAAAGGAGGCGAACAAAAGCCGTTATCCTTAAAGAAAATTGCGCAAATGTATAATCTGTCGGAGCATTATTTGGAACAATTGATTGCCCCGCTCCGAAATGGCGGGCTGGTCAAAAGTGTCCGTGGCGCTTACGGCGGTTATAAGTTAGGGCGTAAAGCGGAAGAAATCACGGCCGGCGATATCATTCGTTTGCTTGAAGGACCACTCGTCGTTGTCGAAGGGGACAATTCTGATGAAGTGACGAAACGAAAGTTATGGGATAAAATCCAAAGTGCAGTCGATCAAGTACTGGATTCGACGACATTAAAGGATTTAGCGGAAGACGATGATACTGGATATATGTTCTATATATGAAAGGTGAGACGAAATGATGTATTTTGATCATGCGGCGACAACGCCGATGCACCCTGATGTACTCCAAACAATGACTCCATATATGCTCGAGCAATTCGGGAATCCGTCGAGCGTCCACGCGTTCGGTCGTTCCGGCCGGGCGGCGATTGACGCGGCACGTCGGACAATCGCGAGTGAACTGAATGCCAAACCAAATGAAATCATCTTCACGGCGGGGGGAACGGAGTCGGATAACTATGCGATTTTGGGTGCCGCGATGAAACATCAAGACAAGGGACAACATGTCATCACGACACGCTTCGAACACCATGCCGTCCTGCGTGCGTTCGAAGAACTCGAAAAACGTGGGTTTGACGTGACGTATTTAGAAGTGCCGGAGTCGGGCGTCGTCACGGTCGACGCACTCGCGGCAGCGCTTCGCCCGGATACGATTCTTGTTTCGGTCATGTTCGGAAACAATGAAGTCGGGACACTGCAACCAATCAAGGAAATGGGCCAGTTATTAAACAAACAAAACATTCTCTTTCATACGGATGCGGTCCAAGTCTTTGGCAAGCTGAGTCTCGACGTCGAAGCATGTCATATTGACCTATTATCGGCATCAAGTCATAAAATCAATGGACCAAAAGGTGTCGGGATGCTCTACGTCCGAACAGGCGTCCAGTTAGAAGTGCAGTCGTACGGTGGCGAACAAGAACGGAAGCGTCGCGCGGGAACAGAAAACGTCGCTGGAATCGTCGGTTTCGCAAAAGCCGTTCAATTGATCGTAGCAGAACGTGACATACTGAAAGCCCAGTCGGAAGACTTGCGTCGCCTATTACTCAATCGTCTCGAGGCTAGTTCGATTTCCTATGAACAAAATGGGCATCCAGGACTGCCGCATATCGTCAATCTCTATTTCCCGCGTGTCGAGATTGAACCGTTTTTAATCATGCTCGATATGCGCGGAATTGCCGTCTCGAGCGGGAGTGCCTGTACGGCAGGTTCCATTGAACCATCTCACGTGTTGTCCGCGATGTACGGTGAAAATGACCGGACGCGGCAATCGGTCCGAATTAGTTTCGGCCGTGGAAATGATGCCGGGCAAGTCGAACTACTCGCACAAGGATTGATAGATGTCGTAAAATCGTTTCAGAACAAATAAGAGGTGAAAGCAATGAATACAAGAGCAAAAGCGCCAAGTGAGACGACAGTCGTCGTCGGGATGTCTGGCGGCGTCGACTCGTCCGTCACAGCACACTTGCTGAAAGAACAAGGGTACAACGTCATCGGAATCTTCATGAAAAACTGGGATGATACGGATGAAGACGGTTTTTGTACAGCGACGGAAGACTATGAAGATGTGATCGCGGTCGCCAATCAAATCGGCATTCCGTACTATGCAGTCAACTTCGAAAAAGAATACTGGGACAAAGTCTTCACGTATTTCTTGAATGAATATAAACTGGGTCGGACACCGAATCCGGATGTCATGTGTAACAAGGAAATCAAGTTCAAAGCGTTTCTTGATCACGCCATGCGTCTCGGGGCGGATTTTGTCGCGACAGGTCATTACGCGCGTGCAGTCTATGAAGACGGGGAACACAAGTTACTCCGTGGGGTCGATATGAATAAAGACCAAACGTACTTCTTGAACCAACTGTCACAAGACCAAATTGCGAAAGCGATGTTCCCGATCGGTCACATGGAAAAGTCAGAAGTCCGGAAAATCGCGGAAGAAGCGAACTTGGCGACGGCGAAGAAAAAAGATTCGACCGGTATCTGTTTTATCGGGGAACGGAACTTTAAACAATTCCTCAGCCAATACCTCCCGGCACAACCAGGCGAAATGCGGACACTCGACGGAAAAGTCATGGGACGTCACGATGGTTTGATGTATTACACGATGGGACAGCGTCATGGGTTAGGGATTGGCGGAGACGGAGAGCCTTGGTTCGTTGTTGGAAAAAATCTTGCGGATAACGTCTTGTTCGTTGATCAAGGCTTCCATAATGAACTGCTCTACTCGGAAGGATTATATGCGTCGGACATCAGCTGGACGGCACCACTTAAAGTCGGCGATACATTCCGGTGTACGGCGAAGTTCCGCTACCGTCAAGAAGACTCAGGCGTGACTGTCCGCTTGCTTGAAAATGGACGTCTTGATGTTGCCTTTGACGAACGCCAACGGGCAATTACACCAGGACAAGCCGTCGTATTTTATGATGGTGATGTCTGCTTAGGTGGCGCAACGATTGACGAAGCGTACAAAGCGGGCGAACGTCTTACGTATCTTGCATAAGGGAGAGAACACGATGAATTATAACGAAGTAGGATTCAGACATTTAGAAGCGGGAAATTACGAACTGGCTGCGCAAGCCTTCAACGATGCGATTGAAGAAAACCCGAATGATCCGACGGCATATGTCAACTTAGGAACGTTGCTTCAATCGATGGATGATGCAGACCGGGCATTACGCTTTTATGAAAAGGCGCTGACAATTGACCCGACGTTCGCCAGTGCCCACTATGCAAAAGGGGCATTGTTCTTTGCGGCAGAGCAACTGGTCGAGGCAGAAGATGCCTTGCGGCTCGCCTTACTCCATGGACTTGATGACGCCGATCTACACTTCATGCTTGGTCTGACGTATCAAAAGCTCGGCGATCCTGTCCGGGGAATTCCTCGCTTGAAACAAGCGACGGAATTGAACGGGGTGGACGTCGAAATTGCTTTCCAATACGGCCTTGCGCTCGCACAAAACGAACAGATCGAAGAAGCGGCAGAAATTTTCGAGCAAGTCCTGTTGTTAGAAGAAACGCACACGGACGCACGCTATAACTATGCGATTGCCCTTGCATTTCTTGGTCAGCAAGAAGCGTGTTATACGGAGCTCGAGACGGTTCTTGAATATCAACCGAATCATACGCTTGCGCAAGATGCGAAAGCGAAAATGGATTCTTTGTTGAAATAAGGTCAATGAATGGGTCTGACTCATAAGTCAGACCAGCATCAAGCCGTGTGACGGATGTTTCCGTCCTTCAACAATCAAATGGCCGATGATCCCACTTTTCAAGGGACCATCGGCCATTTTTGTGCAATTTCTTATCGTTCAAGAGGGTTTAATACTTGCCTGTGTCATGCGACCGCTTTAAAGCGCATTCCGTCTCTGATCGTTTTGAAGATTGCGTTAGTTTCCGACTTCACGTACGACGCGTTGCGGCGGACCAGAAAAGTCTTCGTACGCCTCGTCCATATTTTTTGTATAGAGCTCAATCACATTTTGTTCAGTATCTTTAAAATAAGCGGAGTATTCTTTATCATTCGAAGTTTCTTGTTCATCCCATTCTCGAATCTTAACGGCAATATCTGCTTCCCGTAAGACGTTCAGAGCGTCCTCGAATCGGTTTTTTTCAATGTAAAAGGCGCAGTGGACGTGAGTCCCTCCTTCATCATAAAGCGAATCCCACTTCGTGACCGGTAGATTTTTCACAGTCCGTTCCTCGAGTGTGAAATCTCGTTTGAGCCAGAGTCCAAGTCGCGTGTTTCCGCCAATATAGAGCCATGTCGCCCAAACGCCGTCTTGCGTCGCTTGTTCTTTACTTGGTTCCGCGTCATCTGGAGCCCATTGCTCGACAATCGGTATTCCGAGCGTCCCATGCCAAAAGTTGACAGCGCGTTCCATATCCTCTACTTCAAGTACTAATTCACATAAACCAGCAATTGGTAATCGTCCCACATGCTTCTCCTCCAATTCAATTTTTAGTTCAAGTTCACTTTCCCTGATTTTAAATCGATTAAACGAGTGCTATGATGATGAGAGCGTAGTAAATCGTAGTCTTTTAGAAAGTAGGTGGAGTGATGGAGCACCCTCATCAAGTCGTCGGTCGTGTTAAACGTGTGCTCTTCTCCTCCGAAGAAGAAGCGCATTCCATCGTATTGGTGGCTGTTAAGGAAAAAAACTTTGAATTGAAAGAAACTGAACTCGTCGTGACGGGAACGGGAGTCGGGATTGAACTTGGCGGTACGTATCAGGCGTTTGGCCGTTTAGTGGACCATCCACGGTTTGGTAAACAATTAAAGGCAGAATTAATTCGCCGTTCTGTCCCGATGACGAAGCATGCCGCTGTCCGCTTTTTGACGAATGGATCGTTTACCGGCATTGGTCCGAAAACAGCGAAAAATATCGTCGAGGCACTTGGCGAGGATGCGATTGATGTCATCTTAAAAGATAGCCGTGCCCTCGATCGTGTGCCTGGACTTAAACAAAAACAAGCTGACGTCATCTTCAGTCGACTGGCAACGCTCTATGGCGTTGATCAATTGATGTTGTTTTTGGCACCGTTCGACGTCACGCCGAAACTTGCAGCTAAAATTTATGCGGCGTACGAAGGGGATGCGATGGCGCGGATTCGTGAAAACCCGTATTCCTTGATGTACGAAGTGAGCGGGATCGGTTTTAAGACGGCCGATCAAATTGCCTCCCATCTCGGCTTGATTGGTCTTCACCCGGAACGCGTTGCAGCGTCCGTCATGCACATACTTGAGCAAGAGGCAGGGGAAGGACATGCTTTTGCGACAATTGATTCATTGTTGCAGCGGGCACCCCGCCTGCTAGGCGAAGACCCAGGAGAACGACTCGAACAGGCAATCGAGTTGTTGTTGACAGAAGATAAAGTAAAACTCGAAGAAGGCTGTCTGTATCTGCCGACGATTTATTATGCGGAAGTCAGGGCGGCAAAAGAGCTGGCACGCGTCATGGCGAATGGAGCAGAGCAAGAAGTCGATGTCGCGACGATCTTAACGGCAATCGGTCAGCTCGAAGAACGTTTCGGAATGGAATATGCGACGCAACAACGAGAAGCGATTGAACTGGCCGTCAAAGCACCATTGATGGTCTTGACCGGTGGACCGGGAACCGGTAAAACGACGGTCATCAAAGGAATCTTACATGCCTTACAAGAAATCCATGATTGGCCGCTCGAAAAAAGTCAAGTCAAATCAGGTGATGTGTATCCGTACGTTCTCGTCGCACCGACCGGGCGTGCTGCAAAACGATTGTCGGAAGCGACCGATGTTCCGGCGATGACAATTCATCGGCTGTTGAAATACGACGGCTCAAATTTTCAATTGAATGAAGATCAACCAATCACCGGAAAAGTGTTGATCATCGATGAATCATCGATGATTGATATCTACCTCTTGTCGAGTCTCCTTCGCGCCGTGCCGAACGGGATGAAAATCTTGTTCGTTGGTGACCGGGATCAACTGCCGTCGGTCGGTCCGGGACAAGTTTTGGCTGATTTAATGGATACGGACGGGATTCCGGTCGTACGACTCAATGTCGTACACCGTCAAGCGGAGGATTCGTCGATTTTACGATTGGCTCATGATTTGAAAAATCGGGTCACATCAGCTGATTTATTGGCACCGTTATCGGACCGCCGTTTTTATTCACTTGCTCCGCAGGAATCATTACGCGGGATTGCCGCCTTCGCTGAAAAAGCGTTAGCAAAAGGCTACTCGAAGTTCGACGTCCAAGTCCTCGCCCCGACATATCGCGGACAAGTCGGGATTGATGAACTCAATCTCGCGCTGCAAAATGTCTACAATCCGGAAGCACCGAAAAAACGGGAAGTGAAGCAAGGGAATCGGCTGTACCGGAGTGGAGATAAGATTCTTCAGCTCGTCAACAATGCGGAAGAAAATGTCTACAATGGTGATATCGGCGAAATCGTCAACATCTTTTTTGCGAAAGAAAACGTCGATAAAGTCGATAAAATTATCGCGCGGTTCGACCAGACGGAAGTCGAATACAATCGCAGTGACTGGGACCAATTCACACATGCCTATGCGATCACGATCCATAAAGCCCAAGGGTCGGAGTTTCCGATCGTTCTGATGCCGGTCTTCTTTACGGGCGCCTTTAAGCATTCGAGAAACTTAATTTATACGGCCGTGACCCGTGCGAAAACAAGTTTGTTGTTGTTCGGAGATCCACGCGCCTTTCACAAGGCATCACAAGAAGAAGAACCTCGTCGACGGACGCGGTTGATTGAACGTCTGGGTGGTGCGACAAAGACTTGACGGAATACGTTGGATAGGTAATAATCACGTTAGATGAATGGACGCAAAACGTTGATAGAAGATAAGTAGAGTGATGCAATCATGACGAAGAGAGAGATGGATTTGCTGCAACCATCTCCATGATGAATCATTTGAAGCTCCTTCTTGAGTCGAGTGAAAACACTTGCGGTTAATCCCCGTTATTGGATTTTTCGAGGTAACATCCGTAACAGAGGATGTTGCGAACGAGGGTGGTACCACGAGAGCGATGCTTTCGTCCCTTTCCTAGGGGATGATGCATCGTTTTTTTTGCGTTCAGGATGAACTTATTAATTAATTGGGGGTATTTTCGATGAAACCATTAAAACCGTTGACTGGCGCACAAATCCGTCAGATGTATCTCGACTTTTTCCAATCGAAAGGTCACGCTGTGGAACCGAGTGCTTCTCTCGTACCAGTGGAAGATCCAACATTGCTTTGGATTAACTCAGGTGTCGCGACATTAAAAAAATATTTTGATGGACGTGTCATCCCAGACAATCCACGAATCGTCAATGCACAAAAATCGATCCGGACGAACGATATCGAAAACGTCGGTAAAACGGCACGTCACCATACGTTTTTTGAAATGCTCGGTAACTTTTCAGTCGGTGATTACTTCCGTGAAGATGCGATCAAATGGGGCTGGGAACTCTTAACGAGTGACGAGTGGTACGGTCTAGATCCAGAGTACTTGTCTGTTACGATCCATCCGGAAGACGATGCGGCACGCCAAATCTGGCTTGAGCTCGGTGTTCCGGCTGAACGGATCATTCCGCTCGAAGATAACTTCTGGGAAATCGGTGAAGGTCCATCTGGTCCGAACACGGAAATTTTCTTTGATCGTGGTCCAGACTTCGGTGACGACCCGAACGATTCAGAACTCTACCCGGGTGGCGAAAATGAACGTTATCTTGAAATCTGGAACATCGTTTTCAGTCAGTATAACCATGATGGAAACGGGAACTACACAGAACTTCCACGCAAAAACATTGATACAGGAATGGGTCTCGAACGGATGGCTAGTGTCTTACAAAACGTGCCGACGAACTTCGATACGGACTTGTTCATGCCGATCATCCATAAGACGGAAGAAATGAGTGGTAAAAAATACCGTGATGACGCGAAGCTGGATGTAGCATTCAAAGTCATCGCTGATCATATCCGAACAGTTTCGTTTGCGATTGGCGACGGCGCATTGCCATCGAACGAAGGACGCGGGTATGTCCTCCGTCGTTTACTTCGCCGGGCAGTCCGCTATGCGAAGATGCTTGGAATCGAACGTCCGTTCATGTACGAGCTCGTGGATACGGTCGGTGGCGTCATGGTTGACTTTTACCCACAAGTTCCAGAGAAGGCGGACTTCATCAAACGTGTCATCAAGAATGAAGAAGAACGTTTCCATGAAACATTACAAGATGGTCTCGCGATTTTAAATACGGTCGCTCAGACGGCTAAAAATAATGGAGAGCATACGATTAGTGGGGAAGATGCATTCCGTCTTTACGACACGTACGGTTTCCCCCTCGAATTGACAGTCGAATATGCAGAAGATCATCAAATGGCAGTTGACGAAGAAGGCTTTAAACGGGCGATGGATGAGCAACGTAAGCGGGCCCGTGCGGCACGTGAAGATGGCGGATCGATGCAACAGCAATCTGAAGTTCTTGCGACATTGACGGTACCAAGCCGGTTCGTCGGTTATACGGATGTGAAGACGGATGCAACGATCGTCGCATTGCTTCATGATGGAGAACATGTCACGGAAGTCGCAGCAGGCGAACAGGCACAAGTCATTTTAGACATCACGCCGTTTTATGCTGAGAGCGGTGGTGAAGTCGCGGATACAGGAACGATTGAAGGAAAAGATTTCGTCTTAGACGTCAAAGACGTACAAAAAGCACCGAACGGTCAAAACTTGCATACGGTCATCGTTCGGACGGGGATTGCACTCGCGGACGCTTCAGTCATCGCAGAAGTCGAAGGCGCAGCACGTAAAGCCATTACGAAAAACCATACAGCAACACACTTGTTGCATAAAGCACTAAAAGATACACTCGGCACGCACGTCAATCAAGCAGGATCACTCGTGTCAGCAGATCGTCTCCGCTTTGACTTCTCTCACTTTGGTGCAGTCACGGCAGATGAACTGAAAACGATTGAACAGGATGTCAATCAGGCAATCTGGGCATCGCTGGCTGTCGATATCGAAGAAATGAACATCGCCGATGCAAAAGCAAAAGGGGCAATGGCACTGTTCGGTGAAAAATATGGTGAAACGGTCCGCGTCGTATCGGCAGGAACGTATTCAATCGAATTATGTGGCGGGATCCACGTCAAGAACACGGCGGAAATCGGTCTTTTCAAAATTGTTTCTGAATCAGGTATCGGTGCTGGTACACGTCGGATTGAAGCGGTCACAGGAGCTGGTGCATATCGTGTCATGAATGCGCATCTTGAGACGCTCGAACAAGCAGCACGTGTCCTGAAGACGAAAACGACGGAAGTTCCGAGTCGAATCGAAGCGTTACAAGTTCAATTACGTGAGACAGAACGCGCAAACGAATCACTCCAAGCAAAACTTTCGAATATCGAAGCAGCATCACTTAAAGATGACGTTGAACTGATCAATGGTGTCCAAGTCCTTTCGAAACGTGTCGATGTGTCTGATATGGATGCATTACGTGGGATGATGGATGAATTGAAAGGTTCACTCGAGTCAGCAATCATCGTCCTCGGCAGTGCGCAAGGCGACAAAGTGAACCTCGTCGCAAGTGTCTCGAAAGACTTAATCGACCAAGGTTATCATGCCGGGAAATTGATTAAAGAAGTTGCGACACGTTGTGGCGGCGGTGGCGGTGGTCGCCCCGATATGGCCCAAGCAGGCGGGAAAGATGCTTCGAAATTAAATGAAGCGTTGGCGTATGCTTCACATTATGCGCAATCACTGGCATAATAGAAAAGTAGTGTAAATGAAAGAGGTGATTAACGTGAGTCAGATGGATCAAACGATGAAATTTAATTTTCCGGAAGACGATAGTAAAGCAGCGACACGGGAAGTGTTGTTGACGGTCTATCACGCTTTGGAAGAGAAAGGATATCATCCAATTAATCAGATCGTCGGATACCTTCTATCTGGGGATCCTGCTTACATTCCTCGTCATAATGATGCACGTAATCTAATCCGTAAGATTGAACGAGATGAATTGCTTGAAGAACTCGTCAAATCCTATCTGTCGGAGAGTGGAGACAAAAAATGAAGCGTGCGATCGGACTCGATGTCGGTTCGAAGACGATTGGAGTCGCGGTGAGTGATTTGATGGGCTGGACGGCGCAAGGCGTCGAGACCGTCAAATGGACAGAACCCGATTATCCTGTCGCCTTCAAGCGACTAGAGGCAATCATTAAAGAGTACGGTGTCGAAATCATCGTCATCGGACATCCGAAAAACATGAACGGTTCGATTGGTCCGCGAGCAGAAGCAAGTGAAGCGTTCGCGCGTGAAATCGAATCAGCGACAGGACTTTCAACAGTTCTCGTCGATGAGCGTCTCACGACGATGCAGGCAGAGCGTATGTTGATCGACGCAGATGTCAGTCGAAAAAAACGAAAACAAGTCATCGATAAGATGGCGGCAGTCATGATCCTACAATCGTATTTGGATCGGGCGAACCGGTAAAGGAGGAAATGAGATGTCTGAAGAAAAGCGCCAGTATCTCTTTCCGGATGAAGACGGTGGCGAACATCTTTTCGAAGAATGGTACCGTTATGTCAGCGAGCGAACAGGGAAAACGTATCTGTTCCTCGAAATGATAGGGAATCCAGAAGATGGCGCAGATGATTTAATCATCTGTGAGATTGATGAGTATGGAGAAGGCGACGATGATTTTGAATTGAGCCTGATCGATGAAAATGATGAGCAGACTTGGGATGAACTCGAGACTGCATTAAAGGAGCGGATGAATGATGCAACAGAATGAACCAACACGTTACGTAATTCCAGATGGTGAAGGTAATGATTTCGAATTTATGGAGCGGTTACGTTATGAGAGCCCACGCTCAAACAAAACGTATATCTTCCTCGAGCCAGTCGGTGCTGACTACGACAACGCGGAAGAAGTCGACATCTTCGTTTACGAACTAGACGAGTATGGCGACGGAGACAATGACTTCAATCTTGTTCCGATCGAAGAAGATGACACGGAAACGTGGGATGAAATCGAAGAAGTCTTCAATACATTAGAAGACGAGCTTGAATAACCGACTCGTGTATAAGGTGATGTCGAAGGAGCAATGCTCTTTCGAGGTCACCTTGTTTTAAGAGAAAAAGGAGGAACCGATGGAGAACGAATGGAAGCACAATGCTGAAATCGAAAACAAGCGCCGCCGGACATCACGCCGGATTACGCTCATCATCCTTTCAGTGTTATTCACGATTTTCTTAGTAGCAGGTGCGGCAATCTATATCTTTTTAAAAAATTCACTCGAACCCGTCAACGCGGACGCAACAAAATCCGTGAAAGTCGAAATTCCGTTAGGTGCTGGAACAAGTACGATTTCAAATATCCTAAAGGACAAAGAATTGATTGCAAATGAAACGATTTTTCGCTATTACGTTCGCTATAAGAATGAATCGTCATTCCAAGCGGGAACGTACACGCTGACGCAAGCGATGACACCGGACGAAATCATCAATAAGTTGAAAACCGGTAAAGTCATGAAAGCAGCAGATGTCAAGATGACGATTCCTGAAGGGATTACGATGGATCGGCAAATCGCCGTGATTGCAAAAGCAACGGGCTTTAAGCAAGAGGCTGTTCGTAAAGCACTGACGGATCAAACGTACATCAACAGTTTGATTGAAAAGTATCCGATGTTAACGGATGAAGTGAAACAAAAAGGAGTACTCTACTCCCTTGAAGGTTACTTGTTCCCGGCGACGTATGAATTTGATAAAGGGAAAAACATCAATCAAATTGCTGAGACGATGCTTGACGAGATGGAAAAAATTTATGATGCAAATGCAGATGCGATTAAAGAATCAGGAATGACATTCCATGAAGTCCTCAGTCTTGGATCGATGGTTGAACGTGAAGCGGCAACAGCGAAAGACCGCCGTGAAATCGCTGGCGTTTTCAAAAATCGTCTTGATGATGGTATGAAACTTCAGTCGGATCCAACAGTCTGGTATGGTACGGGGGAAAACACGGCATTAACGACATTGAAAGATCTTGAGAATAACTCGAAATACAATACGTATAAATATGAGGGAATTCCAATCGGTCCGATTTCAACAGTCAGTAAAGATTCCGTACTCGCCGTACTCAATCCGAATAAAACAAAGTATGTTTATTTCTTTGCTCGGCCACCGAGTGAAAAAAATCCAAAAGGACAGATTCTTTACGAAGAGACGTATGAAGAACATCAACGTAATGTCGTAAAGTATAAACCGGAATGGGTTGAATACGAAGCAAGTAAAGAGCAATGAGCATCGGGTTGGTTTGGGACGAGTATTTTCGTTCCAGGTCAACCTGTTTATGCGGAGAAGGAGTAGTTCGAATGAATGAGTTTACAGCGTATGTTGAAGCAATGATTAAGCCACGTGATTCGCTACTCGAAGAGATGGAAGCATATGCTAAGGAACATCACATCCCAATCATTGAATTGACGGGGTCAGAAGTGTTATTATCCTTGCTGACGCTACAACAACCAAAGCGGATACTCGAACTCGGGACGGCAATTGGATATAGCGCGATTCGAATGGCACGTGCATTGCCGAACGCACGCATCACGACAGTCGAACGAAATGCAAAACGGTATGAAGAGGCAAAAGCATTCATCGCCCGGTCAGATGTCGCGGACCGAATTGACATCGTTTTTGCAGATGCAGTAGAATTAGCCGAAACCCTTGACCAAGAGTTCGATGCAATCTTCATCGATGCGGCGAAAGGGCAGTATAAAAAATTCTTCAACGGTTATGGGCGGCTTGTGCCAATAGGCGGGATTTTATACACGGATAATCTGTTTTTACATGGTGATGTTTTAGAAACAGATCCAAAAACGTTTGATCGAAGAAGACGACGACTCGTCCGTCTCGTCAAGGAATTCACAGTCTGGATGATGGAACAAGAACAATACGATACGACGATTTTTCCACTCGGAGACGGTGTTTCCGTAAGTCGAAAAATCAAGTCGGAATGATGGAGGAACAAAATCAATGCAAAAACCGGTTGTAATTGGCGTTGCTGGAGGTACGGGATCAGGAAAGACGACAGTCGCACGCTCACTCGTCGCAGCTTTCCCGAGCGAATCGATCGTCATGATCGAGCAAGATGCTTACTATAAAGATCAAAGTACACTCTCGATGGAAGAAAGATATCAAACAAATTATGACCATCCGTTTGCATTCGATAATGATTTGCTGATTAACCACATCAAATCGTTACGTGAAAACATTGCGGTCGAAAAACCTGTTTATGATTACGTTGCGCATACGCGAGCGGAGGAGACGATCAAACTCGATCCACGTGATGTTATCATCGTCGAAGGAATCTTAGCGCTTGAAGATGAGCGTTTACGGGAATTGATGGATATTAAAGTGTTTGTCGATACAGATGCGGACGTACGGATTTTACGACGGATGCAACGTGATATCAACGAACGTGGTCGATCAATCGACTCGGTCGTCGAGCAGTATACGAATGTCGTCCGTCCGATGCATCTTCAGTTTTGTGAGCCGACAAAACGCTATGCAGATATCATCGTTCCGGAAGGTGGAGAGAATCATGTCGCGATTGATCTCCTCGTAACGAAGATTCGTGCCATACTCGATTATCGAACAGCACTTGATGAAAGAGGATATTGATTCCAAAAAAGATGTGAATATACTATACTAGTGGAATAAAAAGGAGCGTGACAAAAATGGCAGAAAAACAGTATTATATGACGCTTGACGGTAAAGCGAAAATTGAGAACGAGTTAAACGAACTGAAGTCAGTCCGCCGTAAAGAAGTAGTTGAAAATATTAAGATTGCACGATCTTTCGGAGACTTGTCTGAGAACGCAGAATATGATTCAGCGAAAGAAGAACAAGCGATGGTCGAAGGACGAATTGCACAACTTGAGGAAATGCTACGTAACGTAGCAATTATTTCTGAAGAAGAAAAGGATATTTCGGTCGTTAGTATCGGAACGACGGTCACATTCTTGATTCTTGAAGATGATGAAGAAGAAACGTACACGATTGTCGGAAGTGCAGAAGCGGATCCGTTCACAGGTAAAATCTCGAACGAATCACCAATCGCTAAAAGCTTACTCGGACATAGTGTAGGTGAGAAAGTATCGGTACAGGCTCCAGGTGGAGATTTCGCTGTAAAAATTACATCGATTAAATAAATAAAACGATGAAGCCGGAGCAATCCGGCTTTCTGTATGATGGAGGAATGAGTATGCCAATCGCTATCATTGGAGCAATGGAAGAAGAGGTCAACTTACTTCGGAATGAACTTTCTGAACGAAAAGACACGATGATTGCTAACTATCATTTTTATGAAGGTTTGTTGAACAGTGTGCCAGTCGTCATCTTGAAATCAGGCATCGGGAAAGTGAATGCTGCGATTGGAACGACATTGTTACTGGATCATTTTAAACCCAGTGCCGTCATCAATACGGGTTCTGCTGGTGGATTTAAGGCAGGGCTGACTGTCGGTGACGTCGTCGTCTCGACAGAAGTCCGTCATCATGATGTCGACGTGACAGCATTCGGATATGAATATGGACAAGTACCGGGTATGCCAGCTGCTTACGTGGCAGACGAAAAACTTGTCGCGACAGCTGAAGCCGTCATCGAACGGATGGAGTCGATTAATGTCGTTCACGGTCTAATCGTGACAGGAGATTCCTTCATTCAGGATACAGAGCGCTCGACACTCATTAAAAAGAACTTCCCGGACGTCGCAGCAGTTGAAATGGAAGCAGCACCGATCGCACAAGTCTGTCATCAATTCGATGTTCCTTTCGTCGTAACACGTTCGATCTCGGATAGTGCAGATGAGGAAGCTTCACTCTCATTTGATGAATTTTTAGAAATTGCGTCGATTAACTCTGCGAAGATGGTCATGGAAGTTGTACGAACGCTAGCAGATTCTGAAGCGTAAGGTGGACGGAGGAGGGCCTTGATTGAAGGGACCCTTCTTTTTTCTTTGACAAAAAAGGATTAACGCTTTATATTAGTACCAGATACTAATACTAAAGGAGCGACCACATGAATATCGGGATTGTAGGACTAGGGACGTCATTACCAGAACGTCGAATTACAAATGATGATTTAGCGAAAACGCTTGATACGAGCGATGAATGGATTCGGACACGAACGGGAATCGGTGCAAGACGGATTGCAACAGACGAAGTCGATGTAACGGATTTAGCGACAGAGGCCGCTAAACAAGCATTGATCGATGCGGACCTAACAGCAGACGATATCGGATTGATTGTCGTCGGAACAGCGACGGGACGTGCCTTTCCTTCAACAGCCTGTATCGTTCAGGAACGGTTAGGGGCGCTAGGCGCGACGGCATTTGATGTTAGTGCTGCCTGCAGCGGCTTCATTTTCGCTCTTCAAACAGCATCAAGCATGATGGAGACGACGAACTCTAAATATGCGCTTGTCATTGGGGCAGAAAAAATGTCGAGCATCGTCGACTGGTCAGACCGGTCGACAGCAATTTTATTTGGAGATGGTGCGGGTGCAGTCGTCCTCGGACCAACAGAACAGCAAGGGTTGAATGCGTTTGAACTCGGAACGGATGGGCGAGGAGCGCATCTGTTGTTTAAAGAGTTGGATGGGCCAATTGAAATGAACGGACGAGAAGTGTTTAAATTTGCCGTTCGAAAATTACCAGAGATTGTCGATAAAGTCATTCAAAAAGCGAACGGATCGTTGGAATCACTTGACTTATTGATTCCGCACCAAGCAAACTTACGGATTATCGACGCGGCACGCGAACGATTAGGCATCGATGAAAAGAAAGTCATCGTCACGATTGATGAACATGCAAATACATCAGCGGCTTCGATTCCGTTGGCTTTAGAAGAAGCGCGGCGTCAAGGGCGACTACAGCCGGGAACGACACTCGTTCTCGCAGGCTTTGGTGCCGGATTGACTTGGGGAGCTTCTTACATTACTTGGACTAAAGGGGAGAACATATAAGATGACGAGAAAACGAGTAGTAGTTACTGGTATGGGTGCACTAACACCGATTGGAAATGATGTGGATACATTTTGGAATGCATTAAAAGCAGGTGAAAACGGGATTCGTCCGATGGAGCGACTTGATATCGATGAGTATCCAACAAAAGTGACGGGTGAGTTACAAGGGTTTGATATTACAGAATTCATCGAAGCAAAAGAAGCACGCAAGATGGATCGATTTGTTCACTATTCACTGGTCGCAAGCATGGAAGCTGTCAAAGATGCAGGACTTGATGTCAAGTCGAATGCTGAACGTACAGGCGTATGGATTGGTTCAGGGATTGGTGGCGTGGAGACGATTGAAAAACAAGCGAAAATCTACTTTGAGCGCGGACATCGTCGTGTCAGCCCGTTCTTCATTCCAATGATGATTCCGAATATGGCTAGTGGTCAAGTTTCGATTTATACAGGAGCGAAAGGTCCAAATAACTGTTCTGTCACTGCCTGTGCTTCAGGTACGAATGCAATCGGTGAAGCGTTACGCGTAATCGAACGTGGTGATGCGGATGTCATGATTGCCGGTGGGGCGGAAGCACCAATCACGAACTTAGCGTTCGCCGGTTTTTGTGCGAACAAAGCGATGTCGACAAATCATGACCCGAATACAGCGAGCCGTCCATTCGATGAGGGACGCGATGGATTTGTCATGGGAGAAGGGGCAGGCATTCTCGTCCTTGAAGAATACGATCACGCGATTGCTCGTGGAGCAAAAATCTACGCAGAGGTCAGTGGATACGGTCTGACTGCAGATGCGTATCATATTACTGCTCCAGATCCGGATGGTGATGGAGGCGCACGTGCGATGGCGATGGCGATTCAAGATGCGAACATCGAGCCAACTGCTGTTCAATATATCAATGCGCATGGTACGAGTACGCCAATGAATGATGTTCTGGAAACGAAAGCCATTCATACGGTCTTCGGAGAACATGCAGCGAAACTCGCTGTGAACTCGACGAAATCAATGATCGGTCATTTACTCGGTGGTGCAGGTGGCGTCGAGGCGATTGCAACAATCAAGTCGTTGCAAGAACAAACGGTTCACCCGACGATTCATCTCGAACAACCAAGCGAAGGCTGTAATTTAGATTACGTTCGTGAAGGTAGCAGAGCATGGGACGTCGAGTATGCAGTTAGCAATTCGCTCGGTTTTGGTGGGCACAATGCATCACTCGTCTTTAAGCGGTACCAGCAAGCATAATTCTTGAAGGATTGCGCTCTAAACCGCCTGCATGCCCGGTTTTCCGTCACGGTATTACCTAAAAAGTGTCATATTTCGTTGACTCCTACGGGAAAAGTGCGTGTTTAACGCATTGTCAGAGGCAGGCAAGACCTTGCTCGTTGGCCGCTAGGATCCAAGGAGCAACAGCTTGCGCAACGCCCGAGGAAAGCAACGAAAAAAATGCTTTATCTCTTGATAACACTTTGTCTACAGCCTGGAGCGACCTACTGTCAATAAGACAGTAAGGTCGCTTTTTTGGTTGAATTCTGTTTGAATAATAGAGTCACTTTAAAAATAAAAGGGGAAAAATATGTCTAAGCAATTTAAACTGTTTGTTTTAATGTTTTTAGTAATCGGAGTAATCATTAGTGGATTCGTTGTGTTTCAACAAAACACAACAGAGGAAGCCTCTACAAAAAAGCAACAACAGCATATGACAATCATTGAGTCATCGATGCCACGAGTACCGGATATTGCACAGGCAACAGATAATCGTTCACAAACGTTGCTTGCACAATTATATGAAGGACTATTTGTGTTTACTGGCGGTCCATCTGTCCGAAAAGGTCTCGCCCGAACGATGACTGTTTCGGATAAGGGCTTGACGTACACGATTGAACTAAAAGAAACAAAGTTCGTTGACGGTACGCCAGTCGAAGCGCAAGATTTTGTTGATAGTTTTCAACGTGTTGCTTCAAATGAGACAAATTCACCATATGGTTTTTTATTTGAAGTTTTTAAAAATGGACGACAAGTCAATGATGGCGAACTCCCACCGAATAAACTTGGTGTTAGAGCAGAAGGAAAATCAACGCTAATCATTGAATTAAATCAGCCGGTTTCGGATTTATCACAATTACTGGCCATGTCTGTCTTTTATCCACAACCTGAAGTAAGCGAATGGTCGGATTTGAATGAAAATGGTCCATTTAAAATGCGTGAGATGAAAAAGGCATCCTACATGCTTGAAAAAAATGATCATTATCATCAAGCGACTGTGGTTCAGCTCGATACCGTCAAAAGTATCACCGCTAAAAGTATGTCAGATCAGGTGACAGCATATCGAAATGATCAGGCAGACATGTTGCCATTAATTGAAGGATTTGATACAAATCTTTTGATGGGGGACGAGCCTACTTATCAAAAAAGTCGGAGCGGAGTCTTTTATCTGGCCTTTAATATGAACGACCCATTATTTAAAAGTCGAAATGCCCGTCAAGCCATCTCTTCTACACTGATGAATCAACAAACACTGAACTTGCCGCTCGGATTATCAGGGAAACCGACGAATCGTTTTGTAGTAACGGCGAGTGACTGGATTTCTCCACCTCAAGAGCAAACAACGACAAAGTGGAAACAGGCAACTAAGAAAAAAGTGAAGGTTGAATTGTTGAATTTTGATGATCAAAAAGCATTGGAGCTAGGGAAAACAATTGAAAAAATTCTTGAAAAGCAGCTGCCTGGAATCGATATTGTTACTAAAAATGTAGATATCGAAGATAAAATACGCCTTGAACAATCTGGTGATTTTTCCATGACGCTGACAGGCTGGATGCCTGACTACCCAGGTCCTCTCGCATATTTAAATCAATTCGTATCCGATAATCCTTTGAATAAAGTAAATTACAATTCAAAAGAATATGACAAATTGATTAAAGAAACAAGAAATGTAAAGACAATAAAAGAAAAAACTGTAGGTTATCGAACTGCTGAAAAAAAATTGATTGAAAAAGATGCGGTCATTATTCCACTTTATCAGACAACGGAAAATATGTTGGTAAAAGAAGGGATAAACGGCTTGACGGTGCCAATTTATGGACCTGAATATTTGCTTCGAACAGTAAAGAAATCGAATTAATCAATTAAGGAAGGACATGGGATGCACCCATGTCCTTCTTATTTTTTTGAAAAAATATTTAGAAAAATCGGATAAAAGCTTTGCAAAATTATCAGAACATTGTAAACTATTTGTAACGGAGAGTTTTGTTCGGCCAAAAAGTACTACTTTTTTTCGGACAAAAACTTTAGATTACTAGCTTTGGAAATTTTAGGGGGGTCATCGTATCATGAAAAAGAAAAGTTTTGCACTCGCTACCTCGGTAGCGCTCGTATCAAGCGCATTCCTTGCTGCTTGTTCGACGACTGATTCAAATGATTCATCGGGCGATAACGGTTCGGACAAAAAATCAAGTGAGCAGACGCTTAACCTGATCGAAAGCGCGGATATCCCGACGCTTAACCCAACAACTTCTACGGACGCTGTTTCTTTCAACGTCTTGAACAACACGATGGAAGGTCTTTACCGTTTGGATGACAAGCAACAGCCAACACCAGGTATTGCAGAAAGCCATACGGTTTCTGACGACAAATTGACGTACACGTTCAAGCTACGTGATGCTAACTGGTCTGATGGTACACCAATCACTGCAAAAGACTTCGAGTACGCTTGGAAAGAAGTGCTTAACCCAGAAAACGCATCGCAATATGCGTACGTATTCTACAACATCGAAGGTGCTGAAGAATACAACACGAAAAAAGGCGAGCGTGACGCGGTAGGCGTTAAAGCAGTTGATGATAAAACGTTCGAAGTAAAATTAAAATCACCTGCAGATTACTTCCTCGGATTGACTGGATTCGGTCCATTCATGCCGAAATCGGAAGAACTTTCGAAAGAAATCGGTAAGGGCTTCGGTACGACAGCTGACAAATCACTTTACAATGGACCATTCAAGTTAACAGAATGGACACGTGAACAAGGCTGGAAAATGGTTAAAAACGATAACTACTGGGATAAAGATAGCGTCAAATTAGACACGATCAATGTTAAGGTCGTAAAAGAAATTTCGACTGCTGTTAACCTTTACGAAAAAGGGACGATCGACCGTACAGGTCTTTCATCTGAATTCGTAGCTCAGTATCAAGATAATAAAGAATTTGAAACTAAAGGTGAATCAACAATCTTCTACCTTTACTTGAATACGAAAGTTGAAGCACTCGAAAATGAAAAAATTCGCCGTGCGATCGACATGGGATATAACAAAAAAGGAATCACGGATGTCATCCTTGCAAACGGATCACTTCCAGCAAACTATCTTGTACCAAAAGACTTCGCGAAAGATGCTGACGGAAAAGACTTCCGTGAAAAGTATCCAACATTCAACGAGTTCAATGCGGATGAAGCGAAAAAACTTTGGGAAGAGGGCTTAAAAGAAATCGGCAAAGATTCAGTCGAACTTGAGCTTCTTAACTATGATAGTGATGATGCGAAGAAAATCGGTGAGTTCTTGAAAGGCGAGCTTGAAAAGAACCTTCCAGGTATGAAAGTCACAATCAAGCAACAACCGTTCAAAAACAAACTTGATCTTGAAAACAAAGGCGACTTCGAATTCTCATTCGCAGGCTGGGGTCCTGACTATCAAGATCCAATGACGTTCCTCGATCTCTTCTTGACTGATGGACCATATAACCGTGGTGACTGGTCAGATCCAGAGTACGACAAACTCATCAAAGATGCACAAACACAAACGGATGCAGCAAAACGTTGGTCTGAGCTTCAAGAAGCAGAGAAAATCCTTCTTGATTCTGCGGGAATCTCACCTGTTTATCAACGTGGACGTGCGTTCCTCGTTAAACCATACGTAAAAGGTGTTGTCGAGCATAACTTCGGCGCAGACTTCTCTTACAAATGGGCTTCGATCGAAGGTAAATAAAATGTCAAGAGAGCGTCTCTAGTGTAGAGATGCTCTCTTTTTTTGACAAAAGGTCCCGTGCTCTTTGTGTAAAGAGCACGGGACCTTTTTTAATGAAAGAATTGATTATTTTTTGACTTTAGCACGTTTGCGTTGGAGCCCCATGGCTTTTTCTACTTTAGCAAGTTTACGAGAAGCGACGAGGTCAGCTTTTTCACGGCCTTGATCTAAAATGACATCGAGTTCTTCTGAATCGATTAACTCATAATAGCGCTTTTGAATCGGCTCGAGCTCGGCAATGATTGCTTCAGCAACATCTGCTTTGAACACGCCATAATTTGAACCTTCGTATTTCGCTTCGAGCTCGGCGATGGAGATATTAGCGAGTAGTGAATAGATTTCGAGTAAGTTTGAGACACCCGGTTTGTTTTCCCGATCGAACTTAACAATTCCTTCCGAATCCGTCACGGCCGACTTAATTTTTTTACGGATACTAGCTGGTTCATCGAGCATCGTGATGTAGCCTTTTGGATTCGTATCTGTTTTAGACATTTTTTTCTCTGGTGTCGTCAAACTCATGATACGAGCACCTGTTTCTGCGATGACTGGCTCAGGCATTTTAAAGGTCTCATAGTACCGGCTATTGAATCGTTGTGCTAAGTCGCGTGTCAACTCGATGTGTTGTTTTTGATCTTCACCGACAGGGACGAGTTCCGCATCATATAAAAGGATGTCAGAGGCCATTAACGTCGGATAGACGAAGAGACCTGCGCCAATCCGCTCTTTTCCTTGTGATTTATCTTTATATTGCGTCATGCGTTCAAGTTCACCCATACCTGCTAGGCACGTTAACATCCATCCGAGCTGCGCGTGTGCTTTGACTTCTGATTGGACGAAAATCGTCGCTTTTTCTGGGTCGAGACCACTTGCAATATACAGTGCAGCGAGGGCACGTGTATTGTTCATCAACTCGACACGGTCAATCTCGACTGTGATCGAATGGAGATCGACGATACAATAATAGGCATCATGCTCATCTTGTAAGTTGACAAAATGCTTCATCGCCCCAATGTAGTTTCCTAGCGTGACTGTACCGGTTGGTTTAATACCTGAAAAAATCGTTTTCATAATCGTTTCCCTCCGAAAATAGAATAAAAAAAGATGACTCGTCCCTTGAATAATCAAGGGACGAGTCATCGCGTTGCCACCCAAGTTGCTATGATAATAGCCGCTCTAAACTGCTGTAACGGGCAATCCCGTCTGACTCTACTTCACTGTTCAAGTCAGCCACTCCGAAGTCCATTCCATCTGCATCCACTATCCATTCACACCAACCATGGACTCTCTTAAAGTGACGACTCGATGTACTACTCTTCTTCACCGTGTTATTATACATGTAACTTAACAAGATTTTACCATAGACCATTGTCTAGCGTCACGAAAAATTCGTTTAAACGAATGATAAAAGCAATGAGAAAACAATGCACAATAAGCCGCTAGACAAGTATGGCCCTGTCCGGTTTAAAGAACGTTTCCGCTTTTCTTCATACACTTCGTGCTCTTCATCTTCGTCCTCGTGATACTCACCATCGATTTCTCGTAATCTTGCCTCACGTTGTTTTTTGAACCCGGCAGTCAGTCCTCTAAAAAATCCATTTGCAGACATGTTAGAAAATAATCCGATTGCCATTAAGATGAATCCTGAGATAAATAACCCACCCGAAAAGTGATAAAAAAAAGAATGGGTTGAATCCGTGAAACTCGCCCAAATGGTGTAAATAATCGATAAAATTAAAGCGATTAAAATCGGACGAAACAAGTGAAAACGCATAGTAGTCCCCCTTAATATGGATTATGAATTCATTATACGCAATGCTCCCGAAAGTTACGAATTTATTACGGTTATATATCTTAAAACAGCAAATAGTGTGACTATTCACTTGACGTTATTGTTATTCTCACATAAAATCAACTTATCACTTCGTTTGAATTTTCGAAACCAGGTCAATGCATTTTGGGGAATGCATGTGGATTCGATCCAACGTTATTGATGTCATAACTGTTTATGGCAACTTGAAAATTGAAAAGGAGATGACTCACCGATGAAGAAAAAAACTGTCGGTCTCGCGTTATCAGTCATGCTAGCAGGGAGTGTAGTCCTTGCAGGATGTTCGACGAGCGGAGATAAAGATTCAGGTTCTTCAGACAAGAAAAACTTGCGCTTAACGAGTACGTCCGATATTACGACGGTCGACCCGGCTAAAGCAACGGATTCAGTCGCATTTGATATGATTGGGAACACGATGGAAGGACTCTACCGGTTAGACAAAGAAGGTAAGGCGATTCCTGCACTAGCCGAAAAAACAGATATCTCGAGTGATAACCTCACGTACACGTTTACACTTCGTGAATCGAAATGGTCTGATGGTTCTCCAGTCAAAGCACAAGATTTTGAATTTGCTTGGAAACGTGCAGTTGATCCAGAAACAGGTTCAGGATATGCCTATATCTTTGATACTGTCAAAAATGGTGCAGCTGTCTCACAAGGGAAAAAACCAGTTGATGAATTAGGAGTCAAAGCACTTGATGATAAAACGCTTGAAGTAACACTTGAGCGTCCATCGCCGTACTTCTTGTCACTGACGTCATTTGGAACATATACACCGATTAGTGAAGATTTTTATAAAAAGAACGAAAAAGACTTTTCACTTCAACCGGATAAATTGTTATACAACGGACCATTCGTTTGGACATCTTGGAAAACAGATTCAAAACGTGTCTTGACTAAGAATGAAAACTACTGGGATAAAGATGCCGTCAGTCTTGACGAAGTAACGATTCGTGTCGTTAAAGATTCGTCAACGGTCACTAACCTGTATGAATCGAATGACATCGATTATGCTGGCTTAACATCTGAACAAGTTGCTGTTTATGAATCGAAACCTGAATTCAATACGGCATTACGTTCTACGATCGCTTATTTGAAGTTCAATAACGAAGATGCGACGATGAAAGATGTCAATGCCCGCAAAGCGATCGCTCGCGCAATTGATCCTAAAGGCATCACGGAAACGTTACTTGCGAATGGTTCGATTCCAACAACAAGCTTCATTCCAAAAGACTTCATTAAAGATGAAGCTGGAAAAGACTATACGAGTGACATTAACTGGTTCGATCGTGATGGGAACGAAGCAGCTGATCTTTGGAAAAAAGCAAATGGCGATAAGAAAACAACGATTGAACTATTATCGTTCGACAGCGAAGACTCTAAAAAGACAAGTGAGTACATGAAAGGTCAAATTGAAAGAAACTTGCCGAACGTGACAGTTTCAATCAAACAACAGCCATTCAAGAACAAACTCGATTTAGAGTCTAAAGGTGACTACCAAATGTCGTATTCACTTTGGGGTCCTGATTACCAAGATCCAATGTCGAATTTGTCGATCTTTGAATCAACAAATAGTCAAAACGATGTTAATTACGACTCATCAGCATATGATAAGTTGTTGAATGCTGCCAATAAAGAAGCAGATGTTACGAAACGTCTCGACTTGTTCAAGCAAGCGGAAGCCCAATTGATCGAGAAAGATCAAGCAATTGCGCCATTGTATCAAGCAGGTGCAGCTTACTTGAGCCGTCCGACAGTTGAAAACTTCAAACGCCAATTGTTTGGTGCGGATTTCCAATACAAATATGTTGATATGAAGTAAAAAAACTGGAGCGTCCCGAATTAGGTTCAGGGAACGCTCCTGTTTTATACTACTTTTTCTGAATGTGTAATCATTTCTAAACGAAATGTGAACTATTTGTAAAAAAGATGTTCTAATTACTTTGTTAGCAAAGTATAATGGAATCAAACGAAAAATTCTGAAATATTGGTTAACTGTGAAAAAACAGTGATCATGGGGGGGCATCATATCAGGTTGGGACAAAAAAGAATTTAAAATTTTACAACAAAATTCTTGAATGTTCCGACAATTTTACGTCATACTGGTTTTATTGATGTTTTCGAAAAAAACAGAAAAATCTTTATAGGGGGTGCCATCTATGGGCCGTTATTTAGCTCAACGCCTTACTTACGGCGTACTGACGTTTTTACTCATCGCTTCATTCACGTTCTTCTTGATGGATCTGTTACCAGGTTCACCGTTCCAAAACCAGGAAAAGCTTTCTCCTGAGCAATTGAATATCCTTCGGGATAAGTACAACTTGAATGATCCACTTCCACAACGCTACGCAGCGTACATGGTTAACTTGTTCCAAGGTGACTTAGGAGTATCATTTAAATATGATAGCCGTCCTGTTACAGATTTAATCATGGAACGGATCGGACCGTCAGCTCAATTAGGAGCACAAGCACTTATACTCGGTGTCTTTGCAGGTCTTTTACTTGGTGTCGTTGCGGCACTACGTCATAACACAGCGATTGATTACGGTGCGATGTTTGCATCAGTACTCGGTATTTCAATACCGTCGTTCGTATTTGCTTCGCTTCTTCAATACTACGTAGGAGTGAAATGGGGCATTTTGCCGGTCGCCTTCTGGGAAAGCCCAGCACATACGATTTTGCCTACAATTTCCTTGTCCTTAGGAGTTACTGCCTCCATCGCTCGTTTTGTTCGAACGGAGATGCTCGAGGTAACAGGACAGGATTATGTCACGCTTGCTAAGGCAAAAGGACTAGATGGACAATCGATCACGTGGAAACACATGGTGCGTAATGCCTTGATTCCAGCAATTACGATTCTTGGACCGATGACTGCTGCCTTAATCACAGGAACACTCGTCATTGAAAGAATCTTTGCTGTACCGGGTCTTGGTGAGTTGTTCGTATCATCAATCACGCTAAATGACTATACAGTCATCATGGGAACAACACTGTTCTTCTCAGCGGTCTTCATCCTTATGATTTTGATCGTCGACTTACTGTACGGTGTCGTTGATCCACGGATTCGTTTGGGGGGTAATGAATAATGGCAGAGCAAAATTCAAATGCAAAAACGGAACAATTCGATTCGTCACTGTTTCAAACGGTTGAGTTCAACGAACAAGCCGGAGAGCGTATCGCCGGAAAAAGTTTAAATTTCTGGCAAGATGCCTGGACGCGTCTTATTCGAAATAAAGCAGCGATTCTTTCGCTCATCATCATTCTTATCATTGCGTTACTTTCAATCTTCGGACCGATGATTTCAGGGCGCGATGCTTACACGCAAACAATCACGCAAGCGAAGCTACCACCAAAAGTAACAGGGCTTGAGTGGGCCGGATTTGATGGTATGGCAACATTAGGTGATAAAGAAATTGATTTTTACGAGCAAAAACAAGTAACAGAAAACTACTGGTTCGGAACGGATCATCTCGGACGTGACTCTTGGTCACGTGTCTGGGAAGGTACACGCGTTTCACTCTTTATTGGTGTCATGGCTGCAATCATCGATGTCATCATCGGTGTCACATATGGTGGACTTTCTGCTTACTATGGCGGTCGTGTTGATAACATCATGCAACGTATTACGGAAATCCTGACCGGGATTCCGAACTTAATCTTAATCATTCTGTTCATCTTGATTCTTGAACCGGGGATCACGACGATTATCTTGGCGATGACCATCACCGGATGGATTGGGATGAGTCGACTCGTTCGAGGACAAATCTTGAAACTTAAGAATCAGGAATTTGTACTCGCAGCACGTACGCTTGGGGCTTCTAGCTCACGTTTAATCTTTAAGCATTTGATTCCAAATACTCTTGGAATTATTATCATCTCACTTATGTTCACGATTCCTAGTGCGATTTTCTTCGAAGCGTTCCTTAGCTTCATTGGACTTGGTCTCGCTCCACCGAAACCGTCCCTTGGTACATTGATCAACGAAGGGTACAAAGAATTGAAGACGTTCCCTTACTTGCTTGTCGTGCCATCGACGGTCATCGTACTCCTAATGATCAGCTTTAACATGTTGGCCGATGGATTACGGGATGCGTTTGACCCACGTCTACGCCGCTAACGGAAATTAGAGAGGAGTTCATCCACAATGGAAACTATTTTATCTGTACGCGACCTAACCGTCGCTTTCCATACGTATGCCGGGACGGTACAAGCCGTCCGTGGCGTATCGTTTGATTTAAAAAAAGGTGAAACACTTGCAATCGTTGGTGAATCTGGTTCAGGAAAGTCGGTTACATCAAAAGCAATCATGCGACTGATTCCGAATCCTCCTGGTGAGATCACGAATGGTGAGATTATTTTCGAAGACCGTGACTTAGTCAAGTTGTCGGACAAGGAAATGCAAAAAGTTCGTGGTCGTGACATCGCAATGATCTTCCAGGATCCGATGACATCACTCAACCCGACGATGACAATTTACAAACAGATTGCAGAAGGTTTGAAACGTCACCAAGGCTTGACAGGGGATGCCGCAAAAAAACGGACGCTCGAATTATTGACGCTCGTAGGGATTCCGAATCCGGAAGCACGTTTAAAACAATATCCACACCAATTATCAGGTGGGATGCGTCAACGGATCGTTATCGCGATTGCGTTAGCATGTAACCCGAAAGTTTTGATTGCCGATGAGCCGACGACAGCACTCGACGTTACGATTCAAGCTCAGATTTTAGAGCTCTTAAAAGACATTCAACAAAAAACAGGTACAGCAATCATCTTCATCACGCATGATCTCGGTGTCGTGGCGAACATGGCCGACCGCGTAGCTGTTATGTATGCTGGGAAATTGATTGAAAAAGGTACGGTTGATGAGATTTTCTATGAACCACGCCACCCGTACACATGGGGACTTCTCGGATCGATGCCACGCCCTTCAGATGACCGTTCGCAGGACTTACCGGCGATTCCGGGTACGCCACCGAACTTGCTTCATCCGCCTACAGGTGATGCATTCGCACCACGTAATCAATATGCGATGAAAATTGATTTCGAGAAAGAACCTCCGTTCTTCCGTATCACTGATACACACGAAGCAGCAACGTGGTTGTTACATCCACAAGCTCCTTACGTAGAACCACCAGCAGCCATCCGTGACCTCGCACTGAAATATCGTCCAGATAGTACATTTGCGAAGTCGCTTTTGAAAGGCGGTCTTAAGTAATGGAAAACCGTAATAAATTACTTGAAGTAAAAAATCTAAAGCAACATTTCAATATTGGACGAGGACGTGTCGTCAAAGCAGTAGACGGACTTTCATTTGATATTTATGAAGGAGAAGTACTTGGTCTTGTTGGAGAGTCAGGTTGCGGCAAATCGACGACGGGTCGTTCGATTATCGGACTTTACGATGCGACAGACGGGGAAGTCTTGTTCAAAGGTGAGAATGTCCATGCGAAGAAATCACGTAAAGAAAAATTGAAGTTCAACCGTGCGATGCAAATGATTTTCCAAGATCCTTACGCATCTCTAAATCCACGGATGACAGTCGGAGATATCATCGCAGAAGGAATTGATATCCACGGACTTGCGAAATCAAAAGAAGAGCGAGATAACCGTGTCTACGACTTGTTAGAAACAGTAGGTTTGACGAAAGAACACGCGAGTCGTTACCCCCACGAATTCTCTGGTGGTCAGCGTCAACGGATTGGGATCGCACGTGCACTAGCAGTAGAACCGGACTTCATCATTGCCGATGAGCCGATCTCGGCACTTGACGTTTCCATCCAAGCACAGGTCGTCAACTTGATGAAACAATTACAACGTGATCGCAGTTTGACGTATTTATTCATCGCCCACGATCTTTCGATGGTTAAATATATTTCGGACCGGATTGGTGTTATGTATCAAGGTCACCTTGTTGAGTTATGTGATGCGGATCGTTTGTACGAGAACCCAGTTCATGCGTATACGAAGTCGCTCTTATCTGCAATCCCGCTACCGGATCCAGAGCACGAACGGACACGTAAACGGATTGTCTATGATCGCCCGACAGGCGGAGCCGTTGGTAAATCGAGTGAAGATTCGAGTATCCCTGCACTTCGTGAAATCGAGCCGGGACATTACGTCTCGATGACGGATGCTGAGCTTGAAGCGTATCAAGCACAACTCGTCTAATAAAAAAAGCATTCCTGAATCGTTCAGGAATGCCTTTTTTTAGTTTTCGGAAGCGATTCGTGGAAGGTTACTAAAGCGATGGACAACTGAATCTAATGCATCAAGACGTTTGACGGCTTCATCAAAGGGGATTTTCTCATAATGATGCAAACCACCCGGTTGCTCTTCTAACGTATCGGCATCGTGGACGAGTTGTTGGAGTGGGGTCCGGTTAATTGTACCTGGTGGGAGATATGAATCCGTGTGTAAGAGGACGGCAAGCGAGATTTCTTTTGCGCGTGCCGGCTCTTCCCCTAAACGAATTAATAACTTATGGGCACGTTCTGCTCCTTTAATCGCATGAATATCATTTTGACGGTAAAGATCATAATTCCATGTTCCATCCGTATACCATTCATAATGGCCGATGTCATGAAGCAGTGCTGCTTTTGTCGCCGAATCAGCATCAAGACCACGCTGTGTCGCAAGCGTCAATGCCCGTTCCGCAACGGAAATCGCATGATTGAGCCCAGAACGCTCTAAATATTTTTGGGCAATCGGGTGTTCGATAATTGTAACTAAAGTAACTGGCATAACTGAAATGCTCCTTTCAACGAGTAAGTATTTCTATATACTCTACGTGAATTTGCAAGTAATTGCAACTCTCTGCTTAAATGAACGCAACAATCTCACACATTTAATTAACCGAAGTAGGAATAGAATTTAGGCAAACGTGGTATACTAATTAATGTAGAAGATGATAATTCAGCTTTCGTTGGTTGCTTGTTCTTTTTTCGGACCGAGTGAGGTGTCGGAGTTATGAAAGAACGTGATAAGAAGAAAAAGTTGAAAAAACGACTTTTGCGGGATATTTTCGAAAAGAAATTAAAAGAAATGAAACTCCCGAAAGCAAAAGAAACGATTTCTCAACCTTTTGATCACACGCCAGCTTGCTGAAGCCATCTCGTGGCTCCAGCGAGTTTTTTTACGAAAAAGTTCTTTCATCTTAAAAAATAGCTAGGTTTTATTTGAAATTCAATGTAAACTGTCAAGTAATAGAATCATCATTAATAATTAGGAAAAGGATACGTTCCTTTTTATAGTTCAGACATGATGTAAATCAGGGGGAGGATGTTTTTCAATGGTAACACTCTATACTTCACCAAGCTGTACTTCTTGTCGTAAAGCGCGCGCGTGGCTTGAAGAACATGAAATCCCATTTGTGGAACGAAATATTTTTTCGGAACCATTGTCGCTTGATGAAATCAAACAAATTCTTCGTATGACGGAAGATGGAACAGATGAGATTATCTCGACACGTTCAAAAGTCTTTTCTAAATTAGACGTTTCAGTCGAGAACTTGTCGCTGCAACATCTTTATGATTTAATTCAAGAATATCCTGGATTGTTACGTCGTCCGATTTTGATTGACGAAAAACGACTCCAAGTTGGATATAATGAGGATGAAATTCGCCGTTTCTTACCACGTAAAGTTCGCACTTTCCAATTGATGGAAGCGCAACGCTTGGTAAACGAATAAATTTTAACCAGCGCGCTGCTTCCGTGAGCAGTGTGCTTTTTGTTACCGTCAAAAAAGGTTAAAATAAAGATAACAAAGGAATATACCCTATATGGTTAAAAAGGGGTTCTTTTTGAATCCATGTTATGTGCTCGTTCGTATACTAGATAAGAGCGAGATGAAAGGAGTGGACATATTGAAAATCGAACGCGTCAATGACAACACGGTCAAGTTCTTCATTACGTATACGGATATCGAACGCCGCGGCTTTGCCCGAGACGAGATTTGGTATAACCGTGAGCGTGGAGAACAGTTATTCTGGCAGATGATGGATGAAGCGAATGAAAAAGAGTCCATCTCCTTCGAAGGTCCACTATGGATACAAGTTCAAGCATTTGAAAAAGGTCTTGAAGTGACGGTTACAATCGCTAAAACAACAGTTGATGGCGAACAAGTGGATGAAGAAGAGTTGGATTCATTACTCCGTTCAGCAATGTCTGAGGCAGAAGATAAAGAAACAGAACTCAGCCAAGACGTATTATTTGAAACGACGGATTTTGAGCATGTTATTGCTCTTAGCCAATATGCAGAAGCACCGGTCTTCAAAGATTTGAAAACAGCGCTCTATCAAAAAGATGGTGCCTACTTGCTCCACGTCCATTTTAAAGACGAAGTGGAAGTGGAAGAACAAGAAAACGTGATGAGTTTGATTGCCGAGTACTTGCAATTTAGCGAACAAACGATTCATCCGGTCGCAGAGTATGGTAAAACCATCATTGCCGACGATGTTTTTGCTGTCGTCCGTAAGCACTTTACGAACTAAATACAAATGTCACGTTAAAAGGACTGCTCCTATACAAAAAGGGAGCAGTCCTTTTTTTGTTAGCATCACGTCAATGTATATCCACCATCGACGATTAATGATTGGCCATTGATATAACTAGCTTTATCCGACAATAAAAAACAGACGACTTCTGCAATTTCAGCCGGCTGTGCTGCGTTCCCGCGAAGGTGATGTTTCATTGCCAAGTCAAACTTGTCTTTCCCACCGTATAAGGAATGGCTTAATGCTGTATCGACGGGGCCGGGGCAGATCGCATTAAAACGATACTTTCCATGAAACCGGGCCGCGTAAGTTTTCGTAAGGGTGATAAGAGCACTTTTTGAAGACGCATAAGGTAAGAGCATCGCCGGGAATTTGACATGTCCGACGATTGCGCTATTGTTAACGATTGAAGCCCCTTTGGAAAATCGTTTGACAGCGAGTTGAATGATTTGTTCAGGTGCATGATAATTGACTTGGAATACTTCTTGTTGGGCATCTGTTACGCGTTCAGGTGCGACAGGTTTTCCAAAAGTTCCGGCATTGTTAAAAATGCCATCGATGGTTGGAAAGTCAGTCGCGGTGTCATCGAAGAACTGCTGAATCTCTGGTGGTTTAGCAAGATCGACCTGGAAGAAATGAATGTTGCCTTGTCCATGTTGTTCGAGTACCGTTCCTTTTTCGGTATTTCTCCCTAAGGCAAGAACGGTATGTCCTTCTTTTGCAAGTTGGAGGGTGGTCGCTTCCCCGATTCCACCAGTCGCGCCCGTTACGATGTAAGTTTTCATTCGAATACTTCCCTTCTGATAATAGAGTCGAAAAACTTGATACATAGTAAAAAGAAAGAGGAGGGGATTTCATGTTACGACGTGTTCAACTGCTGATGACGTTACTGTTGACCTGTAGCTTACTGGCGTTTTTGTCTTACTACTGGAGTGTCTACATGGTCGGTTGGTTATCAATCGTCATCATCTTAATCGTTTTAAGTGTCTTCATCATCATCTTACTTGAAAATCGAAATCCCGAACGGACTTTAGTCTGGGCGCTTGTCATGATGGCGCTGCCCGTCGTAGGCGTGTTCGTCTATTTCACGTTCGGTCAGAACTATCGCCGTAAAAAAATGTTTCGCTTAAAAGCGATGCTTGATGAAGAGTCATACATTAAATATCGTACCCAATTTGATCATGGTATACACAATCGAGTGTTCAAACATGGATATTATGCAAAGGTTGTCAAACTTATCGATTCCATCAGCCGGCTTCCAATATCGTATAATACACATACGAAGATATTGACTAACGGAGAGGAGAAATTTCCGCTCTTGCTCGCTGAAATCCGTCAAGCGGAGCACCATATTCACTTAGAGTACTATATTGTCCGCGATGATGCGTTAGCCCTCGAGTTACAAGCCGCTTTGATTGAACGTGCTGAGGCTGGGGTCGAGGTTCGTTTCTTATATGACGCAGTCGGTTGTTTCTCTACTGACAAAAGTTACTTTAAAAAGATGATTCAGGCTGGCATTGAAGTGCATGCCTTTTTCCCTGTCGTCCTTCCCTTCATCTCCAGCAAATCCAATTATCGAAACCACCGTAAAATCGTTGTTATTGATGGAACGGTCGCATTTACAGGCGGAATCAATGTCGGAAATGAATACATCGGGAAAGATAAAGCATTCGGATTTTGGCGAGATACGCATCTTGTCGTTCGTGGAGAGGCTGTGTCAGAGCTCCAATTGATATTTTTACAGGATTGGTACTACATGACAGGAGAGCGTCTGTTCACACCTTTCTACATGGAGCCGCTCGAAGTGGTCACGGATGCAACAGGGGGCGTTCAAATCATCGCCAGTGGACCGGACGAACCGCAAGAGACCATGAAGTCGCTTTACTTCGCATTGATTACGGAAGCACGAAGTTCGGTCTACATTGCTTCACCGTACTTGATTCCGGACGAGGACTTGATGACAGCATTAAAAACAGCAGCGATGTCCGGAATCGATGTTCGAATTCTCTTGCCGAGTTTTCCGGATCATAAAGTTGTTTTTTATGCGAGTCGCTCGTATTTCGACGATTTACTCCAAGCAGGCGTTAAAATCTACGAATACAATAAAGGATTCATGCATTCCAAAGTCATTGTCGTCGATGATGCGATTGCAACCATCGGAACGGCGAATATGGATTTAAGAAGTTTTCATCTGAACTTTGAAGTCAATGCCTTCTTGTATGGTACAAATTCCGTTCACGAACTGACCCGGGATTTTTATGATGATTTTTCGCATTCGACTCAAGTTGATCGCCATTACTTCAGTCAGCGCAGTTTTTCGCAACGCTTGATTGAGTCAGTTTCACGTCTATTCTCACCTTTACTCTAAAGGGGTGCTGTCATGTTTGAAGCCGTTGATGAAACAGGTCGCCGAATCAATATCCATCTCGTACAAGTCGAACAATTAAAGCAAATGACGTTGTATTGTCCTTATTGCCTGAACCGGTTACGGGTCAGGCAGGGACGAAAGCGAACGCATTTTGTTCATGTCTCAGCATGTACGGGAGAGTCGAGTGCACATCAAGGTTGGAAAACGACTTTAGCGGAATACTTTCGTAGCTTAGGTTATGACGTCGCTTTAGAACAAGTTCAAGGGCAACGTCGATTTGACTTGTGGATCCCTGCACTCCGGATAGCGGTAGAAATCCAACGATCGAAGATGACCGCGTTGGAGTGGAATCGACGACGAACGATTGATCAACAAAAAGCATATGCTGTGCGCTGGATTGGCTTTCATCCAACAGGCGGATGCATCATTAAGTTAGACGGGTGGATGAAACAAGCATTATTGACGGATGGTTATCTCGATTTAATCGAACAGGGAAAAATTAACCGCTATGGTTTTGCTGTCCCTTTTACGAAACACTTAGTGATTTGTCAACGACTAGAAACTTCTTTCACACAATTTATTAGACCTACCCCCCAAGCATTTCCCCGGAAATTTTCTGCGAAAAAATGGATTCAACTTGTGCGGAAATACCGACTACGTCCTTTCTTCTCGACGATGCCAAATCATCTACTCAAAAATCCACTCTATCAAGCAGGTCTGCATGTTTTATACCTTCCAGCCCACTGTTTTTTACCCATCGAAACACTTCTCGCCTTTCCACTCCATCCTTTTGAACTTCAAATGACACTTTATTTATCCTTACAAGGAAACTACTCGAAAATCCGACTTGAACATGCGTTAGTCTCCTGTCTCGACGCATGCCGGATTTCTCATGAGCCGAATCTGCTTCGACGTGTGGTAGAGGATTGGATGAATTTACTAGCTGTCGCACGCATATGTCAGCAATCTAGTATTGCTACAACTGTAAACCGTTTTAAAGAAGACGCCGTTTTAGCAGGAGCAATTCAGTTGTTTGTCGAAAAAGAAACAGGTATAAATGAAGTAAGGGAGTGATTGAAATGGCAGAACTATTGACACGAAAAGATGTCACGGTAGAAGAAACGTGGAACTTAGAATCAATTTATGAAACGAATGAAGCATGGGAAGAGGAGTTTGAATCTGTCAAAGCGATGTTACCTTTGATGATTGATTACAAAGGGCGACTTGGAAAAGATGATACAACGCTTTTTGAAGGTTTACAGTTACGTGATGAAATTTCACGACGTCTGCATAAGCTTTATACATACGCGCATATGCGTTATGACGAAAATACGGCTGATAGCTTCTATCAAGCGATGAATGACCGTGCGCGGACGCTCGCTTCGCAGATTGGAGCTGCACTAGCTTTCATGACACCAGAACTGTTGACGATTCCAGTTGAAACGATTACGGGATTTTTAGATCGCAATCCGGATCTTGCGATGTATCGTCATGCGTTTGATGAACTTAATCGAGAACGCGACCATGTATTAACTGAAGCTGAAGAAGCAATTCTTGCTAAAGCAGGGGAAGTATTAGGGCAATCTGGAACGACGTTCGGTATGTTGAATAATGCTGACTTGAAATTCCCTAAAATCAAAGGGGAAGACGGGCAAGAGGCGGAATTGACACATGGTCGATTCATTACATTCATGGAGTCGAAAGACCGTTCAGTCCGCGAGGCAGCGTTCAAGGCGATGTACGAAACATACGGCAACTATACAAACACGCTCGCGTCGACACTTGCAGGATCAGTCAAAAAAGATAATTTTTATGCGGAAGTGCGACAGTTCAAGTCGGCGCGTGAGTCTGCATTACATGGAAATGCCATTCCGGAGCAAGTGTATGATGGATTAGTAGAAGCGGTCCATGAACATCTCCCATTGTTACATCGTTACGTTGAACTTCGTAAACGTGTACTCGGATTAGAAGAGCTTCATATGTATGACATGTATACACCGCTCGTTAGCGAAGTCGAAATGAAAGTCTCTTACGATGAAGCGAAACAATTGATGGTCGATGGATTGGCACCACTTGGAGATGAGTACAAGCATATCTTAGAAGAAGGTTTGACAGATCGATGGGTCGATGTTCGCGAGACACGTGGTAAGCGCAGTGGTGCCTATTCTTCTGGCGCATATGATACACAACCGTTTATCTTGATGAATTGGCAAGATAACGTCAACAACCTCTTTACATTGGCACATGAATTCGGACATTCTGTTCATAGTTACTATACACGTCAATCACAACCATATGCTTATGGTGATTATTCGATTTTTGTAGCGGAAGTAGCTTCGACGACAAATGAGGCTTTGTTAAATGATTTCTTACTGAAACGTGTTACAGACAAAAAAGAGAAACTTTATCTGTTAAACAATCAATTAGAAACATTCCGTGGTACGTTGTTCCGCCAGACGATGTTCGCAGAATTTGAACATGAAATTCACGAGGCGGCTCGACTCGGTCAATCGTTGACACCAGAATTCCTGACGAAAACGTATTATGCGTTGAACCAAAAATATTTTGGCGACGGAATCGTATTGGATGAAGAAATCGGTCTTGAGTGGGCACGGATTCCTCACTTCTACTACAATTATTATGTCTACCAGTATGCGACAGGTATTTCAGCCGCTGCCGCATTGACGACGCAAATTTTAGAAGAAGGACAACCTGCTGTTGATCGTTACATTAATAATTTCCTTAAAGCAGGATCAAGTGATTATCCGATTGAAGTCTTAAAGGCAGCAGGTGTCGATATGACGACAAAAGCACCAGTGGAAGCAGCATTACGTCAATTTGAACGTGTGTTGGATGAATTCGAAGCATTACTCGGAGAGTGACAACTCTGTGAATTTTTGCACAAAGTTATAGAAAAAAATCCGGGGCTCTTATATACTAAGAATGTGAAGAGGGTCACATTCCCCTGATGATTCTCTTTTCCCCCATCCAATGGTCATGTGAATGACAAAAAAGGTGTTTCCGCAATTGCGGAAACACCTTTTTCTTTTAACTTAAGCATGTGCTGAGTCTTTAAGGTGACGCCATACTTTACCGTCACAATAAGAAAGTGAGACACATTTTTGTTGAAGTGCAAGTTTTTTCAACTCATGTTCAATTTGCGCTTCAGATACATCGTAAATAAAAGCGATTTCTGAAGTTGTTGCTGTTTCATACCGTTTCAAGAAATGTTCGAGCGGTGGCTTTGGTTGCTTCTCAACAGGTTGATCCAATAACTCATTTAAAATGGAGACATAAATGAGGTATTCATAAGCACCTTCAGCTTTAATGGCTTCTTCATCTCCAATGAAAGCGAGGGTAGGGAGGACGCGTACGTCCCATTCTGTCACGAGCTGCGTTTCTTTTTCGAGCATGAGCTGAATCGTATTTGATTCAACATCGCGATGAAATTCCTCCAAGTCGAGACCGAATTCAGTTAAGGCTTCGGCTAAGCGGATTAAAGAAGAACGTGTATAGGCACTTTCGCCTTCTACATTATGCAACATCCGGAGACGTCTCATGAAGCGCATTCCGAATGTCTTACCTTGTAGTTCGATTGCTTTTAAAATCAACAATGGCGACATATCACACGCAGAGCGTGATGGAGCACAAGGAATTGTCGCAATCGTTCTGAGTCGGAAGAGATGACCATACTCTAACTCTAATTTCTTGAGAACGGGTATCAACCGTAAACCATCTGTTTGCGTCACATCTAGAAAATGATAAATTTCTAGGGGTTTCGTCGGTTGTTGAATTGATGGTTCGTCCAATGAACAATAAGAACCGTTACATTGATCGTGTTCCATCCGTTCACCCCCTTCTGTTGTTATCGTTACCCTATTTTAGCAACGAAAAAAATGAAAGAGCAAAGGTTTTGCTTGTACATTTGTACACGATTAGCGTGAAACCGCTTTACGCTCCATGAAACGGACAATTTTATTTTTCGTTTCACGACGTGGAATTTGATGTTTCTCGAGCAGTTGCGTGAAAGCAAGTTGACCTTGTTCGAAGGCTTGCACTTCGAATTCTAATTCGTAGTCGGTTACGCCTAAATAGTGACTTTGATCCAGTACGAGCAATCCGTCTTTCAATTTTGTTTCAAAACGAGTTGTTTCTAAACGTCCTAAGTGTTCAAGCGATGCTGTTAAGTTGAAGCGACTCAATTGTTCATTCATCGCATCAGATTGAATCAGACCATATTTGAATAATTCCTCTGCCTCTGCTTCCGATAGAGAAACATGTGTTTCAAGTAAACCATCATCTTTCGGTTCTTTTAAGGTTAATACGAGACCCTCTTTTTTCTGACGGATGCGTAGAGCGGCGCCATGCTGACGCAATTCAAACGTAGGTGTATCAAAATAATCATTTGCTTGCCAAATCGTTTCGTCTTGTTTGCCGTAAACTTGCATCAGTTGCTTGTATTCATCTGCTGTTAACAAGTTTTTAAATTCAATTTCCATTTCTTGTCTCATTCCGGTTCACGCCTTTCTAGTTGAATGCTTGAAAATATGATAACATGAATGAAGTAGTGGAACGAATTGAACCAACAATTTAGATTAAAAGTGGTGACGAAAACGATGACAAAAGAAAATTGGGATTTATTTCTCGCGCCGTATCAAATCGCGGTTGATGAACTGAAGGTAAAGCTAAAGGCCATTCGAAAACAATTTCAACAACGTGGGGAACATTCACCGATTGAATTTGTCACGGGACGGGTAAAACCTGTGAAGAGTATTATCCAAAAAGCGGAGCGGAAATCGATTGCGATCAGTTCGTTAGAACAAGAGATGCAAGACATCGCCGGCTTACGCATTATGTGTCAATTTGTCGACGACATCATCCACGTACTAGAACTGTTACGATCACGTGGAGACTTTAAGGTTGTCGAAGAGCGAAATTATATCACACAAAAAAAAGAGAGCGGATATCGTTCCTATCATATTATTATTGCCTATCCTGTCCAAACGATTGAAGGTGAGATTCCGACGCTCGTTGAGATTCAGATTCGGACACTTGCGATGAACTTTTGGGCGACGATTGAGCACTCACTCAATTATAAATACCAAGGAAACATTCCGGAGGAGACACGCGAACGACTGCGACGTGCCGCGGAAGCCGCCTTTTTATTGGATGCGGAAATGAGTCAACTGAAAGTAGAGATTCAAGACGCACAGCTCGTCCTACATGAACGAGACGGAAAACAAACTAATAATCCAGTAAGCGAGTAGGAGGATGACCATGCGCTTTGCGATTACAGCACGAGATGATGAACGCTCGCGAATGCTACGCGATCAATTGGAACAAGAGTTGATTGCTCGGGGGAGTGTTCTTGATGCAGCGACTCCGGAAATCATCATTTCAATTGGTGGAGATGGAACGATGCTCCAGGCATTTCATTCTTATTTGAGTCAAGTCGAAGACATCACACTCGTTGGGATTCATACGGGACATCTTGGTTTTTATGCAGATTGGCGCCCGGAAGAAATGGACGAGTTGATTCGTCATATCGCAGATGAAAATTTGGCGACGGTCGAATACCCATTGCTTGAGCTGTCGATTGATTATGCGGACGGTTCACATAATAAGTTGTTGGCGCTAAACGAATGTACGATTAAAAGTTTTAATCAGACACTTGTATGTGACTTGTCGATACGTGGAGACTACTTTGAGACGTTTCGTGGGGATGGGTTGTGTATCTCGACCCCATCCGGTTCGACAGCCTACAACAAGGCGTTAGGTGGTGCAATTGTCCACCCGGCCCTCGAAGCGATTCAAATTACTGAGATGGCTTCCATCAACAATCGTGTATATCGAACAATCGGTTCCCCGATGTTGTTGCCGAAGCATCATGATGTCGAAATACGACCGGTCAATCCGATTGATTTTCAATTGACTTACGATCATTATGCTTCTATTGTTCATCAAAACGTAAAATCGATTCGCTGTCGTGTCTCCGATAAGAAAGTAAAATTTGCCCGTTTTCGTTCCTTCCCATTTTGGGAGCGGGTCAGAGAATCATTTTTAGCAGAAGAAAGAAGTTAAGTAAAAGAGGTAAGTGATGATGGTATTTGAATTGAAAGAAACAGTGACACATGAACAGGTCGGCTGGAGTGTCGGACATTTTTGTACGACGCGCCTCCGAATTTCCCGAAAAATGCTCGTGTCGATAAAGCATCATGGTGACATTTTGCGAAACGGACAACATGTTAACGTTAACGAGAGTGTCGATCTCGACGACGAAATCCATGTCTCTTTCCCTGAGGAGCACCCAGCAGAAGACATGATTGCGACACAAGGAGAGCTTGATATCTTGTTTGAAGACGAGTGGTTGTTGATTGTCAATAAACCACCGGGGATGGCTTCGATTCCCTCGCGTCTTCACCCGGAACGTTCTTTGGCGAATTTCGTGTTGGGTTACTATAAACAACGACAGATTCCGTATGCGATTCACATCGTCAATCGATTGGACCGGGATACAAGTGGGCTTGTGATTTTTGCCAAACATGCGCTAGCTCATCATCAATTGAGTAAAATGCAACAAAATGGACTGCTCGACCGGCGGTATGTTGCATTGATCGAAGGAGAACTCGGTCCACAAACAATCGATTTACCGATTGGTCAGACGGATCACTCTTTTATGGAACGGATGGTCCGTGAAGATGGTCAACGAGCGGTTACGCATATCTTGAAGAGTACGGCAGTCGAAGCCTTCATGCGAACGATTTCGCAGTTAGAAATCAAGCTGGAAACAGGACGGACACATCAGATTCGTGTTCATCTCGCAGCACTCGGTCATCCGTTAGTCGGAGATACGATGTATCGCGGGACACCGCTCATTCCGCGCCAGGCGCTTCATAGTGCAAGCGCACGGTTTCCTCACCCGGGGACGGGAGAAATGGTCATGTTCGAAGCGCCGTTACCGAGTGACTTGTTCATAGAACAATAAAAAAGAGTTGATTCCTGCAACAGGGAATCAACTCTTTTTTTAATCTTCATCAAACATCGAGACACGTGATTGGGAAGCGATCGCCATAATAAGGCCAAGACCTACTAAGTTGACGATCATCGTCGAACCTCCATAGCTGATGAAAGGCAGTGGGAGACCGGTGATCGGTAAAACACCCATCGTCATCCCGATGTTTTGAAAGATTTGGAACGTAAACATTGCGACGTAACCTGTCACGATATAGGTTCCAAACGGATCGGCTGTTTCAAGTGCGATTTGAATCAGGCGGTAGATGAACAAAAACAGGATGACTAAGACGACGGCAGCCCCAATAAATCCGTAATGGGCAGAAATCGCAGTGAAAATGAAATCAGTATGCAATTCCGGGACGGAAACCTGGAGTTTTCCATAGCCGACACCAAACATTTGCCCGGAGCCGATTGCATTAATCGATTGGACCAATTGATAAGATAAATCGTCGGCATACTCAAATGGTTGTAACCACGCCATGATTCGGTTCATCGCGTGTCCTGGGAAGAAGGTCGCAAGTAAATCATTCTGGAAATAAAAGAGATAAAAGAAACCGACGATTGAAATTGTAAATAAAATCACCATGCTCAGGAGCCACTTCCAGTTGAGGCCGGATAAGAGCATCGCACAGGCAAGAATAACACATAAAATTAAGCCGATTCCTAAATCGGGTTGGATGATGATTAAAGCGAGTGGAAGTAATGTTACAACAACCATTTTGAGCAGAAGTAAAAAATCACGTTCGTGTTGAACGTACCGTGCATTATGTTCAGAGATGACGGCAGCTAACGTGACAATCAAAAAGAACTTCATGAACTCTGCCGGTTGGACCGTTCCGATGACCGGAAGCTGATACCAGCCATACGCCCCTTTAATGTTCGCAACAAGCGGTGTATTACGTAAGACGACAAGACCAATCAAGGAGACGATTCCTGCTCCATATAAATACCAATGAAAACGTTTGAGTTGCTCATAATCGATGAGAATGACGACAGATAGTGCGATAAATCCGATGATATACCACTGAATCTGTTTCGCCATGAAATTGATTTCACTAATCGCGCCTTGCAAAAAAGGTTGCGCCGTATAGATTGCGATGATACTGATGATCATCAGGCAACCGAGTAAAAAAAGTAACGTGTTATCATATCGTTGTGTAAATGATTTAAAACGGTTCATTTCATCCCTACTTTCTATCTCTTTCTATATTAACGTAATTTATCAAAATCGCAATATCAAGAGGGGTGGTTGACAGAAGCGTTACGTTTTTGTAACCTAGATATAGGTGTTATTACCAGGTACTAATTTTAGGGGGAGTTCAAATGAATATTTATCCTTCACTTGAGGGAAAGACGTATGTCGTAATGGGTGTCATCAATCAACGCTCGATCGCATGGGGAATTGCCCGAGCGCTTGACGCGGCAGGTGCAAGCCTCGCGTTTACGTATGTAGGCGAACGATTTAAAGCACCACTCGAAAAGTTAGGGAAAGAATTATCGCGACCAGCTACTTACTATACATGTGACGTAACGAGTGATAAAGAAATCGAGCAAGTGTTCCAAAGCATCCATGCGGATCACGGACAGATTTCGGGGATTGCCCATTCGATCGCCTTTGCCGATAAAGAAGCATTACGCGGCGAGTTTTCAGGCGTAACGCGTGAACAGTTCGCGCAAGCGCTCGATATTTCTGCATTCAGCTTAACGGCAGTCGTCAAAGCAGCGAAAGACTTTTTCACAGAAGATGCTTCAGTCATCACGTTGACATATCTCGGTGGTGAGAAGATGGTCCCGAACTATAACGTCATGGGTGTCGCGAAAGCTGCGCTCGACGCTAGCGTTCGTTACCTTGCGGCTGAATACGGAAAACAAGGTGTTCGTGTCAATGCAATCTCAGCTGGTCCAGTGCGTACGGTCTCGGCAAAAGGTGTCGGCGACTTCAACTCGATTCTCGACAGCATTGAAGAGCGTGCACCACTGCACCGAAACGTTTCGACGGAACAAATCGGTCAAAGTGGCTTGTTCCTGTTGTCACAAATGTCGAGTGGCGTGACAGGTGAAATTCTCCACGTCGACAGTGGTTTCCACATTCTTTAAGTGCTCAACCTATTTGCTGTAGTTCTAAACCGGGGGCAACCCTGGTTTTTTTGTTTTCTAAAAAGCTATTTTGGGAATAAGAAAAGTAGATGAGGAAAATAACGGCTACAGAAATAGGAGGGAAGAGATATGTATCAAATTGATTTTACAGTCGTTCAATACGTCAATCGGCAGGTTCGTGTTGAACCGGAACGAAAAACAGAACCGATTGCCCGAATCAATCCGATTGAGCGGATTCAGTCACATGATTATGAATTAGAAGAACAAGCGAATGCGTATGGAGTTTTACCGGAATTAAAACTTCCCGGCCGTAAGTTCGACCGGGAAGTTTAATGTTAGTGTTGTTTGAAGCGGAATGTTTCATAAACGCTCCAGGCACCATTTTCTAATTCATAGAGAAGTGCCATTTTCGTGACGTCTTCTTGAAAGCGAATATCTTCCATCTTTAGCCGTTCTAGAACGTCGAACAGTTCGACATCAGAAAGATCTTGGCCAATCGTAATATGTGGCAAAAAGTCGTACTTGGGTGTATGTTCGAGTCCATTTGAATGTAGAGCACGATGCAACTGCTCCATTTCGTCCGTCGGCATGACTTTTAAGAACAAGACATTGTTTGTCGGGTGGAAAGAGCGTGCCCCTTGAAGATGTAGTGCGAGTGGTTTCGTTTGTTCAGCCACTTTGTTTAATTCAGAAACAATCGATTCTAACTCACTTTCATCAACACTCACGCGTTCACGCATCGTAATATGTGGCGTGATTAAAGCATACTTTGAATCATATCGTTTTCGATACGAATTCGCGAAATCTTGTATGCGCTTCGATGGAAACAGAACTACCCCGATGTTCATCGAAAATCCCCTACTTTCCCCTAAAATGATAACGCTTTACAAAATAATCATGACGGATTATGGGCGCTATGTCAAAGATGTTTGAGAAGAGTCAGGGAATCTGTGTATACTTGTGAAGAACTTTGTCAGAGAGGTGGATTTAGTCATGAAAGAAAAAGCACATTCAAAAGAGGTCAAACAAGCAGCGATTGAAAAGCTTCACGAACGTGGAGTAACGATTCATGCCATTTCTGAAATCGTGTATCAGATGCAGGCACCTTATACGGAGGAGTTGACACTCGAGACATGTCTCAGCTCAGTCGAACGTGTACTCGAAAAACGGGAACTCCAACATGCGATTTTAGTTGGGGCAGAACTTGATATTCTTGCGGAAAAGGGTCTGTTGTCTGAACCATTATTATCCATCATTCGAAGTGATGAAGGATTGTTTGGCGTCGATGAAACGATTGCGATTGGTGCGGTCAATACGTATGGTTCAATCGCGGTCACGACGTTCGGTTACTTAGATAAAGCCAAAATCGGTATTATCAAGGAGCTCGATACGAAAGTCGATGATGGACGTGTCAATACATTCATGGATGACATCGTCGCGGCGATTGCAGCGAACGCATCCGGACGCCTTGCACACCGTTTACGTGATAAAGAAGACTATTCAGCGGAAGAACTTGAACAACGAAAGGGAACGTACTAATGAAAACCAATCATCGGGCGTTAATCGTCTCAGGAATCGTACTCGTATTGTTTTTAACGATTGCGTTATCGATTCGCCTGACGGGTTATTTTTTGTTTGATGCCCAATTATCGAATGAAATGGCAGAACGTGTCCCAGGTAGCTATGTCTCGTGGTTCACGCGGATTGGATCAGGTGTCGGAGCTGTGACGATTACGAGCATTCTTGCAATCGTCAGTTACCTGATTTGGCGTGATAAAGTCGGTAGCATTTGGTATTTCATTGCTTGTCTCTCCGTCGGGGCGTTAAATCAAGTCGTTAAATTGATTTTCGTCAGAGAACGTCCATCATTAAATGACTTGGTAGGGGGCGTAGGATATAGCTTTCCAAGTGGACATTCATCGATGGCATTTGCCGTTTATGGAGGATTCATCGTACTTGCTTGGCGCTTTTTAAGTCGGACGGGGCGGATTGTCGTCAGCACGATTTGTACGTTGATGTTTCTCGCAATGGGATCTTCACGGATTATTTTGAACGTTCATTATTTTTCTGATGTCCTCGGAGGATTTTTATTCGCGGCCTTCGTCCTCAGCTTATCATATGCATTCGTATCACCGAGACGAAAAAAGGAGATTTACAATTAATGTTGTTACTTGATATTGACAATAGCATTTTGTTCGATGAAGCAACGATGCGGAAGATGAACAAACCGACATTGCTCGTCGAGCGATTGGATGGAAACAAACAGTTCATGACGATGCGGGCGCATCTGCGCCTGAAGCGTCTAGTTGAAATCAATCAAGTGATTCCAGTGACGAGCCGAACGGTGGATCAGTTTAAACATCTTGAATTATTTCAAATCGACGCAAAACCAAAGTGGGCAATTCTTGAGAGCGGGAAAACTCTGCTAAAAGAAGGGAAATCAGATAAGCGATATGAAAATTGGCTGCGACAACATCAGCAACCTGCCACGATGTCGTCGATTTTAATCTATCTCGAAGAAGTAGAAGTGACGAACTGGCAAGCTTATCCGGCGATGACCTTATCGGAACGTCTGACTCGTCCCCATGAAGGAATCTCTTCCGTAGAGGATGAATCAGCGTTATTAGAAGAACTATTTCATCGTTATCAAACGTGAATCATTAAAGTAAAAGAAAAAGCATCCGACGTAGTGACGTCGGATGCTTTTTCTTTTTACTATTACGGGTATTCAATTTGGTCGAACCAATAGACACCGATAGTAGCGGCACCTGCATGTGACAAAATAGATGGGCCGAATTGAGTGATTTCGATGGAAACGTCAGATAGTTTAGATTGAATGAGACCACGAAGTTGTTCAGCTTCTTCTAACGCCAATGTATGTCCGACGTAGAGTCTTTGCTGGTGTAGACCAGAAGCCTGGACTTTTGCCACGACCTCCGTAGCCATTTCCTGAAAAGCTTTCTTCAAGGAGCGAACCTTCTTAAAGGGAACGAGTTTCCCAAGTTCATTGAACGTAACAATCGGCTTGATATTCAGCATGTTCGCAAGTAAAAATTGACTACTTGAAACGCGACCCCCACGCCGCATCGTTTCCATATTCCCGATGATCAAATAAAAGTGAGAACCGTGTTTGAACTTTTCGAGAACAGTCATCACGTTTTCAGGACGCATTCCAGAAGTTGCGAGCTCGATCGCAATCTTAATCATTTCTTGCTGATTGGTCGCCCCTGTATAAGAATCAATGGCATACAAGGGGAAGCCAACAGCCTCTGCAGCTGCGACTGAGCTTGCATATGTTCCGCTTAAGCCACTCGTGATATGAATGGCATACCCGTAATCATATCCTTCGCTCTTTAGACGCTCATACAACTCGACTAACTCTCCAAAGGAAGGCTGAGAAGTCGTAGGGACGGCAGAAGAATGTTGTTTCATTTTTTCATCTAGTTGTTCAATTGAAATGTCGACATACTCACGGTACGATTCACCGTTAATGATGAGTTGGGTCGGCACCACATGGACTCCGATCTGTTCTGCTTCTCCCTCTCGGAAAAAAGCCATACTATCGGTGATCCAAGCAATCTTATCCATTAAAACGACGCCTCCAGTAGAATTCCATTTTTCTCATTATACCACAGGCATGAAAGCGGAATCATCAGCCTGCTTGTTTTTGGCTGATGGAATTATGAGAAACGTGTCCAATCCATGAACTGATGATGAATGTCACGATTGCAGGTAATAACCATGCCATGTTTTGGTCGACTAACGGGAAAGCTTTATACATACTGCTGGCGAATGCAGGTAAAACTTTTAACGACATGAGTGAGCTGAGTAAAGAGAGAAGCGCCGTTACGAACAATGTCGCACCATAGACGATGGCTGGCTTCTTGATAGCTGAACGAATGAACGTCAAGACGATTAAGACGATGACAATCGGATAAAGGAACATCAATACAGGTACAGCAATCGACAGTAGTGTCTGCAATCCGAAAATCGAGATTGCGAACCCTAATACGGCTGTCGTGATACTTGCGACCGGGAAAGACAATCGTTTAAACAATGAAATCAAATATTCTGAAAATGCTGTCACAAGACCGACGGAAGTTGTTAAACAAGCAAGCAAAATCGCTGTTCCTAAAATGACTAAACCAACCGTACCGAACGTACTATCAGCATATTGTTGCAACAAATCAGGACCGCTGACTGAACCGACAGCACCGAAGCTGTTTCGTCCAATGAAACCAAGTCCTGTATAGACGACAGTCAATGAGACTGCGGCAATTAAACCGGCTTTTGTCACGTTTTTTAATTGTGATGTACGATCTTTAATTCCACGTGTGTGAAGCGTGTGTAAGACGATAACCCCGAAGACGAGTGCACCGAGTGCGTCGAGGGTCAAATAGCCTTGAAGAAATCCTTGAACAAACGAGTTCGTAAAACTGTTGTATGCAGGAGCTGGTGCCTCGACGGCAGAAAGTGGATTGACGATACTACTTATACTGAGAATCATAAGTGCCGTCAGTAATAACGGTGTGATGAAGCGACCGATGATATCAAGTAACTTACCCGGTCTTAAAACGAGAAACACGGTTGCCAAGAAAAAGAGTAATGATGAAATGATTAACGTCGTTTGGCTGGGTTCTCCTAAAAAAGGAACGATACCAAGTTCATACGTGACGACGGATGTTCTCGGGATGCCGAAGAATGGACCAATCGCGACGTAAAGTGCGAATGTCAAGAAAGCACCAACAGCTTTCGGCAATGGATTTGCCAGCGTACTAATTCCGCCGCCAACCCAAGCGACTGCGATTAAGCCCGCTAACGGGAGACCGACGCCTGTTACGATGAAGCCTAGCATGGCAGGTAAGAATTGTGTCCCGGCAAGAGCACCGAGTTCGGGTGGGAAAATTAAGTTACCGGCACCAAAAAACAAAGCGAAAATCATAAATCCTAAAGCGAATAAATCTTTACGGTTCAACATATATTATGCCTCCTGATTCCTCATAATCTTACTCACTATACCATTAGAAATTAGCTGTTATAAATAAATTTTAAAACATTCGTTATTCAAGAATCGAGGAGTCGAAGCAAACGCGTTTTAACCTCTACACTTGTAAAAGAAGATCAACCGCAATGTGGAATTAAAAAACCTATCCGTTAGATTGGATAGGCGCCATCTGTTTCACTGGACGCCTCATTCGATCCATCGAAAGGAGAGCCCAAAAACTATTTCATCGTCACATGAAATGTTTTCAGTCCCACGCGTACAGAATAATCAGTCGGTGATTCAAAGTTAAAACTAAAGTGCTCATAATATGGTGCTCCTCTCGTTGAATTTGTCTCAGATTATCACGGGATACATGATTAATCAATATTTTCTGACAATTGTTCCAAAAGAAAAAATATTGAGAACGTTATCATGCATATTATTACTAAAAAAGATGCGAAAAGAACCATATTATAACAAAAAATCCGGTCCTTCATTGAAGAAGTGACCGGATGGTTAATATAGATATAACGAGCGACATAAGTTTAACTAGAAGCCATGAAGCGCCCCTTTTTTTGTCGTCTCATTTTGTGGAGGAGCCAGGCGTGAACGACTTCACAAGATTGACGGGGCAACGTTAGCTCGACGAGCGGTTCCTGTTGCTGCCCTCGGATGGTGAATACTCCGGTCTCTTCATCAATCGGTGAGATTGCCATTGAGCTCGCATCATTCAGTGATAATTTAAGTTCGCCAATTGACGCATCCTTCAGTTTCAGGATATGTCCGTTCGTCGCGAATTTAGCGAATGATCCGATTCCGTTCACTTTTAACTGGTCCATAACTAGTTCCTCCTTTGTTAGCTAACACGAACAATCATCATACGTGTAACGAAAAAAAACAACTGCAACTTCTAACTTATCAAAAAGGTTAATCTCATTATAACGAAGTCTCTAAAAGAAGCTAGCATTATTTTATGTGAAAATTCAATTAATTCAAGAGAGGTATTGTATGATATTAGATTTCTTGAAATAATACATGAAAGTAGAAAAAAATAAGATACAAAAAAAGCATCCTATCATTTGATGATAGAGATGCTGAAGATCATCGTACCTCAAAATCCCAGGCTTTTTTGCGGTGGACGAATTCACCACGTGCGATGATGGACTCTTTTTCAGACTCAAAGTCTTCCTTTAGCACGGCCATGTCTTCGTAACGACCCGCAATATAAAGAGGAATGCTGAGTTGTCTCGTAAAAACAGAGCGTTTTATATTCGCGAAATCAATTAACACACCTTCGCTGAGCAATTGACGAATATGGATCAGGATTTCAGCCGTCAAAGGACGGGGAGATAACCCACGAAGCTCGTGACGAATCTTTCGCTGGATTAAGACTGAGAGAATTTGCTCGATTCGGGACCAATCTTTTAAATATACTGTTGCCTGAAATCCGTCGTGTTCACTGAAATAGGCGAACTCGTTCTCGACCGATGACGCGAACGGGCTCGGCATACCACGCTTCATATGCATGAGGAATAACAGCTCCGCAACTTCAGGATCAGTTAATGTATCTAAGGAATGTGAAGAGCGGATGTCGATCGCGTTCAATGGATGACGAACGACATCATTCGACGCGGAAAATTGCTCGATTTCATGTGCTTCAACGTAATTGAGCGAAGTACGAAACGATTGTTTGACGGCTTTAAAGTCTGCACCTGAGACAAGTAATGGACGTTTTAAATCTAGCGCAATCATGAAATCAGAAAATGTCACACCAGACATCGTTAAACGATGGTTTTCTGCATCTTCATAAAAATAAAGCATTGTACTTGACATAGCCATCTGCTTCCTTTCTTGACTCATCAATACTTACTATTTCAATAGTAGCAAAACTTCAATCGAGCGAAAAGAATAATTCCTTTTGAAAACGGGCATAATAAAGAATAGAAGCATAAAAAGAGGTGATCAAACGATGTGGGGGTTACGAAAACCATTTCCAGAGTTGACGACGGAACGATTTGTTCTAAGGGAACTTGAAAATAAAGATGCACGTGATTTATTTAAGATTCTTTCAGATGAGGACGTCATGTACTATTACGGATCGGATCCGTTAGCGACTGTGTATGAAGCAAAAAACGTCATTAGTTATTTCAAAGAACAGTTTACACAAGGGAAGGCGATTCGGTGGGCAATCGCTGATTTGCAAACGAACCAATTAATCGGGACAATCGGCTTCCATAATTGGTTAGCGCAGTACCACCGTGCTGAAATCGGTTTTGAGGTCAGTCAAGACTACTGGAAGCAAGGTGTCGCTTCTGAGGCGGCGCGTGCTGTTTTAACACATGGATTCGAAGACTTCGCCCTCCATCGCATCAGTGCCCTTGTTGCACCTGAAAATCTTGCTTCGAATGCACTCGTCCAAAAATTAGGTTTTCAATCGGAAGGATTGCTTGAGGATTATGCCTACAGTCATGGACGTTTTATGGATTTGACAATTTACCGGATGCTTGCATCGGAATGGAAGGGATGAGTTAGTCAATGTCGAAACAAACACTCGTATTGCTACACGGATTTGCTGGAGGAACAGATTATTTTAATCGGGTGGAAGCAAAGCTTCGCTTATCGTTTGATGTCTTGCCGCTGCGACTACCCGGTCATGAAGGAGAGGACGTAGGACCTGACACAGTGGAAGGATTTGCAGAGTGGGTCATGAAGGACTTGGAACGCCGGGAAATCGAAAATCCGATTATCATTGGTCACTCTTTCGGCGGATATATTACGGCTGCGATCGTCGAAGCTTATGCAGATAAAATTGCTGGTTTCGGTCTCGTCTATTCAACGGCGAAACCAGACGCTACTGAAGCGAAACAAAAACGGAATCAAAACATTAGTCGTGTCGAGGAAATTGGAGTTCGGGCATTCGTTGACGGCATGATTCCCGGCTTATTTGCTGAAGGGGCAGATCCGATGCTAATTTCTGAAGCAAAAGAGATTGGTTACATGATGACAGTCGAAGGTGCAATACGCGCTCTAAGTGCGATGCGCGACCGGAGAGATGTCACGAGCGCATTGAATCAAACTTCAGTTCCTGGTGTGATTGTTCATGGTGAAAAAGATGCCCTTATCTCTAAAGAGAGTGCATTTAGCCCGAATAACTCACGGATCAGCTTTGAATCGACGGACAGTGGTCACATGGGGATGCTTGAAACACCGGATGCGTTCTGTGAGATTATCGAGCGTGTATTTGCTTAAACAACATCAAAGCTCTACGGTTCGAATCGTAGAGCTTTTGCGTTGCAATTTCTTTAAAGTTTCTGAATGATGGAGGGGGAGGGATCGATATGAAAATTGTAGCAATTGAACCAACACCAAGTCCAAACAACATGAAAGTCATCGTTGATGAAACATTTTCTGAAAAGGGACAGACCTTTGAACATGCTTTTGGTGCGCCGGAGCACGTAACGAAACTTTTAGACATTCCTGGAATTAAATCAGTCTATCAAGTGAGTGACTTTCTTGCCGTCGAACGTTTTCCAAAATACGATTGGCGAACACTCGTCATCGAAATTCGCCGAGCTTTTGGTGAGAATTTAAGTGATGTCGAAAATCATGAAACAGATGCCGCATTCGAACCTGTGCATCTCTTTGTTCAATTCATCCTCGGTGTCCCGATGCAAATCAAAGGCGTCAAAGGATTAGAAGAAAAACGACAAGGGTTACCGGAAAGGTTTCGGGATGCTGCACTATTCGTCCAACCTTTTGTCCAAAATGTCATTAGTGATCGACGCTGGGTTGAACAAGCCCCACGGTATGGGGAACTGGACGATAGTCTAGAGGAAGTGGCGCAAGAGCTCGAAATCGCCTATCCTCAAGAGCGGGTTGAACGATTGAAAGTACTCGCTTCGGGTGAAGACGTTACGTTTGATGGACAAGCCCTTAGCTCGAGCGACTGGAAAGAGCGGTTTGCAGCACTGGATGAATTACCGATTGATTTAAGCTGGGTCTCGGCTTATGCGAAGATGCTTCAGGATGAAAAAATGCAAATCAGACGACAAGCAATCGTCAAGCTCGGCATGTTTGAGGAGAATCGTCAAGAATTGCTCGAATATATCACGAATGCTTTACATGACCCTTCAGGAATCGTTCGTCGGACCGCAGGGGATACAGTATCTGATTGGGCACTTCCGGAAGCGGAGCCGATGATGATTGAAGCGTTGACCGATAAAAACAAACTTGTTCGTTGGCGTGCCGCGCGCTTTCTATTCGATGTTGGAACGGAACGGGCAGTATCTCGCTTAAAAGAAGCAGCACAAGATAAAGAATATGAAGTCGCACTCCAAGCCGAGCTCGCCTTAGCACGAATTGAGAGTGGGGAAGAAGCACTAGGGACAGTCTGGCAACAAATGAACCGTTTGATTGACGAAAGTTCATAAGAACTTGAAAAAACCATGTTTGGCACAATCATTCGACAAAATCGCGCATGTTTTGTCTAGTCATATTTTACCTATAAGACTTATGTCCTGGTAAAAAAAAGAAGAAAAAACTGTAATGATTTTGAAATGTCTTTGAAATCTGATGATAATCTGCATGTTTCAAAAGAAATGATTTGTTTTTTATATCATCCATTTTATGGGTTAGAAAACTGGCATAAAGTTTTGACATGAATTGTCGAATGACAATTCACCTGCTCTTTTGGACGTTTGGTAAAGTGAAATCAACATAACGGATTCGAGATTAACCGAGTGAGTTGGTTTAACTGAAATCTAACATAACAAAGGAGATGCGGGGACATGATACTTTTTGCAGAAACAGACTTAGCAGTGGGGTATAAAGAACGAACGGCTTCTGGTGTGTATGTTACAATCGAGACAGGTGATAGTCGGACCATCACACTCGTCGCACCGGTCACAGCGACAGATGCGATCTGTGATGAGTTATTCGTAACGGGGATGGAACAATTATTCTCAGGTTCAACCGATGTAACAGAAATGCCTGTTGCTTAATCAGCAACTATGAAAGGGAGATGAGGGAAACCTTGTCTCCTTTTTTGTATGATAAAATGGATGAAAAGAGGGAGGAAACGTCATGAAATGGTCTCGAACACGGTTGCTGTTACTTGGATTAGCGCTCATGTTAGTCGGATGTAGTCAAGAAACTAAAAAAGCGGACCTTGCAACAAAAGTGTCGAATCAACCGATTGAAATTGCCGTGTCAGGACAGGCTGTTGGATTGAATACAATAGAGGCAATCGTACGGTTGCACAATCCAAATGACCAAAACGTGAAAATTGCGTATCCTTCATCACAACGCTTTGAATTAATGGTGCGTGATGGACGAAATCACGTGATTTACACGTTTTCGAAAGAACATCTTTTTACACAAGCGATTGAAGAAGAACAGTTTAAACCGTATGAGGAAAAGGAATATGAAGTGACGATTGAATTATCAGATACTAGCGATGTAAAAGAAATCGACGGAATGACTGTTCAACAATTCGAGGGAGCGCGTGACTCGACATCGAAGGTGACATCCGTTATTTCTAAAGGGAAGCTATGATGCTAAACTGAAACTATTGAACTACCTCCACCTATGCTTCGCTAAAAGGTGGAGGATTCCTGAGTTATTCGATCTAATGTTCGAAACTTTATCAGGCTAACCCCGTCGTCCCGACGGTTGAACGTTAATCTTGCCCGTTTCTTTTGAGCGGATGCCTACTCTGCTTGGTTTTCGCTACTTCGGTCATCCGCAAGGTGGACGTTGAAGATTTTACGTGACAGACGAACTTCCTGTCACAACCCTATATCTTCAGTTTCCAAAGAACGTGACATTTTAATTATTCCTGATTTTAATTGTTTTCAAACGAAGAGCGTCGGACAATTGACGTATTGGAAGACACGTCCTGTCCGACGACGATTCATCCCCCCACTTGGACTAGGGCTTCGCCCTGAACGTTTAGAAGGGGGAGTATTCTCGTCTAATTTTGGTGAAAAATAGAGAATGAGGAGTGTGATGTGACAATGCAACAAGACATCATTCAAGCGACAGGAGTCAAGCCAGTCATCGAGGCGCATGAAGAGGTGGCGAACCGGATTCGTTTCTTAAAAGAATACTTACTGCACACGGGTGCTAAAGGATTTATCCTTGGTATTTCAGGTGGTCAAGACTCGTCTCTTGCCGGACGGCTCTGTCAACTCGCTGTAGAAGAACTGAGAGCAGAAACAGGACGAGATTTTCATTTTTATGCGGTCCGCCTTCCTTATGGACAGCAGCAGGATGAATCGGACGCACAACTTGCCTTATCATTCATTCGACCAGATCACTCGTTACGCGTTGATATCAAGCCGGCAGTAGAAGCGGCAATGGCTTCATTTGAAGTCGCGACAGGAGAAGTCCTATCTGATTTCAGTAAAGGTAATACGAAGGCACGTGAACGGATGAAAGTACAATATGATCTTGGAGCGCACTTTGGTTGTCTCGTCGTCGGAACGGATCATGCAGCTGAATTCGTCACAGGTTTCTACACGAAGCATGGTGACGGGGCTTGTGATTTAACACCGTTGACTGGCTTAAACAAACGACAAGGAAAACAATTGTTACGTTATTTAGATGCACCTGTCGGATTGATTGATAAAGTACCGACAGCTGATCTAGAGGATGACCGACCTGGTTTACCTGACGAACTCGCATTAGGGATGACGTATGATGAGATTGACGACTATCTAGAAGGAAAAAGCATTTCAACTGCAAGTCAAACGAAACTAGAGACACAGTATAAACGTGTAGGTCATAAACATCATATGCCGGTTTCTCCATTAGATGACTGGTGGAAATGATATGACGATGCTTGCTCTCCGAGGCAAAGTATCTTTTTAAAACGACATCCTTTAGGGGTTTCGTTTCAGACTGTAGACAAAGTGCTATCAGGAGAAAAAGCGTCTTTATTCGTTGCTTTCCTCGGGCGAGGCGCAAGCCGTTGCTCCTTGGTCCTTACGGACAACGAGCAGGGTCTTGTCTGCCTCTGAAAGTGCGTTAAAAACGCACTTTTTCCCGTAGGAGTCAACGAAACATGACGCTTTTTAGCTAATACCGTGACCAAAAAGCCAGGCGTGGAGACGGTTTAGAGCGCAATCCGTCTCGAATCGCTTTGAAGACGAGGCGAGACAGGGAAGCGCGAACGGATTGCATCTCGATACCGTATGTTTACGCTTTTTAATAGTTTGTCTACACGCTGAAACGACATCCTTTAGGGGTGTCGTTTTTTTTGTTTGGAATCGGGAAAAGAATCAAGAAAAGGGAATTGATGCTTAAAAGGAGGTGCGTCGAGTGGAAAAGATTGCAGTCGTCGGTGGTGGGTTAGCTGGTTTATCAGTGGCAGCACTTCTCGCGGATCAAGGAAAGGAAATTCATCTGTACGATGCCGGTTTACTGGGGGGGAGGGCAACTTCGCAAGTGCTTAAAGGATTTACGTTCAATTATGGAGCGCATGCTGTTTATGGGCGTGACCAATCAGCACTCCGTTCATTAATTAAACAATTGAAGCTTAATGTGACATGGCTCGATTTTTCTTCTTCTAAGGCGAAATATGAGTTTGCTGGACATTTGACTGCGGCTCCTGCGAATGCACTCGGCCTGTTGAAGACAGAACTAGTGGAAGGAACCGATAAGGTGCGTTTCACATGGGCGGTCGTTAAAACACTACTGTCACTCGAACGTGGAGAGTCGGAAGTTTCAATTGGGGACTGGTTGGTCCAAGAAAAGGTCGAAGACGATGTCTCAAGGTTAATGCTCGATTTAGCTTCGAGTAATTTTTTCACTTCCGAACCCGAAAATATTCCGTCATCTGTCTATTTTGCGTATTACCGGAAACTATTTCGTACGCGCAAACCGGTTTCATATATTGCTGGAGGTTGGCAAACCTTAATTGATGAACTCGAACGCGTTTTGACGGACTACGGGGGAGAAATCCATCGGAAAACCAAGATTACAGCGATTGAACAAAGTAGGGGAGGTTATCGATTACGCGATCGCCAAAAAAATGAATGGTCGGCTAAGCGTGTAATTCTCGCGATACCTCCTCGCGAGATGCGTAAAGTTGCATTACCATTATCGATCCAGCACTTTATTGAACCATACGCGCAGTTTGAACCAGCCGAAGCCCTAGTCTATGATGTCGGAATCAGTCCTTACATTGATACTCCTTTTTCTTATGTATTCGATCGAGACCATCAAGTCTTCGTCACGGATTTGTCACACTATGATGCAAGCATTTCTCCGAAAGAGGGACAAGTCTTACAAGTCGTCGCATATCTTGATCATAAACAGGTCAGTCAAGCGACATATATTGAAGAAAAAGTACAGCACGCCCATGACTTATTAGATCACCACTATCCAGGGTGGCGAGATCGCCTTGTGACAGAGCGGACGATGAAACGCGCAATCGTTCAAGAAATCAAATGGAAGATGGGACAAAGGCCGTTGCCTTGCTTTTTGGAAGCGGATACGTCGATTGCTTTCGTAGGTGATTGGTGTGAAGGAGAAGGTCAGTTATCGGAATTATCTTTTTCAAGTGCCTACGCGGTGTCGAGGGAGTGGCAGTGAAACGGTCAAGCATAGTATCGGCATCGGAAGGAAATGAAAAACCCGAGCATTCCTGTAATCGAAATGGAATCGCTCGGGTTTCCTGTGCGTTAATTTTTGTAGTGAGTTCTACGTGACGCATTTGTTTGAACAGATATCTGCAACTTATGCACTTTGTTTATTCGGGTAAAAGGCAAGGATCAATAAGAGGGTGAAGGCGATTAAACTCATCATTGGGATTGTCAAAAAACCGAAGTAGTTGACCCATTGAATCAGGCAACCATTCGTACAGAGTGCCTCGCCATCCGGGAGGCGTTCGAGAACAACGTGATAGGCAGCAACTGCCCAACCGATTCCAACATATAGTCGAACGAAAAGAGCATCGACGGGGCGATTCCGAAAGAGTGTAATGATTAAATAAAATGCCGTCGTATACATGAACAAGCGTTGCCACCAACAAAGTGGACAAGGGATGAAACCGCGAACTTCACTGAAGTACAGACTTCCTAAGGTCGCAATCGTTGAGACGATTAACATAAAATGATAGCGTGACATATGTACCTTCCTTCCTAACGTGTTAAACTAATGCCATCTTATATCATGAGGAGTCGAATCTTACATTGCAAGTGTCGGAAATGGAAATGTTGATAACTTTATCGGAAGAGCTGAATATGCGAAGAGCAGCCGAACGTCTTTTCGTCTCGCAGCCGGCACTCAGTCAACGATTGGTTGCGATTGAGCGCAGGTGGGCGACGAAGTTGTTCATTCGTTCTTCCCGTGGATTAAGCATTACGCCCCAAGGAGAAAAAGTCATTGGGCTCGCAAAAGAAATGAATCGAAAAGAATTAGAACTGAAAAGTGAACTGACTGCCGAAGAAGGGGCAGTCTACGGGACCCTTCGGATTGCTGTCGCCTCCATCATGGGTCAATATTGGTTGCCACGCGTGTTGAAACGTTTCGTGGAACGTTACCCGCATGTACGCGTCCAACTCGTAACAGGGTGGTCGAGTGAAATGATGCGGCATATGCTCGAAGAACATTTTCATATCGGCATCATTCGAGGTAATCCGGACTGGAAGGGCGTCAAGGAACGGTTGTTCTCAGACCCGCTCTATCTTGTTGATAGTGAGTTGACGACGCTTGAACAGTTGCGTAAGACGGACCGACCATTCATTCAGTTCAAAAGTGATTCGACGTACTATCAAGAAATACTCGAGTGGTGGCAGGATCGTTTTTCAAGTCCGCCTGCGCGGACGCTCGTCGTCGACCAAATCGAAACTTGTAAACAAATGGCGTTACACGGCATTGGATTCGCGATTTTACCAGAGTCAACGATTCAAGAATCGAGCGAAGTGATGCAGATTCCGTTGAAGACGTCTTCGGGTAAAGTACTGAAACGCGATACATGGATTTTATCGACGGAATCCATGCTTGAGTTAAAACAAGTCCAAGCCTTTTGGGACATCGTAAAAGAAGAAGGGGGAAGTCAGTCAGATGGAATACGCGATTGAAATGCGAAGAGAACTTCATAAAATACCTGAATTAGGATTCAAGGAGTTCAAGACGCAAGCCTTTATTTTAAATCAGATTCGCTCTTATCCTGAAGACCGCGTCAGCTACGATACGTTTGAAACAGGTGTTTTCGTTCGTGTTAAAGGGTTGACCGGAAATCGAACAATCGGTTACCGCGCAGATATCGATGGTTTGCCGATCGAAGAAGCGACGGGTCTTCCTTTTGGTTCGGAGCATCCGGGAATGATGCACGCCTGTGGGCATGACGTCCATGCGTCAATTGCGTTAGGTCTGCTTCGTCGTCTTGTCGAGTTACCGATCATGGATGACGTCGTCTTCTTATTCCAACCGGCAGAAGAAGGTCCGGGTGGAGCGGAACCGATGATTAAAAGTCCATTATTCGAAAAATATCGTCCGAGTGAAATGTATGGTCTCCATGTGGCACCTGAATATCCGGTCGGGACAATTGCGAGTCGTCCTGGCGTATTATTTGCCAGTGCGCGGGAAGTTCACATCACGATTTATGGTCAAAGTGGTCATGCTGCATTTCCACACTTGACGGTCGATACGGTCGTTGCTCAGGCTGCACTCATCATGCAGTTGCAAACAATCGTCAGTCGATCAATCAATCCGATGAATTGTAGTGTCATCACGATTGGCAAGGTCGATGCGGGGATTCGTGAAAATGTTATTGCCGGTCGAGCTGTGCTAGATGGAACGATGCGTGCGTTGAACGGTACTGATATGGAAAAATTAGAAGAACGGGTACGTGACATCGTTCGTGGAATTGAAGCGTCATTTGGCGTGAAAATTGATTTGCAATTTGGAAACCGCTATTACGAAGTCGTGAATGATCAAAACGTCGTCGATAAATTTTCTTCATTCGTTAAGATGAATGCAAATTATGTTGAATGCGACGCTGCGATGACGGGTGAAGACTTTGGATTCATGTTAAAAGAAGTCCCAGGCATGATGTTTTGGCTTGGAATCGATAATCCAACGTCCGGTTTACATCAGCCGACGTTGAATCCGGATGAAGAGGCGATCCCATTTGTGATTAATTTACTGGATCATTACTTCCGTGAATATGTGTAAACTGAATGAATCGTAAAAAGACTGTAGAAATGCCCTTTACTTCGCCTCAAATCGAAGTAAAGGGTTTTCATTTAGCGAGATCATCTAGTTTTCGAACGTTTTGTGAAGAAAATCACGAATAGATGTGAACAATTTGTTACATCAAACATTTAGAACAGACACAAATGATTATGTTCTCTATGATACGGATATAAACATATATAGAAGTACGTTTAGGAAGAGGGGGGCACACACATGTTCAATGATCCAGTTATGCTCAGTCGATTATTGACAGGGCTCACATTAGCATTTCACATCATTTTTGCAACGATTGGTGTAGGAGTTCCGTTGATGGTACTCGCAGCCGAGTACATTGGAATTAAACGAAAAGATCCAGATTATATTCTTTTAGCACGACGTTGGACGCGCGGTTATATCGTAACGGTAGCGGTCGGAGTCGTTACGGGGACGGCAATCGGATTACAATTATCGCTCTTATGGCCTTCATTAATGCAAGTAGCCGGACAGACGATTGCTTTGCCGCTCTTCATGGAAACGTTCGCCTTCTTCTTTGAAGCGATCTTCCTTGGGATTTACTTGTACACATGGGATCGCTTTAAAAATCCATGGTTACACTGGTTAATCGGGATTCCGGTCGTCATTGGGGCAACGGCGTCAGCCTTCTTCATCACGACAGTTAACTCGTTCATGAATTCTCCGGAAGGTTTTAAAATTGTCAACGGAACGTTAACACAAATCGAACCGTTAAAAGCGATGTTCAATACGGCAACGCCAACAAAAGCGACACACGTTATTGTATCTGCTTACTTGACGGTTGCGTTCATCTTAGCAGCAATTGCTGCGTTCCATCTATTGCGCAAGAAAACACTGTCCGCAGCCGAGACGGCGTATCACAAAAAGGCACTTCGTCTGACAGTCATGGCTGGATTGATTTTCGCCTTCTCGACAGCGCTCGTCGGTGATTTTTCAGGAAAGTACCTTGCGAAATATCAACCTGAAAAATTAGCAGCAGCGGAGTGGCATTTTGAAACGACAAATGAAGCAGAACTGATTTTCGGTGGGATTTTGGATGAGCAAGAAGATGGTAGTTATGACATCAAAGGTGCGGTTAAGATTCCATACGCCTTGTCAATTCTTGCAGGTGGAGCACCAGATACAGAAGTCATCGGTCTAAATGAATTTGCGAAAGAAGACCAAGCGCCTTTATTCGTCCACTATTTCTTCGATATCATGGTATCGATTGGGATGTATTTAGCAGCGATTTCCGCCTTGTTCATACTCGCATTCCGACTGAAGAAGTTGAACCCGTATAATAAATGGTTACTGCGCGGTATTTTCATTGGTGGACCACTTGCCATCGTTTCGATTGAAGCAGGTTGGATGTACGCGGAAATCGGACGTCAACCATGGACGCTATATGGTATTATGAGAACGGCTGACGCAGCGACGACATCTACTGCAGTCGGACCGATGCTGATTCTATTCAGCATGTTGTACCTCTTACTTGGTACGATTTGTACAGTCGTATTGCTCCGTATGTTTAAGAATAATCCTGTCGGTAAAGAACTCGCAGACGATCACCATACTCGCGGTGAAGCGATGTTTGCGGACGATAAAGAATAAGGAGGGAACGAGTTGGACATTCAAACACTAGGAATAACCGTACTTTGGACGTTCCTCTATGGATATCTCATCGTTGCCTCAATTGACTTCGGTGCTGGATTTTACGCATTTTACTCGAAATATACAAAACGAGATCATTTGACGAATCGATTGATTTTACGTTATCTTTCGCCCGTTTGGGAAGTGACGAACGTTTTCTTCGTTTTCTTCTTTGTTGGTCTCGTCGGGTTTTTCCCGGACACAGCTTATTACTATGGAACGGCACTTCTCGTGCCTGCATCAATCGTACTCGTTCTGATTGCGATTCGCGGTAGCTTTTATGCCTTTGCGAACTACGGTTCGAACGATAGTATGTTCTATACGTTTCTCTATGGTGCGACGGGGCTCTTGATTCCGGCTGCGATGTCGACGACGTTGACGATTAGTCAAGGTGGCTTTATTCGTAAAACGAATGAAACGGTTGAGTTTTTAGGGACGAAATTGTTTACGAACTTTTATTCCTGGTCAGTCGTAGCACTTGCGATTGTCTCTGTCCTTTATATTAGTGCGATGTTCCTGTTGTTCTACGCAGATAAGGCGCGAGACGTAGGGGCGAGTGACTTGATTCGGAAATGGGCGCTCTTTTGGAGCATTCCAACGATCATCGTCTGTGGACTTGTTTTCTTTGGTTTAAAGAATCAAGCTGCATGGCATTATGAAAACATTTTGAATGGTAACTGGTGGTGGTTCGCAGCAAGTTTTGTGTTTTTCTGTGTTGCAGTCGCACTCGTCTACCTGAAGCGGAATTATGGAATTGCCTTTATCGCTGTCATGGCTCAATACGGAGTTGCATGGTTCGGATACGGCTATACTCATTTACCGTATATCTTATATCCGTACATCGATATCAATAAAGCGGTCGTTAACGAAACAATGGCGACGTCGCTTGTCGTAGTCTTTATCTTCGGACTATTATTATTGATTCCGGCACTCTATCTGATTTTACGATTGTTCCTGTTTGATAACGATTATGTCAGAGGCGAAAAAGTAAAAAAATAGCGAGATCTTAAACGCCTTCACGCACTGTGAAGGCGTTTATAGTATTTTAAGAAGGAATCGGGTACACTACTACTGACGAAGCGAAATCTGAAGGAGAGTTGAACATGAATGGAGAGTTTGCAGTAATTGGTTTGGGGCGTTTTGGTGGTTCGATCGTCCGTGAATTATCGAAGAATGGCTATGACGTTCTAGCGATTGATTCGGATGAAGAACGTGTCAATGAATACATGGGGATTGCGACACACTCCGTCATCGCGGATACGACGGATGAGAACGTATTGAAAAGTCTTGGAATTCGAAACTTTGATCACGTCATCGTTGCGATTGGGGAAAACATTCAAGCTTCGATTTTGACAACGTTGATTTTAAAGGAACTCGGTGTTAAATCAATCACTGTCAAAGCGACGAACGATTACCATGAAAAAGTATTGCGGAAAATCGGTGCTGACTTCATTGTCCACCCGGAACGTGACATGGGGGTTAGGATTGCGAACGGCCTGATGAGTTCGAATATTTTGGATTATCTTGACCTGTCTCAAGAATTCTCAATCGTTGAAATCAAGGTCAGCGATCGCATGGCAAACAAAACGTTGATTGATCTTGATTTACGAAGTAAGTACGGCGCGAACGTCGTCGCCATCAAACGGGGAGAAAATGTCATGATTTCGTTACAAGCTGATGAAGTCATTGAAAAGGGCGACTACCTTGTCGTCATTGGAGAAAACGAAGACTTGGATCGTCTCGAACGAGCCATCCATAAAGTAAAAAGCTGAGGGATCTCCTCAGCTTTTTTTGTATCCCTTTTAAATTAATTGGAATTTTTTTAAACCGTGCGCGATGCCGTCTTCAAGAATGTGTTTCGTGACGAAGTCGGCGGCGGCTTTTGTTTCGTCTAATCCATTGCCCATCGCGATGCCTGTTCCGACGTAGCGGAGCATCTCGAGATCGTTCAGCGCGTCACCGAAAGCAAACGTATCTTCACGTTTGATATCCGTTAAACGGAGGAATTGTTTAATTCCATCGGCTTTCGACGATCCGGCATTGATGACGTCCATCGCTTGTGGGTGCCAGCGAATGAAATCGAATGCTTGATAGTTTTGCGTATAAATCGATTCTTCTTCTGCCTGACAATAGACGAGGGTTTGGAAGATATCGTGCGTCTCGTAAGCTTCTTCATTATAAGCAGGGAGGGGAATATCGAGCGCGCCGAGTGACGTCGCGACGGTATCGTCTGTTTGACGCGTCGTGAAGCCTTGTTTCTCGCCGAGATAAACAAGTGTGTGCCCATTCTCTTTTGCACGTGATGTTAAATGTTTCAAATCATCGACGGGTTGCGGACGTTTATAGATGACTTTATTTTGATGAACGACGATTTGACCGTTGTAGCCAATGACCGTATCGATGCCGAGTTGCTCACGGACGCCTGACAGCATTGCAGGACCACGCCCGGTCGCGATGGCGACGTAAACGCCGTTTTCCTGTAGTTGTTTGATTGCCTGTTTTGTCGATTCCGGTATGAAATGACCATCGTGAAGCAAGGTTCCATCGATATCGAAAAAGACGACTTTTTGATTTGCCATGGTTTCACCTTCTCTATTTAATTGGCTGAATAGCCGTTTACAAATGAAAGTATAGCATAGCGCCTAGGTTCAAGCAGATATCAGTTGTTGAATAAGGATGAAAAAATGAACCGTTTTCGTGTATACTAATCTAAGGACAAAAAACAATGGACTGATAAGGAGTTGCTAAGTATGATTTTTAAAGTATTTTATCAACCGCTTCGTTCGGAAGCACCAGTAAGAGAACGGACAGAGGTTATGTATGTTGAAGGAGAGAGCATTCGTGACGTGCGAACATCGATTGATCATCTCATCAAAGACATTAATGTTGAATTCATCCGCGAAGTAAGTGGAGAATTCCTTGAGTACGAAAAACAAAGTGTTGACTACAAGGTAGCGACGTTCGCATGAAGTTCGTCAAAAACCACCAAGCAGCCGTATTCGCACTCGGCGGTTTAGGAGAAATCGGGAAGAACACATATGTGGTTCAATTCCAAGATGAAATCATCGTCATTGATGCAGGGGTCATGTTCCCAGAAGATGAATTGCTCGGAATCGATTATGTTATTCCAGATTACACGTATTTAATCAAAAATAAAGATAAAGTCAAAGGTGTGTTCATTACACACGGACACGAAGATCATATCGGCGGACTTCCTTTCTTATTAAAACAAGTGAACTTACCGATTTATGCGGGGAAAATTGCCCTTGGTTTAATCAAGGTCAAATTAGAAGAGCATGGTTTATTACGGACGGCGGAACTTCATGAAATTGATGAGGACTCGATCATCAAGTTCCGGAAGACAAGTATTTCATTCTTCCGGACGACACACTCGATTCCAAATTCGTTCGGTGTCGTCGTAAAAACGCCACAAGGCAATATCGTCCATACGGGGGACTTTAAGTTCGACTTCACACCAGTTGGGGAGCCTGCTGACTTAGCGAAGATGGCAGAACTCGGGAAAGAAGGCGTACTTTGTCTCTTATCTGACTCGACGAATGCTGAAGTTGAAGGATTTACAATGAGTGAACGGGTTGTCGGTGAAACGATTTCGGATGTTTTCCGGAAAGCGGATGGACGAATCATCTTTGCGACGTTCGCCTCGAACATTTATCGTCTCCAACAAGTCGTCAATGCCTCAGTCGAAGCAGGACGGAAAATCGTCGTCTTCGGTCGAAGCATGGACAAGGTCATGATGATTGGACAAGAGCTTGATTTCATCAAGGCACCTAAAGGAACAATCATCGAACCGAATGAAATGAAACGGTATAAATCGAATGAAATTACGATTCTTTGTACAGGTTCGCAAGGAGAGCCGATGGCAGCGTTAAGCCGAATCGCGAATGGGACACACCGTCAGATTTCAATCATTCCCGATGATTTGGTCATCTTCTCATCTTCACCGATCCCAGGAAACGTTGTTTCGGTCGGAAAAACAATCAACCAGCTGTATAAAGCAGGGGCAGACGTGATGTATGGTAAGCTCAACGATATCCATACGTCAGGTCACGGTAGTCAGCAAGAGCAACTCTTGATGCTGCGCCTACTTAAGCCGAAGTACTTCATGCCGATTCATGGTGAATACCGTATGTTGAAAAAACACATGTCGCTTGCGATGGATGCGGGTGTTCCGGAAGAGAACTGTTTCGTCATGGATAACGGTGAAGTCTTAGCACTCGATGCCAATGCAGCAGCGATCACTGGTAAAATCCAGGCGAATGCGGTATACGTCGATGGAAAAGGGATTGGAGATATTGGAAACATCGTGTTACGCGATCGTCGTATTCTTTCGGAAGAAGGACTTGTCGTCGTCGTCGTCACACTCGACTCGAAAACAAACCGTCTTGTTTCTGGACCGGACATCATTTCTCGTGGATTCGTCTACATGCGTGAATCAGGCAACTTAATTAAAGATGCCGAGCGCTTGTTGAAACGTTCGTTAGAACAATCATTAACGAACCGAAACACGAAGTGGACAGATATCAAACAAGTCATCAACGATACATTAACACCTTATTTGACTGAAAAAACACAACGTCATCCGATGGTCATGCCGATCATTATGGAAGTTTAACGAAAAAAGCCATTTCCTGAATCAGGAAATGGCTTTTTTGTTTCAAGGCGTGGAAGAGCTCATGTGGCAGGTCCATATTCCTTGAATGGTTCTTTTTTATCGATTCGATCGTAAAACATGATGCCGTCTAAATGGTCATATTCATGCTGGCAAACGATGGCTTTCATACCTTTTAATCTTAATTTTACAGGAATTCCGTTATGATCGATGCCAGTAAGGGTAATACGCATATAGCGTGGCACGTGACCTTCGACTTCACGGTCGACGGATAGGCAGCCTTCACCACCAGTTAAAAACGTCTGTTCGACAGAGTGGCTGATGATTTTCGGATTATAGATTCCGAACTCTAAAAGATCGTCGCCGTCTGGAAGTCGAATCGCGAACATCCGCTTATTGACACCGATTTGAGGAGCAGCAAGACCTATCCCGCTACGCAAATCGTACTTTTCAGCTATTTCATCATCTTGACTGTTAGCAAGAAACTCGCGCATCAAGCGCATCGTTTCTTTATCTTCCTCACTGAGTGGGAAAGTAACTTCCACCGATCGTTCGTGAAGCGTCGGAACTTCTTCGCGTACGATTTCATTCATGGTGATCATGAACAACACCCCTTTCATCTATAAAAATTATAGCACAAGCGAAAGGGGAAATTCATAACTAACACAGTTACAAATAGTTGAATAGTACAGAAGGAGAAACAGAAGGTTTTTGTGAAAGGCGTCACAAATGACGGTCGTAAAAAAAAATAAAACATTTCCTTTGATTTTATAGGCGTTACAGTTTTATACTTGTAACGTAATGAACAAGACATCAAATCGTGTCGAGTCATGTTAATACAGTTTACTCAACTGAATAGGTACACAGATATATGTTCAAGAAAGGTCACACGGGACTTCGATTTTTGAACACTATTGGTATGTGGGCAAATCAGTCAGAGGAATATTTCGCTGAGCACAGTGAAAGGATGAGGTGAAAAGATGAACTTAAACATGTTTAAAAACGTGGAAGAAAACTTTGAAACGTTCCGCATTCTTGACGAGAAAGGTGAAGTCGTCAACAAAGACGCTATGCCGGATCTCTCAGATGAAGAATTAACGGAATTAATGCGTCGTCTCGTATACACACGTATCTGGGACCAACGTGCAATCTCACTCAACCGTCAAGGACGTCTTGGTTTCTATGCTCCAGTAGCAGGACAAGAAGCGTCAATGATCGGAACACAATTCGCACTCGATAAGGATGACTGGATTCTTCCTGGATACCGTGATATTCCACAGATGGTCTTCCATGGCTTCCCACTCTACAAAGCATTCTTGTTCTCACGTGGACACATCACAGGCGGTAAGATTCCTGAAGGTGTGAACGTCTTAATGCCACAAATCATCATCGGCGCACAAATCGTTCAAGCTGCCGGTGTTGCACTCGGTCTTAAGAAAAGTGGTAAAGAGCAAGTAGCAATCACATATACAGGTGATGGCGGTTCTTCACAAGGTGATTTCTACGAAGGAATGAACTTTGCTGGAGCATTCAAAGCCCCTGCAATCTTCGTTGTCCAAAACAACCGTTTCGCAATTTCGACGCCGGTTGAAAAACAATCAATGGCAAAAACAATTGCACAAAAAGCGGTCGCTGCCGGCATCAACGGTATTCAAGTTGACGGTATGGACGTTCTCGCAGTTTACGCTGCAACGAAACAAGCACGTGTCGAAGCACTCAACGGTGTACCGACATTGATCGAAACACTCACGTACCGTTACGGACCACACACACTCGCTGGTGATGATCCGACACGTTACCGTACAAAAGATATGGATGATGAGTATCAAGCTCAAGATCCACTCGTTCGTTTCCGTGCGTTCATGGAAACAAAAGGTCTTTGGAACGAAGACAAAGAAAACGAAGTCATCGAGCAAGCAAAAGCTGATGTGAAAGAAGCACTTGCACAAGCTGACAAAGAACCAAAACAAAAAGTTACTGACTTCATCAACGTGATGGCTGAAAAGTTACCACAAAACCTGCAAGAGCAGCTTGATGAGTATACAGCAAAGGAGTCGAAATAACCCATGGCACAAATGACGATGATCCAAGCGATCACTGACGCAATGCGCGTCGAGATGAAACGCGACGAGCAAGTTCTCTTGTTCGGTGAAGACGTCGGTAAAAACGGTGGGGTATTCCGTGCGACAGAAGGTCTTCAAGATGAATTAGGCGAAGACCGCGTCTTCGATACACCACTCGCCGAGTCAGGTATTGGTGGTCTTGCAGTCGGGTTCAGCTTGACTGGTTTCCGCCCAATCATGGAAATCCAATTCTTCGGTTTCGTTTTCGAAGTGTTCGATTCAGTAGCAGCTCAGCTCGCGCGTCTACGTTACCGTTCAGGTGGTACGTACAGTGCACCAGTTACAATCCGTTCACCATTCGGTGGTGGCGTTAAGACACCAGAACTTCACGCGGATAACTTAGAAGGATTGATGGCTCAGTCACCAGGACTTAAAGTCGTCATCCCGTCAACTCCGTACGATGCAAAAGGTCTTTTGATCGCGTCAATCCGCGATAACGACCCAGTCGTTTTCCTTGAGCACATGAAACTCTACCGTTCATTCCGTGGCGAGGTTCCTGAAGGGGACTACACGGTCGAACTCGGTAAAGCAGACATCAAACGTGAAGGTACAGACGTTACAATCGTCACGTACGGCGCGATGGTCCACGCTTCACTTAAAGCAGCTGAGGAACTTGAAAAAGAAAACATCAGCGTCGAAATCATCGACTTGATGACAATCAGCCCAATCGATATCGATACAATCGTTGCGTCAGTTAAGAAAACGAACCGTGTCGTTGTCGTTCAAGAAGCTCAAAAACAAGCAGGTGTGGCTGCAATGGTCGCAACTGAAATTCAAGAGCGTGCAATTCTTGATCTTGAAGCACCGATTCTTCGTGTAACGGCTCCAGATACAATCTTCCCATTCGCACAAGGTGAAGACGTCTGGATTCCAGACCACAAAGATATCGTTGAAAAAGTAAAAACAGTTTACAATTTCTAAGCGTGATTCGGAAAAAGGAGAGGGGAAATTCTCTCCTTGCTTCCGTTTTAAAGATAACAATTGACTAGAAGAGTGAAATAAAAGGAGGCATATTCAAATGGGTTTATTTGAATTCAAATTGCCGGATATCGGTGAGGGTATTCACGAAGGCGAAATCGTAAAGTGGTTCGTAAAAGCGGGCGACACAGTAAAAGAGGACGACGTTCTTCTTGAAGTTCAAAACGATAAAGCGGTCGTTGAAATCCCGTCACCAGTTGATGGTACAGTCAAAGAAGTAAAAGTAGACGAAGGTGTCGTTGCTGTTGTTGGTGACGTATTAATCTCATTCGACGTCGAAGGTGAAGGTTCAGCTCCTTCTGAAGAAGCAGCTCCTGAACAACCTAAAGCAGAAGAAAACGCAAAAGATGTCCAAGACACGGATCAAAAAGTCGAAGACAAGCCGACTGAAGTTCAAATCCACAAATCAGAACGTGTCATCGCGATGCCTTCTGTCCGTAAATATGCACGTGAAAAAGGCGTCGACATCCGTGAAATTCAAGGTTCTGGAGACAACGGTCGCGTCGTTAAAGAAGACATCGATGCATTTGCAAACGGTGGTCAATCTTCTACTGCACCAGCTTCAGAAGAAAAAGCATCTGCACAAGCATCTGCTCCTAAAGCTGAAGTGAAACCGTATGTTGCTGCTCAACCTGAGCTTGAAACACGCGAAAAAATCAAAGGTATTCGTAAAGCGATTTCGAAAGCAATGGTCAACTCGAAACATACGGCACCACACGTAACACTTATGGACGAAGTCGATGTAACGAACCTCGTGGCACTCCGCAAAAACTTCAAAGAAGTTGCTGCAGCACAAGGTACGAAATTGACTTACCTTCCGTTCGTCGTTAAAGCATTGACTGCGGCTGCTAAAAAGTACCCGACTATCAACGCTTCAATCGATGATGCTAACGAAGAAATCGTCTACAAAAACTACTTCAACATCGGTATCGCAGCGGATACAGATAACGGACTTGTCGTACCTGTCGTCAAAGACGCAGATCGCAAATCAATCTTCTCACTCGCTGATGATATCAATGATTTAGCTGGTAAAGCACGTGATGGTAAACTTTCTGGTGAAGAGATGAAAGGCGGATCGATCACAATCACAAACATCGGTTCTGCTGGCGGACAATGGTTCACACCTGTCATCAACCACCCGGAAGTTGCAATCCTCGGTATCGGCCGTATTGCTGAAAAAGCAGTCGTTAAAAACGGTGAAATCGTTGCAGCACCAGTACTTGCACTTTCATTCAGCTTTGACCACCGTCTCATTGATGGTGCAACAGCACAAAACGCGCTTAACCTAGTTAAACGCTTGTTGAACGACCCACAACTTCTCATTATGGAGGGATAAGCAATGGTAGTAGGTGAATTCGCACAAGAAACAGATTTACTCGTAATCGGGGCCGGCCCTGGTGGTTATGTCGCTGCAATCCGTGGCGCACAACTCGGACTTAAAGTAACAGTCGTCGAACGTGAAAACGTCGGTGGTGTTTGCTTGAACGTTGGATGTATCCCGTCAAAAGCGTTAATTACAGCTGGACACAACTTCCAACATGCAAAAGGTTCGGACTCAATGGGGATCACATCTGAGAACGTTGCAGTCGATTTCTCGAAAGTTCAATCTTGGAAACAATCAGTCGTTAACAAATTAACGGGTGGTGTTGGCGGCCTTCTTAAAGGTAACAACATCGAAACAGTCGTAGGGGAAGCATACTTCCAATCTGAAGATACAGTTCGTATCATCAACGAAGATTCTTCAACACCTTACAAATTCAAAAAATGTATCATTGCAACAGGTTCGACTCCAATCGAACTTCCAGCGTTCAAATGGTCTAAACGTGTCCTTTCTTCTACAGGCGCATTGAACCTTCCTGAACTTCCGAAAAAACTCATCGTCATCGGTGGCGGATACATCGGAATGGAGCTTGGTACAGCGTATGCTAACTTCGATACTGAAGTTGTCATCTTAGAAGGAACAAAAGACATCCTTTCTGGTTTTGAGCCGGCAATGACACAAGTCGTTAAGAAAAAACTCAAACAAAAAGGCAACATCACAATCCACAACGAAGCACTTGCACAAAGTGTGGAAGAGACAGAAGACGGCGTTAAAGTAACGTTCGAAGTGAAAGGTGAAACACAAACAGTTGAAGCGGACTACGTCCTCGTCACTGTCGGTCGTCGCCCGAACACTTCTGATCTCGGTCTTGAGATGGCTGAAGTTAAACTTAGCGAGCGCGGACTTGTCGAAATCGATGATCAGTGCCGTACGTCTAACGAAAACATCTACGCAATCGGGGACATCGTTCCTGGACCACCACTTGCGCACAAAGCATCTTTCGAAGCGAAAATCGCTGCTGAAGCTGCTGCTGGACACCCGGCATACCTCGACTATAGCGCGATTCCTGCGGTTGTCTTCACAGACCCAGAACTCGCAACAGTCGGTTATACAGAAGCACAAGCGAAAGAAGAAGGTCTTGATTACCTCGCTTCTAAATTCCCTTATGCTGCAAACGGTCGTGCCCTTGCACTCAACGAGCCAGACGGCTTCTTGAAAATGATCACACGCAAATCAGACGGTCTCTTGATCGGTGCTCAAATCGCTGGTACAGGCGCATCTGACATGATCGCAGAGATGGGACTCGCAATCGAGTCTGGAATGACTGCTGAAGATATCGCACTCACAATCCACGCACACCCTTCACTTGGTGAAATCGCGATGGAAACTGCTGAAGTTGCAATCGGTAGCCCAATCCACATCATGAAATAAGCTTTAAGCCCTTAAGCGGGGAGCCGACCGCTTAAGGGCTTTTTTTCATTATCATATGCAAGAGGCTAAGGTATGGTCTTGGTAAAATAAAAAGTACGGGCGAAGGATTTGATATCCTGCGCCCGTACTTTTTTGAGAAGCTGTAACGTCTGCTTTCGTTTGAATCATCGAATGGCATTCGATTGTTGAATGACTTTAATTGTTTCGAGTGAATGATCCTCAAGCCCTTGGACAGGAAGACCCGCTTCGATATTTTCTTTAATATACGCTAAGTTATCCGTCGTAATCATCTCACCTGGAATGAAGATCGGGATGCCCGGCGGATAGACCATCATGAATTCCGCAGAAATCCGTCCTACGGCTTGCGCGAGCGGAATCGTTTCCGTTTCTTCGTAGAAGGCATCGCGTGGACTTAATGCGAGCGCAGGTATGTCCGGCAACATGATAGAATGTGAAGTTGTTTTCGCACCTGTATCACGGTACCGCTCAACGAGTTCAGTCATTCCAGTCAGTAAGGCGTCAATCGTTTCCTCAGAGTCGCCTGAAGTGATGATTAAGAGGATGTTATTCAAATCTGATAGTTCGACTTCAATCCGGTGTTCTTCGCGTAAGAACTCTTCGACGAGGTGACCAGAAATACCGAGTCCTTTGACCGAAATCAATACTTTAGTCGGGTCGAACGCGAATGTCGCACTCGAATGTAAGTCCGATTCACCGAAGACGGCGAGGTAAGGCAACTTAGCGAGACCCATTCGCATCCGTGTCGATAGTTCAAGTGCGCGTCGGTTCATTGCCTCACCATTGATCGCGAGGTGGCGCCGTGCGCAATCGAGTGAAGCGAGTAACAGATACGATGTTGAAGTCGTCGTCAACATCGAGAGGACAGTCTGGACTTTATCGGGCGAGACCAGACCTCGGCGGACGTTCAAGACAGAACTTCCTGTGAGTGATCCACCCAGTTTGTGCACACTCGTAGCGGCTAAGTCAGCCCCTGCTTGCATTGCTGATAGCGGCATATCATCGTGGAAGCCGATATGGACGCCGTGTGCTTCGTCGACGAGGACAGGGATCCCTTTCCCATGAGCAAGCTTGACGATGCTCTCAAGGTCGCCTGCGACACCGAAGTACGTCGGGTTAATGACAAGTATCGCCTTCGTATCAGGATGAAGACTGAGGGCACGTTCGACGGCACTTGGTGTGATACCGTGAGCAATTCCAAACATTTCATCAAATTCAGGGTGAATGAAAATCGGGTGCGCTCCAGAAAGAACGATAGCCGACATGATCGATTTATGGACATTTCGCGGAACGAGGATTTTATCGTCCGGACCGACGACGCTCATGATCATTGCCATGATTGCCGTTGACGTTCCTTGGACAGAGAAAAACGTTTCATCTGCATGGAATGCTTGTGCCGCCAATTGATGGGCATCTTTGATAATCGTTTTCGGATGATGTAAATCATCGAGTGGAGCGATGTTGATTAAATCGATATCGAGTGCATTTTGACCGATGAACGATCGAAATGCAGGATCCATTCCTTGCCCATTTTTATGACCAGGAATATGAAATTGAATTGGTTGACGTTTCGCATGCGCGAGTAGCGCATCGAATAAAGGTGTATCGAGCTGTGTTAAGCTTTTTGTTTGCACCAGATTTCCCCCCTTAAAACCGAATAAAAAAACAATCAAACAAGCTAACTATAACAAGTTTTCATAACGTTGCAACTGTTTTATCTTCGATTTCATTGTAAAATAAGAATCGTGAAGAAAGGATGTGTCAGGATGGCTCTTAATTATCCCATCAACCCAGACTGGTCGACGAAGGAAATCGTCACCGTCATTGATTTTTTTAACATCGTTGAAGAAGCTTACGAAAAAGGTGTGTCACGTGAAGAATTTATGCGGACATATAAAGCCTTCAAGAAAATCGTGAATGCGAAGTCGGAAGAAAAACAACTCGATCAATTCTATTTCGAAGAAACAGGTTGCTCCAGTTACCGTGCGGTCCAACAAGCAATCAAACAAGACGAACCGATTTTACGAATGAAAAAATGAAGAATGATTAAGAGAGAAAGGCGAGGATCCCATTCGGAATTCCTTGTCTTTTTTTAGTGTGCATCCTACATATATCCTGAAAGGGAAACCGATTAGTTGTTTAGAATAAAGAAAAATGGGTTATATATTACATACAAGACGATATCGTTAAACTGTAATTTTTAAAAATAGATGCTTTACATCTAAGTTGAATCGTACTATTATAGATTCAATCCACTAATTAGTCGCAATTGTCTGATAATTAAAACGTTCATTTATCTCGCGAAGGAGTGTGGTTACTGTGAAACAAGTAATAGAAGCATACAAGAGAAAAGATGCAGAAAAACGCATTCCGGTATTGCGTCTCGAAATTGATTATGAGCTCGCAACATTGCACGATGCAATCGTAGAAAGTGATGCAGAAGCGGTTGGTGCCAGTAAAGAGCGTCTCGAAAAATACCGCCAAGAAATGGTGTTATTAGAGGCATGATTCAGTAAACGATAAACTAAAAATCAAATAAATTAAATCAATCAACCAGCGAAAATTTTCGCTGGTTTTCTTTTTTTGTTACTATGGAAAAGACAGGAATCATATAAAAGGAGTGAGGCGCATGCAAGGCATAGAGTTACATGCTATCGATTTAATGAAACGAGCGGGTAAATATATCCGTCAGATGATAGACCATGCGTATCATATCGAAGAAAAAACGAATAAAAGTGACTTAGTGACGGAGATTGACAAAAATGTCGAAGATTTATTAATTGAAGGTATCCTGAATCAGTATCCAGATCATCATATATATGGAGAAGAAGGGCGTGCGGCGCGACCTGAAACATTGGGTGGCACGATTTGGTTCGTCGATCCGATTGACGGCACGATGAATTTCATTCGCCAAAAACGCTTATTTGCGATTTCGATTGCCATCATGGTAGAGGGCGAACTTCAGTATGGATTTGTGTATGACGTCATGGCGGATGAGATGTTTCATTGCATTAAAGGACAGGGCGCATTCGAAAATGGAATTCGATTAGCGCCAATTGAAGAGAAGCCGGTTAGTGATGCGATCATCTGTATGAATGCAACGTGGGTGACTGCCAATCGAAGAATTGATGCAGCATTGCTAGCGCCACTCGTAAAAGACGCTGTTGGGGTTCGGGCAGTCGGTGCCGCCTCGCTTGAACTCGCTTGGGTCGCCGCGGGGCGTGTTGACGGCTACATTACGATGCGAAACATGCCATGGGATTACGCAGCTGGACAACTGTTGATTGAGGAGCTTGGAGGGCGCGTCGGGACGATTGAAGGCGACGCGATGACTTTCCAAGAACAAACGAGTGTTCTTGCAGGGAGTCGAACGTTCGTCGCAGACGTATTAACATATGTAAATAAATAAAACGCCCGTAAGGACGTTTAAGACTGTCTCCGAAGGCGGGCTTTCAAAACAAAACCGACGCCCATCGAAACAAATACTAGAAGTAGCGAGATGAAGACCATCAGCATGTTTTGTTCAGCGATGAAAATCCCGATCGCTGCCATCGAACCTACTGCTAATACTGCCAACAATAAAAAGACGAACCGCATATCATTTCCCCCTCGTTTTACGTGAGTACGTATTTAGTTTAGCGTGAAACGGGGTCAATGAAAAGGCTTTCGCTATAAGCTTGAATCATAGTCATTGCCAACTGCCACTCAACCTGTGCTATACTCTTAAAGTTGACCGAAAGTAATGTTGGATTATTTAAATGAATAGAAAGAGGTACACACTTATGACAACTTTAGTAAGAACTGATTTACGCAACGTCGCGATCATCGCCCACGTTGACCATGGTAAAACGACACTCGTCGATGAGCTTTTAAAACAATCTGGGACATTCCGTGCGAATGAACTAGTTGAAGAACGCGCAATGGACTCAAATGATATCGAGCGTGAACGCGGAATCACAATCCTCGCGAAAAACACAGCAATCGATTATAAAAATACCCGCATCAACATCGTTGATACACCAGGTCACGCCGATTTCGGTGGAGAAGTTGAACGTATCATGCGTATGGTAGATGGCGTTATCCTCGTCGTCGATGCACGTGAAGGCTGTATGCCACAAACACGTTTCGTATTGAAAAAAGCACTCGAGCAAGGATTACAACCAATCGTCGTCGTCAACAAAATCGACAAGCCGATGGTTCGTCCACTCGAAGTCGTCGATGAAGTCGTCGATCTTTTAATCGATCTTGGCGCAGACGAAGATCAACTCGAATTCCCAGTCGTTTATGCATCGGCAGTCAACGGCTCAAGTTCATTTGAACCTGAACTTGATAAACAAGAAGATACAATTACGAACGTTCTTGATTTGATTCTTGAGCACACACCAGCACCTGTCGATAACAGCATGGATCCACTTCAGTTCCAAGTTACGATGCTTGATTATGACAACTACCTTGGTCGTATCGGAGTTGGTCGTGTCTTCCGTGGAGAAATCAAAGTCGGCGATAGCGTTTCGCTTTCTAAACTTGATGGATCAATCAAAAACTTCCGTGTAACGAAATTATTCGGATACTTCGGCCTTAAACGCGTTGAAATCGAAGCAGCGAAAGCTGGAGACTTGATCGCAATCGCAGGTATGGAAGATATCAACGTCGGTGAAACAGTGTGTCCAACGTCACACGTCGATCCACTTCCATTGCTTCGGATTGATGAGCCAACACTTCAAATGACGTTCATCGTCAACAACTCGCCATTCGCTGGTCGTGAAGGGGATCTCGTTACTTCACGTAAAATCGAAGAGCGTCTTGAAAAAGAACTTGAAACAGATGTTTCGCTTCGTATCGAAAACACAGATTCTCCTGACCGCTGGATTGTTTCAGGTCGTGGTGAGCTTCACCTTGGTATCTTGATCGAAAACATGCGTCGTGAAGGTTACGAAATTCAAGTTTCGAAACCACAGGTAATCATCAAAGTTGAAGATGGCGTTAAAGTCGAGCCGTTTGAGCGCGTCGTCATCGATACTCCTGAAGAGTATACTGGTGGAGTCATGGAATCGATCGGTCTCCGTAAAGGTGAATTGACGAACATGCAAACAATGGATAACGGTCAAACGAAAATGGAATTCATCGTTCCTTCACGCGGTTTGATTGGTTACCGTAACGAATTCTTATCTGCAACACGCGGATACGGCATCATGAACCACACATTCGAAGAGTACCGTCCGTTCATCAACGCAGACATCGGTGGTCGTCGTAGTGGTGTTATGGTTTCGATTGAAACAGGAAAAGCGACTGCTTACGCAATCTCTGCTCTTGAAGACCGTGGAACGATCTTCATCGAGCCAGGCCTTGAAGTATATGAAGGAATGATTATCGGGGAATGTAACCGTGACGTCGATCTCGCTGTTAACGTTGTTAAAGCGAAACAATTGACGAACATGCGTGCATCTGCGAAAGATACGACAAACGTTCTTAAACGTCCACGTGTCTTCTCACTTGAAGAATCATTAACATTCTTGAATGAAGATGAGTACTGTGAAATTACACCGGAATCAGTTCGTCTTCGTAAACAAGTGTTGAACAAGAACGAACGTGAAAAACAAGACAAACGTCGTCGTCTTGGAAAAGACTGAGTTCTTAACAATGTAAGGGGGACTGGCAATGTCTGCACAACCTGCCGTTGCTTCTGATTTCTCGAAATTCGATATTCCTGCCGTCGCCAGGTTTCTTGGCGTCGGGAGTGATCCGAATAACTTAAGTGCGGGTTTCAATGCATTGATGATTACGGTCGTCATTTTGACGCTCGTCGTGTTTAAGCTAGGTTTTGCAAAGGAATTAGCTTGGTGGAAATCGCTGATCGTCTATCTTTTATTAGCTGTCTTTTCAGCGGCTTTAACACTCGTCTTTTGGACGTGGCCGATTCCTGAAGTATTGCTTGCGATGGTCGCCATCCTCGGGATTTATCGTTTCCGGATGTGGCGTGTCAAACGCGATCGAGAACAGACTGCATCTTAAATTCATTTGATTCGTTTAAAAGTCCGTCTTCCTTGTGAAGGCGGACTTTTTGTTTTATCGTTCAATCGGTAAATAAAGGAATAGAAACGAGAAAGTCAGGGGAAAAACCTTTAAGGAGTGATGAAAATGAATAAATGGAGCTGGCTCGCCCCGCTGAGTCTTACGATGTTATTAGTCGGTTGCGCGACTGATTCAAAGACGGAGGAGTCGAGTCAAACAGATGCTAAACAAGAGACTGAAGAGGGAGCCGACATCATTTTCGAGTCCCTGCAGGCACCTTGGAATGTCGAGATGTCAGGGGATACATTTTATATTACAGAACGAGATGGAAAAATCGTCGAAGGAACGCAAGGGGATTATTCGCGAACAGCCCCACGTCTGACGGAAGAAGTCGTGGCGGAAGGGGAAGGTGGACTACTTGGAATGGCCCTTGATCCCGACTTTGAAGAGAATCAGCTCGCTTATGTATACCATACGTATGAACAAGCAGGTGAGCTACGGAATCGTGTCATTTCAATCGAACGGAAGGATGGGGACTGGACGGAGAAAAGCATTTTACTGGATGGCATTCCTGGGTCCTCGATTCATAATGGCGGTCGAATCGAGATTGGGCCGGATGGTTACCTGTACGTCACAGCAGGAGATGCTGCAGTTCCCGAGAACGCGCAGAAGCTGTCCTCTTTGGCCGGAAAAATTTTACGGATGGACTTAACGGGAGAGCCGGTTGAAGGGAATCTGGAGGGATACGTCTATAGTTATGGTCATCGTAATCCACAAGGTCTTGTTTTTGTCGGAAATCAGCTTTTTGCGACCGAACATGGTCAAAGCGGACATGATGAAATCAATAAGATTGAACAGAAAAATTATGGATGGCCGTTGATTGAGGGGACGGAAAAACAACAAGGATTAGTCACACCGTGGTATGAAGTGGGAAATCGCTCCGTTGCACCAAGCGGGGTGACGGAACTTGATGGGAAGTTGTATTTCGGTACGTTGGTCGGGCAGAGCCTTCGCTCGATTGAAGAGAGCACGAAGCAAGTCGAACAAGTCGTAACGGATCGTGGACGCATTCGTGACGTCACGACAGATGGAACTGCACTATATTTCCTTACGAACAATACGGACGGCCGTGGAAATCCTGGGAAGAATGATGATGTTTTTGTCCGCTTCGACCCGTAAAGATATGAAAAGCTCCTTCGACATCATCCGGATGTCAGAGGAGCTCAAAGTTACTTCAGCATAGAAAGTAAGCCGTCACCATCTTTTTTTAGCAGACGCCCACGTCGGATATAAGTTAAAGTTCCCGGTTGCTTCGCGCGCAATCGTCCGTTGCTCGATACGCTCATTGCATTCATCGCACAAATAGATGCGAACCGGTTTGTTACGTAAGCGTTTTGCTGCGAAGGACCAGTCGTCGATCGTTTCGCGTTTATCGCAGATAGTACATTTTACACGCATTTCGAGGTCCTCCTCTTTTTTTACTAGTATACCATATTAAAAGATTATTCAGATGTAAAAAAGGGAATTGAACAACATGACTCGAAACTAAGTCAGTAAGATAAATAGGGGGGTGACACCATGGCAAATAAAATGGAACATCGTCTGAATCTAAAGCAACTCGAAGCGTTATCCGATTTACCACTCGTTTTTTTAATCACGCACGATCAATCGAAAAGTTGGCCCATCACTCATGCAATCAGTTGGGTTTATGCAAAAGATGAACAAACGGTCCGATTTGCGATTGAAGCCGATTCGCATATCGTCAAGACGTTGGCAGAGCATCCTGTTTTCACATTAATTTTCTTTGCCGATCAATCTGCCTATAGCTTGACGTGTACGGAGGTTAAGCGCTGGGATCCGGCAGCCGAAGTGCCATTAAAGCTTGCATTTTACGAAGGAATGGTAGAAGAAGTACGCGATATTTTATTTTACGGAGCCGCTGTATCCAATCGTCCTCGTATCGAGAAAACGTATGACGAAACGGCAGCGTTACGTCTAGATCAACAAATGCATGCGATTCTAAAAGCGTAACATTCATCAAAACTCGACTCTAAAGGGGCGAACGATGGAATGAAAAAAATATACGTGCTCGATACTAATGTCATGCTCCACGATCCATTATCTTTATTTCAATTCCAAGAACATGATGTCGTCATACCGGCAATCGTCTTAGAAGAGCTGGACGGGAAAAAACGAAATATGGATGAAGTCGGGCGGAATGCTCGAGAGACCGCGCGGATTTTGGACCAATTAAGGGAAGCGGGGCATCTTCATGCAGGGGTCCCGCTCGGAAATGGCGGCATCCTTCGTGTCGACATCGGCGACACGATCAGTGACGTCTCACCGTTCACACATGAATCGAATGACAATAAGATTCTCGAGTTGGCGTGGTCGATTCATCGAGAGCAGCAGGAACTACAGAGTGGACGTGACGTCATTCTCGTCTCAAAAGATATTCTCGTTCGTGTAAAGGCAGATGCGTACGGACTTGTCGCAGAAGATTACTTGACGGATCATATTGCGGATTTGACAGGGTTATATACGGGTTTCATTGAAGCAGTCGTCGACCAGGAATACATCGATGCCTTTTACGAAGACAAACGACTCTCAGTGGATATCTTGAATGAAAAAGTTTATCCGAATCAATTCGTCATTTTAAAAAGCAATGTATCGAAAGCTTCAGCTTTCGCTGTCGTCGATCAGGAATTGCCTATCATCCGGGCACTTTCGCTTGATATCAATCAAGTATGGGGTGTCGTCCCCCGTAACGTTCAACAGCGCATGGCGTTCGAATTGTTACTTCGGGATGATGTTCCGCTCGTTACACTCGTCGGCAAGGCAGGAACGGGGAAAACATTGCTCGCACTTGCGGCCGGGTTGTTGCAAGTCGAAGATGAACATCGTTATAAAAAACTAGTCGTCGCGCGTCCTGTCGTTCCGATGGGAAATGACATCGGCTATTTACCGGGTGAGATGGAAGAGAAGCTTCGACCATGGATGCAACCGATTTATGATAATTTGGAGCATTTGTTCAATACGGGTTCGGGTGATGAACTTGGAAATATCCTAGCGGGCATGAAATCGATTCAGCTTGAGGCATTAACTTATATCCGCGGGCGGAGTATGCCGGGACAGTTCATCATCATCGATGAAGCACAAAACTTAACGAAACATGAAGTGAAAACGATTTTGACTCGTGTCGGGGAAAACTCGAAAATTGTTCTCGTCGGGGATCCGCAACAAATTGACCATCCGTATCTCGATGAATATTCAAATGGTCTATCCTATGCAGTTGAACGGTTAAAAGGTGAACAAATGACAGGGCACGTCAAACTCGTCAAAGGGGAACGGTCGAACCTCGCGCGTCTTGCGGCCGACTTGCTTTAAAAAATAAAACTGCCCTCTTTTCCTTCAGTCGTTAACGTTAGAAGGAAAAGAGGGCAGTTTGCTATTAGATGACAGTGATCCGATTGACCGAACGGACGACTTGATCTTGATAAAGTAAATGAACGGGACCATCGGTTAAGACTTTCCCGTCTTTTGAAAATTGTAAGTAGAGTTGAGGCAGTACCTCGAGTGGGAGTTCGACGGTATCGATTCCTTCAAAACGTAATTGTGAGGCATCGTTTAGTACTTCGGCATTTGTGATGAATGGAAGGAGTGGCATCGCGAACGTCCCGCGGAGTGCGTCATCTTTTTCTTCGCGCGTCATCGGTTTATTGTGATCGGTCCGACTCCCTTCCGTAATCCCCTTGTCCCAAGCAGCCCCCATTTTCGCATAGTATGCTTCAGCGGCATTATGCTCTGTCTCTTGTCCGATTTGTTCGACCGCAATCTTACGATCGTCAAAGATCCAGACGGTTGGATCAATCGTTAATGTGTACCGTACCTTACCTGTGATTGGAAAAATCATCTCTATTCCCCCTAAATGTGTGAATGCTACAAATCCATTATACCGAAACGTTGAATTGTTAGCGAAAGTAAGGTAAAGTTTATCTATAACAGGAACGCGTCATTTGATGAGGAGGGATTGGATTGTCAACTGAAATCGGGACAGTTCATCGCCAGCGCGCTCTTGAGCTACTAGAAGCGGATGCCCATAAAATCCGCCGGTTGATCGAGGTCCAGCTTGCGAATTTAACGATGCCACAATGTCCTCTTTATGAGGAAGTATTGGATACACAAATGTTCGGATTGTCACGCCAAATTGATTTTGCCGTTCGTCTTGAACTGATTGATGCGAGTGAAGGGAAACAATTACTCGAATCACTTGAACAGCAACTATCTGACTTACATGATGCGGAGACGTGCTGATTTTCTACTCAAACGTGAAATGCGGCGTTTGGGTATTTTTTTTTAGAACTAGAAAAGGGACGTGTACATATGCAATCGAAGTTTAAAGAAAGACGAGCATTTTTTGACTTTCGCTTGTTCTTTACGATGTTGATTCTGATGGCAATCAGTACGGTGATGGTTTATAGCGCTAGTGTTTGGAACGGTGGCGATTATGCGAACACTTCGTTTTTCGAGAAACAACTGATGTTTGACGGCTTGGCAATCGTGGCATTTTTATTTGTTGCGCATCTCAATCATGAAGTGCTTCGAGGTCCGATTTTTCGTTTAGTCTTGTATCTCATCACATGGGTGATGTTGATGGCGACGTTGTTTTCTGAACCGTTGAACGGGGCACGAGCGTGGTTGAACTTTGGTGTTTTTTTGATTCAACCGATCGAGCTCTGTAAATTCGTCTTAGTCGTCGGGTTAGCGAATTACTTTGATCAAAAACAAAAAGGGACGTTGAATGGCGTAATCGGAATCGTTCATCACTTCATCCACCGTCAAATCTCTCCCTCTTCCGCGGGCAAGCGGATGTTACTTAGTTTGTCTGATTGGATTTTAATTCCGATGCTCGTCTTGCTGGCACCTTATGCAATCATCATCCGGATGCAACCCGATGATGGGGGATTGTTCATCTTGTTGTTGATTACGGCAATGATTTGGTTTGCTGTCGGATTACCGAGTGGTTACATCACATTAGGGTTCATCGCAATACCGTTAGTTGGTTTCTATGCGTATAATAATTTTTCAGAGAATCAGCTGAAACGAATTCATGTCATCTTTAACCCGTTCCTCGATGCGGAGGGAAAAGGCTATCAATTGATCAATTCGGTCATTTCAATTGCCCATGGAGGCGTGTTCGGCGTCGGGTTAGGGAACAGTTTTCAGAAATATGGGTATCTACCTGAACCAGAGACCGATTACATCATGTCAATCATTTCGGAAGAACTTGGATTTGTCGGCGTACTTGTCGTCCTTGGATTACTGTTTTTCTTAATGTTTCAAGGTGCGAGAATCGCCCAAAAATGTGTTTCGCTGTATTCAAGCATGATGGCGATTGGTATTTCTTCCATCATCTTCATCCAGACAACGATCAATATCGGTGCCATGTCAGGCTTGTTCCCGGGAACCGGGGTCACGTTACCATTCATCAGTTACGGGGGGTCTTCGTTACTCGTCATGAGTACGATGCTCGGTGTGCTGGCGAATATTTCCATGCAAAATAAACATCGAATAGCGTATCATAAAGAAGTGCAAGATGCACGGACGATGAGCGCAACGAGTTCATTAACAAAAGGGGGAGCATCAGTTGACAAAAATTAAAAAGATTCTTGTAGCAAACCGTGGTGAAATCGCAATCCGAGTATTTCGGGCAGCAACCGAATTAGGCATTCGGACAGTTGCGATTTATTCGAGAGAAGACATGGGATCGCTTCACCGTTATAAAGCAGACGAAGCATATAGGATTGGTGAGGGGAAGAAACCAATCGAAGCGTACCTAGACATTGAAGGTATCATCGCAACTGCTAAAAAAGCAGAGTGTGACGCGATTCACCCAGGGTATGGTTTTCTGTCTGAAAACATTGAACTCGCAAAACGTTGCCGTGAAGAAGGCATCATCTTCATCGGTCCACAAGAAGAACATCTTTATAAATTCGGTGACAAGGTACGAGCGCGTACGACAGCAATCGAAGCCGGCTTACCAGTCATTCCGGGAACGGACGGTCCGATTTCAACGATGGAAGAAGCCTATGCTTTTGCTGAAAAAACAGGTTATCCATTGATGGTTAAAGCTTCTCTTGGTGGAGGGGGACGCGGTATGCGCGTTGTCCGGACAGAGGAAGAGCTGCCGGAAATGATTGAGCGTGCGAAATCAGAAGCATTAAAGGCTTTCGGATCAGACGAAATATACATTGAGAAATTAATTGAACGACCGAAACATATCGAAGTCCAAATCATTGGCGATGCCCATGGTAATATCATTCACTTGTTCGAACGTGATTGCTCTGTTCAGCGTCGACATCAAAAGGTTGTCGAAGTGGCACCATGTGTCACGCTTTCCGATGCAGGACGGAAGAAAATTTGTGACGCGGCAGTAACGCTAATGAAACACGTCGGGTACGAGAATGCAGGAACAGTCGAGTTCCTAGTGACGCAAGATGAATCGTTCTACTTTATCGAAGTTAACCCGCGTGTCCAGGTCGAGCACACAATCACGGAGATGATTACAGGCGTCGACATCGTACAAACGCAAATCCGGGTGGCAGAAGGTGAGTCGCTTCATAGTGAGCTCGTTGGAATTCCGGTGCAAGAAGAGATTCAGATGCTTGGTTTCGCGATTCAAAGCCGGATTACATCGGAAGATCCAGAAAACGGCTTTTTACCCGATACGGGAAAAATTAAAGCTTACCGCTCACCCGGCGGTTTCGGAGTCCGTCTTGACGGAGGGAATGCTTACGTCGGTGCAGAAATCTCACCATACTATGATTCACTGCTCGTTAAAATCTCAACGCACGGCCTGACGTACGATCAAGCTGTCGCGAAGATGAGCCGAAACTTAAGTGAGTTCCGGATCCGTGGAATCAAAACAAACATTCCGTTCCTAAGCAACGTCTTGAAACACCATGCATTCATCAGTGGTGACTACAACACGTCCTTCATCGATGATACGCAAGAATTATTCATCTTCCCGAAACGGCAAGACCGTGGAACAAAGTTATTAACGTATATCGGCGAAGTTTCTGTCAATGGATTCCCTGGTATCGGAAAAATCGACAAACCGTTAGCACGTGACGTTCGGATTCCGAAAGATTTACCAACGACGTATCAAGCGGGCACGAAAGCGTTACTTGATGCAGAAGGGCCGGTTGGTGTTGCGAATTGGTTGAAAGCACAAGAACAGGTCTTGTTGACAGACACGACGTTCCGGGATGCACACCAGTCGTTACTTGCGACGCGGATGCGGACGAAAGATTTAGTAGCGATTGCAGAAGCAGAAGCAAAACTCTTGCCGGAATTGTTCTCGGTCGAGGCGTGGGGTGGCGCGACGTTCGATGTAGCATATCGTTTCTTGTCAGAAGATCCTTGGACTCGTTTAATGAAATTACGTGAACAAATGCCAAACGTCTTGATTCAAATGCTATTACGTGGTGCGAATGCAGTCGGTTATAAAAACTATCCGGACAACGTCATTCATGCTTTCGTCAAGGAAGCGGCCCAAGCAGGCGTTGATGTCTTCCGAATCTTTGATAGCTTGAACAATCCGGAATCAATCCAATTAGCAATTGACGCGGTCTTACCGACAGGGAAGATTGCAGAAGCAGCCGTCTGTTATACAGGCGATCTGTTCGATGCGAATCGTCCGAAGTATCACTTACCGTATTACGTCAAGTTAGCGAAACAATTGGAAGCAAGTGGCGCGCACATCATCGCAATCAAAGATATGGCGGGTCTGTTAAAGCCGGAAGCAGCGTATGCGTTAGTCTCTGCTTTAAAAGATGCAGTCGATTTACCGATCCACCTCCATACACATGATGCGAGTGGGAACGGAATCTACACGTATGCCCGTGCAGTCGATGCCGGTGTTGACGTCGTCGATGTCGCTGCTTCGAGTATGGCCGGCTTAACGAGTCAACCAGCAGGAGGAAGTTTAATCCATGCGCTGAGTGGACACCCGCGTCAGCCACTTGTTTCAGCACAGAAATTCGAACAAATTTCAGATTATTGGCAAGATGTTCGTCACTTGTATAAAGCGTTCGAACTCGATATGTTAGCACCGAATCCAACCGTTTACGACCATGAAATGCCGGGCGGTCAATATTCGAATCTTCAACAACAGGCAAAAGCAGTAGGACTCGGAGATCGTTGGTCGGAAGTCAAGAGTATGTACGCCCGCGTCAACATGTTGTTTGGTGACATCGTCAAAGTAACACCGTCGTCTAAAGTAGTAGGAGATATGGCCTTGTTCATGGTCCAACATCACTTGACAGAAGAAGACGTCTTACATCGTGCGAGTGGGCTCGATTTCCCGGATTCAGTCGTCGAACTGATGAAAGGTGAGCTTGGCACACCTCCGGATGGGTTCCCGAAACAAGTGCAAGATGCGATCCTCAAAGGTGTCGCACCATTAACAGAACGTCCAGGGAAAATGATGGAGCCGCTTAACTTTGATGCCATCAAACACGAATTGTTTGAAAAGCTCGAACGACCGATTACTGAATTTGATGCGCTTGCGTACGCGCTTTATCCGAAAGTATTCATGGATTATAGTTCATATGTCGCACGTTATGGAGACGTCTCGGTCCTTGATACGAGTACATTCTTCCACGGCATGCGACTCGGTGAAACGATCGAAGTCGAAATCGAACGTGGTAAAACGTTGTACCTCAAGTTGATTCAAGTCGGACAGCCGAATGATCACGGTGTGCGAATCGTTTACTACGAAATGAATGGTGTTCCGCGTGAAGTTGAAGTCAAGGACATTAGCGTCAAGGAAAGTTCGTCCAGTCGTCCGAAGGCGGACCGGTCGAACCCGAAACAGATTGGTGCATCGATGCCGGGAAGTGTCCTGAAAGTTCTTGTCGAACCAGGAGCACGTGTCCGTAAAGGGGAGCAATTGCTCGTCACGGAGGCGATGAAAATGGAAACGACGATTCAAGCACCGGAAGACGGAGAAATTAAAGCCGTCCATGTCAACGAAGGCGAAGCAATCGCAAGCCAAGATTTATTAATTGAATTCATCTGATTCGTAGCGTGGTGATTCGATAACTTTAAAATAGAATCGATGAAAAACAGGCAGACGCATGGCGGCTAGCCTGTTTTTCTTTTTAAGCAGTATTATCGGAGGAGGAGCTAGGAATGAATATCATCTGTTGGATTAGAAGTGACTTTCGACTTCAGGATAATCAAATGTTGGCGAAAGCGGTAGAATACCTCGAGCAGGACGATCAAGCGACCGTGGAATTTGTTTTTTGGCTTAACCCGGACTATATCGGTTCTTACGAAGCGAGACAACAGTATTTCTTTCAAGCGCTGGAGCACTTTTCGGATAACTGTAAAACAAAGGGCTTGCCGATTCGTTTTATTGAAGGGGACGAAGCGAAGTTCTTAGAGGAAACAGCTATGGCAGACCATTTAATTTTTAACGCCGAATACGTCGAACCGTTTAAAACGCGCGATGATGCGATTATTAAAAAACGTCAGCGTCAACAGACGGATCGTGTACTTGATCGTCATTTGTTGCATCCGCATGCAGTCAAGAAAAATGATGGTGGCTATTATAAAGTGTTCACACCATATAAAAATGCGTTCTTAAAAAAAGATCTTCCAGAACCAGTCCAAGTGAATCTCGATCGTCTGCAAGCCCAGTATAAAAAACACCAAAATGACAACTCGTTCATTGAGGAGTACTTTAAACAGGCTCAATCCGAGGTTGATTTTCAGGTGGGTGAAGAAAATGCGCAGGACCGTTTACATCAGTTCATCTCGAGCGGACTCGAACAGTACGAAGAAAATCGGGATATCCCGTCAATCGACGGAACGAGTCGGATGTCACGTTACCTGCGGACGGGAGAAATCAGCATTCGGACCATTTATACGCAGGTTGAGCAAGCAGCTGCTTCAAAAGGAAAACAAACCTATTTGACGGAATTAATTTGGCGTGAATTTTACTATACAATTTTGATGCACCATCCAGAGTCAAAACGTCTACCGGTAAACGAGCAGTATAATGACATTCAATGGGAAGACGACGAGACGGGGTTTGACGCGTGGAAAAAAGGTGAGACAGGTTATCCCATCGTTGATGCGGCGATGCGTCAGCTGAACACAACGGGCTGGATGCATAACCGGCTCCGGATGATTGTAGCCTCCTTTTTAACAAAAGATTTGTTAGTCGATTGGCAAAAGGGTGAACAATATTTTCAGAAGAAGTTAGTCGACTATGAAGCGGCTTCGAACATCGGGGGATGGCAGTGGGCAGCATCTGTCGGAACGGACGCCGTACCATACTTCCGTGTCTTCAATCCGACGACCCAATCGAAAAAATTTGATGCGTCTGGTGACTTCATTCGTCGATATGTACCAGAGATTAAGGACTTGCCGAATAAATTCATTCATGAACCAACAGACCAGCAACGTGAAGACTATGATTACCCAAAACCAATCGTTGAGCATGATATGGCACGTAAACGGGCGATTGCTCGCTTTAAAAAGTAATAAACTACGAACGCGGTACCGACATAAAAAAGATGGAGCATCACAGTGAAATGATGCTCCATCTTTTTTTGACTTGTCTAATATGCTTAACGATCTTGCCTTGTCCGGAACGCGTGATACGTCATGTAAGACAGTACACCAAAGTAACATGTAATCAAGAACGCGTGTAAAAGTGGAACGTAAGTCGCGTGTCCGCCTAAAACGATCCAGGCACCTGTCGCAACTTGGCAACTGATGAAGAACGTAGCAAACGCCATCCCTTTTTGTGTCGTCCGATGCTTTAAGCGAATCGCGACGAAGTGCACATATAACGTATAGAAGAATAATAAGCCAGCCATAATGCGATGAATCATTTGGACCCATGACTCGTATGTCATCGTTGGTTGCGAACAGACGGGCCAACCGACACAGGCATACGTTGCGCCGACGTGACGGACATATGCGCCCGTATAGACGACGATCAGCGTGTAAATCAGCAGGCCGTACAGGAGTTTACGTAAGAATGCTGGGACCGTTTCCCTGAATTCTCGTCCTGGACGTTCCATGATTAATAGCGTCAAAATGAGCAAAGAAGCGAAGGAGATAAGCGAAATCCCGAAATGGAGCGCCATGACGAGGTCAGACTGTTGCCAAACAACAGCGCCTGCTCCAACGATGGATTGAATCAACATGAAGATAAAAGCAAGAAAGGCAAAAATCTTCGTATCGAGACGCTCTTTGAAAGCGACGAGTGTCCATAAACATAATGCGATGATTAATAGTCCGACGACACCGGTTACGGCGCGGTGGCTGTATTCAATCATCGTTTCTACACTAGGGTTAGTCGGAATGAGCTCTCCGTGACAGAGTGGCCAGTCTGTTCCACAGCCGTTCCCTGAATCAGTCTTTGTGACTGTGCCCCCCATCAACAATACGATCATCATCGTGAATGTGACGAATGCCGAAAAAATCGAAAGCTTTCGATTCAAGACACGGACACCACCTTTCTAAAATATACAATATACAGTCATGCGCATAGCAATAGTATCGCATAAAAAATATCGAAACGCTTGCAATCTTTTAGAAGAACGCTATTCTAATATTAGGTAAATATGGTGAACTGTGAGGTTAATCACATAGATTTCACATTTTGTTCATTATGTCGAAAGTATTTTCATGCGTCACGACCCTGAATATGTGGTATCTTTTATAGAGAAAAGGACGTTTCGTGGCGTGTCTGTGTTATTTCTGTGAAGAAAATACGTGTCTCATGCGTGCAGAGAGGATACAGGCGGTTAGAAGGAGGAAACAACATGGCGAAAGTAAATGGGGAGACGCTTGACATCATGATCGAGCAAACGGATCAACCGACGTTCAAGGACTATGTCACCCTAGCAAAGATGGGAATCGTTCGCGCGAATCTCATCACCGTCTTCGCAGGATATGTCGTGGCAGCATCGTATTTAACCGATGATGTCCTGTTATACCTGTGGCAGACGAAGTTGACATTATTGTGGACACTTCTTGGAAGTGGCCTGGTCATTGCCGGAAGTTGTTACCTCAACAACTACATTGACCGAGACATCGATTACAAGATGGAACGGACGATGGGGAGACCGAGTGTGACCGGCAAGATGGATGGACAGCGCATATTGGCATTAGGACTTGGAATACTTGCGACGGGAACGGTGCTTCTCTTGATCGTTAACCATGTCGCGGCAGTGTTCGGATTGATTGGATCATTCGTCTACGTCGTCATCTATACGATGTGGCTCAAACGAACGCATACGATCAATACGGTCGTAGGAGGTATTTCAGGAGCAGTGCCACCGATCATTGGATTTGCGGCAGTCACTCCAGCACTTCATATCGATGCCTGGATTTTATTCCTCATCATGTTCGTCTGGCAGCCGCCTCACTTCCTTGCACTCGCAATGAGACGGACAGAAGAATACCGTGCTGCAGGTATTCCAATGTTACCGGTCGTTAATGGTTTTGCCATCACGAAACGACAAATTGTGTGGTGGATTGCAGTCTTAGTCCCATCATCACTACTCTTGGCACACTATGGTATCGTCTACACGATTGTCATGGCGGCGTTAAGCGGTTACTGGCTTTACATGGGACTGAAAGGTCTCAAAATCAAAGAAAAACAAGCTGAAATTAAATGGGCATCGAAAATGTTCTTCTTCTCGCTCTTTTACTTCACAGCTTGGATCGTGACGGTCGTACTCGTTTCTCTCTAAAACGATTTGACATATTCACGTACACCATTACAAGAAAAAAATTGGGGAAAAGAAAGTGGGGATGGTTGTGAAAAAATCAGGAAAAATGCTCTTCCGGCTTCTTCCGATCGGTTTGATGGCATTATTGTTATCAGGTTGTGGAATTCCGGAATTGTCCGCGCTTCAGCCTCGCGGGGAAGGCGCAGAAATGCAACTTGAGATCATCAAGCTCAGCTTATGGGTAATGTTGTTCGTCCTTGCGATTGTAGCGGTCATCTATGTTTACGTACTTATGAAATTCCGTCGTAAATCGGGAGATAACACAGTTCCGAAACAAGTCGAAGGAAATCATACGCTTGAAATCATTTGGACAGTTATTCCAATCCTTCTCTTGGTTGTTCTCGCTGTACCGACAATCAAAACGACGGTTGAATTAGCCGATGCGAAAGAAGCGAAGAAAAACGAACAAATCAACGTTACGGCAAACTTGTACTGGTGGGAGTTCGAATATCCAGACAAAGGTGTTTCGACAGGACAAGAACTTGTCATCCCGGTCGGAAAACGTGTTGCTGTCAACTTGACTTCTAAAGACGTCATTCACTCATTCTGGGTGCCGGCACTTTCTGGTAAAACAGATACAAACCCAGGGCTCGATAACGAGATGTGGTTACAAGCACAAGAAGCGGGCACATACTACGGTAAGTGTGCGGAGCTTTGCGGACCTTCTCATGCATTGATGGACTTTAAAGTCATCGCACTCGAGCAAGATGATTATGATGCATGGTTAAAAGACATGAAAACTGCAAAAGAAGCAGAAACAAAACAACTCGATGCTAAAAATGAAAAAAATTGGACGACGGGCGAACAAGTTTACGCTCAAAACTGCCTCAGCTGTCACGGTGGCGGGAAAGTCGCGCCAAGCTTAACGAACTTTGGTGACCGTCAACGTATCGCAGGATACCTCGATCACGACAAAGAAAACCTCGAGAACTGGATTCGCGATCCGCAAAAAGAAAAACAAGGGACAAAAATGCCTGGTTTCTCTGAAGATCAGATTAGCGATGAAGAATTGAGTGAACTTGCAGACTACCTATTGGACAAAAAGCTCCAATAAAATTAAGGGGGAATCATAGTGGGGACACATACTATGGGTATGCCGAAGAAAAAAAGCGGCATCATGGACTGGCTAACGACAGTCGACCATAAAAAAATTGGGATTCTCTACATCATGTCCGGATTGTTCTTCCTTCTGGTCGGTGGCGTAGAAGCCTTAATGATTCGTTTTCAATTGATTAAACCGATGAACGATTTCGTCAGCGGTGAGTTATTTAACCAGTTGATCACGATGCACGGTACGACGATGATCTTCCTGGCAGCGATGCCGATGTTGATCGGTTATATGAACGCTGCTGTGCCGCTTCAAATCGGAGCACGTGACGTTGCGTTCCCGTTTTTGAACGCACTTGGTTTTTGGTTGTTCTTCTTCGGTGGCGTGCTCTTGAACTTATCATGGTTCTTCGGCGCAGCACCGAACGCAGGATGGACAGCTTACGCACCACTATCGACAGTCCCGGAATCACTTGGTGTTGATTTTTATGCACTCGGGTTACAGATTTCTGGTTTCGGTACACTTATGGGGGGGATTAACTTCCTCGTTACGATATTGAACATGCGCGCACCAGGTATGAAACTGATGCGGATGCCTTTGTTCACATGGACGGCGTTCGTTGCATCAGCTTTGATCGTCTTCGCATTCCCTCCGCTTACGGTCGGTTTGTTCCTCTTGACGTTTGAACGTCTTTTCGGAGCTCACTTCTTCGACCCGGCAGCCGGCGGTAACATCGTCATTTGGGAACACCTCTTCTGGATCTTCGGGCACCCGGAAGTATATATCTTGATTTTACCGGCATTCGGTATTTTCTCTGAAATCATTCCTACATTCGCACGTAAACGTCTCTTCGGTTACACGACGATGGTCTTTGCGACAATGTTGATCGGTTTCCTCGGATTCATGGTTTGGGTTCACCACATGTTTACAGTGGGTCTCGGACCAGTCGCAAACGCAATCTTCGCTGTTGCGACGATGGCGATCGCTGTACCGACCGGTGTGAAGATCTTCAACTGGCTGTTCACACTTTGGGGCGGTAAATTGACGTTCCCGGTTGCGATGCTTTATTCGGTCGCATTCATCCCATCATTCCTTGTGGGTGGTATGACAGGGGTCATGCTTTCAGTTGCTCCTGCCGATTATCAGTATCACGACAGCTACTTCGTTGTTGCCCACTTCCACTACGTTATCGTTGGTGGGGTCGTCTTCGGTCTCTTTGCGGGTCTTTACTATTGGTTCCCATTGATGTTCGGAAAACAGCTCAACGAATTCTGGGGCAAGATTCAATTCTGGTTGTTCTTCATCGGCTTCCACTTGACGTTTTTCCCGCAACACATCCTTGGTCTTACAGGTATGCCACGTCGTGTCTTCACGTACTTACCAAACCAAGGCTGGGAAACAATGAACTTACTATCATCGATTGGTGCAGGCTTCATGGGTGTATCAACAATCGTTCTTGTTGTTTCAATTGCAGCGGCATTGATGTCGAAAGAATATGTGAAACGCGATGTTTGGGGTGACGGTCGTACCCTTGAGTGGACGCTTCCTGTTCCGACTCCAGAGTACAACTTTGCACAAACACCACTCGTCAAAGGACTCGACACGTACTGGCTCGAAAAAATGGCTGGAAATAAAACAGTTTCCGTATCGGAAGAAGTCGGCGATATTCACATGCCGAATAACACGATTTTGCCATTCGTCATGTCAGTCGGCTTGTTCCTTGCAGGTCTTGGATTCATTCTTCGTCTTGACTACGGAACTGTCGGTCTTGTCATCGCCTTGATTGGTCTTGCAACGACACTCTTCGCGATGTTCCTACGTTCTTGGATTGACGATGAAGGATACTACATCCCGAAATCGGTCATCGAAGAAGATCTACGCCTTGAAGCTGAAAAGGAGGCGAAGTAAGATGGGTCATCATTCAGTACCAAATAACCCAGTGACTGGTATTCCAGATCATGTTGAAAAAGCAACACTTGAGGGTAAGAATAAATATGTAGCTTTCTGGTTCTTCCTTGGAGGAGAGACGACATTGTTCGCCTCTCTCTTCGGAACATACATCGGATTGCACAACTCAGGCGCAAAAGAAGGATTACGGAGTTACGACATCTTTGAGATGGAACTCGTCTTCATCATGACGATGCTTCTTCTGACGAGTTCATTGACAAGTGTTCTTGGGATGATGGCGATGAAACGGAATGACGTTGCGAAAATGAAGATGTGGCTCATTATTACGCTCGCTCTCGGTCTAGCATTCCTCGCTGGTGAGATTTATGAGTTTAATCACTATTACCACATCGGTCATACGTTTACGTCAAGCGCATTCGGTTCGGCGTTCTACACACTCGTCGGGTTCCATGGAGCGCACGTCTTGTTCGGTCTTCTCTGGATTTCGACCTTGCTCATCCGTAACTGGAAACGCGGCATCACAGTCGTCAATGCACCGAAGTACTATGTTTCAAGTCTTTACTGGCACTTCATTGATGTCGTCTGGGTCTTTATCTTCTCAGTCGTCTACCTCATGGGGATGGTGAAATAAGATGGAAAAACACGAACCACAAGTTACACGTAACCAGTTAGAATTAGAAATGAAAGCTGATCGTAGCCGCGAAATGCAGCTACAATTGATCAGTTTTGGACTGATGATTTTCTTGACGTTGATCGCTTTCGGCGCAGTGATGGCAGAGCTTATGCCACACTGGGCTGCAGGTGGATTCCTCGTCATCATGGCAATCGTCCAAGTCTACCTTCAGTTATATATGTTCATGCATATGAATAACAAAGGGAACACATGGATTAAAGTCATGATGGGACTCGGTATCTTCGTTGCCTTAACAATCGTCGCGACACTTCGCCTTTTAATTTGGTAAAAAATTGTGACCATTCTGCTAACGTTTAGCAGGATGGTCTTTTATTTTGGAATCGTTTTATGAGAAACCTTTACAATGAAATAGGGGAACGGTAATCTTAGTTTGTAGGAAACAGGAACGGGGTGAGAAATATGTTAGGCAATTTAAGGGGTGCTTTATCGCAATTCGATTGGACTGTCTTGTGGAGCCCGTATTACGCGTTACTCTTGATCGGTCTTTACGTATTGTATGCATTCATTACTGAAAAAATTAGACGACCAGACGAGGCAGAAACGACGTTAGCTCAAAAGTTCATGATGCTAGCGGCTTTATTCGTCTACTATATTGGCTTTGGTAGTCCGCTTGATGTGTTAGCGCATATTACGTTCTCTGCGCACATGCTCCAGATGGTTTTCGTCTATATGGTGGCGCCGCCACTGTTGATGCTAGCAATTCCGGGTTGGGCATTTAAGCGATTGTTCGGCGTCCCGTATTTAGGGAAGGCATTACGCTTCTTCACATTGCCATTGATTGCGCTCGTCGTGTTCAATTCCTTGTTTACGTTTTACCATATGCCGTTCATCTTTGATTACGTCTTGACGAACTATACGGTCCACCGTTTGTTCCACGGGACATTAATCTTCCTCAGCATGACGATGTGGTATCCAATCATCGCACCTGTCAATGAGGAGGATAGTCTGTCCGATTTGAAAAAGATGGTCTACATCGTTGCGAACGGCGTGCTGTTGACACCAGCTTGTGCGTTCATGATCTTCAGTCAGAGCTTCCAATACGATGCGTATCAAGACCCAGCGACATTCGCGAAAGTCTTGGCTTACTGTCTGCCGAATAATGATGTGAGCGGCTTGAACATGGAACGCCTATTTGGGACAACGAAAGATTTACTCGAAGATCAACGGTTCGGAGGCGTCTTGATGAAACTTGGACAAGAACTCGTCTACGGGATCTTCTTCGGTTTGACCTTCTTCACGTGGGTGAGACGATCAAAAAGTACTGCTGTCGATGAAGGCATGTCCTTCACGCCAAAAGCGGATTAAGTAAATGGAGGAAGTCTGAAAATGAGTTATTTGCCGTTGATTTGTGTTTCTTTGATTGTTCTCAGTGCAATATTTGTAGCAATCGGTTGGTTTTTGATCGCGCAGACACGCCGGAATATGGGGGCGCATAAAGTCGTGATGAACATTGCGGCAGCGCTCGCGTTACTGTTCTTCATCATGTACGCGCTTCGGACGATCTTACTCGGGAATACTGCTTTCGGGGGACCGGATACGGTTAAACCGTACTACACAGGATTTTTAATCTTTCATATTTTACTCGCCACATCGGGTGGTATCTTAGGCTTAATCGCTTTGTTCTACGCCTATAAACAAAACTTTGCCCGTCACCGTAAAATTGGTCCAAAAGCATCGGTCATTTGGTTTTTGACGGCAATCACGGGAGTCCTTGTCTATTGCCTGTTATACGTTGTGTATGAGCCGGGCGAAACAACAAATGTATTTCGTGCGATTTGGAATCATTAAGGGGGGGTTCGCTTTGAAAAAAAATAGTTATTTGACGGTAGCCGCCGTCGTTTTGATTTTAGTCGCCGCTGCAGGGGGGTATTATTATTTCTTTATGAAAGAAAAGCTACCTGTGATTGCTGAACCGACACCATTTGAATTAACGAATGCCGTCAACGGGAAAACATTTGATTCAGAAGATGGTAAAGTAAAAGTATTGACGTTTTTCTACTCGAATTGTCCAGACATTTGTCCTTTGACGTTAAATGACTACCGGAAACTCGAGAAAAAATTACGGGCGGAAAATCTATATGGATCCGATGTCGAACTTGTCGCCGTGACGGTCGACCCTAAAGTTGATACGCCGAAGGTCTTGAAGAAGTATGCGTCTAATTTCGAGGCGAATCCTGAAGGCTGGAAGGTTTTAACGGGGGATGAGGTCGTCATTGATCGTCTGACACGCCAGTTGAACTTCTATTATTCAAAAGCAGAAAGTGGTCTTGTCACACACGGGACACAAATGTTCATTCTCGATCGCGACAATAAGGTGCGTGCGATATCTTCAATGGCGAAGACACCTGACGAGCCGGTCGATCTCGAGGAAGTCATGACATCCGTCAAACAACTTGCGAAGGAGTGATCATTTTGGTTGAAGAATATCAGAATAAAGGTGAAGTGACGGTATCAGTACAAGCAATTGAAGAGTTATTGTTGTGTGCCGTCATCGAATTTGGTGTCGTTTGTACACGGATTAAACGTTTGCCGACGGAAGGGATTTCGTTTAGCTTGAAGGTTACCGCAACGGTGCAACAGTTACCTGCCCTCTATATGGGTTTGCGAGAACAAGTCCGCTTACAACTCGGAGACGGGGTAGTCGACTACCTCCAACTGGTCACAAAATGAGACATATAAAGGCCCCTTCCACGTCTGGCGGAAGGGGCCTTTACTTTTAGGCCTGGACAAGGAGTAGGGGGACCAGCACACAACACACGATTTTTTTGGTAACAGACTTTTTAGCGACTGTTCCGTGAAGAATGCCTTGAAGTCTCTCGTGACACGTCGACTTGAAAAAGCAATCAGACACGGACTCGGCAGCGCAACGAATCGCCTAAAGAAAATTTTTAGATGAAAAAAACCGCTCCTTTTAACAGGAACGGTCGGATAGAACTTATTTTTCGAGTGTTTCGAGTAACCCTGTCAAGCGACGCTCACAATCTTTAACGATTTCAGGTGGGAACTCTTCATCATACTCAACACCATGTGGATAGTAGTGTTTTCCGAGAAGTGGTGTCATCATGCGAACGATCGCGTGGCGATCTTCAATTTCACCTTGAATTGCATAAACTGGAATCCGGAGATAGAAGACCTCTCCTGTTGATTGTTTTTCGTACTTCATGTCATACATCGCACGTTCGTAATCCCATTGTCCTTCACGGACGAAACGGTGGTGGTCCATGATTGTCTCAAGTAAACCAAACTTAATTTCTTTGCCTTCGATGCCGTATTTCTCAAACTTCATGTTTGAATCCCCCTATACCCCAGTTTGCTAGTAGATACTAGTCTTTCCAAACTATCATACCATAATGAATGATTCGATAAAGTAAAAGTTGTGAAGTCAATTTGAAGAATTCATGAATTCTTATATTTTCGTTCGACATATTCTAAAATCGTATCCGGTGCATGAATTCCTAGATGGTTCAGGCCTTCTCCACCAAAGAAGACGTTGAACTCGAGTATATAAATTTTTCCGTCGCGGAAAATCAAATCAAAACCGGCATGATCGATATCGAGTCGTTTCGCGAGTGCGAGAACAAAATCGAGTGCTTCTTGTGGGATGTTCTCGAAATCAAGGACCCCACCCTGGGCGACATTGTTTAAAAATTGCGCACCGCCGACACGCCAGTAGGCAGCGAGAACTTGATCACCGATGACGACGACACGAAGGTCTTTTTCGTTCGGGATATATTCTTGGACGTAAAACGTCTCATGGTGATCGGTATACTTCTTCCAGTCGATTTCATCCTTAATCAGGTGAACCCCTTGGCCCATCGAACTGCGGACAGTCTTCGCGACGAATGGGAACGAAAATTCATCTAAAACACGCTTCACGGTGAATTCATTTTTTCCGTAAATACCGGTCCGAGGAATATTGTCCGGAATCACGGTTTTAAAAATACGCGTCATCTCGATTTTATCGTGCCCGAGATGGAATGTCGAGGCGGACGGGAAAATCGGTTTTTTCATTCCGTAGATGATGGAGTGGATCTGCCAATATTCGGGGAACAAGACGACGTCCGCTTTGGCGATTTTATCGAGCGAATCAAAATGGTAGTCTGACTTCGCGTGATCGGTTTTAATCCCGATCGTCCGAAACATATTAAATGATAAAAATTGCATACAATTCATTCCTTCCTTCTGAACAAAGTATACACAATTCAGCGTGCTAGGAGCGAGATAAATGTTATGATATGATGGTGAAGTCAAGGAGGAGATTCGTTGTGATTTATTCTGATAAAACGATAGACCTCATCAACGCTGCGGAAGAACTGACATCCGCTCTTTTGCATAGCGAAACAGGTCAAGCATATATAAGTGCCAAACAAGCACGCGCAAATTCAGCACAAGCACAAGACGTCATTCGGGATTTTAATCGAATCAAGGAAGAATACGAGCTTGTTCAACGTTTTGGTCGATATCATCCAGATTACCAAACGATCACGAAAAAAGTACATGAAGTAAAGCGGGCGCTCGATCTGCAAGAAGAGGTCGCGACGTTTAAAAAAGCAGAAAAACAATTAGAGACGTTACTCGGACAAATTAGTCTGAAACTTGCCGGGGAAGTGTCACCTCAAATTAAGGTTCCGACGGGTAATCCATTCTTCGATCAAGGATGTGCAGGTGGATGTTCGACCGGAGGTAGTTGTAGCTGTAGCGGCTAATGCCGAACAAGGGAGGAACGGTGTTGTGATTAAGGATCGAATTGGACTGATCGTCTATGTCAACGCGATGAAAGCATCGCGTCAATTGCGCCGATTTGGAAACGTCTATTTTACATCGAAGCGAGAAAAATATGTTTTTTTATATGTTGATTTGGAGCAGTATGAACGTTCGGTCGAAACGATTGCTGCATTGCCTTTCGTCGATTCCGTTCTTCGTTCGGAGCGACCATTCATTACCGAAACATACGCAAATAAAAAAGGTAAACTGCAAGAAGAAGTATAAACGTTGGAGCGATGAGGACATCCTCGTCGCTCTTTTTTGAAGGGAAGGAAAAGTCATGCGAGTCATTTCTGGAGAACGAAAAGGTACTAAAATTAAAGCGGTACCGGGGGATAATACACGACCGACGACCGATAAGGTCAAAGAATCATTATTTAATGTCATCGGACCTTATTTTAACGGGGGACGTGCACTTGATCTCTTCGCGGGGAGCGGTGGCCTTGGAATCGAGGCATTGTCACGTGGATGTGAAGAAGCGGTATTCGTCGATCAGCACTTTAAAGCGGTTCAGACAATTAAAGAAAACTTGATGACGACTCGATTGGCTGAGAGAAGTCGTGTCCTAAAAAAAGATGTCTCCGTTGCTTTGACGGAACTCGCATCAGAAACGCCATTTAAACTAATCTTTCTCGATCCACCCTATGCCAAGGAACGACTCGTCGAACACGTCACGTACATAGAGCAACACGACATGTTGACGGACAATGGCGTCATCGTCTGTGAGCATGGGTCAGAGATTGAATTACCTGATCGGATTGGTCGCCTTGAAGTTGTGAAAAGGATGCGGTACTCAACGGTCATCTCAATCACATTATATGAAATTATCGAACTGGAGGAAGAAGTATGAAACGTATCGCCATCTGTCCGGGGAGCTTTGACCCGATCACGAACGGTCATCTTGATATTATCGAGCGTGCTGCACCCATCTTCGACGAAATCATCGTCGCGGTATTAAATAACTCGTCGAAGCAACCTTTATTTTCGGTTAAAGAACGTATGGAATTGATTTCTGAGGTGACGGAGCACTTACCGCATATCAAAGTGGATTCTTTTAACGGTCTGCTTGTCGACTATGCAGCAGAAGTAGGGGCGACGGCAATCGTACGCGGGCTACGTGCTGTATCCGACTTTGAATATGAGATGCAGGTGGCCTCAATCAATAAGAAGATGAATGACCAGATTGAAACCTTGTTCATGATGACGAGTAACCAATATTCGTTCCTCAGTTCCTCAATCGTCAAAGAAGCTGCAAAGTATGGTGCTTCCGTCGCCGGTCTTGTGCCACCGCCCGTCGAAGAAGCGTTACGTCAAAAGTATGCGAAAGGAGAATTGAAATGAAAGCATGGAAACCTGCGCTCGCTGCCATCGTCGCGGCGATGATCGTCTTCTTTGTTCCATTGCCCTATTTCATCTCATATCCTGGAGACGCAACATCGACAGAACAAATCATTGACGTATCGGGTGCGGAAAAAGAGCCGGGCGATCTAATGATGTTGACCGTTGCGCAACGGCGGGCGACACCGTATTTTCTAGTCGAGAGTTTATTTTTACCTTTTTCTGAAACGTCGGATGTAAGTGACTATTTATATGACGGTGAATCTGACGCACAATACGAGAACAGACAACAACTTTACATGGAAGAAGCGCAACATAATGCAATGATTGAAGGATATGAACTGGCTGATAAAGAAGTCGAGGTCGACTTTGAAGGCGTTTATGTCTCTGGCATTATTTCTGGCGGTCCTGCTGACGGGAAGTTACGTGCCGGGGACCAGATTGTTGCCGTTGATGGAGCACCGTTAAAATCAATGAGCAGCTTTATGCAGACAATTAGTTCGAAAAAAGCAGGGACAGATGTGAAAGTGACATTCGAACGGGACAAAAAAACGAAAACAACGACGATCAAGGTCGGGAAACTAGCGAAGAACTCAGAGCAGGTCGGGCTCGGTATCTATGAACCGCTTCCGATGTCAGACGTGCAGACGGATCCGAAAGTCGAGTTTAACTTAGAAAATGTTGGTGGACCATCGGCCGGGATGATGTTCACGCTTGAGATTTATGATCAATTGACAGATGGTGATTTAGCGAAGGGACATACGATTGCTGGTACTGGAACAATTGAAGAGGGTGGGAAAGTAGGACCAATTGGTGGAGCTTGGCAAAAAGTCGTCGCAGCAGACGAAGCGGAAGCGGAAATCATGTTCGTCCCAGCCGGTTCGAATTATGAAGAAGCAAAACCATCCATCAAAAAACTCGGGACGAAAATGAAACTCGTCCCGATCAAAACAGTTGAGGATGCACTCGATTATTTAGAAGAGTTACCAGAAAAATGAGCAAACCGACGATGTTCCTCTAGTTGGTCATACCGAGCCAAGGGAACGGCATACGCTGCCGTAACTTGGCTCTCTTTTATGAGCCAAGGGTGCGCCTCGAATGTGCTGATGACTCGAATGTGTTGCTTGATTTGCCGTAGCGCTTGTCTTCCTTTGTCATTAAAGGCAAGTGGTCGCACGTAATCGATTTGGTCAAATGCAACCGAATCGATTTCTTCCGTCATCGTCGAGGTCAGTAAATAAATGAGTGTGCGCTGTAAACTTGTCCGCGTATAGCGGCGTGTTTTGATGAAAGTCATGAAGTCGTCGAAAGTCGAGCTGTAGCGGGCGCCTTCGACGAGACGAGGTGCCAGTGACGTATCAATGCCGTTAAATTGCATGAGAACGCCTAGAGGCGTCGATAGAAGCCGGTTCCGGATAAAGGGATAGTAGAGATCAAATGAAGCAAAAGTCGCCCCTTGGAGTACGCTAGCGCTTTCTTTTGGAAGTCCTGTCAATTGGTGCGTTTCATCGTAGTGGGCACGGATTGCTGTCGCGCTCATGATATCGCCGACTGACAGGTCGTGGTAGCCACTTCCGATACGCTTTGTCGTATGTAAGGAGATGTTTGATGCAGCACGGGCATAATAATAACCGAGTGTGTTATTCGGCGTCGTCAAGTCGAGCGTCGTCGTCAATGCGCGGAATGCCTGGCTCGCTGCCATCGCGGAAGATAATCCGTTTGATAAGCCTTCTTTGACGAGTCGCTGGTACGCAGGAGTCTCTTCATTTTTTTCAGATGCTGCTAAAAGGAAAGGGGTGATGTCTCCACATTCACTCCCGAATGACAAAGACGTAGCGCCGATCATTTCGGCGATCGTGACGCCTCCTTGCGCAAAACGGTCGGCGCGTTGGACGGAAAAATAAAACGGAAGTTCTAAGACAAGGTCGATTTCGCCGCTTGCGACGGCCGCTCGTGCACGTGTCCACTTGTCACTAAAAGCAGGTTCCCCGCGCTGCATGAACGTTCCGCTCATGATGGCGACGATCAAATCGGCATCGGTTTCCTCGCGTGCGATTTTGGCTTGATAGAGGTGTCCGTTATGAAACGGATTGTACTCTGAAATAATTGCTGTCATCTTCATGAAACTTTCTCCTTTGCAAACGGAATTAAGTGCGGTAATATGGATGAAGACGTCCGAAAGTGTTCGTTCTCTAGCGATTTCAGTGTAAAGAAAAAACATTGACAAAACAAGATGTCCTCTCTATAATTCATATTGTTGCAATTGAGGTGATTCGGATGAAATGGTCCCTGATGCAATTGAATAAATTGCGCAATCTGGGTCAACTTCAGGTTAACGAGACGATCGAGCTTCCTGAGCTCATCGCCCTCCATCCGGATATCCGGGCGGTGCAACCTGTGCACATTCGTGCAAATGCATCGTTTACATCGAATCAATTAATATTCAATCTCCGGATTACTGGCGAAATGACGCTTCCGGATGCCCGGACGCTAAATGACGTCGCGTACCCGTTCGAGATTGAATCCATCGAGTCGTTCCTGCTCGAAGTTGATGCTGCTCCGGTTGATTCGGACGATATCAATTTACCGAACGGGAATACGGTCGATCTTCGACCACTCGTGCAAGAATTGATTTTACTTCATGTGCCAGTGCAAGTGCATGGGGATGATGAAGAAAATCAGTTGGTTCAAGGGGAAGGTTGGACGGTTCTTTCAGAAGAATCTCCAGAAGAAGCTGAACCAAAAATTGATCCGCGACTTGCGGGTCTCGCTCAGTTCTTTAAAAAAGATCAGGATTCCTAATTTTTTGATAAAGACGAGTGTATTTTTTCAAGGAGGTGGACAACGATGGCAGTACCATTCCGCAGAACGTCGAAAACACGCAAACGTCTTCGCCGTACTCATTTCAAACTCCGTGTACCAGGTATGGTCGAGTGCCCAAACTGTGGTGAAATGAAACTTTCACACCGTGTTTGTAAAGCATGTGGCTCGTACAAAGGTAAAGAAATCGTCAGCAAGTAAGCTGAATGATCGGTATAAAGACGACCTGTAAAATCGAGAAAATCGGTTTTACAGGTCGTTTTTTTGATATATAAAGGAGTGATTCGACGATGAGCAGAATAGGAATCATCGGAGCCGGTGCTGTTGGGTTATTACTTGCTTCCTACTTAGCAGAGCACCATCAAATTACGTTATATACGAGACAGTTAGATGACGGGACAAAGCGAATCCTACGAGACAATCAATGGAGTCCGACCGTAAAGGTTCGACCGATTGCGCATTTCGAGTCACAAGACTTGGTGTTCGTTACGACAAAGTCGTATGATATAAAAAGTGTGATTCCTTATCTAGAACACGAGAAAAATCCAGTCGTTTTTTTACAAAATGGAATGGGACATCTTGATGCAGCACGTGCTCTGCCGCAAGCAATTTTCGGGGTCGTTGAGCATGGCGCGATGAAAACAGGTCCTTACGAAATTTGTCATACGGGAAAAGGGCGCATTCGATATGGGAATCATGTCCTGTCGATGCTGAAGCGAGATGCGTTGCAGTTTGAGCACGTAACGAATATTGAAGCAGTCATGGTGACGAAATTATTCATGAATGCTGTCATCAATCCATTGACAGCTTATTATGGGGTTGAAAATGGGCGATTACTCGATGAACCGTATGCATCGAAAGCACGTGCCGTCTTTGCAGAAGTGCGTAGTGTCTTCCCGAACCACCCGATTACGTATGATGAAATCGAACAGATTTTAAAGCGTACGCGTCTCAATCGCTCGTCGATGTTACGGGATGTGGAGCAAGGACGAATGACGGAAATCGATCCAATCGTTGGGTATGTGCTAAAGCAGGCGACGCAACCGACACCGTTGTTAGCTTATTACTTTCAGGAAATTAAGCATCGAGAACAAGAGGGGGATTCGTTGTGACGGTTTTTATCATCTTTCCACTGTTCAGTTTAATTGTCCTTTACTTATTATTCCTGTTGTTGTTTCGGACGCATGCCAAGGCCGTCCGGGTCGCGCTTGATCTCGGGACGTTCATCGTATTGTATGCGATTCATGTTTCGTTAATCGCATTGACGGGGCATAACTACATGGGTTGGTTGTTGATTGCGGTATTGTCAGTGTTTGCATTAAATGCGTTATGGCAACGGATTCGACAAGTCGACATCGATTATGTCCAAATGATTCGACATAGTTGGCGAATCATCGTCTTGATTGCCCTTCCTGTACATCTCATACTGTTTGGAATTGGAATTCGTCAACTAATGATTGGTTGATCAAGTTAGAAAGAAGGGATTTTGTTTGAAGGTACAATCATTTCACGCCTTATATGAAGACAACTCGTTGATGCATAGAGCGACGGGTGAAGACTTTTCTAAATATGTAGACCACATCGGAGAAGAAGGGATGCAAGCGCGGAGCCAACGTCTTCGAGAGCGTCAGTATCCTCATCTCAGTCCACTCGTCGATGAGTTGATTCGTCAAAATCCGCAGATGACTGGAATGATTCGACAGCGTCTCGAACGTTTACGGACGGGTGAGGCACAAGTCGTCATTACTGGGCAGCAAACCGGTATCTTCGGGGGGCCTTTATATGCAATTTACAAACTGTTAACCTGTCTAAAGGTCGCGAAGCAAGCGGAAAATCAATTGGGGTTACCGGTTGTTCCGATTTTTTGGCTCGCGACCGAAGATCATGATTTTGATGAAATCAATCATATCTATGCACCGACGGCAGAATATCAACCGCGAAAATTGACGGTTTCACCGCAAGATACGATTCAGCGTTCCGTTAGTCGGATGACGCTCGATCAAAAAGTGGTCAAACAAGTCTTACGCCAAGCCTTGAGCGTCGACCAAGAAACACAAAATACAAAGGAACTTGTTTTGCTGGTGGAGCGGTTGATTGATCAAGAAACGACATATGGCGGTTTTTTCTCAGCGCTACTCGGAGAATTAGTGAATCATGATGTCATCTTTTTTGATGCCGATGCAAAAGCAGTACGCGAACTCGAAATTCCATTCTTTGAGCAGTTGATTCAAGACAACAAAGAAATTCGTCAAGCGTTGTCAATCGGGATTCAGCAAACGACGGACTTACCGGATACCTTCTTGAATGAAGAAGCAGCGCATCTGTTCGTCGAGGACATCGGACGGGATTTATTGTACCCGGGAGAAGACTTTGTAACGAAGCAGGGGAAGACTTACACGGAACTTGAGTTACTGGCGTTGCTGTATGCAAGTCCTGAGCGTTTTTCGAATAGTGTCGTCACACGACCGTTGATGCAGGATTATCTGTTCCCGACCCTCGCCTATATCGGAGGACCTGGTGAGATTGCCTACTGGACACGTCTTCGACCATTGTTCCATCACTTTGATTGGACGATGCCGCTGCTCATTCCACGAATGGGCGCCGTCATGTTACGGGCGCGGGACGAAAAGCTGCTTCGCCGGTATGACTTGTCGCTAGAACAAGTATTATCGCATGGTGTAGCGATTGAACCGTTCGATGCGACGAAGATAAATAGTCAGCTGCATTCGTCGCATATTTTAGGTACTGCACTCATTCAAGAAATTGAACAGGTCGAGCGGGCAACTTCTAAAAATTTATCAGCGACGAAAAAGCTGAATAAACAAATTCAACTCGCAATCGATACGCTCGTTACGCAAGAGCGGCGGAATTACGATCGCCTCATGCGAACAAAACGCTCACTCCAGTATCAACTTCTTCCGAATGGAGCGCCTCAAGAGCGCATGCACTCCATCTTGCCATGGCTCAATCGCTACGGTTTAGATTTAATTCAAAACCTGCGTGTACAATATGAGCAGACAGATGCTGAACAATTGGAAATTTTGCTTTAAACCTGCTGAAATGAGCAGGTTTTTTTGTTTTTTTAGCGAAAGATACCTAAAAGTGAAATAAATCAAGAAAACTGTCTCATTTTCGTAACGTTTTAAATAAGGAATGTGATACATTGAAAAAGAGTAACGTCCATCTTGGACACTGAAAGGTGAGGCAGGGCATGTTTGAACATGAAACGGTATTAAAATGGGAGTCCATTAAAGGGCTAGATATTAAACCTGATGGAGTATATGTAGATTGTACATTAGGTGGAGCAGGACACAGTGAAGAAATCGTGAAGCAATTGACGACAGGTCATCTCTATGCATTTGATCAAGATGACGTCGCGCTTGCCCATGCGGAAGAACGTCTCGCAGCGTATGCCGGTCGCTTTACGCTGATTAAGAGTAACTTCGTTCACTTGCAAGAAAAGCTAAATGAGTTAGGTGTAACTAAAGTAGATGGTATTTTGTTTGATCTCGGTGTATCCTCGCCCCAGCTGGATGAAGGGGAACGTGGTTTTAGTTATAACTTTGATGCGCGTCTCGATATGCGAATGGATCAAACGTCATCGTTATCGGCATATGAAGTCGTCAACGACTGGCCATATAATGATCTCGTTCGGATTTTCTTTACATACGGAGAAGAAAAATTTTCGAAGCAGATTGCACGGAAAATTGAAAAGGCACGTGAAGAAGGTCCAATCACGACGACGTTCGAACTGGTCGAACTCATCAAGGACGCGATTCCAGCGCCTGCCCGTCGAAAGGGTGGGCATCCGGCAAAGCGGACGTTCCAAGCGATTCGGATTGCTGTCAATGATGAATTGAATGTCTTCGATCGAGCGGTGTATCAGGCGATTGATTTGCTGGCTGTTGGTGGTCGTCTTTGTGTCATCACGTTCCATTCACTTGAAGACCGCATGTGTAAACTAGCATTTAAAGAAAAATCATCGTTACCTGAGCTTCCACAAGGATTGCCGATGATTCCAAAAGAGTTTGAACCAGAACTTCGCCTCGTCACACGTAAGCCGATTACAGCAGGAAATGATGAGCTTGATGATAACCGTCGTTCACGTTCTGCTAAGTTACGGATTGTTGAAAAAATGAAGGAAAGTTGAGAGGAGCATTCAGATGGCAGAACCACTTCGTAAACCAGTCCAATCGCTAGAACCTGTTCGTCAGCGCCCAGTTCAAGAACCGACGAAAACGGAAGACATTAATCGTCGCGTCGCCGTCCGTCCGAAGTATCGCCTGTATCCCTTTGAAAAATTCTTATACAGTGCAATGATTGGTGGTCTCGTCTTATTCGGTAGCGCGACGATTGGGGCACACAATGATGCTTATAACGTCAGTCGAGATCTTGCGAAGGAAAATCAAGTGACGCAAGAGATGAAGAAGGAAAATGAACGTCTTCAACTTGAAGTTACGAATTTAAGCTCTCCAGAACGGATCTACAAGATTGCGAAAGAACAAGGTCTTGATATGCGAAAAGGGAACATCAAGGTGATTCCTAAATGAATCCACTTAAAAAGTCCCGTGTGAGAGTAGCCATCATCATGATGATATTTGCTGCTCTCTTTTTTGTGTTTATTGGCCGGTTTCTTTATTTGTCGACAACTAAAAAGTTTCACGGAGAAGATATGATTGCCTACGCGGAAAAGAAACGCTGGGAAGCCGAGTCGACGCTCTCGGCAGAGCGAGGGGAAATTTTTGACCGTCTCGGTTCACCGATTGCGATCAATGTACCCTCTTACCACCTTGTCGCAGTCTACCGGTTAGGCGGCGTTCAAGATCCGGATGCGACAGTCGTTGACTATAAGAAGACGGCGACAGGGCTCGCGCCGATTCTTGGTATGACGGTCAAAGAGCTTGAGACGTATTTGATTGAAAATAAAGACCGCTCGCAAATCGAGTTCGGAAAAAAAGGGAGTGATTTGACGCTTGATCAAAAAGAAAAAATTGATAAGCTCGACCTTCCCGGAATCCGACTGATTGAAGAGCCAAAACGATATTATCCAAACGGTGTTTTTCTATCCGATACGCTCGGATTCGTTCAAAAGATGACGGAGGATAACGGACGCGTCGTCTTAAAAGGACAGATGGGGATCGAAAAACAATATGATGATGCGTTACGGGAGTCAATTGGGTCCCGTGTCTTTGAAAAAGATCGAAGTGGCGGTGAATTGATTCAAGGTGGATCGCGTATTTCAAATGAGCCGAAAGATGGCTCGAACTTATACTTGACGATTGATCACCGAATTCAACAAGCGCTCGAAAAACAAATGCAGAAAATGTATGACGAATACAAACCTAAAAATGCGACAGGTGTCGTCATGGATGCAAAAACGGGTGAAATACTCGCGATGACGGATCGACCATCATTCAATCCGAACTTGCGGGATATGACAGATTTCACAAACTTTGCCGTTTCCTCACGGTTCGAACCGGGTTCGACGATGAAGATCTTTACGCTGGCGGCTGCGATTGATGCCGGTGTCTTTCGGCCGAATGAACCGTATAAGTCAGGTAACTACAACTATAAAGGCACAGTCATCAAGGATTACAATGATGTTGGTTGGGGGACGATTCCAATGATTGAAGGAGTCTATCACTCGTCGAATGTCATGTTCTCGATTTTGACAGCTGAAAAGCTAGGCATCGAGCGGTATAAAGAATACTTTAAGAAGTTTCATTTTGATCAAAAGACGGGTATAGACATCTCGGGAGAAGTAAACAGTCAGTCCGATTTATCAAAACCGTTAAATACGGTCATCACGTCGTGGGGACAATCGACCGCCGTGACCCCGATGCAATTGTTGCAGGGAGCGACGGCAATCGCTGGAAATGGTGAAATGGTCAAACCACACATCATCCAAAAAGCAGATCACGTCGATCAGGCTCCTTACAAAGCAAAAACGGAAGTGGTCGGCAAACCGATTTCGGCTGAAGCGGCGAAGGCGACGCGGGAAGCACTCGATGGCGTCGTCAACAGTAAGCTTGGAACGGGACAAATGTATAAGTTGGATGATTACCGCGTCATCGGTAAAACAGGGACAGCGCAAATTTCAGAGAACGGGAAGTATATCCAAGGAAAGTTCATCCATTCCTTCATCGGAATGGCCCCGAAGGATGATCCTGAACTCATCATGTACATTGCAGTCGATCGTCCATCGAAAAATGAATCATCGGTCTCGGGTCCAAGTATCATGAGTCCAGTTTTCAAAAGCGTCATGAATACAGCACTCCAGTATCGGAGCATCCAACCCGAAACACAAAAAGAGTCAGTCGATGTCAAAGCAAAAATAACACCGAGCTATATTACAAAAACCGCTGCCGAAGCGAAGGCTTTAGCGAAGGAACAAGGTGCCGTTCCGATTATTTTAGGTGACGGGGCACAAGTCGTCTCGCAAATCCCGTCGCGTGGTCAGGAATTCGTCAGTGGTGAACGTGTCCTTCTTAAAACGGATGATACGTTCAAGATGCCTGATTTGACCGGCTGGTCGCAACGAGATGTCAAAAAGCTCGTCAGTTTGTATGATTTGAAGTTAGATGTGATTGGTAAAGGTTTTGTAACCAAACAATCAGCCCGAACTGGTACACTAGTGAAAGAAAATGGAAAGTTGACGGTTGAACTCGCTGAACCAAACGATTAAGGTAAAAGCGGTCCCTAATTTTCTGCAGGAGAACGAGGACGAACAGGAGTCATTCGTTGACTTTTGAATTCGTCCTCTTTTTCTGTAAATGAGTGGAGGAAATGAAATGGTGACGATAACAGAAATCGCAAGTTGGCTCGGATTAGATGTGACAGACAAAAGATCGCTTCGCCACTTTGCGACGGATTCGAGAAGTGAACTGACAGAAGGATTGTACGTTCCGATACAAGGCGCGCGCGTCGACGGACATTCGTTCATCGATGGAGCAATCGACCAAGGAGCCATCGCGACGTTATGGAAAAAAGGAATCCCGCTTCCGGACGCAGACATCGTCGTACTCGAAGTCGAAGACCCGTTAGCCGCGTTGCAACATATTGCAACACGTTACTTGAAACTCGTCTCACCAAAGGTAGTGGCGATTACGGGGTCCAATGGTAAGACATCGACAAAAGATATGGTCGAAAGTGTATTGAAAACGACGTATCGGACGCATAAAACATCAGGTAATTTTAATTCAGACATCGGCATGCCGTTGACGATTTTGATGATGCCTCGTGACACGGAGGTAGCGGTGCTCGAGATGGGAATGAGCGGCTTCGGTGACATCGAGTTCTTATCACAATTAGCAGAACCGGATATCGCACTTGTAACGAATATCGGTGAGTCTCATGCGGAACATGTCGGGGGGCGTGCAGGAATTGCAAAAGCCAAATTAGAAATCACAGCAGGTCTAAAGCCGGATGGTCATCTATTCCTTGACGGAGACGAAGCGTTACTTGCTGGTGTTACAGGTGAGCGGATTGGTTACCACCACGCAAACACATTTGTCATCGAGCAAGCAGAGGCGACCTTCCTCGGAACGACGTTTCAATTTGCCGGAGCAACATTCCGTATTCCGATTCTTGGAAAACATCAAGTGCGCAACGCGGCTTATGCGATTGCGACAGCACGTGCACTCGGGGTTGCGGACGAGGTGATTCAGGCAGGGCTGGATGAAGTGAAATTGACACCGATGCGGATGGAACGTCTCGTCTATCACAAGACAGCCATTATCAATGATGCTTATAATGCAAGCCCGACATCGATGAATGCGGCAATCGAGACGGTTGCAGAGCTTGACGGTTATCCGACTCGCGTTGTTGTCTTAGGAGACATGTACGAGCTTGGGGACCAAGAGCGTGAATTGCACGCATCGGTCGGTAAGCGGATTACACTTCCAGTCTCACATGCTATTCTTGTAGGAGAGAAGGGACGGTATATCGCGGAAGGCATTACTGATCCGTCGGTAGTGGTCGAATTCGCAGAGACGGTCGATCAGGCGGCTACGTTGCTTCGTCCGTTGTTGGGTGAACAAACGATTGTGTTGCTTAAAGCTTCTCGTGGAGTAGCGCTTGAGCAGATTTTAACGGATTTAAACAAAATTTAATTCTTAAAAGTAGGTGTTTGCAATGATTACATTATTCATCAGTTTAATTGTCGCTTTACTCGTGGTTCTTCTTGTCATGCCAAGAGCGATTCCTTTTTTACACCAGTTGAAATTTGGACAAGAAATTCGAGAAGAAGGACCGCAGTGGCACCAGGTCAAGTCCGGAACGCCAACGATGGGTGGAATCGTCATTTTACTCGCAATGATTGGAAGTTTGATTGCGGCGATGATTACGGGAGACTTAGAAGCGAATCACTTGTCACTCTTGTTCTTGACGCTTGCTTATGGTGCGATCGGATTCATCGATGATTACATCAAAGTCGTCAAAAAACGTAACCTTGGATTGAACTCGAAACAAAAATTAATTGGACAAATCGTTGTTGGATTATTATTTGTATGGTTGAGTGGTGGGTTTACGAGCGAAGCGACTTACTTAGCGATCCCGTTTACGTCAATGACGTTTGATTTCGGCTTGCTTTATCCACTTGTCGCGTTGTTCTGGTTAGTCGGATTCTCGAATGCCGTCAATTTGACGGACGGATTAGATGGTCTCGTATCCTTTACAGCAATCCCGACATTCCTGTTCTTTAGTTTGTATGCGTGGTTCGTTGCAGATGAAGTAGGGGTCGCGTTATTCGCGATGTCAGCAGTCGGTGCATTGATTGGATTCTTATTGTTCAATGCCCACCCTGCGAAAATCTTCATGGGGGATACAGGTTCGCTCGCACTCGGAGCAGCACTCGCCGGGTTATCCATCCTCTTAAAACTTGAATTGCTACTTGTCTTAATTGGAATCGTGTTCGTTGTTGAGACATTATCTGTGATTTTACAGGTGATTTCATTTAAAACGACGGGAAAACGTATCTTTAAGATGAGCCCAATTCATCATCATTTCGAGATGGTCGGTTGGAGTGAATGGCGGATTGTCGGTACGTTTGCTTCGATTAGTTGTATCGTAGCGTTCATTGCCTACTTGCTTGTTTAATTGAAATTTCCGGATGAAGAAAGTGAGCGATTTTAAGATGAAGAAGTCTGATTGGGTCAACAAAAAGGTCTTAGTGCTCGGAACGGCTAAAAGTGGTATCGCAGCGGCTAAGTATTTGGTCGAAGCAGGGGCAGATGTGACGGTGAACGACGGTGGAACACCCTCGGGAACAGATCAAGATACTTTGCTGAAACTCGGTGTCAAAACGACTTTCGGCGAGCATCCGCTCACGTTACTTGAAGGAGTAGAGCTCATCGTCAAAAATCCAGGGATTCCGTATCAGATTCCGCTCTTGCAAGAAGCACTGGTGCGACAGATTCCAATCTGGACGGAAGTCGAGCTCGGCTATCATGCGACGAATGCGCAATGGGTAGCGATTACAGGGTCAAACGGGAAGACGACGACGACGACGCTTGTCCACGAATTATTGAAACAGCAGACGCGTCCGGTACACTTGGCGGGAAACATCGGCTTCCCGGCGATTGAGATTGCGAAAGAAGCGGAAGATGATGCAATCATCGTGATTGAACTTTCGAGTTTCCAACTGATGGGAATGCACGCCTTTAAACCAATGAGTGCGGCTTTCTTAAACTTATCAGCGGCTCATCTTGACTATCATGGTGATCTTGAATCCTACGCGGAAGCGAAAGCACGAATTTTCCGTAACATGGATGCGAATGACCGCCTTGTCGTCAATGCAGACGATGATGTCGTCATGCGCTTAAGTGATCAGGCAAAAGCAGAGCGGTTGCGTTTTTCACGTAAGAGTCCAGCTTATGCTCGTGTCGAGCAGGACATGATTATGGTTGGTGAAACGCCGATCTTACCGGCCGCTGAACTGGCTTTAGGTGGGGGACACAATCTAGAGAACGTCTTAGCAGCATTGACGTTAGTAGAACCATTCAATATTCCGTTACAAGCGGTGCAGGACGTCTTACGGACATTCGGTGGCGTCGCGCATCGTACAGAGTACATTGGCGAATTCAAGGGACGTAAAGTCTACAATGATTCGAAAGCGACGAACAACGTAGCGACGGAAGCAGCACTATCCGGTTTTAAAGCTCCAATCATTTGGTTATGTGGCGGACTAGAACGCGGTGCTGATTTAACACCACTCGTAGAGTCGATGACACAAGTCAAGCATGTCGTCGGTTTGGGCGAGACGGGACCACGTTTTGCGGAACTGGCACGTCAAGAAAAGATTGATGCAACGGTCGTCAGCGATATGGCGCAAGCAGTACAGGCAGCATTTGATGTCTCACAAGCCGGGGATATCATCTTATTATCGCCTGCGTCAGCGAGCTGGGATCAATATAAGACGTATGAAGAACGTGGCGAACATTTTGTTCGCGCCGTCGAATCGATTGGAGGAGATGCTAAATGAGAATCGTCGTATCAGGTGGTGGAACCGGAGGGCATATTTATCCGGCGCTCGCGATGATCCGCGAAATCGAGCGACGGATGCCGTGTGAAGTGCTATACATCGGAACGGAAAATGGGCTAGAAGCAGATATCGTCCGACGCGCAGGAATTCCCTTTGAATCGATTGAGATTTCAGGTATTCGCCGTTCGTTATCATTTGAAAACGTTAAGACGGGAATCCGTTTCTTAAAGAGCGTGACCCGTGTCCGGAAAATGTTGCGAAAGTTCAACCCCGACATCGTGGTCGGGACAGGTGGTTTCGTTTGTGGACCGGTCCTTTATACAGCAGCGAAGATGGGGTATAAAACACTCGTCCATGAGCAAAACAGTTTACCTGGTATTACGAATAAGTTCCTTGCTCGGTACGTCGATCGTGTCGCGTTATCGTTTAAAGGATCAGGTCACCATTTCGGTAAAAACGAAGCGAAAACCGTTTTAATCGGTAATCCCCGGGCTTCCGAAGTAGCTGATTTGCAAGTCGACCCGGTCATTGAACGGCAACGTTATGGTTTTGAAGAAGGGCGCCCGTTAGTCGTCGTTTACGGTGGAAGTCGTGGAGCGCCAGCAATCAACCAAGCAATCATCGAGATGATGCCGAAGTTCATTCAGATGGATTGGTCGATGTTGTTCGTGACAGGTCAAGTTCATTTTGAAGAGATTACTCGCCAAATCGGAACGGTCCCGGAGCGGATTCAGTTACGTCCGTTTGTCTATGATTTACCGAATATCTTAAAGGCGAGTCAACTCGTCATTTCACGTTCGGGTGCGAGCACGTTAGCGGAATTGACGACGCTCGGATTACCGAGCATTCTCATTCCGAGTCCATACGTCACAGAAAACCATCAAGAAGTAAATGCCTCGTCCCTCGTCGAAACAGGAGCAAGCTTGCTCGTCCGAGAAGCTGAACTGACAGGAGAAACGTTATTCGATGCTTGTAAAACGGCGATTGCGAATCAAGAAGCGATGTCGCAGGCCGCATTCGCTTTAGGGATGCCGAATGCATCGAGTGATTTAGTAGACGAGTTGAATCGCTTGATTCAACAAAAAAACTAAACAGTTGCAGGAATAGACCGATAAGGAACTGAAATTAATCAAGTAGAGGAGGAATGAACGTGAAGGAGCGACAACCGGTAAAAGATACGGATGCCACTGTCAGTAGTCTAGAAGATAAGATTCCTTATATCCGTGAACAACGCCGGAAGAAAGCAAACCGACGTTTAATCTATGTCCTCATCCTGATCGGTCTATTGATTGCTGTCGTATTTTATCTTCAGTCCAGTTATTCGCGGGTAGCGACACTTGAGATTGACGGTGTCGTCAATGTCAAAGAAGAAGACATCATTCAGGCGTCACGGATGAAGGTGAAGGAGACACATGCTTTCAATGTGTCAGAAGAAGCTGTGCTAGAGCGAATCGAAGATGTACCAGGTATACGGGAAGCAACGATGACACAGAGTTTTCTCCATAACTATCAAGTTAATGTCGTGGAGGAAAAAGAAATTGCTTACGCGAAAGATCAACCCGGAGACCGAATCGTCTTAGCAGATGGAACAATCATCCCTGGAAAGTCGAAGGAAGAATTGTTCGATGCACCGATTTTAACAGGCTTTACAGATCAGTCCCTTGAACGGTTGACGAAGGAACTCGTCAAAATCGAACCAAAAGTTCGGAGTCGGATTTCGGAAATCGTTGCAAACGATAAAACCGATAAAGGGGGATTGAAGTTATTCATGACGGATGGCAATACCGTCTTATTGAGTACTTCAGCTTTTTCTAACTCGTTGAATGAATATGTCAAAGTGATTTCAGCCTTACCAAAAGGAAAAACAGGGACGATCACGATTGACGGGGGAATCTATTTCAAACCATATAAAGTAAAAAAATAGAAAATTCCTAGTCATGAGTCAGCAGATTGACAAACGTTTGTTTTCATTAGTAAATAAGTAGGCGTATCGTCATCAAATCGTAATCTATTAGATGGGTAAGTTAGACAATAACTTCTTTTCGTAGGGTTTTATATAGTGTAGACTTAAACGAGAAGAAGTTTATCTTGTTTCCTGAATATATATAGGGACAATCAGTATGAGTATTATGAAAGTGGAGGTGTCACTCCCATGGAAACGAAAGGTACGATTGCCGCACTAGACATTGGAACATCGGAAGTGAAACTCATCGTCGGTGAACTACTCGGTGGGACACTGAACGTGTTAGCGGAGGGTTCTGCACCATCTGCCGGTGTCAAACGTGGCGTCATCGTCGATATCGACCAAACAGTCAATGCCATTAAACAAGCGGTCGCTGAAGTGGAACGGACACTCGGTGAACCGATTGGTGAAGTATATGTAGCAATTTCTGGAGAACACATTCAAGTCAAGGATTGTCAAGGGATGACTTCAATTAAAGGCGAAGACAATGAAATTACGGATGACGACGTCAAAGACGTCTTACACTCCGCAATGGTCATGCGCATTCCGAACGAATTAAGTGTTGTCGATGTACTACCGAAAACGTTTACGGTCGACCAACAAACAGAAATCACGGATCCACGTGGTATGATCGGTTATCGTCTAGAAGTGACAGGGAAGTTGATCATTGGAGCGAAGACGATCCTACATAGCATTAAACGTTCAATCGAACGGGCTGGTCTAGAGCTTGCAGGATACGTACTTGAAAGCTTAGCTGTTTCAAGAATCGCGGCATCAATCGATGAACTGGAGCTTGGCGTCGGCATCATCGATATTGGACATGAGACGACAACATTGTCGATTTATGAAAAAAACGATCTCGTTTACTCGACGACGTTACCTTATGGTGGCGATCATCTGACACGTGACTTAACGTATAAGATGAATTGTAAGTACCAAGATGCAAAACTTGCGAAGGAAGAATACGGAGTGGCGCTTGAATCGTTAGGGGATCCTGAAGAAAAGGTATCCTATGTAACGATTAATGGGGAGCATCGTTTTGAGCCGCAACCTGAGATCGGTTTCGTTTTAGAGGCACGCCTCGAAGAAATCTTCGAGATGATTCAAAAACGGATGACGCAGGCTGGCCATCCACAAATGAATAGTGGCATCATTCTCTGCGGTGGAAGTTCTTCGCTTCCTGGAATCGATCAGCTAGGGAAACGGATTTTCAACCAGAACGTCAACGTCTACCAACCGGCCAGCTTAGGCATTCGTAATCCGAAGTACGCTGTGGCAGCCGGCATGTTACGCTATGTACTCTCAAGAAGTACGGTTTCGAAATCAGGATTTGATCGTGCGGACGAGAAGGAAGTCGTGGCGCAAAATCGTGAACAAGAACAATTGCTTACGAACCCGACACCGTCTCCAGTACGCGAAGAACGAACGCAACAGGAACAACCTCCAAAAGAGCGTAAATCATTCAGTAGTTTCTTTGAAAAGTTTTTTGGTTAATGACTAAAATACAATGAGTATAAAAAATTAGGGGGCCCCTTTTATGTTGCATTTTGATGAAATGATGGACCAAGTAGCTAAAATTAAGGTCATCGGTGTAGGTGGCGGTGGTTCAAACGCCGTCAACCGAATGATTGAACATGGTGTACAAGGCGTAGAATTCATCGCCGTCAATACAGATGCACAAGCACTCAACATGTCGCAGGCAGATGTGAAGCTCCAACTCGGTGCAAAGCTGACACGCGGTTTAGGTGCAGGTGCGAATCCAGAAATCGGTAAGAAAGCGGCAGAAGAAAGCCGTGAACAGTTGACAGAGATTTTGTCAGGTGCTGATATGGTCTTCGTTACTGCAGGTATGGGTGGCGGGACAGGAACTGGTGCTGCGCCAGTCATCGCTGAAATTTCAAAAGAAATCGGCGCATTGACTGTCGGTGTCGTAACGAAACCGTTCATGTTTGAAGGACGCAAACGGATGCAACACGCTGTATCGGGTGTGCAAAACTTTAAAGAAAAAGTCGATACGTTAATCGTCATTCCGAATGATAAATTACTTGAAATCGTTGATCGTAACACGCCGATGCTCGAAGCATTCAAAGAAGCGGATAATGTGCTTCGTCAAGGGGTTCAAGGGATCACAGACTTAATCGCTGTCCCTGGTTTAATCAACTTAGACTTTGCAGACGTTAAGACAATCATGACTGAAAAAGGATCTGCCTTGATGGGCGTTGGTGTTGCGACAGGCGAACACCGTGCAACGGAAGCTGCGAAGAAAGCCATTTCAAGTCCATTGCTTGAAACATCGATTGAAGGTGCAAAAGGTGTCTTAATGAACATCACAGGTAGTGCGAACCTCAGTCTATATGAAGTAACGGAAGCTGCTCAAATCGTTCAAAGTGCAGCAGATGAAGAAGTAAACTTGATTTTCGGTTCTGTTATCAACGATAACTTAGAAGATGAAATCATCGTTACCGTCATCGCAACAGAATTCGAAAACGAGCCACTCGATTTCGAGATTCCATCTGCTCAAGAAATGATGAAAAACTTACTCAAGAAAAAGCAGGCGACTCCAACTCCTGCTGCGACTGAGGAGCCGAAACCACAAGTCGAAGAGACACCTGTCAGCTCGAATCCAGAACCAGCAAAAGGGTCAGATGTTGAAGAAACGATGGACATTCCATCATTCCTTCGTCGGAACAATCGTTAATCGATTTTTTCCAAGACACGACTGCTAGACAAAGAGGTGTCGCGTAAGCGGCACCTCTTTTTTGAAAGGGATGTGAAATGATGTTTGGTCAATGGATAAAGTGGGATACACCGACCGGTACAGTGCGTGCGGCATTCACTACAAAATTTTCAGCGCCGCATGGTATTGGCAATCTTGGATTGCATGTCAATGACGATCGCGATGGTGTCATTCAAAACCGGCAAGTCATCGCCCGTCAACTTGATTTATCGCTCGAAAATTCAGTTTGGGCAGAACAGGTTCACGGGAACCATGTCGAACAAGTGACGACGCTAGATTCTGGACGAGGCGCACTGGATTATGGAACAACGATCGAGGGTACAGATGGATTGGTGACGACGGATGCAAATGTATTACTCGCCATGTTATTCGCGGATTGTGTACCGCTCGTTTTTTGTGATCCGACGACAGGAATCATTGCGAATACGCATGCCGGATGGCGTGGAACAGTCGCGAATATCGTTGAAGCGACTGTCGCCCGAATGGAAGCGGCGGGGGCAGACCGTTCCTCGATTCAAATGGTCATCGGACCCTCGATTCGTGAATGTTGTTATGAGGTCGACCAACCCGTCCTTGAAGCGATTGATGGGCTTGGTCTTGAAGATACGCCCTACACAATGAAAGAAAACGGAAAAGCGATGCTTTCGCTTCAGCAGACGAATGCTGCATTAGCAGAGCGAAGTGGATTAGGTGACATCATTGATGCAGGAATTTGTACGCACTGCCAAGCAGATGACTATTTCTCTTACCGTCATGGGGACCACCAAGGTCGTTTCGCGAGCTTGATCGTAAAGGAGTCATTACATGTCGATTAATGAAAATGTTCAACTTGTCCAACAAAAGATGCAACAAGCGAGTGAAAAGAGTTTTCAAAAAAAGCAGGTACAACTGATTGGCGTGACGAAATCAGTTTCAAGTCAAGTTGCCTCTGAGCTGTTAGAAGCAGGTATAACGGCGCTAGGTGAAAATCGTCCGGAGGGTTTGTCAGAAAAACAAGCAGCACTTGGGCGTGAAGCCTGTGAGTGGCACTTCATCGGGACACTGCAGTCGCGAAAAGTACGTCAAATCATCGATCAAATCGATGTGCTTCACTCACTCGATCGTTTGCATTTAGCGGAAGAAATCAATAAACGTGCAAAACGTCCTATCGATTGTTTTGTTCAAGTCAATGTCTCGGGTGAAGCTTCGAAACAAGGTATTTCCGCAGAAGACATCCATTCCTTTCTACATGAAATCGGTCAATATCCAAAAGTTCGTGTGATTGGACTCATGACGATGGCACCATTGACAGAAAATCAAGAGGAAGTGCGGTCCGTTTTCCGCGCATTACGCGTCTTACGAGACGAAGTAGCAGCACGAAACCTGTCTTACGCTCCCTGTACGGAATTATCGATGGGGATGTCGTCTGATTATGAGATTGCGATTGAAGAAGGGGCGACACACGTCAGAATCGGAACGGTCCTGGTCCAATCATAAAACGTAGAAGAAGTTGAAAGGAGAATCGAAATGGGATTCAAATCGAAAATGCAACATCTGTTTCTTGGGAACACAGACGATTTAGACGAACTTGAATATGAAAATGATGCTACAATAAATAAAGGTAGAGGTACTGCAGAGCAAGAGTATGAAGAGTACTACGAGGAATCTACCCCGAGTGTTACTCAAAAGGAGGACCCTGTGCGTCAATCGAATATCGTTCCGATTCATACGAAAAAAGCAAAATCACAAGTCATTTTAAGTGAGCCGCGTGTCTTCAATGAAGCACAAGAAATTGGGGAGCATCTCCGTCAAAATCGTGCGGTCATCGTTAATATGCAACGCATGTCAAAAGATCAATCACGGCAAATGATTAATTTTCTTTCAGGCGTCGTCTTTGCACTCGATGGTACGATTACGACAATCAGTCAAAACACGCTCCTCTGTGTGCCGAACAACGTCGAGCTCGCGGGTAGTATTTCAAATCTACTTGGAGAAGATGATATCAATCATAAGGGGTGGTAAACATGGATTCACAAGTTATGTACGCGATTGGGCGTACATTGAGCACGTTACTTCAATATTATAGCTATGTCATGATTGCTTATATTTTACTTTCATGGTTCCCGAACGCACGAGAGTCAAGATTCGGACAAGTATTAGCGATGTTAGTCGAACCGTTCCTCGCGCCTTTCCGACGGATCATCCCGCCCATCGGAGGTATGCTTGACATCTCACCAATCGTTGCCTTTTTAGTGTTGAACTTAGCACAGTCAGGCATTCGAGCAATCTTCTTCTAATGAGCGTCTATGATCACTATCGCGGACATGAGCGGGAGTTCGTCGATCTTGTCTTAAACTGGATCGATCATGTCGAAGCGACCTATACGTTTAAACTGACAGATTTTCTTGACCCACGCGAACAGCAAATCACACGTGAACTCGTCGGAACGAAATGTGCCCTCTTTTTTGAGGGCGGTTTCGAAGGGGCAGAGCGACAGCGGGCACTAATTGCGCCTGATTACTACGAACTTGATGCGAGCGACTTTGATATTGCCATCTATCGTATTCATTATCCTACAAAATTCGTTGAACTATCGCATCGACAAGTAACAGGTACGCTCTTAAACGTCGGTCTGAAACGCGGCAAGTTCGGTGACGTCGTCATTCAAGATCAAGTCGTTCAGTTCGCAGTCGCAGAAGACGTTGCTTCTTATATCGAAGTCAACGTCGAGCGGGCAGGGAAAACGAAAATTCGTTTATCTCGCGTCGAACTAGAAGACCAACTGAAGATCAAAGAACAGGAATGGCAAGAAGAACTTGGATTCGTCAGTTCGCTCCGCTTTGATACTGTCGTCAGCGAAGTGCTTGGTTTTTCGAGACAAAAAGCACAGAGTTTGATTAAACAAGGGGAAAGTAAAGTGAATTATAAAATCGTCGAAGATCCAAGCTTCATGCTTGAAGAAGGCGATTTGCTTTCGCTCCGTGGAACAGGCCGCGTCAAATTGACGGCTATTTTAGGGTCGACGAAACGCGACCGGATTAAATTACAGTACGGATTATTAAAAGGTTAAAAAATGCTGAGGAGGATTTCATCATGCCATTGACGCCACTTGATATTCATAATAAGGAATTTACACGTAAGTTTCGCGGCTATGACGAGGATGAGGTCAACGAATTTCTTGATCAAGTCATCAAGGATTTTGAAATGTTGTTGCGGGAAAACCGTCAACAGCAAGAAGTGATTCAAAACATGCAATCGCGTGTCGATTACTTCAGTTCGATGGAAGAGACGTTAAACAAGTCAATCATCGTTGCCCAAGAAGCAGGAGAAGAAGTCAAGGCCAATGCGACGAAAGAAGCAAGCTTGATTTTAAAACAAGCCGAGCGTGAAGCGGAACAACTGCAAGATTCCGCACAGCGTCGAGCGCAACGGACAGACTTTGAAGTCGAACAGATGCGTAAGAAAATCGAATTGTACCGTAATCGTTTTAAAGTCTTGATCGATGCGCAGATGGAGTTATTGGCAAGCCATGATTGGGACGCGTTTGATAGTTCGACCCGTGGTGCGCTTGACGAGATTCCGGCAGTTGCGTATAATGACGACGATGTCATATAACTTAAATCAATGACAAGGACACGTCTTAATCAGACTGCTGCAAGCGAATCGGGGACTGGTGTGAGCCCGAACAGTAAGTGAGAATGGATATCCCCTTCGAGTGTGAGACTGAACCATTAAGTAAGTCGCACCGATTCGCCCCCGTTATCGGGCTCTTAAGTGGTAGTTCGTACGGTTGAACTACTAGTAGGGTGGTACCGCGAGTTCAAGCCAAGCTCGTCCCTATACCAGGGATGTGTTTGGCTTTTTTTGTATGTTAAATTAAAAGAAGTGAGGGAATGCCAGATGGAGTACAAAGATACATTACTGATGATGAAAACTGAATTTCTAATGCGAGGTAACTTGCCGAAACGTGAGCCGGACATGCAGGCACGTTGGAACGAGATGAACTTATATCAAGCAGTTCAAGAAAAAAATGCTGGGAAACCAACCTTCATCCTTCATGATGGACCACCATACGCAAACGGTGATATCCACATGGGGCACGGATTAAACAAAGTCTTAAAAGATATCGTCGTCCGTTACAAATCGATGAATGGTTTCCGTTCACCGTACGTACCGGGTTGGGATACACACGGTTTACCGATTGAAACAGCGCTCCAAAAATCAGGTGTCGATCGGAAGACGATGTCGGTCGCTGAGTTCCGTGAGTTGTGTGCGAAATATGCGCTCGAACAAGTCGATCATCAGCGTGAACAGTTTAAGCGTTTAGGTGTTCTCGGTGATTATGATAATCCATACATCACGCTCCAACCGGAATTTGAAGCGGCGCAAATTCGCCTCTTCGGTGACATGGCGAACAAAGGCTATATCTATAAAGGAAAAAAACCAGTCTACTGGTCACCTTCTTCTGAGTCGGCACTGGCAGAAGCCGAAATCGAATACCATGATAAACGTTCTGCTGCCATCTATGTTGCGTTCCCTGTCTTAGAAGGAAATAACATCTTAGAGCCAACCGATCACTTCGTCATCTGGACGACGACGCCGTGGACGATTCCTGCAAACCTCGGAATCTCTGTCAGTGCGGAACTCACGTATGCCCGGATCGAGTACGAAGGAAAAGGTTATATCGTCGCAGAGGCGCTTGTTCCTGAAGTCATCGAGGCACTCGGATGGGAAGACGCGACAGTCGGTCGTGTCTTCAATGGAGCAGATTTCGAATACATGAAAGCCAAACACCCGCTCTATGACCGTGAATCACTCGTCATGCTCGGTGATCATGTTACGGCGGAAGCGACCGGCGTCGTGCATACGGCACCTGGACACGGGGAAGATGACTATCGCATCGGACAAGCATACGGACTCGATGTCCTCTGCCCGGTCGATGATAAAGGGGTCATGACGGCGGAAGCACCAGGATTCGAAGGCATGTTCTATGAAGATGCGAATAAAGAAGTCGGTCTTGCGTTAGAAAAAGCGGGCGCATTGTTGAAACTATCGTTCATCAAACACTCGTATCCGCACGACTGGCGGACGAAAAAACCGGTCATCTTCCGGGCAACACCACAATGGTTCGCGTCGATTAAAGACTTCCGTGCGGAAATCCTTGACGAAATCAAAGATGTGCAGTGGGTACCGGCATGGGGAGAAACACGTCTTCACAACATGTTTAAAGATCGTGGCGACTGGGTCATCTCGCGTCAACGTGCATGGGGCGTGCCCCTTCCAATCTTCTATGCAGAAGACGGAACAGAAATTGTTACACCGGAAACAATCGACCATATCGCGAACTTGTTCGCAGAGCACGGTTCGAACGTCTGGTATGAACGCGAAGCAATCGACTTATTGCCGGAAGGCTTTACGCACCCGGCAAGTCCGAATGGTCAGTTCAAAAAAGAAACAGACATCATGGATGTCTGGTTCGATTCCGGCTCGTCACATGCCGGTGTGCTGGCGACGCGTCCAGAACTAGAGCGTCCGGCTGATCTTTACCTCGAAGGTTCAGACCAATACCGTGGCTGGTTCAACTCGTCGCTTTCGACAGCTGTTGCGACAACGGGAAAAGCACCGTATAAAGCAGTCGTCAGTCATGGTTTCGTATTAGACGGTCAAGGACGGAAGATGTCGAAGTCAATCGGGAATACGATTGCCCCAATCCAAATCATGCAACAATTCGGTGCTGAGATTCTTCGTCTGTGGGTTGCGTCAGTCGATTATCAGTCAGATGTCCGGGCATCGATGGACAACTTTAAACAAGTTTCAGAATCATACCGTAAAATCCGGAACACGGTCCGTTTCCTGCTCGGGAACTTGGATCAATTCGATCACACGGCACATCGTGTTGCGTTTGAAGATTTACCGGAAGCAGACCGTTTCATGCGGACGAAGCTCGATCAATTAGTCGGTAAAGTCAAAAAAGCCTATGATGCGTATGATTTCATGGCAGTTTACCAACTGTTGCATAACTTCTGTGTCCTTGACCTGTCTTCGTTCTACCTCGACTACACGAAAGACATCTTGTATATCGAACAAGCAGATGCACCGGCGCGTCGTGCCGTTCAAACGGTCATGTATGATACCGTCGTGACATTGTTACAATTGATGGCACCTGTCTTACCGCATACGGCAGACGAAGCATGGGAATTCGTTCCTGGTGTCGAGACGGCAAGTATCTTCTTGACGGATTTACCGGAAGCAGTCGACGTATCGGAAGAAGGACTTGCACTGATCGCGAAATGGAACGCGTTCCTCGTCTTCCGCGATGATGTCTTGAAGGCGCTTGAAGAAGCACGGGCAGAGAAGCTCGTCGGGAAAACGCTCGAAGCCAAACTCGAGCTCGCACCGAACGAAGCGACGAAGAACTTGCTTGCGACAATCGACCATCTTGAACAACTGCTTCAAGTCTCACACATCGATTTTGTCGACTCGGCAGAACGTAACTATGAGACGACAGCAATCACTGTTTTGAAAGCGGACGGCGAGAAATGTGAACGTTGCTGGACATATTCGACTGAACTTGGTCAAGATCCGGCTCATCCGACACTTTGTCCTCGTTGTACTGCGGTCGTCAATTCTTTATAATGAATAAGGGGAGGGGCGGCTACTGCGACTTCGTAGCTACCCCTCATTATTTTTGATGTGGGGGAAAACAGGATGTGGCTTTACTTAGTGATTGCTGCTTTACTCGTAGGAGTGGATCAATTGACGAAATGGATCGTCGTTCAGCAGATGACGATTGGTCAAGCGATTGAAGTCATTCCAAATTTCTTTTATCTCAATTCATACCGCAACCGTGGAGCGGCATGGGGAATGCTTGAAGGAAAATTCGGCTTCTTCTTCATCGTGACGGTTCTCGTCGTTGTTGGTCTGATTTATTTTCTGTACAAAGAAGGAACAAAAAACAAAGTATTTGCTTGGAGTGTCGCTTTACTACTGAGTGGAGCGATCGGAAATTTTATTGACCGGATGGCGCGTGGGGAAGTCGTTGATTTCTTACACTTTTATCCGTTCGGCTATAATTTTCCGATCTTTAATGTCGCAGACGTCTGCTTGACATTTGGAGTGATTTTGATGCTGATTAGCGTCATGTTCGAAGAGCGTTTGACGAAGAAGGGAACGATTGATTAATGAATGAACAACAAGTATGGACGGTCGAAGCAAAAGGCGCGACAGGGCGAATCGATAAATGGTTGGCTGAACAACAAGAGTGGTCGCGTTCGCAAGTGCAAGACTGGTTAAAGGCGGGGCACGTCGAAGTAGACGGACGCATCGTGAAACCGAACTATAAGATGACGGGAACGGAAAGCATCACCGTGCATATCCCGGAAGCCGTCGAACTCGAAATCTTACCGGAAGACATTCCGCTAGATGTCGTTTACGAAGACAGCGATGTCATCGTCATCAATAAACCAAAAGGCATGGTCGTCCACCCGGCAGCAGGACATGTGTCAGGAACACTCGTTAATGCGTTGCTTCATCACTGTCAAGACCTCTCAGGCATCAATGGGGTCAAACGACCAGGAATCGTTCACCGGATCGATAAAGATACATCGGGTCTCTTGATGGTCGCTAAAAATGATTTAGCCCATGAATCGCTTGCGCAACAATTAAAAGATAAGACGACGGAACGTCTTTATATCGCGCTTGTCCATGGCGAGATTCCCCATGAACTCGGAACGATTGAAGCACCGGTCGGCCGTGATAAAAATGACCGTCAACGGATGACGGTCACGGACAAAAACTCAAAAGCAGCGGTCACGCATTTCCGTGTCCTCGATCGGTATGAAGGCTTTACGGTCGTTGAGTGTAAACTCGAAACAGGACGGACTCACCAAATTCGTGTCCACATGCGCTATATCGGATTCCCGCTCGCAGGTGACCCGAAATATGGACCGCGGAAGACGATGAAGATGAATGGTCAAGCACTCCACGCAGCGGTTCTCGGATTTGAACATCCACGGACCGGCGAATGGTTGACGTTCGAAGCACCACTCCCGGAAGAGATGACGTTTGAGATCAGTCAGTTGAAAAAACTTGAATTAGAGTCTTGACGTTTTTCTGATAAAACGGTAGAGTAACACCTAGAGAGCGATGCGAGACATCAGCCTCACCAAATCGGTCGTCCGCGTGACGATCCTACAAAATTAGAACACCTTTAATCGAGTCCGGAGAGGCTACGAAAGGGAGACACCGTAACGCGTGTAAACACATGGCTTTGCTATGTACACATCTGTCTTCAACAACCTCCTGCCGATTAAGCAGGAGGTTTTTTTATGAAAGGAGAAGCCATGAAACCAGCCATCATTTTAGATGAAGCGGCAATCAGTCGTGCCTTAACACGAATCGCCCATGAAATCATCGAGCGCAACAAAGGGATTGAAGAATTGATGATCGTCGGTATCAAGACGCGGGGCGAAACACTTGCGAGACGCCTTGCCCGGCGGATTGAAGAGATTGAAGGAAAAGCCGTGTTACTTGGTGTCGTCGACATCTCGATGTACCGCGATGATCTCTCGAAGAAAAGCCTCGAGCCGGAAATCAAAGGGTCCGAGATGCCGGAAGACGTCACAGGAAAAATCGTTGTGCTCGTCGATGATGTCCTGTACACGGGACGGACGGTCCGCGCGGCAATGGACGCACTCGTCGATCATGGTCGACCAAGCATGATTCAGTTAGCTGTCCTTGTTGACCGAGGTCACCGGGAACTCCCGATTCGACCAGATTTCATCGGCAAGAACGTTCCGACGTCACGCGAAGAACAAGTCGTCGTCGCCTTATCAGAAGTCGACGATGCTGATCAAGTATTCATTAAACGTTAAATCAAAAATACCTTTAACGTGGTCCAGAGAGACCAGAAAGGGAGATGCTCTCATGTCAAAACATAAAGCAATTCTTGAAGTCCGTGAATTACCGAAACATCCTCTTCAATGGCTGATGCTCAGCCTCCAACATGTCTTCGCGATGTTTGGTGCGACCGTGCTCGTTCCGTTACTTACGGGATTAAACACATCTGTCGCACTCGTCGCGAGCGGAGTCGGCACGTTGATTTTCCTCGCCGTCACCCGTTTCAAAGTCCCCACATACCTTGGTTCTAGTTTTGCCTACATCGTCCCAATCATCGCCGTCAGCGAACGCTGGGGTGTCGAAGATGCACTTGTCGGCGGGATGGTCGCTGGACTTGTCTACGGACTTGTCTCCTTAATCATCATGTACACAGGTGTCTCCTGGTTGATGAAACTGCTTCCGCCGGTCGTCATCGGTCCAGTCATCATGGTCATCGGTCTATCGCTTGCCCCAACGGCTGTCAGCATGGCAATGAACGGAGCGGATGGCACATATAACGGCTTGTTCTTCTTCGTCGCCTTGACGACGCTCGCTGTTACGCTCCTCGCGATGACGTACTTTAAAGGCATGTGGAGTACGGTGCCGATTTTGTTCGGTATTCTCGCCGGATACCTCGTCGCAGCAATTAGCGGGATCGTTGATTTTGCACCACTGCGCGAAGCAACATTCTTCCATCTACCTGACTTTACGATTCCGTTCCTCGACTATTCACCGACCTTGAACTGGGCAGCACTCGCCTTGATCGTCCCGGTCACACTCGTCACGTTGACGGAACATATCGGTGAACAAAAGGTCACTTCCCGCATCATTGGGCGCGAGACGCTCCTTGATCCGGGAATGCACCGGACAGTGCTTGGAGACGGGATTGCCAAGGCAGTCGCTTCGATGCTCGGTGGACCACCTGTCACGACATACGGCGAAAATAACGGTGTCATGGCGATTACGCGTGTCTACAGCGTGTTTGTCCTCGGTGGCGCAGCATTACTTGCAATCAGCTTCGGATTCCTTGGATACGTCGAAGGCTTCATTAAAACGATTCCGACACCCGTCATGGGCGGCATCAGCATCCTCTTGTTCGGGGTCATCGCCTCGAACGGTCTCCGGACGATCGTCGAAAGTAAGGTCGATTTAGCAGATAAACGAAACTTGACGATCACGGCCGTCATCTTGGTCATCGGCATCGGCGGTGCAGCTTTGAAAGTGGGGAACTTCTCGTTAGAAGGAATGGCGCTCGCCACCATCCTCGGAGTTGTCTTGAACTTGATTTTACCGAAGGCGGCACAGGAAGAAGTCGACATCGAAGAAACACCTTTACAACCGAAACGAGCAGCTAACGACTTTTAAGACGTTCCCGAGAGGACGATAAAGTGGAGGCCCTTGTAGATCGCAGATGTTCATCTGCTTTCTTCAGCGCACCTTCACATCAGAAGGTGCGCTTTTTTGCGGCCGAAAAAGGAGTGAACGAGATGAAAACCCAACCAGTGAGTCCCGATTTCGTCAGTCTCGACCAGCTCTCGATTCTAGAAATCGAGCAGTTGATTGAGCGGGCGCTTGAATTGAAACATGGACAACCGTCAAATACCTTTGCGAATAAAACGATCGCCAACCTGTTCTTTGAAAATTCGACACGGACACGCTGTTCATTCGAGATGGCGGAACATCGCTTAGGAATGCATGTCCTGCCGTTTGAGACGACGACATCGTCCGTCCAAAAAGGAGAAACGTTACTTGATACATGTAAAACACTTGAAGCACTCGGGGTCGAAGCACTTGTCATTCGCCATCACGAGACAGGTTATTACCACGCGCTGATTGAGCAGTTGACGATTCCGGTCATCAATGCGGGCGATGGGAGTGGTCAACATCCATCCCAGTCTTTACTCGATTTAATGACGATGTTTGCCGAATTCGGTCATATTCACGGCAAAACGGTTGTCATCTGTGGTGACCTGCGACACAGCCGGGTCGCCCGGTCGAACGCGGACGTGTTGCAACGGCTCGGGGCGACCGTCATCGGTTCCGGTCCATCGGAATGGTTTGACGAGACGATGGGGATTGCCTATGTCCCGATTGACGAGGCAATCGAGCAAAGTGACATCATCATGTTACTCCGGGTTCAGCAGGAACGGCACAGTCAGGCGATGGAGCTCGAAGAAACGTATCACGAACAATATGGTTTGACACTCGACCGGATGCGGCGGATTCGACCGGAAGCAATCATCTTACACCCGGCACCCGTCAATCGCGGGATCGAGATTGCGGACGAACTGGTCGAACATACCCAGTCACGAATCTTCGAGCAGATGAAAAATGGTGTGTTCGCCCGAATGGCGATTTTAGAACGTGCGTTTCATCCTAACTCAACTGAAGGAGAGATTTAATATGACACTACGTATCGATCACGCAACATGGTATCAAAACGGACAATTGCAACAATCAAGCATTCGCATCGAGGATGGCTTGATTACGGATCTCGATGCTGCGCCGCGGGCGGACGAGCAAGTCATCGATGCAAGTAACCGCTTGTTAGCACCAGGCTTCGTCGATATTCATGTCCATCTCCGCGAACCGGGTGGCGAACATAAAGAAACGATTGCAACAGGTACGGCCGCAGCCGCAGCCGGCGGATTCACGACAATCTGTCCGATGCCGAATACGCGTCCTGTTCCGGATGACCGCGAGACGTTAGACGCCTTGTTCAAGAAAATCGAAGAAACGGCGTCTGTCCGGGTTTTGCCTTATGCGGCGATTTCAAAAAATCAGCTAGGACAGGAACTCGTCGCGTTTGAAGAATTAACGAATGCCTTTGCGTTTACAGATGACGGCGTCGGCGTTCAAAGTGCCGCCGTCATGCGGGAAGCGATGCGACGCGCCGCGAAACTCGGGAAGGCGGTCGTCGCCCATTGTGAGGACGATACGTTGAAAGCCGGCTGTGTCCATGAAGGTGCGTATAGTGAACGGGAAGGACTGCAGGGGATTCCGTCACTAGCGGAAAGTATCCACATCGCGCGCGACGTCTTAATCGCAGAAGCGACCGGCTGCCATTATCATGTCTGTCATGTCTCGACAAAAGAATCAGTCCGGGTCATTCGTGACGCCAAACGGGCAGGAATCCGTGTCACGGCAGAAGTGACACCGCACCATCTCGTCCTGACGGAAGATGACATCGAGGGGCAGGATCCGAACTTTAAAATGAATCCGCCCCTTCGGAGTAAGGCAGACCGGGCGGCACTGCTCGAAGGGTTACGCGATGGCACGATTGATTGTATCGCAACGGATCATGCGCCGCACGCAGCCGATGAAAAAGCGCTCGGCATCGAGCGGGCACCATTTGGAATTACGGGCTTCGAGACAGCCTTTCCACTACTTTATACGAAACTTGTTCAAACGAACCAGATGACGCTAAGCGACTTAGTCGATGCCTTGGCACGCAAGCCGGCCGCCTTGTTCGACTTACCGTATGGTCGCTTGGAAGTCGGGGCACCGGCAGATCTCGTGTTGCTTGATTTAGAGACCGTCCGACCGGTTGAACCAGAACGCTTTTATTCAAAAGGAAAAAATACACCGTTCGCGGGGCAGTTACTGACAGGATACCCGGTCATGACACTCGTCGGTGGAAAAATCGTATTCAAGGGGGAAACGGCACATGTCTAAACGGACACTCATTTTAGAAGATGGTATGACGTTCGAAGGGACAGCATTTGGCGCAACACGCGTCACGATGGGGGAGGTCGTCTTCCAGACAGGGATGACGGGATACCAGGAAATGTTATCTGATCCATCCTATTGTGACCAGATGATCGTCTTGACGAATCCCTTGATCGGGAACTATGGCATCAACCGGGAAGATTACGAAACGACGCGACCACTTGCGAAAGCACTCATCGTCCGTGAAGTCTGCCATACTCCGTCGAACTTCCGCTCCCAATCGTCGTTAGCAGAGGCCTTAGAAGAATTCGATATTCCGGGCTTAACCGGCGTCGATACACGTCAACTGACGCGCCACTTACGATCAAAAGGCGTCATGCGGGGATTGCTCGTCGATGGTGAATTTAATCTCGCCGACCAATTAGAGCGTTTGCACAACATGCCACTCGCAACGGATCAGGTGCAACGTGCTTCGACGGAACGGGCGTACATCATCCCGGGTGCCGGTCCGCGGATTGTCCTCGTCGACTTTGGTGCAAAGCTCGGCATCGTCCGTGAACTCGTCCGCCGCGGTTGCGAAGTTGTCGTCGTACCGTACAATGTTACGGCGAAGGAAGTCTTGCGTTATAAACCGGACGGCATGATGTTATCGAACGGTCCCGGGAATCCGAAAGACGTTCCAACAGCGATTCCATTGATTCAAGAGCTGACAGGGAAAATCGTCATCTTCGGCATTTGTCTCGGTCATCAATTGATTGCGCTTGCGCACGGCGCCGATACGTTCAAGTTACCGTTCGGTCATCGCGGTGCCAATCACCCGGTTCAAGATCTTCAAACCGGTCACGTCAGCATCACCTCACAAAATCATGGCTACGCCGTCGACGAACAGTCATTGAAGGGATTCGAGTTAATCGTCACACACGTCGCGATCAATGATGGGACGGTCGAAGGTGTCAGACACCGGACGGAACCTGTCTTCTCTGTTCAATATCATCCGGAAGCATCACCCGGTCCAATGGACGCCAATGATTTATTCGATCAGTTTTTAACAGAAATCACGAACCAACAGGAGGTCACTCATGCCTAAACGTCAAGATATCCAGAAGATTCTCGTTATCGGATCAGGTCCAATCGTCATCGGACAAGCAGCAGAGTTTGATTATGCCGGAACCCAAGCGTGCCAAGCACTCAAGGAAGAAGGTTACGAAGTCATCCTCGTGAACTCGAACCCCGCAACGATCATGACAGACCCGACTGTCGCGGACCGGGTTTACATCGAACCGCTCCAAGCGGAGTTCGTGTCCCGGATCATCCGCAAGGAACGTCCGGATGCCTTGCTTGCGACACTCGGTGGGCAGACTGGATTGAATCTAGCGGTCGAACTCGACCGACTCGGCGTTTTGGCTGAATATGGTGTCGAACTGCTCGGAACGAAACTGTCCGCGATTGAAGAGGCAGAAGATCGTGATTTGTTCAGAAAATTGATGTTCAGACTGGGACACGGTGTCCCGGAGAGTGAAATCGTTCATACAGTAGAAGAAGCGGAACAATTTTGCGCGAAAATCGGTCTGCCGATCATCATTCGACCGGCTTACACGCTCGGTGGTACAGGCGGCGGGATTGCTGAGACGATGGACGAGTTCGTCCGAATCGTCGAGGGCGGTATCAAAGCGAGTCCGGCGAACCAAGTATTGCTCGAGAAATCGATTGCCGGGATGAAAGAAGTTGAGTTCGAAGTCATGCGTGACGCGACGAACCAAGCGATCATCGTCTGTGCGATGGAAAACTTTGACCCGGTCGGCGTCCATACGGGCGACTCGATTGTCTTTGCACCGACCCAGACACTGTCCGACCGCGATTATCAAATGATGCGAAATGTTTCACTCGACATCATCCGTGCCCTTGGCATCGAAGGCGGATGTAACATCCAGTTTGCACTTGATCCGCATAGTTTCGACTACTATGTCATCGAAGTGAACCCGCGCGTTTCGCGCTCGTCGGCCTTGGCGTCGAAGGCGACAGGCTACCCGATTGCAAAACTTGCGGCAAAAATTGCTGTCGGTTATGCCTTATCGGAACTGAAGAACCCGATCACGGAAACGAGTTTTGCCTCGTTTGAACCGGCACTCGACTATGTCGTCGCGAAGATTCCGCGCTGGCCGTTTGATAAGTTCGAATCGGCAGACCGGACGCTCGGGACGCAAATGAAGGCGACAGGTGAAGTCATGGCGATGGGACGGACGATGGAAGAAGCCTTGCTGAAGGCAGTCCGCTCGCTCGAAATCGGGATGTCGGATCTCCGGATGGACCGTTTTCTCGACATGGATGAAGTGACACTCAACCAGTACATCGTCAAAGCAACGGATGAACGGCTATTCGCCCTTTACGCGGGAATGGAGCGGGGTTATTCGGTCGAACAAATTCACGAATGGACCAGCATCGACCGGCTGTTTTTAGAGAAGTTACACCATATCTTCCGGATTGAACAGGAGTTGGCACGCGAAGAGCTGACACGCGAGCGTTTATTACACGCAAAACGTTACGGCTTCAGCGATGCGATGATTGGCCGGATCACGAAGAAAAGTGAGACCGTGATTCGCCACACGCGAAATCAAGAACAGATTCATCCCGTCTACAAGATGGTCGATACGTGTGCAGCAGAGTTCGCTTCCGATACACCGTATTACTACGGGACGTATGAAGTCGAAAATGAAGCGGCACCGACGACACGCCCGTCGATTCTCGTACTGGGTTCCGGGCCGATCCGGATTGGACAAGGGGTCGAATTCGATTATGCGACGGTCCACTCGATTCAAGCGATTCGCGAAGCGGGTTATGAAGCGATCATCGTCAACAATAACCCGGAAACGGTCTCGACGGACTTCTCGATTTCGGACCGGCTCTACTTTGAACCACTGACGACGGAAGATGTTCTCGAAGTCATCCGAAATGAACAACCGATCGGCGTCATCGTCCAGTTCGGCGGGCAAACCGCCATCAACTTAGCTGAGTCGCTCGCTGACGAAGGGGTCAAGATTCTCGGAACGGCGTTAGAAGATCTTGATATGGCAGAAGACCGGAAACAATTCGAAGCCGCTTTGACAAAACTTGAGATTCCACAACCGCCCGGAAAAACAGCGGTCACGGTCGAAGAAGCGACGGCAGCGGCAGCGGGTCTCGGCTATCCTGTCCTCGTCCGTCCGTCTTATGTCCTCGGTGGACGTGCAATGGAAATCGTCTACGGGCAACAAGAGCTCGAACATTACATGAAACATGCCGTCATCGCCTCGCCGGAACGACCGGTCCTCGTCGACCGTTACTTGACGGGAATGGAGCTTGAAGTGGATGCGATTTGCGACGGTGAAGATGTCGTCATCCCGGGTATCATGGAGCACATCGAACGTGCGGGAGTACACTCCGGGGACTCGATCGGGGTGTATCCCCCGCAACGTGTCGCACAAGCAATCAAAGATCAAATCGTTGATTACACGACGCGTATCGCAAAAGCATTCCGCATCAAAGGATTGCTCAACATCCAGTTCGTCTTCGCTGACGGGGAACTCTATGTGCTTGAAGTCAACCCGCGGGCGAGTCGGACTGTACCGTTCATCTCAAAAGTAACGGGATTACCGGTCGCACGTCTCGCGACGAACGTCATCTTAGGTGAGACACTCGCGTCTTACGGACTGATAAGCGGTCTCCTGCCGGAAGAGAAGCTCGTGTCCGTCAAAGTACCGGTCTTCTCATTCGCGAAACTGAAGGAAGTGGATCCGTCACTCGGACCGGAAATGAAGTCGACCGGTGAAGTCATCGGAACGGACCGGACGCTCGAGAAAGCACTGTATAAAGGGTTACTCGCTTCCGGAATGGCGATTCCTGAACATGGTCGTATCTTGATGACGGTCGCTGATCAAGATAAACAAGAAATGCTGGGTCTCGCCAAGCGGTTTGCAACACTCGGATTCACATTGCTCGCAACAGCCGGAACAGCAAGCTTCTTGACAGAACATGAGTTAGCCGTCCAGGTCGTCGGAAAAATTGGTTCCGATCAAGGGTCAATGCTTGATTTAATCGAAAAAGCGGAAGTCGAGTATGTCATCAACACGATGAGTCGGGACTCCCAAGTGACGAAAGATGGTTTCATCATTCGCCGGGCAGCCGCAGAAAACAATGTCGTCTGTCTGACATCGCTCGATACGGCAGAAGCGTTACTCCGAGTCATTGAAAGTCTCTCGTTCGAAGCAAGTTCGATTCAAGCATTCACGCATATGAAAAAGGCGGTGACGCGATGATTGAACTACTAACGGTCGTCTCAACGAAGAAGGTCGCAGTTAATGCGACAGAGTTGATTTGTCGGATGCCGGAGGTAAAAAAGATTGAGCCGGGTCGCTTCATGCACCTGCGTGTCGGCCCGTTATTACGGCGTCCGATTTCAATCGCAAACGTCGAAGGCGATCTAATCACTTTTTTATTCAAAGAGATTGGTCAAGGAACAAAAGAACTCGCTTCCTTACGGCCTGGGGATTTCGTCGATGCCCTCGGACCACTCGGGAACGGTTTCCCGGTGAACTTGATTGAGCCGACGAGTTGCGTTGTCCTCGTTGGTGGGGGAATCGGTGTTCCGCCACTGTATTATACGATGCGTAAACTTGTCGAACGTGGGGTGACGTGTGAAGCGATTCTAGGGTTTGATACGGCAGACAGTGTGTTTTATGAAGAGGCGTTTAAAAAGCTCGGGCCGACGACGATTACGACGGTCGACGGGACAGCGGGTGTTCAAGGATTTGTGACGGCGGCACTGACACCAGAGCGGTTCGATACGTTACTCGCGTGTGGTCCGGAACCGATGTTACGTTCCTTGCAAACGGTCCCGATTCAAGATCGTTTCCTGTCGATTGAAAACCGGATGGGTTGTGGGATTGGTGCTTGTTTCGCCTGTGTCTGTAAGACACCGGACGGAAACTACGTGAAGACATGCTCCGATGGTCCTGTCTTTCGGGCGGAAGCGGTGATTTTATGAATCGATTAGCGGTCACGTTACCGGGATTGAATTTGAAAAATCCAATTATGCCAGCATCCGGTTGCTTCGGCTTCGGGGAAGAGTTTGCCAAGTTCTACGATTTATCTGTCCTTGGCGGAATCATGATTAAGGCAGCGACAGGCGAGGAACGGTACGGAAACCCAACCCCACGCGTCGCGGAGAGCGGAATGGGGATGTTGAACGCAATCGGGTTGCAAAACCCAGGCGTCGAGGGCATCATCGAAACGAAGTTACCGTTCTTAAGCCAGTTCGACACGGAAATCATCGCGAATGTCGCCGGATCAACACCGGAAGAATACGAAACGGTCACCCGGTTAATCAGTCAAAATCCGGTCGTCAAAGCAATCGAGTTAAATATTTCTTGTCCGAACGTCAAATCCGGCGGACTGCAGTTCGGAACAGACACACGGATGGCAGCAGAATTGACGCGACGCGTCAAAGCAGTGTCGGATAAACCCGTCTACGTCAAACTGTCACCGAACGTCACGTCAATCGTCGAGATGGCACAGGCCGTCGAACAGGCAGGAGCGGACGGGCTGACGATGATCAACACGCTAGTCGGGATGCGAATTGATGTCCGGACTGGTCAACCGATTCTTGCAAATCGGATTGGCGGTCTATCTGGCCCCGCCATCAAACCCGTTGCAATCCGGATGATTCATGATGTCGCACAAGTCGTCGAGATTCCGATCATCGGGATGGGCGGCGTCATGGAGGTCGATGATGTGCTGGAAATGATTTATGCCGGTGCGTCGGCTGTAGCGGTCGGGACGGCGAACTTCGTCAATCCGTTCATTTGCCAAGAGTTGATTGCGGCACTCCCGAAACGGATGGACGAATTCGGGATCGAACATATTTTAGACATTAGGGGGAACGCATATGGGGCAGCTTTACATCGCGCTTGATTTTCCGTCAGGATTACACGTTACTCGATTTTTAGAAAAATTCGGCCCAGTCCGACCTGCCGTCAAAGTTGGCATGGAACTCTATTATGCCGAAGGTCCAACATTCGTCCGACAATTGGTCGAACGGGGACATGCCGTCTTTTTGGACTTGAAGGTCCATGATATCCCGGAAACGGCGCGACGAACACTTCGCGTCATCGGTCAGCTCGGCGTTGAGTTGACGAACGTTCATGCTGCGGGAGGACTCGAAATGATGCGCGCGGCACGGGAAGGATTAGACGAAACAGCTGCGGGCACCCGGTTGATTGCCGTGACACAATTGACGTCGACGGATCAGGCGATGGTCGAACAATTACTGATTCATGAGGAATTGGATACCGTCGTCGTCGCATATGCACAACTAGCCGAACAAGCTGGTTTAGACGGAGTTGTCTGTTCAGCACTCGATGTTGAAAAAATCAAGCCGAGTTGCCGCGACAGATTTCAACTCGTCACACCGGGGATTCGACCGGCAGGGACAGCGGCGCATGATCAAAAACGAATCGCAACGGTTGAATTTGCCCGCGATGCGGGAGCGACGGATCTTGTCATCGGACGCGCCATCACGCAGGCGGATGATCCGGCAGCGATGTACGAAGACTTACTGGCACAATGGAAGGGGATCCGACAATGAATCAATTAGCGACTGCATTACTCGAAATCGAAGCCGTCACACTTTCACCGAGTCAACCGTACACATGGGCGAGCGGACTCCGTTCACCGATCTACTGTGATAATCGTCTGACATTGTCGAGTCCGGATGTCCGTTCGATGATTGCCGATTTATTGGCGCAGCAAGTCAAATCGTTACAAGTCGACGTCATCGCAGGGACGGCGACAGCGGGTATTCCACACGCCGCGCTCGTCGCGGACCGACTCAACTTACCGATGGTCTATGTCCGCGGTAGTGCCAAACAACATGGAAAAGGGAATCAAATCGAAGGGCGCATTAAACCGGGCCAACGCGTCGTTGTCATCGAAGATTTGTTATCGACAGGTAAATCATCGATTGATGCGGCTGAAGCTTTGCAACAGGCAGGGGCGGAAGTCGTGCAGATTCAAGCCATCTTCTCCTATGGCATGAGTCGTTTGCAAGCTAATTTAACGGCAGCGAATCTGAAGGCAACATCGCTACTGAATTTTTCGGAGTTACTCGAAACGGCAGTTGCGACAAGTGCGATCTCGAGAGACGAACAGAAACAACTGCTCGCGTGGTCAATTGATCCAGTTGCTTGGAGTGACCGTTTCACAGCGACGATTTGATTGAGTGAATCAAATACCAGAGTGTAAATAGAGGCTCCTTATCCGGACGGGTAAGGAGCCTTGACGATTTTAGATGAATGTTTTTTGACTTGTCGTATGGGGTGGAAACTTTTTTTGTTACACTAGTTGTAGAACAAAGGAGGTCGCTTCAGATGGTAACGCATTATCGGGATTATGAGAGTTTTAAACGCGTGGCTGTTCCTTTCCTTGAACAGCGCAGTGAGGTCCACCAATTGCCGCTCGGTATCTTGGAACGGGGGGATACGCCACTTTTGATGGCGATCGCTGAAGAAGACGACCGAAAAATCATCATCCTACAAACGATTGAAGAACAGGCGATTTTGGCAGGTGAAGCATTTTCGGATCCAAGCATGCGAAAACTTGCCCGGATTTTTGACTGTAAGGGATATGTCGGAGAACATGCGCTCGTCAAGCCGCTTCTTGCTCCGCATACGAAATACCGTGTGAAGATGGATCAAGGAATGTATGCCTTACATCACGTGACGCGACCACCGCAACTTGAATACGCTTTTCGTATCGTTGACGAACAGGCTGTCGACCAAGCCGTCTCGTTCGGATGGGACTTCATTTGCGAGACCGGTGCATTAGCCGTGACGGAGCGGAATCGTCTTCAAAATGAACAGACGATTCGTCGTCATAGTTCAAAGCAGACGTTATTTGGTCTGTTCGACGGGGACCGTCTCATATCCATGACGTCAGCTAGTCGACCGACGGCGTCAGGCGTGACCGTCTCTTACGTCTATACGCCGCCGGAACTTAGAGGGCGAGGTCTTGCTTCTGATCTCGTGGCCCGTGTCTGTACCTATTTGCTGGAGCAAGCGTACCCGATGATCACACTCTATACGGACTGGTCGAACCCGACGTCCAATAAAATCTATCAAGCAATCGGCTTTCAACTCGTCGGTCGCTCGTTACAAATCACAAAAACCGATAAATACCGGTAGTCAAGAGTCGGTCTGTTTGTCTTTGACAACGGAACATAAGCTTTTTTCCTGTTTGGTGCGGGCGAAGCGAATGATTTTTTCAACACGGGATGAAAACTGTTGTTGCGGTGTTACAGCTATGCATCAAATCATGATAAATATAAAAACGCCGATGCTGCCGTCTGAAAAATGGAAGCATCGGCGTTTTAATTTCGGGTGTTGCCTACTTAAAACGTCGCGATGATTTTACCGCGGACGTGTCGTTCTGCCAACCGCTTTAGCCCTTCGACCAGTTGATGGGCTGGGATGATATCGGTGACGAGTGGATCGAGTTCATTCTGTTGCACGAGCAGAAGCAACGCCGATGCCATTTGACCAAGGTTACGGATGGCGCGGTCATTTTGACTCGCGTAAGCAGCGGCAAGCGCGACTTCATGGATTGACGGTGACAACGTAAACGGTTTGACGATCGACAAATCGGGACCGCCGGCGATATAAGCGAGTTGACCGGAAAAGGCGAGCCGTCCTAAATCGTCCGTCGCTTCTCTTCGGCCGACCGTATTCAAGATTAAATCGACGCCACGTCCATCCGTCCAGTCACGAATCACCTCGGTGACGTTCTCCAGTTTATAATCAATCGCTAAGTCAGCCCCTAGTTGTCTGACCCAGTCATGATTTTCAGTCGACGCGGTCGTCGCGACACGTAAGCCGAGACGTTTCGCGAGCTGGATGCCGAATCCGCCAACACCACCGGCACCGGCGTGGATGAGAATCGTCTCTTTATCCGTCGTGTTCATCTTTTGATGGATCGCTTCATAAGCCGTCATCCCGGCGCAGAGAATGGCTGCGGCATCGGTAAAGCTGACGTCTTCCGGAATGAGGGCAAGTGCCCGTGAATCGACTGCAGCGTATTCCGCGAACGCTCCATTTTTTTGAAGGTTCGTATGAATCGCGACACGGTCTCCGACCGACAAATCACCTGCGTCTGAACCGACCTGTTCGACGACTCCGGCTAAATCGACACCGGGAATGTGCGGGAACGTCCAAGCGGGATTGTTCGTCGCTTTGTAATCGACAGGATTCAGGGCGACGGCTTTAACACGAATCAACGCTTCATGTGCTTTAAGTTGCGGCATCTCGACGTCACGGTACTGCCAATTTTCAATAGATGTTCCCTCTTGATTGAGCCACGCCTTCATGATTAATAGGCGCCTTCGGAGTACGTCAATTCATATGAGTGTGAATAGAGTTCGACGAGGTTACCGAACGGATCTTCACAATATACCATGCGGTACGGTTTTTCACCCGGGTAGTATTCACGAATCGGCATCCGTTGTTTGCCGCCGTGAGCCACAATTTTTTCGACCATGCCTTCAATATCCGGGTCTTGAATCGCGTAATGGAAAATACCTGTTTTCCAGAATTCGAAGTTATTTTCCGGTTGTTCATTGTTCGGGAATTCAAAGAGCTCGATCCCGATCCGGTCGCCTGTCGCCATATGCGCGATGCGGAATTTGCCCCATCCTGCTCCAAATACGTCCGTACACATGACGCCGATTGGGGAATCGTCTTCAACGACATCAGATGGTTCCATGATGACGTACCATCCCATAACCTCCGAATAAAATGTAATAGCTGCCTCTAAATCTGGGACCGAAAGTCCGATGTGTGAAAAATTACGTGGGTAAGTCATGTTTGTTGTCTCCTTTGCTTTTTGATTTACGCTAACGGTAACTTACGATACACTCGATTGCATAGTACGCACTTTGAAGTAACTACTTGAAGGAGAGACGAAAAGTAATGACGACAGAACAATTTCCAGTTAATCGAGCGCTCGAAATCATTGGTGGAAAATGGCGTCCACAGTTATATTGCACGTTAGAGGACGGTCCTAAACGTTTTCTAGAATTGCATCGGTCGATTCCGGGCATCTCAAGGAAGGTGTTGACAGATCAATTAAAGGAACTTGAACGACTTGGCATGGTCGAACGGATTGAATTTGATGAAGCAGTCCTGCATGTCGAATACCGACTGACAGATGCTGCGTTTACGCTTCAACCGGCGATGAAAGGTTTATGTGCTTGGGGAGAGGGGAAAAAATAACTCGTTCCGATTATTTGTTAGGGGAGGTCTTTTAAATGAAAGTGACATATCACGGACAGTCAACGGTAACGATTGAAACGAATGGACAACACATCGTGATTGACCCGTTTTTTAGTGGGAATGACAAAGCGATGACAAAACCGGAAGACGTCAAAGCAGATTTTATTCTATTGACCCACGCCCATGCCGATCATATGGCGGATGCGGAAACGATTGCGAAGTCGACGGGCGCGACGATTGTCGCAACACATGAACTAGCGACGTATTTAAGTTTTAAAGGGTTGAATGTTCATCCGATGAATATCGGCGGTCAATTTGAATTTCCATTCGGAAAAGTAAAAATGACGCAAGCCTTCCATTCTTCAAGCATCATTGATGAAGAGAAGCAGACCATCATGTACATGGGAATGCCGGCTGGCTTCTTACTGACGATTGAAGATAAGGTACTGTACCATGCAGGAGATACGGCGTTGTTCGGCGATTTAGCATTGTATGGGGCACATCATGACATTGCTCTTGCATTTTTACCAATCGGCGACAATTTCACGATGGGACCGGAAGATGCCTTAATCGCTGCCGATATGTTGCAGGCGAACGCGGTTGTACCGATTCATTACGATACATTCGACTTAATCAAACAAGATGCAACGGCATTTTGCGAGCAACTCGAAGCACAAGAGCAGATCGGCCATGCCTTAGCAATCGATGAGTCGCTTGAACTGTAAGATGGACTACTCGTTTTAAAGAGACGGGGCTGACTCATAAGTCGGACGAACATCCATCCCTGTGACGGACGTTTCCGCCATCCTCGCTTTCCATGGGCGGAAGGTAAGCCGCGGCAGCCCACATTTCATGCGGTCATGCCGGGTCTTACCTATTCCTGACGGAAACGCGAATCACGTTTCCTTTTCCCGTAGGAGTCAACGAAATATTACACTTTTTAGGTAATACCGTGACGGAAAACGGCGCATGCAGATGGTTTAGCGCGTAATCTGTCTCGAATCGCTTTTAAAGCGAAAAGCAATCGGTCGCGATCCTGCAGCTTTGCTGTAGCGGCGCGACTGGTTGCCGCTTTGAAGACGAGGCGAGACAGGGGAGCGCGAACGGATTGCTTCTCGATAGCGCATGTTCACGTTTCATAAGAGTTCGTCTACACGCTGGAATGGCTGATGATCCCGCTTTTCACGGAATCATCGGCCATTTCTCTGTAAATTCTTCTTTTTCATGATGGTTAGTGTGTGCCTGGGACACGCATGAAAAAGTCCTAATTCAGTTTAATCGATAATCGTTCCCACCTTTGAGTCAGCCTCGTCTCTTTTTGTGACCTGCTTTTTAGCCGGCGTTCATTCTTCCGCCCGATGGCGGGTTGGGCATGTTTCTCGTATGATAAAGAGGGCATGTTGACAGGACAATCATAAATTCGGAATAATGGAAGTGAACTGGATGGAGGTAAACGGATGGACGATACAACGAGTAGATCAGAACGAAAACGAAAACAGTCGACGTTTACACGTTTAAAAGCAAAACGACGAAAACAAAATGATTCTTTTGAAAGAATTGGTCAGCGCAAGCCTGTTCGCCGTCCGTGGATACTATATGCTTCGGTCGGATCAGCCCTTATTCTTCTATACGCGGTGACACTCTTACTTACGACAGATTCTTTATCTCGTGGTGAGACATTCAAGACGACGAACCGCTATAAAACATTACAAATCGAAGCACCGAACGCGAGCATCAACTTCGTTAGAAGCACGGATGGGAATGTTCAATTGAAACTGGTCGATAGTGCTTCAAGTAAAAAACGCTTAAAAGTCGGGACGTCAGGAAATACGATTACCGTGACAGGACGTGACGGCTGGCTGGCCCGATTCGGAAATCGACCGAGCTTGAAAACGGGGGATTATGAGATTGAAGTTGGTTTACCCAGCTATATGAATCGGATTGATGTCGATGCGGCCTCGTTAACAGGGATGGGCGTTTTTGCCAAGGTGATTCAGCTTGACGCGGAGACGATTCGTCTGAACAAAATTAACGCAGATGACGTGACATTGATTGGGAGCGGATCTGTTGACATCGAGGATTTGAATGCTGTTCATGCTGATATCACAGGAAAGAGTGTCAAACTCGACGAATATGGTGTGAAACTTGATTTAAGCGTCAAGACGATTGATGGAGCGATTCGATTAAATCCTGCAAAAACCGCTGGGACAATTACGGTTGAAACGGATGGAGACGTGAAAGCTGCAAAACGTTACACGAAATTAAAAGACGACAGTGCAGTTATTTATGAGCTGTCGAAACAAGAAAAGCCGGAAGTGACGGTTGAAAGTGAAGTCGGGCAGGTGACGCTCGAGTGAACATCCAATTTCGAATCGGTCTCCGTACCATTAAGACAGGGATCGCCGTCGCGATTGCGCTCAGCTTCTCTTGGTACGTCTTTGACATCTATTCTGGAATGGGAGCCGTCGCAGCAATCGTTGCGATGCAACCGACGATTCACCGCTCCTTTAAAATGTTCTTTAATCGAGTGTTCGGAACGATTTTAGGCCTTGTCTGTGGTCTCGTAGTCGTTGCGACGTTAGGGGCAAACCCCTTGACGATTGGGTTAGCCGTTATCGTGTCGCTCGTCTTCAACTCGATGATTGGTCGGACGGACATGTCGACGTTTGCTGCCTTTGCCATCGTTTTGATGTTTGAAAGTCCGACTGCCGATTATGTCCATTATGCCTTGACGCGGTCTCTGTTGACGGTCGTTGGTGTTTTATCGGCGGTCGCCGTCAACTATATCGTCTTCCCACCGCACTATGAAAACCGTTTGATGTTGCTCGTTAAAAAAACGACGCAACAATTAATGGAGGACTGGCGGAGTCTCGTTAAGGACGACGCAAAACTGCTGGCAGTCCGTAAGCAAGTGCTAAAACATGAAGAGATGATGTTGATGCTTCAAGAAGATCAAAAATATCCGCTCGTGACGAGTGGACAAAGTGAACCGTTTATTGAACTGAAGCAGCTCGTCGATTTAGAAGATAAATTACTGTTACTGCTTGAGAGTATCGCCAGTCACCGAGATATCCCGATGACGGATGAACAAGAAAAAATGCTCGGTCAAGAGATCGACTTTTTGTTGAGTCATCATTATGATGTGATTTTTTCGCATGAACGGAAACAATCAATGTTCTCGTTTGATGAAGAAGTGAATGAAGCGAAGGATATCATCAATGGGCATCTCCTTGATTACCGTGAACAGCTCGAAAAAATCAAGTAGATGTTCTCTCCGAGCGGGCGTCTCATAATATTTTCGTAAAAGAAGACGAACACGCCAAAAAAGATGGAACGTCACTTCAAAGTGATGTTCCATCTTTTTTGGCGTGTAAATATCATTTTAGGCGAAGCGTTTGTACGAGACTCGCATCCGGAGTGACGTACAACGTCGTTTGATCCGTATAGATGACGAAACCGGGTTTGGCACCACTTGGCTTCTTGACATGACGGAGTTCCGTGAAATCGACAGGGACTTGACTCGATTCACGTGCTTTTGAATAATAAGCAGCAACCATCGCGGCTTCTTTTAATGTCGTTTCATCCGGTTCATCACTCCGAATGATGACGTGCGAGCCGGGTATGTCTTTCGTATGCAACCAGGTTTCGGAGCGTCGTCCGAATTTGAACGTCGCATAGTCATTTTGTTTGTTATTCTTACCGACGAAGAAGTCGATGCCCGTTGAAGATTGATAAGCTTCAAGTTTTGGGACGAGCGGTTTCTTTTTCTTTTTACTGCGCTCGCGTAAGTAGCCTTCTTCGACGAGTTCTTCGCGCATTTCCCGGATATCATCGGGTGATGCAACCTCGAGTTGGGCGAGTAACGACTCGAAGTAATCGATTTCGAGTTGGTTCTTCGTCAATTGTTTTGCGACTTCAACTTTGGCTGTCTTTAGTTTGTTGTAGCGTTTATAGTAACGCTGTGCATTTTCGTTCGGTGAGAAACGGGGATCGAGTGCAATCGTGATTTCTTTCCCGTCCTCATCATAATAATCGACGACGGTCGCTTCTTTCATCCCGCGTTGTAATTGATACAAGTAGGTCGTCAAGAGCTCACCTTTATGCTTCAGTTCATCCATCTTCTCAGTCGCCGCAAGGTCCCGTTCGAGTTTCGTCCGTTTTAAGAGGTTCTTCTCGTATTCACTCTTAATGAAGCGTTCTAAATCCGCGGCCTGTTGTTTGACACGGTCGCGGTTCGATTTTTGATGGAAAAAGGCATCGAGGACGTCACCACTCGTCGTGAACGTTTTTTCATCGACAATCTCGCCATGCTGTAAGGCAACGGGCGAAAACCGTTCTTTCCCACTCGCGAGCCGTTGGAAATAGTACGGTCCTTCCAGTTCGTTCAAGACGGACCGGAGTGCTTCCGCGAGCGAAGTTCGATTGGCAAGTCCTGCACGCAAGACGACTTCTTCAGCGATTTGTGGGGATAGTCCACTGAACAGCCCGAGTAATTGACGGTCAATCTTACCGGCGTTCCAATCGATACGATGTAAGGCTGTTTCAATATCCCCAGTCAATGGATCGACTTTATCCTGTTGCGGGGGGAGTTGATATTGTAGTCCCGGCATGATCGTCCGGAACGTATTTTGACTGAGTGGAAGATGCTTAATCGCATCAAGGATTTTGTCCTGACCATCCGTCAATAGAATGTTCGAGTGACGTCCCATCAATTCGATGTACAATTTTTTAGCTTCTTCGTCACCGAGTTCATTGCGGGAACGAATACGCATCAAAATGACACGGTCCCGTCCTAATTGTTCAATTGATTCGATGAAGCCACCTTCTAGATGCTTCCGGAGCATCATGCAAAACATCGGGGGTTCGCTAGGATTGCTCGTCGATTCGCTCGTCATATGCAAACGTGCATACATTGCGTTCGCAGATGCGAGTAGGGTGACGTTCTTACGATCGGCCCGGATGCTAAAAATTAAATCGAGTGCGTACGGTTGATGAATCTTGTTGATCCGCCCACCGACGAGCATCTGTAGTTCGTTGACGACACGTGTCGTCATCAATCCATCAAAAGCCATGATATTACCTTCTTTCCTGATTTCGTTTCCACTTTCTAAAGGTAACAGAAACGGCTTCGTTATGGTATGATAAAGCAGTCGAGCTAGAAAAAGATTACTTGCGAACTTCCTGTCTATACTGCTAATATGAAACAATGTGAAGTTTGTTAGATGGAGGGGTTCTGAAGTGATTTTCAAAGAGCGTGGCTTATTACTCGTATTATCTGGTCCAAGTGGTGTTGGTAAAGGGACGGTTTGTCGTGCCTTACGTGAAGACGAGGACAATAATTTGCATTATTCGGTGTCATGTACGACACGGAAACCGCGTGAAGGAGAAATTGATGGTGTTCATTATTTCTTCAAAACACGTGATGAGTTCGAGCATATGATTGAAAACAATCAATTACTTGAGCATGCAGAATTTGTTGGGAATTATTACGGTACACCAGTTGACTGGGTGAACAAAATCTTAGATGAAGGCAAAGATGTCATCTTAGAAATCGAAGTACAAGGTGCGATGCAAGTGAAGGAGCACTTCCCGGAAGCGGTCTTCTTGTTCTTGGCGCCTCCGAGTCTTCAAGAATTACGCAATCGTCTCATCGGGCGAGGGACTGAATCAGAAGAAGTCATCAAACAACGTCTCCTCGTTGCAAAAGAAGAGATTGAAATGATGGATGCTTATGATTATGTCGTGACGAATGATGAAATTCACAAAGCGTGTGATCGGATTCAAGCAATCGTCACTGCGGAACATTGTAGTCGGGAACGCGTTGCGTCCCTTTATAAAAAAGCCATGGAGGTTAAATAACATGTTATATCCATCAGTAGATAAGCTACAAAAGAAAGTCCCTTCTAAATACACAATCGTGACGGTCGCTGCTAAACGAGCGCGTCAAATTCAAGACGGAAAACGTGTGAAAGTCGCGAATCCGAAATCACATAAGCCAGTCGGAAAAGCCCTTGAAGAGCTCTACTTCGGAGAGGTATTGGTCACGAACCAACCGCAAGACTAATTTTGAAGCAGCCACTCCTCATTGTGGCTGTTTTTTTCAATAAGGAGGAGTTCAATATGCTAACGAATCGTAATATCTTACTCTGCGTCGGAGGTGGAATTGCCTCCTATAAAGCAGCAGCACTCGCCTCGAAACTTGTCCAGGCGGGGGCGAACGTCCAAGTCGCAATGACGAAAAATGCGCAACAATTCGTCGGGAAGACGACGTTTGAGGCATTGACACGGAAGCCGGTCTATGATGATGTCTTCATCGAACATGATGCTTCGAAAATCGCGCATATCGATTTAGCGGACGAGGCGGATTTGATTGTCGTCGCTCCAGCGACAGCGAATTTGATTGCCAAACTCGCGACAGGCATCGCCGACGATTTCATCACGACGACGATTCTCGCTGCGAAGTGTCCTGTCGTCGTCGCACCGGCGATGAACGTCAATATGCTCGAACATCCGGCGACAGTCCGAAATCTCGATCAATTGATGGCAGACGGCGTCCAGGTGATTGCACCAGGAGTCGGTAATCTTGCTTGTGGATGGGTCGGGAAAGGACGTCTTCCGGAGCCTGAGGATTTAGTCGAGACCATCAAAGGGCTCTTCGAGACGAAACCACTTGCCGGGCGTCATGTATTAGTCAGTGCCGGTCCGACAATCGAACGGATTGATCCGGTCCGTTATCTAACAAATGATTCGTCCGGAAAAATGGGTGTTGCGCTAGCAGAAGCAGCACGTGATTTTGGCGCTACGGTGACACTCGTCCATGGACCGATTAAAGGCGAACTGCCGAGCGGGATGACGACAGTGGCGATTGAATCAGGAGACGAGATGCTCCATGAGATGCTTACGCGTTATGCGGCACAAGATTTAGTCATCATGGCGGCAGCAGTGGCCGATTATCGTCCAACGGTTCAATATACGAAAAAACAGAAAAAAATCGATGGGCCGTTACGGATTGAACTCGAAGAGACGACGGACATTTTACGGACGTTGGGTGAGCAGAAGACGCATCAAGTGCTTGTCGGGTTCGCGGCTGAGACGGAACAAGTCGAAGTTCACGCTCTGAAAAAACTAGAGCGAAAGCATGCTGATTTTATTGTCGCAAATGATGTCTCCCGTCCGGACATCGGATTTTCAAGTGACGAAAACCAAGTGACGGTTTTCGGGAAAAATGGTCCCGCTAGACACTACGGTCAACAACTGAAAACGGATTTAGCGAAAGTTTTACTGGAACAATTCGCTGAGGTCTTACGATGATTGCTGAAGTCATCGTCGACGTAGCAGCAGCGACCGTCGACCGACCGTTCGATTATGAAGTACCGGAATTGTGGCAGAATCTTGTCGTTCCCGGCATGCGAGTCGAAGTACCCTTTGGGCCACGGGCGTTACTTGGCATCGTCGTCGCGACAAAGGAAGAAAGCGATTTGACACGGATTAAACCGATTGTCCGTGTTCTTGATGAAGTTCCGACCTATACGGAGGAACTGTTAGAACTTTCCTCGTATCTGTCGGAGACGACACTTTGTTATCAAGCGACGGCGTTACTCGCGATGTTACCCGCGGCGTTAAAGGTCAGTTATGATAAACTGATTTTGACGGAAACTGCTCGATTTTCGAACTGGAACCGCAAAAAAATCAGTCAGTTCCCGAGTGAAGTCCAACAGGAAATCTTACTCGCCGCACGCCAAGGCGAGATTGAGCTCCAACCGGTCGTCAAAGAAAAAAAGACGACGAAAACGGACAAACGGATTCGCCTGCTCGATCCGTCGATTCCGTTGTCGAGTCAAGCAACGAAACAAGTATTGTTGCGGGACTATTTAATCGAACAAAAGGAGACGATGTGGAGTCACGTCATGCATGAGCTCGATTTGACATTAAGCATCGTCCATACGCTAGAACGTAAAGGTGTCCTCAGTGTCGAAACGGTGGACATCCATCGCAATCCCTACGAACATTTGACGCAGGATATCTTTACGCCTGCGATGCTGACAGACGATCAACAGGCGGCGGTCGACGCGATTACGGCGCCGGACGAAACGGCGACCTTTTTACTGCATGGTGTGACCGGCAGTGGAAAAACGGAAGTTTACCTCGAGTCGATTCACGCGATGCTTGAACGGGGACGACAGGCGATTTTGCTTGTGCCCGAAATTAGTCTGACACCGATGATGGTCAAACGATTCAAGCGTCGGTTCGGGGAACGGGTCGCCGTCTTGCATAGCGGGTTGTCGCTCGGTGAGAAGTACGATGAATGGCGCAAGATTGCGCAAGGGGAAGTCGATGTCGTCGTCGGGGCACGCTCTGCCGTGTTTGCACCACTGACGAATGTCGGCATCATCATCTTAGATGAAGAACATGAAACAACGTATAAGCAAGAAGAAAATCCAAGGTACCATACGCGAGATGTCGCCACGTGGCGGGCTGCGTTCCATCATTGTCCGGTCGTCCTCGGAAGTGCGACACCGATTCTTGAGACATACGCCCGGTCGCAAAAAGGGGTCTATCAGTATTTACCGCTCAAGGAACGATTCGGTGGCGAGTTGCCTCCGGTCGATATCATCGACATGCGTAAAGAACTCGAGCGCGGGAACCGGACACCGTTTAGCTTGCCGCTGATCGAAGGAATCAAACAACGGATTGAGCGGGGCGAACAAACAGTCCTGCTACTCAATCGACGTGGTTATACGACGTTTGTCCTGTGTCGTGATTGTGGAGAGACGTTGCAGTGTCCGCACTGTGCTGTCAACTTGACGTATCATCAACAAGCCGATCGTCTCAAATGCCATTACTGTGGTTTCGAGGCAGCGATGCCAAAAGAATGTCCATCCTGTTCGTCGAAAAAAATTCGACAGTTCGGGACGGGGACGCAAAAGATTGAAGAAGAACTGGCACATTTGATTCCGGAAGCGAAAATCATTCGAATGGATCAAGATACGACGTCGCGTAAAGGCGCACACGAAAAGTTACTCAATGCGTTTGAACGACGCGAGGGAAACATTTTACTCGGGACGCAGATGATTGCGAAAGGGCTAGATTTTCCGAATGTCACACTCGTCGGTGTCATCGCAGCAGATGCGACACTTGGAATTCCTGATTTTCGGGCGAGTGAACGGACGTTCCAGTTGATTACGCAAGTCTCCGGACGCGCCGGTCGCGGTGAACTGGCTGGGCAATCCATCATCCAAACGTACAATCCCGAGCATTACGTCATCCAAACCGCAAAGCAACATGATTATGAAACGTTTTATAAACGTGAGATGCAATTACGTAAACTAGGTGGGCATCCCCCATTTTGGTTTTTAGGACTCATAACGATTTCAGCGGCGCATCCGCTTGAAGCGCAGGCGGAAGCGGAAGCAATTGCGGCACAACTACGACATCTTGAGTCAGACGACCTCGTCGTCAATGGTCCACTCGATGCACCGCTCGCCCGACTGAAAAACATGTATCGGCAGCAAGTCATTATAAAACACAAAGGTCAAGAAGAGGTGCGGGAGGCACTCCGCGCGATGCTCGCATTACGCATCAAACAAAAGATCCAAGTAACAGTGGATTTAAATCCATTCGTATTTATGTGAGGTGGCAGTATGTATAAAGTAGTAGAAGTTCCAAATGACGTATTGCGTCAGACGTGTCAACGCGTCACGAAGTTTGATAAAAAGTTAGGCAAGATGATCGATCGAATGTTCGACACGATGTACGAGTATGACGGCGTCGGACTCGCAGCACCACAAGTTAATCAGCCGATCCGTGTCGCCGTTGTCCATACCGATGACGAGACAGGTCCGATTGAGTTGATCAACCCGGAAATCCTCGAATCAAGTGGATCGCAAATCGATGACGAAGGGTGTTTGAGTATGCCTGGTGTCTTCGGTCCTGTCGAACGATTCGACCACATCGTCGTCAAAACACAAGACCGCCTTGGACGCAGCGTTAAAATCAAAGCAAGTGGTTTTTTCGCGCGTGCAATCCAGCATGAGATGGATCATCTCGACGGCGTGTTGTTCACGGATAAACTCGTTGAGCAGGATGCGGCACCACGTGTCGTTTTCATGGGGACGCCTGAATTTGCAGCGAGTACGCTCCGTGAAGTGATTGATGCTGGGTACAATGTCGTCGGTGTCGTCTCGCAACCGGATAAACCGGTCGGACGAAAACGCGAAATTAAACCGACACCGGTCAAAGAAGTCGCACTTGCTCACGCGATTCCTGTCTTGCAACCGATGAAGATTCGCGAGGATTACCAAGACTTGCTCGACCTGAACCCGGACATCATCATCACGGCAGCTTACGGACAAATCGTTCCGTCTGCCGTACTTGAGGCTCCGAAATATGGCGCAATCAATGTCCACGCGTCCTTGTTACCAAAGTACCGTGGTGGGGCGCCGATTCATCAAGCCATCATCGATGGTGAGAAGGAGACGGGCGTGACAATCATGTATATGGTCGATCGCTTGGACGCGGGAGACATGTTATCAAAAATCATCGTCCCGATCGAAGAACGGGATACGGTCGGTACGATGTTCGAAAAATTGAGTGACGCTGGAGCACGTTTATTGATTGAAACACTCCCGCAGTTATTTGCTGGCAGACTAACACCAGAAGCGCAACGGGAAGAAGACGTGACATTTTCTCCGAATATCAGTCGGGAACGGGAACGGCTTGACTTCTCTCGCCAGGGGGAAGAACTTTACAACCACATCCGGGGGATGAACCCATTCCCGAGTGCCTATACGCTACTTGGCAAAGATCGACTTAAAGTCTACTTCGCTGAGAAGTGTGAAGGGACCGGAACACCAGGAGAAATCATTGCGCTCGACAGCGATGGTCCGGTCATTGCGACGGGCTCGGATATCGCCTTGAAACTCGTCGATCTCCAACCTGCCGGAAAGAAACGGATGGATGGTGCGACCTTCATGCGTGGGATTGGTCAGACGCTCGAAATCGGACAGAAAGTAGGCGAAGACGCATGAATGTACGCGATGCTGCAGTCACGACGTTATTGAAAATTGGACAAGGTGGTGCATTTTCGACAATCTCCGTCCACCAGATGCTTGAAAAACGAGCAATCTCGAAAGCGGATGTCGGGTTATATACGGAACTCGTCTATGGGACACTCAGCCGTGAGTTGACACTCGACTATATTCTCGATCCGTTGCTCGCGTCACAAAAAAAACTCGATCCCTTCATGCGACCGTTGCTCCGGATGAGTGTCTATCAGTTATTTTATCTAGACCGGATTCCGGATCACGCCGTCATCAACGAAGCGGTCGAAATCGCGAAAACGCGTGGAAAACCGCATATCGCAAAAGTTGTCAACGGTGTCTTACGTAACGTTTTACGTCAAGGGAAACCAGACTTCTCGACGATTCCTTCAACGAGCAAACGAATCAGCATTGAGACGAGTCACCCGGAGTGGCTTGTCGAGCGCTGGATTGAATTGTTCGGGGAAGACGAGACGTTGAAGATTTGTCAAATCAACAACGAAGCGGCACCCGTCACGGTCCGCGTCAATCGGAATAAAGCGACCGTCGAAGAAGCCGTCGAATTACTCGAAGCCCAAGGTGTCTTTGCTAAAGCAGCCGCCGTCGCCCCGGACGGACTTGAAATCATCAGTGGCAGTGTCCAACAAACGGATTTACTCGACCGTGGGTATCTCTCGCTTCAAGATGAGAGTTCGATGCTCGTTGCGCGGGCCGTCGGAGCAGAACCGTCTGACCATGTACTCGACAGTTGTGCAGCACCGGGTGGGAAAGCGATGCATATTGCTGAAGGATTGACGACAGGTTCGTTGACGGCACTTGATTTACACACACATAAAATTAAATTACTAAAAAAACAGGCAGAACGGCTTGAACTCGATACGGTAGAAGCAGAAGCCCTCGACGCACGAAAAGTCGGCGACCGGTTCGATGCAGAATCGTTTGACCGGATTCTCGTTGATGCACCGTGCTCTGGACTCGGTGTCATCCGCCGGAAACCCGACATTAAATGGACAAAGCAACCAGAAAATTTAACACAGTTACCTGTCATTCAGCGACAAATCATCGAGGCAGTTCTTCCGCTCGTCAAGCGCGGAGGGACATTCGTCTATTCGACGTGTACGATTGATCCAGTCGAAAATGAACAACAAACGGAATTTATCTTAAGCCAAGGGTTTGTTTTTGATGAGTCGTTCAAAGGGCGAATGCCAGAAAACGTGCAGGCGTTGATTTCAGAACGGGCAGAGCTCAAGTTGCTTCCGACGACGCTTGGGACCGACGGATTTTACATCGCAGCCTTTAAAAAGCAAGGATGACACGCACGCTGAATTTTCTTAAATGCATCAACAGTAGGTGAGATAGAAGAGGAGGACGGTCATGGAGTTAGCTTATCTGACGACGACTGGAAAAGTGCGATTGCAAAACGAGGATACGGTGTTACTCGTTGGTGATGAAAAACAAGGGCTTGCCGTCGTCGCTGACGGAATGGGTGGTCACGCGGCAGGTGAGAAGGCAAGCGCGATTGTGCATCAAGTATTTGCTGATGCCTATGCGGACATGCCAAGCCGACCAGCTGAATTATCTTCTTGGATTGAACAGCAAGTGCAGGAAGCCAATTCTAAAATCTTACAGTACTCCAAGACAGAAAACTTGGCCGTCGTCGGAACGACGATGGCGTGTGTCTGTTGGTCGGACGAACTCCTCGTTATCGGTCATGTCGGGGATAGTCGAGTCTATGCGATTGAAGAAGGTCAACTGAAGCAACTGACAGATGATCATTCTTATGTCAATATGCTTAAGCAATTAGGTGAACTGTCGGAAGAAGAAGTCGAAAATCATCCACGTCGAAACGTCATCACGCGCTCGATTGGCTCGAACGAACTCGTCGACGTCGACGTCCAAGTCCGGGATGCACCAGATTATGAAATTGTCCTCGTCTGTAGTGACGGATTAACGGATGAAGTCCCTTATGAAGTAATACAACAGCTGCTACAAGAAGATGCGCCACTCGAGCAAATCGTTGAACGATTAGTTTTTGAGGCGAATGAGCGGGGTGGAGCAGACAACATCACCGTTGCTGCCATCCGTTTCAAAGAAAGAAAGAGGGGCTGAATATGCGATACGGAGATCGATTAAATGACCGCTACCGCATAGAACGGCTAGTTGGAAATGGCGGGATGGCGAATGTCTATCAAGCTTATGATGAAATCTTAAAACGGAATGTCGCAATCAAAATTTTACGGACTGAATTTTCGCATGATGAACAATTCATCCGGCGCTTTGAGCGCGAAGCTCATGCTGCGACAAGTTTGAACCATCCGAATATCGTTGCCGTCTATGATGTCGGTGAAGAGGATTCGATTTACTATATCGTGATGGAGTTCATCGATGGGATGACGTTGAAAACCTACTGTGAAGGACGACCGCTCGCAATCAATAAAGCGGTTGAAATCATCAGTCAGATTTGTGACGCGATTGATCATGCCCATGCCCATCGCATCATCCACAGAGATATAAAACCACAAAATATGCTCGTCCGAGAGGATGGTACGGTCAAGGTGACGGACTTCGGTATTGCCGTCGCGATGTCGAACGCGACATTGACACATACGATGTCCGTTCTTGGTTCAGTGCATTACTTCTCACCTGAGCAGGCAAAAGGAAAATTTGCCGATGAAAAATCGGATATTTATTCGCTCGGTGCTGTCCTTTATGAACTCGTGACAGGACACGTCCCGTTCGAAGGAGATTCACCCGTTGCCGTGGCATTAAAACACTTGCAAGATACAGCGCGGCGGCCATCCGTCTTGAATCCTTCCGTGCCGCAAGCGCTAGAAAACTGTATCATGCAGGCACTAGCGAAGGCCCCGCACGATCGGCAACAATCCGTTGCTGAATTTCGGGAAGATATGGTGACGGCATTATCTGTTGAACGAGCAGATGAAGGGGTTCGCGGGGAAGATCCGATGGAGCAAACGATGGTGTTAAGTCCAGTCTCGGCTCCGTCCGGAACTCCGGTCAAGGAAGAAGAAGCTACGGTCGCGACAGTTGTACCGAAGCAAAAGAAAAAAAAGCGATGGTGGATTGTGCTCGTATTCCTCCTCCTACTCGGAGGTGCCGCGACAACGTTCGCGATGTGGCCGGATCCGACAGTCGTTGTGCCGGATGTCGCAAAAGAAGATGCGGACGAGGCCGAAAAACAACTTGAGAAACTCGGTTTTATCGTCGAATCGACTAAGCGATCGAGTGATACGATTGATGAAGGACTTGTCATCAGTCAAGCACCGCGGGCAAAAGTGACCGTCAAAAAAGGTTCGACGGTCAATCTTGTTGTCTCGACGGGCAGTGATCCGGTCGAAGTGCCGGATGTAACGGACGAAACAGAGAAAAAAGCGACCTCGATCTTGAAGGATGCTGGGTTCTCAAAAGTAGATGTCGAAAAAGAAGAGTCGGAAGACATTAAACAAGGCAATGTCATCCGGCAATCGATTTCAGCCGGAACAGAAGTGATTGCAAAGGAACAGACGATTACAATCACGGTATCCGAAGGTTCGTCAGCGTTTGAATTGAAGGATTTGACGAACATGTCGAGTGCTGAAGCAAAAGCGTACTTGGACGCGACAGGTCTCGACGGTACATTCGAACAAGAATTTTCGAGTGAAGTCGAACTGGACCAAGTCATTCGTCAATTTCCGCAAGCGGGTGTCAAAGTCGAGCCGAACGATTCCGTGACGGTCTTTATTTCAAAAGGGGAGGAAGAACAAACCGTGACGGCGACCTTCCCGGAAAAAGTAGCCTACGATGCTGTAGGTGAAGGGGATGAAGATCCGCCGCGGCAAGTCATTCGAATCGAGACGGATGATGCTAAAGGGAAACGTACGGTGATTGAAGAGTCGATTGACAGTGATGAAACATTTGATGTTCCGGTGACGATTGATCCGGGCGAAGAAGGAAAAATCACAATTTATAAAGATGATGTAGTGTATCGCTCGAAAACGATTACCTATAAACAAGCGAAAGCAGAACAATGAGTGTGCTACGAACCGCAAATTGAAGGAGGGCATGGGATGGCAGAAAATCGTATCGAAGAAAATCGGGACGGGACGATCATTCGTCTACAAGGTGGGTTTTATGATGTCATGACGACGCAGGGCGAGGTGCGATCGCGCGCTCGGGGAAACTTCCGAAAACGTGGTATCAGTCCTGTTGTAGGAGATGAGGTCGTATTGCATATCGAAAGCGAAACTGGATACATTTTAGAAGTGAAGGAACGGCAAAATTTCCTGGTTCGTCCACCGGTCGCAAACATCGATCAAGCTTTGCTTGTCGTCTCAGCAGCAGAACCGGACTTTTCAGCCCATTTGCTCGATCGATTTTTAGTCTTAATCGAAGCAAAAGAGATTCAACCTATCATTATCTTGACGAAGATGGATTTGTTGCAAGGAACAGCGGAAGCAGAAGTCCGGACGGCGATTGCCGGTTACCGACAAATCGGTTATCAGGTGATTGAGACGTCGAGTGAGACGCTAGAAGGGGTAGAGGAAGTCCGCCCGCTACTCAAGGAAAAAACAAGTGTGCTCGCGGGACAGTCGGGAGTCGGAAAAAGTTCATTGTTGAATGCGCTCGATGCGACGCTCGATCTCGAGACGAGCCACATCTCGAAATCGCTCGGACGCGGACGACATACGACGCGTCATGTGACGTTAATTCCGCTTGCAGAGGGCTTGATAGCTGATACGCCAGGGTTTTCGAACCTCGATTTTCCACACGAGATGGAAATCGAAGAATTACGTTGGTGTTTTCCAGAATTCGTCGCACGGCAAGATACGTGCAAATACCGTGGTTGCCTGCATTTAAACGAACCAGGCTGTGCTGTCAAAAAATCAGTTGAGGGAGAAGAAATCATGTCCTCACGCTATACGAATTATGGTATGTTTGTAGAGGAAATCAAGAATCGAGCGCGGAGGTATTGAAATGATTAAAATCGCACCATCTATTTTATCAGCAGATTTCGCCAACCTAGAACGAGACGTTAAAGCTGTCGAGGCGGCAGGAGCAGATTACATCCATTTCGACGTCATGGACGGCCAGTTCGTCCCGAACATTTCATTTGGTCTACCCGTCCTCAGTAGTCTTCGTCAAAAGACGGACATGGTCCTTGACGTTCATTTAATGATCGATCGACCAGAAAACTTCGTCGAAGCGTTTGTAGCGGCAGGAGCGGATATCGTCACCTTCCATGTCGAAGCGACGAATCATGTCCATCGTGTCTTGCAACAAATTAAAGGGGCTGGAGCAAAGGCCGGCGTCGTGCTGAATCCACACACGTCACTGTCGACGATTGAACATGTCCTAGAAGAAGTCGACATGGTCTTGTTGATGACGGTCAATCCAGGATTTGGCGGACAAGCTTTCTTGCCGAGCGTCATGACGAAGCTGAAGCAATTGGCGATGATCAAAGCAGAGCGCGGTTTGACGTTCGAAATTGAAATCGATGGTGGTGTCAACGCGGAAACGGCAAAACTGTGTATCGACAATGGGGCAAACGTCCTTGTCGCAGGTTCTGCAATCTACAATGCACCAGACTATGCGGAAGCCATCACTAGTATTCGAAACGCGGCTCACGTATAATAGAGCCAAGACAATTAAATTTTGACCGCAAGGGGTGTCGCGTCAAGCGGCTGAGAGAAGTGAGTAGACTTTAACCCTTCGAACCTGTTCCGTTCAGACGGACGTAGGGATGTGGCGCACGCAGGCAGTACGGCGTCCGTCGTACTGCCTTTTTGTTGTCATCATTATTTTATTTTTAGGAGGAACACAGTATGAAACGATTACAAATGTTAATGGAGATTGCGATTTTCGCGAGTCTCGGTGTTGTATTTGATTTATTGATTCCGTTCAAAATGCCACAAGGCGGATCCATCAGCTTAGCGATGTTACCGATTTTCGTCATGGCCTTTCGTCACGGCGTCGTTGGTGGTGTCATCACGGGTGCGCTCGTCGGAACGATTCAATTGATGTTCGCTCCGCAAGTCTTGACGGTCGTCCAACCGCTGCTTGACTATACGCTTGCATATGGTGTCGTCGGTTTGAGTGGAGTGTTTGCAGGCCAAGTCAAAAAAGCAGCAACAGAAGGTCAAAAAAAGCGTCTCATGACGATTGTTTTGTTTGCGACCTTGTTAGGTGCCGGTCTACGTTACATCTGTCATGTCATCAGTGGAATCGTCTTTTTTGCAGAGTATGCCAAAGGACCGGTCGTTCCTTACTCGTTCATTTATAACGCGACGTATATGGCTCCGTCGTACGTTTTATGTGGGGTCGTTGCAGGTATTTTGCTTACGACAGCACCACGTCTTTTACGTTACTCCGCTCGCGGTATTTAAAGATGAGAGTTTTAATCGTTGCGGCAGGACCGGCAGAAGACGTCCCGACGCTCGCACCATTCGTGAAAGACAAGACGATGATTATCGGTGTTGACGGCGGGATTGCGACATTAGTGGAGCAAGGACTTGATTTTGATGTGGCAATCGGTGACTTTGATTCGCTCGGATACGTTCCGGATGGTGGATTGCTTCATCCGGCAGAAAAAGATGAAACGGACTTAGAACTAGCGTTACGTTACGCTACCGAACAGGCTGCAGGTGCTGAACTACTCATCTTTGGTGCGACGGGTGGTCGGCTCGACATGACGCTACAGAACGTCTATTTGTTAAAACAATTTCCGATGGCACGACTCGTGACGAAACGTGAGGATGTCCGGTACTGGAAAACCGGTCAGTACGAACTCGCGTCTGAAGGGTATCATTACCTGTCATTCATTCCCCTTGTCCCGTCGAACTTGACGTTACGCGGCGTCAAATACCCCTTGACGGAGCATCCTGTTCCGGTCGGTGGTTCGCTGACGGTCAGCAATGAGTGGGTTGGTGTTGCGCAAGTGACGGTCGTCGAAGGGGAAGTCCTCGTCCTGCGCACGCATGAAAAATAAAAACGCGATAGACGCGATTCCATCATATCTCGCTGATGCGACCGGGACATGCGTTCTTCAAGTACACGTCATGACGTCATGAACAAAAAGATAGGTATGGCAAACGCCGATGACTCCGTATGTAAAACGGAAGCATCGGCGTTTTGATTTATTAGTCAGTCGACTGTTTAAGTTCAACGGATTCCGGCACCCGGTGTATCCAGGGCCAGATAACAAGTCATCGTTGTTCGTTTTGAAGTGTCGAACTGGCTGCTTGTTGTTCGCTTTTTGCAGCGATATGTTTTCCTTTGACGAAAAGATGGTAACTTGCCCATGTCAGTAGGAAGAAAGGGACGCCGAGATATAAGGCGACGCGTTGATCGGCTTGAAAACCTAAACTGATTAAGACGAGCAGATTGAGTGAGAATGAGAGGATGGGTAAGACTGGGAAGAACGGTGTTTTGAACTTCAGTTCGTCAAGCGTGTGTCCTGCCTTGATGAATTGGCGTCGGAAAGCGATTTGCGAAGCGGAAATCGAGATCCAACCGACTTGTGCTCCGAGACCGGCGATGGATAATAGCCAGATGAAGACGGTATCTTCTGCGAAGAATGCCGTCAATAAGGATAACATCGCGAACAGCATCGTGAACGTTAAGGCGCGCATCGGCACACCCCGCTGATTGACGATGGCGAGTTTCTTTGAAATCATGCCTTCTTGCGACATCGACCAGAGCATGCGTGTCGCAGCATACAGTCCAGAGTTTCCGACGGATAAGAGTGCCGTCAAAACGACGATGTTCATCAAATCTGCAGCATATGGGATACCGATTGCGTCAAATACCATGATGAAGGGACTGCTGATGCCGCTCGCCGATTCATACGGAATTAAAGCCCCGATAATTGTAATCGAGAGGACGAAGAAAATAAACGTCCGCCAAACCGTATTACGAATCGCTTTCGGAATCGATTTTTCTGGATCACTCGATTCCCCGGCAGCGACACCAATCAATTCTGTTCCTTGGAAAGCGAAGTTGACGGCAATCATCGTCGTCAAGACGCCGAGAGCCCCGTTCGGAAACCAGCCGTTCGCCGTGAAGTTCGCGAACAACGTAGCTGGTCGTTCAGCCGCCATATCAATCCATCCGAACCATGCGGCTCCCCCGAGTCCGATGAAGAACAGGATGGCGAGTACTTTAAGACTTGAAAACCAAAATTCTGCTTCTCCGAATGCTTTCGCAGAGATCGCGTTCAATCCGAATAAGATGACGGTAAATAAGGCGCACCAGATGACGACGGGAACCTGTGGAAACCAGCGATCCATCAGACTACCGGCAGCTGTGATTTCAAGAGCGACGGTCACGGCCCAGCCGAGCCAATAAATCCAACCGACGGCAAAACCGATGCCTGGACCGATAAAACGTGTCGTATACGTTTGGAATGAACCGGACACAGGCATGTGGACAGCCATCTCTCCTAGACAGAGCATCGTTAAGTACATGATTGTTCCGCCGACGATGTAACTGAGGACCGCCCCGAGTGGTCCTGCTTGCGAAATCGTCAACCCTGAACCGAGAAATAACCCCGTCCCGATAATACCACCAAGCGAAATCATGAATAGATGTCGGCTTGTCATGGCTCTTTTTAACTGCATGATGAATTCCCCCTTGAGCAATAAAGTAACTGCCAACTTATTGTAAGCGTTTTCAAATGCTGCGACAATTACTTTAGGAGAAAAATAAAAAAGACGACAAAAAAACCGGAAGGGAAGATTCCCGTCCGGTTTTTGCGCCTTATACGCGTTCGACTTTACCTGATTTAAGAGCTCGAGCTGAAACCCAAACCTTTTTAGGTTTACCGTCAACGAGGATACGTACTTTTTGTACGTTGACTCCCCAAGTGCGTTTCGTTTTGTTCAATGCGTGTGAACGGTTGTTTCCCGACTTCGGCGATTTTCCAGTAACGTAGCATTTACGTGCCATGCGTTCCGCCTCCTTTTATGTTGTTTTGCGTTCGTCCTAATAGACACTTTGCTATCTTAGCATGGTGTCAGGACGGTTGCAACATAAAAAAAGTAGCTGACAAGAAAAAAACTTGACAGAGAACCTCAAAATTTAAAATAATGGATGAGGATGATGGTAAAAGTTCATTTGACCGCTACTATTTTTCACTTATTCATTGTATAGTCAGTACGGCGACTTTTCAATAGTAGGTCCTTATAGTAGAATTACGAGAAGAACACAATTAGTTAAAGGGGGCTACTCAGGTGGCGATCGAGATGAAAACGACCTATGGAAAGATTGATGTAGATAATGATGTCGTCGCGCAACTGGCGGGCGGAGCAGCAATGGAATGTTTTGGTGTCGTTGGTATGGCATCACAATCACAAATCAAAGATGGGCTAGCTGAATTATTGAAACGTGAGAATTTTGCACGTGGCGTCATCGTTCGACAATCTTCAGAACAAGTTCACATCGATATGCATATCATTGTGAGTTACGGTACGAAAATTTCTGAAGTCGCGAACAATGTTCAAAGCCGTGTTAAATATACGTTGAACCAAGCGTTAGGGTTAGAAGTGACATCTGTAAATATTTTTGTCCAAGGAGTCCGTTTGACGAATGTCTAAGACGGAAATAGAGGAGGAAACTTTAGTGAGTGTAGATCGTTTAACAGGAGCCCAATTAGTCAAGATGATTCAAAATGGCGCGGCAAATCTCTATCAAAATGCAGATTTCGTCGATTCACTGAACGTGTTCCCTGTGCCGGATGGCGATACAGGAACGAACATGAACTTGACGATGACATCTGGATCGAAAGAAGCAACAAACGCAACATCTGATTCTGTCGCAGACGTCGCATCAATATTCGCACGAGGTCTTTTAATGGGGGCACGTGGGAACTCTGGTGTTATCTTAAGTCAATTATTCCGTGGTTTCTCGAAATCGATTGAAGGAAAACAAACAATCGATACGAAGGAATTCGCAGATGCCTTGCAAAAAGGTGTTGATACAGCATACAAGGCCGTCATGAAGCCAGTCGAAGGGACGATTTTAACAGTTGCTCGTGAAACAGCAGTCGCTGCGATCGCACAATCGGAAACAACGACGGACTTACTTGAATTGATGCGCGGGATTGTCGAAGCATCAAAAGTTTCACTCGAAGGAACACCCGATCTTTTACCGGTCTTAAAAGAAGTCGGTGTCGTCGATTCTGGTGGACAGGGACTTGTTTGTATTTATGAAGGCTTCCTTGCGACACTCGAAGGAAAAGAACTTGAAAAACCGCATGCTCCTGTCATGGAAGCACTCGTCGAAGCAGAGCATCATAAATCGGCTCAAAGCTTCATGTCGACAGAGGAAATCCATTACGGTTACTGTACAGAAATCATGGTTCGTTTCCAAGATGATAAGTTAGCGAATGCACCGTTCAGTGAAGAAGCATTCCGTAACGAATTATCTGAGTTCGGAGATTCACTGCTCGTCGTCGCAGATGAAGAGTTGCTCAAAGTTCATGTCCATGTCGAGACACCAGGTGATGTCATCAACAAAGGACAAAAATTTGGTGAGCTCGTCGCGGTTAAAATCGAAAACATGCGCCAACAACACTCAACGATTTTAGAAGAAGAAGGCGTCAATCACGTAACAGCTCCAGTTGCAACGAAAGCGAAAGCGAAATCTGCACTCGTCACGGTCGCAATGGGCGAAGGGATCAGTGAGCTCTTTAAATCACTCGGTGTCAGCATCGTCATCGAAGGTGGACAGACGATGAATCCATCGACGGAAGATATCGTCAAAGCGATTGAAGACGCGCATGCGGAGCACGTCTATGTGTATCCGAACAACTCGAACATCATCATGGCGGCTGAACAAGCAGCATCTGTTGCATCATGCGGCGTGACGGTCGTGAAATCAAAAACGGTCCCACAAGGACTGGCTGCGACAATCGTCTACAACCCGGAAGCGACAGTCGATGAGAACGAGCGTCACATGATGGATGCGATTGGTGCTGTCAAGTCAGGACAAATCACATATGCTGTCCGTGATACGAGTATCGATGGTGTCGAGATTAAAAAAGATGATCACATGGCGATTGCGGAAAAACAAATCGTCGCAACGGATCACTCGAGTCTCGGTGCAGCGAAGAAACTCATCGATACGCTCGTCACGGAAGATGACGAAATCGTAACGATTTTATTTGGAGAAGGCGTAGCCCAAGATGAAGTCGACGAGTTAGTCGCTTACATCGAATCTGTCAATCCGGACGCTGAAGTCGAAGTTCACGACGGAAAGCAACCGCTCTATTCATATATTCTTAGTGTTGAATAAAGAATAAAGGTGAAGTTACCTTTTCACGAATCCCACCATCTGCGATAATAGAGGTGGGATTTTGTTTTGTTTAAAAGAGAGGGGGAAATGAAATGAAGTATCGTAGTGTATTTGATATCATCGGTCCTGTCATGGTAGGACCATCGAGTTCCCATACGGCAGGAGCAGCACGAATCGGTTTGATGGCGGGTAAGTTGTTCGGGGAAACGCCAACAGACATTTATATCACGTTTTATGGATCATTTGCCGATACGTACCGGGGGCACGGAACCGACGTAGCGATCATTGGTGGGGTGCTTGGTTATGATACGTTTGATGATCGGATTCCTGAGTCGATTAAAATCGCCGAAGGGAAAGGGATTCGGATTCATTTTGAAACGAGTGAAGCACTGACGGACCATCCGAACACGGCGCGAGTCCATTTGACTGACGGAGAAAATCAATTTGAACTCGTCGGCATTTCAATTGGCGGAGGAACGATTGAAATTACAGAATTGAATGGTGTACCGTTGCGCCTCTCAGGTGGCGGGCCGGCACTTGTCGTCCTGCACCACGACCGTTTCGGGGCGATTGCGGCAGTCACAAGTATTCTCGCAGACTATGAAATTAACATTGGTCACATGGAAGTGTCGCGCCACGAAAAAGGACGTCAAGCCTTGATGGCGATTGAAATCGATGATCGGATGCCTAAAGAAGTGCTTGAAGAAATTAACCGGTTACCACAAGTCGAACGATCCGTCATGATGGGAGAGTGAAGAAATGTTTAAATCAGTAAAAGAACTCGTAGCACTCGCTACGGAAAAGAATGTACCGATTTCAGAAATCATGATTGAACAAGAAATGACGGTCCGCCACTTAGAGCGTGATGAAGTATACGCAATGATGGAACGGAATTTACAAGTCATGGAAGAAGCTGTCGAACGGTCATTGACAGGCGACGGTGTCGAATCGGTCACCGGTTTGACAGGCGGGGATGCAGTCTTACTGCAACGATATCGGGCGTCAGGGAACGGGTTATCGGGAGATCTTTTGTTAGATGCCGTCAGCAAAGCCATCGGAACGAATGAAGTCAACGCGGCAATGGGGAAAATCTGTGCGACACCAACAGCAGGGAGCGCGGGCGTCGTCCCAGGGACGTTGTTCGCCGTCAAAGAACGGCTTCAGCCTTCACGCGAGGAGATGCTCCGATACCTTTTCACATCGGGTGCGTTCGGGTTCGTTGTTGCCAATAATGCCTCCATCTCAGGTGCGGCAGGCGGATGCCAAGCGGAAGTAGGTTCGGCGACAGCAATGGCTGCAGCTGCCATCGTCGAAATGGCAGGAGGCACACCGGATCAATCGGCGCATGCGTTTGCAATTGCTTTAAAAAATATGCTTGGTCTCGTCTGTGACCCAGTCGCTGGACTTGTCGAAGTCCCGTGCGTCAAACGAAATGCGATGGGAGGAGCGAATGCGCTCGTCGCAGCAGATATGGCACTGGCTGGAATCACGTCACGTATTCCGTGTGACGAAGTCATCTCGGCAATGTATGAAATCGGTCAAATGATGCCTTCTGCCTTACGTGAAACGGCGAAAGGCGGTCTTGCGAATACACCGACTGGACGCTGGCTCGAGTCGAAGATTTTTGGAGATTTATCGAATGAATCCATCAAGTGAGGTCACGGCACTTAAGGGAGTCGGGCGTGATTTGGCAACTAAGCTTGCAGAAATGGATATCGTAACGATCTCGGACGTGCTGGAGCACGTCCCATTTCGTTACGATGATTTCGTTACGGGGAGTTTGACGGAAGCCATCCATGAAGATAAGGTCAAGTTCACAGGTCAAGTTCAATCAGAACCGCTCGTTCGTTATTACGGAAAAGGTAAGAATCGGCTAACGTTCCGGTTACTTGTCGAAGAACGGTACAGCGTCACGGTGACGATGTTTAACCGTGCCTTCTACAAAGCCCAGTTGAAGTTAGGGGAAGAAGTGACGGTCAGCGGCAAGTGGGATTTGCACCGGATGACGATTTCAGCGACGGAACTTCAATTCGGGGCGATCGAAGGTGAACTGACACCCGTCTATTCCTTAAAAGGTGACATGCGGATGAAGACGTTCCGCCGTGTCGTCGAACTCGCTTTCGCAACAGTAGAATCAGTCGGGGAGCGGGTGCCCGATTCGATTCGGACGGCGTATCGTCTTCTCGACCGGATGACGATGCTGAAGGCGCTACACTTCCCGACGCATCGAAAAGAATTGACGGCGGCGAGAAGAAGTTATGTGTATGAAGAGTGCCTCTATTTTCAGTTAAAGCTTCAGACATTACGACTTGGAAAGCGGCAGGGACAAGGCATTGCTTTACCGTTACATCAAGCAGCCGTCGACGAGTTCATTGCAGGACTGCCATTTCCGTTGACAGGCGCTCAAAAAAGAGTGACAGAAGAAATTTTGAGTGATATGCATCGAGCAGAGCGAATGAATCGGTTGCTGCAAGGAGATGTCGGAAGTGGGAAGACCGTCATCGCGGCGATTGCCCTGTTCGCGACGATTCGTGCGAACAAGCAAGGTGCCTTGATGGTTCCGACTGAAATACTAGCGGAGCAGCATGCTTCGTCACTTGCCCCGTTACTCGAACCATTCGGGATTAAAGTCGGTCTCTTAACGAGTTCTGTCAAAGGAAAGGCTCGTGTGTTATTGCTAGAAGCCTTACGGCAAGGAGAAATCGACATCCTCGTCGGCACCCATGCCTTGATTCAGGATACAGTCGTCTTCAAGGACTTACATTTAGTGATTACGGACGAACAACATCGGTTTGGTGTCGAACAACGGAAGCGCCTCCGAGCAAAAGCAGCGCAAGCAGATGTCCTCTATATGACGGCGACACCGATTCCGCGAACACTTGCGATTTCTGTGTTTGGCGATATGGATGTTTCGATCATCGACGAGATGCCAGCAGGGCGTAAAGAAATTGAAACGTACTGGGCAAAACCAGAACAGATTGAACGTGTCTTTGGTTTTGTTGAGAAGGAATTACTTCTCGGGCGGCAAGCCTATGTCATCACGCCATTGATCGAGGAATCTGAATCGCTTGATGTTCAAAATGCAATGGAATTGCATGCCGTTCTCGTCGAACGTTTCCGCGATCATCAAGTTGGTTTGATGCACGGACGTCTCGGCTCGTCTGAAAAAGACGAGGTCATGCAAGCTTTCAAGGACAATCAGGTCCAAGTCCTCGTCTCGACGACTGTCGTCGAAGTTGGGGTGAACGTCCCGAATGCCTCAATCATCGTCATTTACGATGCAGAACGATTCGGTCTCGCGCAACTGCATCAATTGCGTGGACGTGTTGGACGAGGGGATGCGCAGTCATATTGTATCTTGATTGCTGATCCGTCGTCTGACACCGGGAAAGAGCGAATTAAGACGATGACAGAGACGAACGACGGCTTCAAATTAGCGGAAAAAGACTTAGAACTACGCGGATCGGGTAATTTCTTTGGGACAGAACAAAGTGGATTGCCACGTTTCGTCCTGACAGATCCTGCTCTTGATATTCAAATCATGGAAACAGCCCGGAACGACGCCGTCCGTTTGTTACGTTCGGATGCCTTTTGGCAAACATCGGACTACGACGTGTTACGCCATTATATCGAAGAGCAAGGACTGCTTGACGGAGAAAGAATTGAATAATACTTGAAAGTGAACAACGGGGGATATATACTACTATTAGTACCAGGTGATAATAGTGATTATCCTTCTTGTAGGAGGAACGTACATGCGGGTACCTAAAAAAGAACGGCAAGTAGAACTACAGCATACGATTGAACAAAACCCATTCATCACGGATGAAGCACTTGCGCTTCATTTTAACGTCAGCATTCAGACGATTCGGCTCGATCGAATGGAATTGAAAATCCCTGAATTACGGGAACGGATTAAACACGTCGCGACAGAACGACTCGATGACGTGCGTACTTTGACCGAAAGCGAAGTCATTGGTGATATGATTGACCTGAAACTTGATACATCTGCGATTTCGATTTTAGAAATTTTGCCGGAACACGCTTTTAGCCGGAACGCGATTGCACGCGGGCATATTCTGTTCGCTCAAGCCAATTCGCTCGCCATCGCGTTAATTGATGACGAGTTAGCATTGACGACACGAGCAAACGTGCAATTTACACGATCTGTCCATGTTGGAGAACGCGTCGTCGCGAAAGCGTTCGTCAGTTCCCATCGACAAGATGGACGATCAGACATCAACGTCGAAAGTTATGTCGGTGATGAGTGTGTCTTTATCGGTGAGTTTACGGTGTATCGTAGTAGTAAGGAGGAATCATGATGATTTTAGCAGTAGATGCAATGGGTGGTGACAACGCCCCCCGTGCGATTGTCGAAGGTGTGATCCAGTATTTAGGGGAGCGCCCGAAGGCGGACATTGAAATTCGATTGGTTGGAGATGAATTGAAGTTACGTTCTTACGACATCAAGGATTCCCGTGTGACGATCGTTCACGCGGCGACTGTCATTACTGGAGAAGACGAACCGGTCCGTGCGATTCGACGGAAAAAAGATAGCTCACTCGTTGTGGCTGCAAACCTGGTGAAAACAAAAGAGGCGGATGCCTTGATTTCAGCAGGCAACACGGGAGCACTGATGACTGCCGGATTGTTTGTGATTGGTCGAATCGAAGGGGTTGACCGTCCTGCGCTGGCCCCGACTTTCCCGACAAGAAACGGAAAAGGTGTCGTCATCTTAGATGTCGGTGCTAATCCGGATGCAAAAGCAGAACATTTGCTTGATTATGCCATCATGGGATCAGTCTACGCAGAACAAGTACGTGGTATCAAACAACCGAAAGTTGGTCTGCTCAATATCGGCTCAGAAGCTGGTAAAGGCAATGCACTGACGAAGGAAACATATCCCTTACTTGAGACTGCCCCTATTCATTTTATTGGGAATGTCGAGGCGAGAGAAGCGATGAGTGGTGATGTGGACGTAATCGTCACAGAAGGATTTGCAGGGAATACATTGTTGAAAAGTACGGAAGGTGCTGCAAGCATGATTATGGGTGTCATGAAGGAACAGTTCATGAGTTCATTCAGTTCGAAAATCGCGGCGTTAATTTTAAAGCCGAAACTTAAAAAAATGAAGCAATTGCTCGCGTACGAAGAATATGGTGGGGCCGGGTTGTTCGGAATTGCGGCACCTGTCATCAAAGCACACGGCTCGAGCAATGCCTATGCCTTCAGTCGTGCGCTGGCACAGGCTGAAATGATGGTCGAGCAACACGTCGTTGCGAAAATCATTGAAGCGAAGACAAAATAGAGCTAAAGGAGTGAGCGAGATGGGGAAAACGGTATGGATGTTTCCGGGGCAAGGGTCACAAATGCCCGGTATGGGACAGACACTTGTCAGTGAGGAAGAAACTAAACAAACGTTAGTCGATCTCGGAACACGAATCGGCCTAGATTTAACAACGCTGTTAACGACGGGTACAAAAGAAGAACTAAAGGCGACGGAGCTTGCTCAACCCGCAATCGTCGCACATAGTACACTTCTCGCCACTCGTTATGCGGCACTCGGTAACAAACCGGACTATGTCCTTGGGCATAGCGTCGGGGAGTACAGCGCGCTTGTCGCAGCATCGGTCCTTACGCCGAGTGAAGCCGTTTATCTTGTCCATGAACGTGGTAAGTTGATGAACCAGGTTTCAGGTGGAACGATGGCTGCCGTCATCGGATTAAACGATGTCGAAGCGGCACACCATGCCGTCGAATCGATTGCGGCGACAGGTGAAATCGTGCAAATCGCGAACTACAACTGTCCCGGCCAATTTGTCATCTCAGGGCACGTCGCAGCCGTCGAATCGGCGACAGCGAAATTAAAAGAGCTCGGTGCAAAGCGTGTCTTACCACTCGATGTCTCCGGTGCGTTCCACTCCTCTTTAATGACACCGTTCGCACCACGGTTCGAAGATTTCCTTGCTTCTTCACCATTCGAAGCGGCGCAAGCGAAGTTTATCTCAAACGTGGACGGATCGTTTCACGATCAACCGGACGACTTGAAACGTCTGCTCGTTCAACAATTGTATTCACCTGTTCGCTTTGAGGCATGTGTTGAGCAATTGATTGAAGAGGGTGTTGATACCTTCATCGAATTCGGACCGTCTTCACCACTTAGTGGGCTTGTCAAACGTATCAAAAAAGACGTTAAAATCATTAGTATCACGACACTTGAACAACTAGAAGCGGAGGGAATTCGTGGATGAGTAAGGTAGCACTCGTAACAGGCGCCTCACGAGGAATCGGTGCGGCGATCGCAACACGTCTCGCGGCAGATGGTTTTAAAGTTGTCGTCAACTATGCCGGTAGCACTGAAAAAGCAGAGGCCATCGTCGCGGATATCATCGCGACTGGTGGTGAGGCAATCGCCATCCAAGCCGACGTTGCGAACGCTGATCAAGTCAAGGCGTTGGTTAAACAGACTGTCGATGCATTCGGTCAACTGGATTGTGTCGTCAACAACGCCGGTATCACACGCGACGGTTTGTTGATGCGTATGAAAGAAGCCGATTTTGATGCTGTCGTTGATACGAACCTAAAAGGGGCGTTCCTCGTCACACAAGCGGCGTCACGCCCGTTGATGAAGACGGGTGGTCGCATCATCAATATCGCTTCGGTCGTCGGCATCACGGGTAATCCGGGGCAAGCGAACTATGTGGCCGCGAAAGCCGGTTTGATTGGGTTGACGAAATCGGTCGCCCGTGAACTCGCAAGTAAAGGGGTCACAGCGAATGCGATTTGCCCAGGATTCATCGAAACAGATATGACCGATGAATTGACGGACGATCAACGGAATCTGTCACTTGGACAAATTCCATTGAAACGGTTTGGGCAAACGCAAGACATCGCAGCACTCGTCAGCTTCATCGCTTCGGATGAAGCCCGTTACATCACAGGGCAAACGCTCGCAGTTGATGGCGGCATGACAATGTAACTGAACACCGGTAGTACTTTGCCAAATCGGCAATCATCTTATATACTCAACTCATGGAGGGATTTCAAATGACAAAAGAACAAATTTTAGTAGACGTACAAGAGGCAATCGCAGAAAAATTAGGTAAAGAGCAAAGTGAAATCACACTCGATAAATCGTTCAAAGACGATCTCGGTGCAGATTCACTTGAAGTAATGGAACTCGTTATGGATCTCGAAGATAAATTCGAAATCACAATCGAAGACGATCAAGCAGAAAACTTGAAGACTGTCGGCGATGTCGTCAGCTACATCGAAACACAAGTCTAATCATTGACGCTGACCCACCGCTCTTTTGCGGTGGGATTTAGCTGTTTAGGAGGAATTATGACGAATCAAAAAGGACGTCGTGTCCGAAAAGGACCTTACGTAAAACGTCGAAAAGATGCGCGGACGTTTGCTCAAATCGAGCAAAAATTCGAAGAGTTACAAACGCGCCTTTCGATTCATTTTTCAAATGTCGAATTGTTGAAGCAAGCGTTTACCCATTCTTCGTTCGTCAATGAACAACGTGAATCGGATGGGGATAACGAACGACTTGAATTTTTAGGGGATGCGGTCTTAGAATTGACGGTCTCAAGATATTTATTTGAACACTACCCGGAACGTTCCGAGGGGGAATTAACAAAACTGCGAGCAGCTATCGTGTGTGAACCATCGCTCGTCCAGTTTGCCAATCATTATGAATTCTCTGACATGATTTTGCTAGGTAAAGGGGAAGAACTGACAGGCGGACGAAATCGGCCAGCATTACTTGCTGACGTATTTGAAGCGTTTATCGGTGCACTTTATCTTGACCAAGGCATTGAAGCAGCAGAGCGATTCCTCGCCGAAGCGGTTTTTCCGAAAGTGGCATCTGGTTTCTTCGAAGAGCAGACAGACTTCAAGAGCCAATTACAAGAAGCGATTCAACGGGTCGGACTCGGACAAATTGAATACGAAATCATCGAAGAGCGTGGTCCCGCACATAGCCGGGAATTCATCTCGCGTGTTCAAGTCCCGGATAAGCTTGAAGGAATCGGGACCGGTCGTTCGAAAAAAGAAGCAGAACAGCAAGCAGCGAAACAAGCCTTGCTTGAGCTGAAAAAACAATTTTAAGTAAAAAAACCATATAAAAAAAGGCGCCCGATTGGGAACGCCTTTTTTTATATGGTTTCTTACACCGTCTTCAGTGATTTTAGTTCATCGACGATTGCATCGACCTCAGCGAGTGATAACGATTCACGCATCATGACGAACTCATAAATTTCTTTTAAGTCGTCATTTTTCGTGCCGTCGAACTGCTCGGCTTTGATGACGCCTTTATTAATAATATTTAATTTATCCAAGATTGCTTCAATCATTTGTTCAATTGTCATATCGTTGAATTCTCCTCTTCACGTCTTTACCGTTAACATTACCATAAAACCTACCATTTTGTAGACCTTTCGGCTATGGTAAACTAAAAGAAAATTAAAAGAAATTTAAACATACGGGTGGTAAAGATGTACTTAAAACGAATTGAAATCAACGGCTTCAAATCTTTTGCGAGCCGGACAGAACTTGACTTCCTACCGGGAGTGACGGCAGTCGTCGGACCGAACGGTAGTGGGAAGTCGAATATATCGGATGCAGTGCGCTGGGTGCTCGGTGAGCAATCGGCTAAATCATTACGCGGCGCGAAGATGGAAGATGTCATCTTCGCCGGCAGTATGTCAGAACATCGAAAGCAGTTCGCAGAAGTAACGCTTGTCCTCGATAATGAGTCGGGAACGGTTGCGTTACCTTACCAAGAGTTGAGCGTGACGCGACGCGTCAGTCGAAATGGAGACAGTGATTATTTTCTTAATAAAAAACCATGTCGCTTGAAGGACGTCCTCGATCTCTTCATGGATACGGGACTGTCCCGTGATGCCTTCGCAATCATTGGTCAAGGACGTGTCGAACAAGTCATCTCCGGGAAACCGGAAGAGCGGCGGTCCGTCATCGAAGAGGCGGCGGGTGTCTTAAAATACCGGCACCGGAAAAAACAAGCGGAGCGGAAGTTGAGTGACACGGAAACGAATCTCTCACGTGTCGATGATATTTTATTTGAACTCGGTGGACGAATCGAACCGTTACGAGAACAAGCAGCGCTTGCAAAAGAGTATCTGATTGCCCGCGACCGGTTCGACTTTTTAGAACGTGGCATCATTGCAGAAGAAATTCAAAACTATATGGAACAAATTGCCCGATTGACGACGGAAATCGAAACGTTTGAGCGTGAGTTGTCAAATGAACAGGCACGTCTTGAGAAAACGCAAACCTCGAGAGAAGAACAAGAAACAATGCTTGAAAACATTCGCCGGACAGAGACAGAGATGCAGGAACGGTTACGAACCGTCTCGACGACGCTCGTTGAAATTCAAGGTTCGCTGAACTTGGCAAAAGAACGTGAGAAACATGGGACGCAAATGAAAGAGCGTTTAGAACAAGAAGTGGCGACACTTGAAGCGCGTGTTTCCCTAATTGAGGATGAGGCGAAAAAAGCAGTTCGCTTACGAGACGAAACGAAGCAAACATACGAGGGAACTGTCAAACGTCGTGAACAAGCAGATGCCGCATTAACGTATTCGGAACGTGATTTTGAAAAAGAAGCAGAGCAACTACGGTCTGAAGCGTTTGAAGTAGCGAGTCGGCTGGCGGCGACGAATAACGCCTATAACCGAGCAAAACAAGATTTACAGAGTGCGGAAGAGTTACGCCGGACGTTCGCGGAAGGGACAGGGTCGAAACAATCGGCGCAAACAGCTTATGCGGCCGAGGTCGACCGACTAGAAGCGAGCTCTTTCAACGTGCGGCAACAGCTCGATGCTTTAGTAGCGGAAGAGACGCAAGTTGAAACGAAACAACACGAACAGCGAACGATGATGACGCAAGTCGAACGATCCATCGTCGATCTCCATCGCCGGCGTGATAAAACAGAGGACCGGATTGAATTTTTGGAGTCCGTCAAGGCAGATTACAGTGGTTATTTCGGTGCCGTCAAAACGATTTTGAAACAGCGTGATCACATTTCAGGCATATATGGAGCGGTTGCCGAATTGATTTCCGTACCGGCCCGATATGAAGCGGCGATCGAAACGGCACTCGGTGGAGCCATGCAAAACGTCGTCGTCGATACAGACGCGACGGGGCGGAAATTGATTCAGGAATTACGCCGTCTAAATGCGGGACGGGCGACGTTCATGCCGCTCAGTTCGATTCAACGGCGCGATTTGAATCAATCGGTTCGCAATCAACTATCTGCGATGCAAGGATACATCGGCGTTGCGAGTGAACTCGTGACGACGACCGATGAGCTGACGAAATTAAAACAGAACTTGCTCGGGACGACGCTTGTCGTCGAATCGCTTGAACAAGCGAACGCGATTGCCCGTGCAACGGGACATCGGTATCGTCTCGTGACGCTCGACGGAGATGTCGTCAACGTCGGTGGTTCGATGACAGGGGGGAGCCGAAAAAAAGGGACGCCACTCTTTAGTCAATCACGGGAGTTAGACGAACTCCGCGAAGGGCTGACGCAAGGGCAGGCGGTCATTCGTGAACAAGAGCGCCGCCTCGCGGAGATGAAAGTAGTAGATGAACAATTGAACGTTACGCTTGAGACGCTTGCGCAAGAAATGAAAACGACGCGAACGACACTTGAATCACTTCGGGATGAATTGACGGAGGCGAAACATGGTCTCGCAATCACAGCTTCGGAACTGTCCGTCCAAGATGGCCAGTTGCAACGGTTGGCGGAGCAAGAACGGGAAGCGAAGGCGACGATTGAACAAGCTGAGCACGATATCGCGAACTTGACGAAGCGGCAACAAGAACTCAGACGTGATCTCGATCAGCTAAAAGAGGCACAGGCACGGGGTGCTGTGACAATCGAAGACTTGAAACAACAACAAGCAGATGCCTTGCTCGAAGAACGGACAATGATCTTGAAGTTAGATCAAGTCAATCGTGAAGTCGAACGAATCGAAGAATCGTTGAATCATGCGAAACTCGAACGGAGTCATAAGCGGCGTGATTTAAAACATGTGCTCGAAGGGTTTGGTGAAGGTCAAATCGAAGCATTGCATGCAGAGCAGGCGCAGATGCTTAAAGAACAAACAACGGTTGAACAAGAATTGAAAGCAATCACGGACCAAATCCAACGTGACGGCGAAAGTTTACGACTTCTACGGATCCGTGAAGCGAAGCTGAAAGAGGAGCAACAGTCGGCGAAACAACAAGTCGATCAAGCGCGCCTCAACCACGGCAGAATCAGTACACGTCTTGAAACACGTCAAGAAATGCTCGACGAGATGGGGCTGATTCTCGAATTGATTGAACCGCTGACGATTCCATTCGAAGAGGCGAAAGAGGAAGTACACCTCCTCAAGCGTCAATTAGAAGAAATCGGAGTTGTTAATATCGGTGCGATTGAAGAGTTCGCTGAAGTCGATCAACGGTTTACGTTCCTCTCGACGCAACGTGATGACTTAGTGACGGCGAAAACGGATTTATATGCCGTCATCGATGAGATGGATCGTGAAGTCGTCCGACTCTTTAAAGAGACGTTTACGGCTGTACGGGAACACTTCCGTGAGACATTCCGCGAATTGTTCGGTGGAGGAGAAGCGGACTTGATTCTTGTCGATCCGAGCGACCTCTTGACGAGCGGGATTGACATCGTCGCGAAACCACCGGGTAAAAAACTACAGAACTTGTCACTCTTATCTGGTGGGGAACGCGCGTTGACGGCGATTGCTTTGTTGTTCGCGATTTTGAAGACGCGTCCCGTCCCGTTTTGTGTACTTGATGAGGTCGAAGCAGCTCTTGACGAAGCGAACGTTGCCCGGTTCGGTGAGTTCGTTCATCAGTTGGCGCGTGATACACAATTCATCATCATCACACACCGGAAAGGTACGATGGAGTCAGCGGATGTTTTATACGGCGTGACGATGCAACAAAACGGTATTTCGGAAGTGTTATCCGTTAAACTAGAAGAGGCACGGCGAACATTGACTGAAGAAGTAGAATCAAAGGAGCTAAAACAATGAGTTTTTTTAAGAAACTAAAAGACCGGTTGACGACGTCGACACAAGAAGTCACGTCTAAGTTTACGGAAGGGTTGTCGAAGACGCGTGACGGGCTTGCGAGTGCCGTCAATGATCTCGTCTACCGTTTCCGGGAAGTCGATGAAGAATTTTTTGAAGAGTTAGAAGAAGTGCTGATTCAAGCTGACGTCGGTGTGACGACGACGATGGATTTGGTCGAAAAATTAAAGATTGAAGTCAAACGAAAAAATGTTAAAGACACAAAAGAAGTCCGTGATGTACTCGTCGAAGTCGTCGCCAACATGTTGATTGAAGAAGAAGAAACGGAACTTGATTTAGACCACGACCTCAGTGTCATCTTATTCGTGGGTGTCAACGGTGTCGGGAAAACGACGACAATCGGGAAGCTCGCGAATCGATTGAAGAACGAAGGAAAAACCGTCATGCTCGCAGCAGGGGATACATTCCGAGCAGGCGCCATCGATCAGTTGCAAGTCTGGGGCGAGCGCTCCGGTGTACCGGTCATCCGTCAGGGAGAAGGATCGGATCCTGCTGCCGTCGTCTTCGATGCTGTTCAAGCGGCAAAAGCGCGGAAAGTCGATGTCTTGATTTGTGATACGGCAGGACGTCTGCAAAACAAAGTCAATTTGATGAATGAACTCGAAAAAGTCAAACGGGTCATTGAACGTGAAATCCCGGGGGCCCCGCATGAAGTCCTGCTTGCGCTCGACGCGACGACCGGACAAAATGCGATGGTGCAAGCCAAAGCGTTCAAACAAGCGACGAATGTCAGCGGCATCGTCTTGACGAAGCTTGACGGGACAGCAAAAGGTGGCATCGTTCTCGCGATTAAGAATGAACTGGATCTCCCCGTGAAGTTCGTTGGATTAGGTGAAAAGATTGACGATCTCCAACCGTTTAATGCCGAGCAATTCGTCCACGGTCTCTTCGGTGACGTATTCGAAGAAAAGCAAACGACGGACGAGGCATCAGAAGAGGAATAAGCTAGGTTTGCTTGTAAAGAAAAAAACTTGACAACACACTGTGAGGGCTGTACTATACTATCTGTAAAGGAATTTCACTTAACAACCGTGGAGGTGCTCGGATGACACTTGATAAAACGAACCGGATGAATTATCTGATTGACTTTTATCAGGAGCTTTTGACGCCGAAACAACGAAATTATATGTCACTCTATTATTTAGATGATTTTTCGTTAGGTGAAATCGCCGATGAGTTTGAAGTCAGCCGACAAGCAGTCTACGACAACATAAAACGTACGGAAGCGATGCTTGAGCAATATGAAGAACGACTTTCCTTGTTTCAAAAATATGAGCAGCGAAAGATCCTTCTTGATGAACTGAAGCAGCTCGACCTTCCAAGCGAGGCACTGGTGACGATTGAATCACTGGAGCAATTAGAGTAGGAGGCATCATCAATGGCATTCGAAGGATTATCGGAACGGCTTCAAGCCAGTCTCGCCAAAATGCGAGGTAAAGGTAAGATTTCTGAAGCGGACGTAAAGGAAATGATGCGTGAGGTCCGCCTCGCGTTGTTAGAAGCCGACGTCAACTTCAAAGTAGTGAAACAGTTCGTAAATGATGTGAAGGAGCGCGCCGTCGGTCAAGACGTGATGACGTCTCTAACACCCGGTCAACAAGTCGTCAAAATCGTCCATGACGAATTGACGAAATTGATGGGGGAAGAAGTATCTCCGTTGACGCTCGCTAACCGTCCGCCGACAGTCATTATGATGACTGGTCTTCAAGGGGCAGGTAAAACGACGACAACCGGAAAACTCGCCAATCATTTACGAAAAAAACACAATCGCAGTCCACTGCTCGTAGCAGCGGACATTTACCGTCCGGCTGCGATTAAACAACTTGAGACGCTAGGAAAACAACTTGAATTACCGGTCTTCTCGATGGGAGATCAGGTAAGTCCACAAGAAATCGTAACCGGCGCGCTCGACTATGCAAAAGAGCATCACCACGATATCGTGTTGATCGATACGGCGGGACGCTTACATGTCGATGAGGATCTGATGCAGGAACTTGTAGATGTGAAGGAAATCGCCAAGCCTAACGAAATCTTCCTTGTCGTCGACTCGATGACGGGTCAGGATGCGGTCAATGTCGCACAAAGCTTTAATGAAAAGCTCGGCGTGACAGGGGTCGTCCTGACGAAACTCGACGGAGATACTCGAGGCGGAGCAGCACTCTCCATCAAGGCAGTCACCGGAGCACCGATTAAGTTCGTCGGTCTTGGAGAGAAGCTAGACGCAATCGAGCCATTCTACCCAGAGCGGATGGCGTCACGGATTCTCGGTATGGGAGATATGTTAACGCTGATTGAAAAAGCAGAGTTCCAAATGGACGCAACACGCGCCAAGGAGCTCGAAGGCAAAATGCGCGATGCATCGTTCACGTTTGACGATTTCATCGAGCAGTTGCAGCAAGTGAAACAGATGGGTCCTTTGGATGAGTTGTTAGGAATGATTCCGGGTGCCGGTAAAGGAAAGATGAAGGGCTTGAAAAATGCTCAAATCGATGAGAAGCAACTTGTTTATGTCGAAGCGATTATTCAATCGATGACAAAACGGGAGCGGACTGAACCGGAAATCCTCAATGCGAGTCGTCGGAAACGGATTGCGCGCGGCAGTGGTCGTAGCATTCAAGAAGTGAACCGGTTGATCAAGCAATTTGAAGACATGCGGAAGATGATGAAACAATTCTCCGGCCAAATGGGCAAAGGGAAAAAGAAAGGCGGCTTTGGCCTCCCATTCTTCTAAAAGTCTTTTCTCTTTTGCTGTAACGTTGTATACTAGTGAAGTTGTCAATTTGACTAAACCAAAAAACTATTTAATATCTGGAGGGACTTACGAATGGCAGTTAAAATTCGTCTTAAGCGCATGGGCGCAAACAAATCACCTTTCTACCGTGTGGTAGTAGCAGACTCACGTGCACCACGTGATGGTCGTTTCATCGAGCAAATCGGATACTACAACCCGGTTGCTAAACCAGAAGCAGAAGTAAAACTTAACGAAGAGCTCGCTCTTAAATGGCTCGCTGAAGGTGCTAAACCATCAGACACAGTTCGTAACCTCTTCTCAAAAGCTGGTATCATGGAGAAATTCCACAACGCGAAACTCGCGAAGTAAGACATTTGGAGGTGAGCGAAAGCTTACCTCCTTTTTGTTGCAGAAAAATAGAAGAATGACGATTTTAAAGGAAGGAAGTGAAGAAGATGCAATGGTTAGAAGTCGCGAAAATCGCGAATACACACGGTCTAAAGGGAGAATTGAAATTACTTGCGAGTACAGATTTTCCGGAAGAACGCTTTAAAGTCGGAAATGACGTATTTCTCGAGACGGAGGGGACGTATGTACCGCTGACGGTGAGCAGTTACCGGAAACATAAACAATTCGTCATGGTGACCTTCAAAGGAATGCATCACATCAACGACGTCGAAAAGTATAAAGGGATGAAACTTTTCGTGCAGCCGGAAGTCTTACAAGAGCTTGCGGAAAATGAATATTACTACCACGAAATCATCGGTTGCGACGTCTATGACGGAGATGAGAAAATCGGGGTCGTCTCGGAAATCTTAGAGACCGGAGCAAACGATGTCTGGACGATTAAACGTCCGGGAAAAAAAGACGTCTTGATTCCGTACATCGAACAAGTCGTCGCGTCGATCGATGTGCAAGAAAAGCGGATTCAAATCACACCATTACCTGGATTGATTGAAGGATGAACATCAAAGTCTTGACGCTTTTTCCGGACATGTTCACAGCACTCGATCATTCAATCGTCGGACGGGCACAAGAAGATGCGCGGATACATCTCGAGTATATTAACTTCCGAGACTATTCGACGAATCGACATGGGCGTGTCGATGATTCTCCTTACGGGGGTGGTGCAGGGATGTTGTTGACGCCGCAACCTGTTTTTGACGCTGTTGCGGCCTTGCCGAAAGCGAATCGTCGCATCGTTGCGATGACACCGACAGGGCAGCGTTTTGATCAAGCAGTAGCAGAAGAATGGGCGCAGGAATCGGAACTTGTTTTCTTATGTGGACATTATGAAGGGTTTGATCAACGGATTCATGACGAACTGGTGACGGACGAGGTGTCGCTTGGAGACTTCGTTTTGACGGGAGGGGAATTAGCTGCGATGACGATGATTGATGCCGTCGTCCGTTTGTTACCTGATGTCCTCGGCAAGTCGGCCAGTCATGAAGACGATTCATTTTCGACCGGATTGCTCGAATACCCCCATTATACCCGTCCTGCCGACTATAACGGATCAAGGGTACCGGACGTCTTATTATCCGGGAATCATGCAAAAATCGAGCAGTGGCGAAGACAGCAAGCCTTGAAGCGGACGCTCGAGCGACGCCCTGATTTACTCGAGACAGCCGACTTGTCCGCAAGTGATTTAAAGTACCTCCAGTCAATTTCAGGATTGTCAAAAGAATGAAATTGTGATAAGTTAAAACATGTGGCAAAAGCCACCTATTAACGATGTTCCGCTGTTGGATGCAATAAGCAAATGAAGATAAGAACATTGGTGAAAAAAGGAGAAATCATTCATGAACACACAACAATTGTTCCGTGAAATTACACAAGAACAAATCAAGTCAGACGTCCCTTCGTTCCGTCCTGGGGATACAGTCCGTGTACACGTTAAAGTCGTCGAGGGTACGCGTGAGCGGATCCAGCTTTTCGAAGGCGTAGTCATCAAACGTCACGGTGGCGGCATCAGTGAAACTTTCACAGTCCGTAAGATTTCTTACGGAGTTGGCGTAGAGCGTGCTTTCCCGCTCCACTCACCACGTGTTGCACAAGTCGAAGTCGTTCGTTACGGTAAAGTCCGTCGTGCGAAACTTTACTACCTCCGTAACCTTCGTGGTAAAGCGGCGCGTATTAAAGAAGTTCGTCGTTAATCATGTGAAAAAGTGGCTTGTCCTCGGACAAGCTTCTTTTTTTTATCGTTTATGCGTATACTAAGTCTAGGTTAAAGATTTAATCAAAGGAGTGGAACGCGTGAAGGAGTTATTTAGTTGGGTAAAGGCGCTTGTCGTAGCGCTCGTGATTGCGTTCATCATCCGAACGTTTCTATTCGTCCCGGTCATCGTGGACGGCGAGTCGATGATGCCGACACTGCACAATTCAGACCGGATGGTCGTCAATAAGGTTCCCTATTACTTTAATGAACCAGAGCGTGGCGATATCGTCGTCTTCCATGCGACGGAAACACGTGACTATATTAAACGTGTCATCGCTGTCCCAGGCGATACGCTGTACTACAAGGATGATATGCTGTATATCAACGATAAAAAAGTGGAAGAACCATATTTAAAAGAATTTAAAGCGCAAATGAATGGTGTTCCTTTGACGGAAGACTTTACATTAGAAGAACGGACCGGCGAAACGAAAGTACCCGCCGGTAAAGTATTCGTCATGGGGGACAACCGTCAAAACTCGAAAGATAGCCGTGACATCGGGTTCGTCGATGAAGATCAAATCGTCGGAACGACAAATTTCGTCTTTTATCCGTTCGGTGATTTACGATCAGTTGATTAAAAAATCATGGGCGCGTAGTAAGGTGAGTCTAGCAGAAACAGCTCCATCAACCGTGCGTTTGATGGAACAAGGTCAGGAATTGAGTAGTGTCCGCACGACACTACTTCTTTTCTTGGCTTTTTTTGCGTATACTAAGGGATGGATCGTTTCTTGAGAACGAAGTGACGGTAACTGAAGCAGGTCTTACCGCGTCACACAACATGAAGTTAGCAGTCCAGTAATATGATGAGTTGAGGTGGAATATATGACGATACAATGGTTCCCTGGTCACATGGCGAAAGCACGTCGTGAAGTCCAGGAAAAATTAAAATTAATCGACGTCGTCATCGAATTGGTCGATGCACGTCTCCCGATGTCGAGTCGCAATCCGATGGTCGAGCAAATTACGGCAGGAAAACCGCGGTTAATCGTCTTGAACAAAGCCGATATGGCTGATGCGCGTTTGACGGAGCGCTGGATGAAGGCCCTTCGTAAGGACGGAGTCGATGTCATCGCTGTCGATGCGAAACACAATAAGGGTCTTGGACAAATTCATGAAGGTGCATTACGCCTGATGAAAGAAAAACATGATCGCATGCGTGAAAAGGGACGAAATCCGAGTGCGATTCGAGCGTTGATCATCGGCATCCCGAACGTCGGGAAATCAACATTAATCAATCGCCTTGCCGGACGAAACATTGCCATCACGGGTGACCGCCCGGGTGTGACGAAACGTCAGCAATGGATCAAAATGAAGACGGGTGAGATGGAGTTGCTCGATACACCAGGTATTCTCTGGCCGAAGTTTGACGATCAGTTGGTTGGCTATCGTCTAGCAGCAACAGGTGCAATCAAAGATGATATCTTAAACATCGATGACATCGCGCTGTTTGCCATCCGTGAGCTCAAATCGCGTTATCCGGAGCAATTGATGGAACGCTATCGCTTAGACGATGTGTCCGGTGAAGCCGTTGATGTACTAGAAGCAATCGGGAACAAACGAGGGTTCAATTCAGGTGGATACGTCGATTTCGAACGGACGAGCGAGATGTTGTTACATGAGCTACGGACGGAAAAAGTCGGACGTGTGACACTTGAAACAGTCGAAGAATGGGCAACAACAGCAGAATAAGACGAGCTTGGAACCTTCTCTAGAAGGTCCAAGCTTTTTTCGAAATAGGAGTGAATGTCAGATGAAGATTCAAGACTTAAGAGAACGTCTCAAAGGGATTTCACGCGAACAATTCGCAGCCATCGAACAGGATCTGATGCATGATGAACGAAAAGGGATCAGGCTGTTATTGAAACAAACAAGCCGTCGCCTCGATCTCGAAGAACAATTGCGCCTCAGTTTTATTGAACGCTCGCAGTTCGAAGAAGCTTACCGGGCACAGGGGTGGGAGAAGATTGCTGGTGTCGATGAGGTCGGGCGAGGTCCGCTTGCTGGACCTGTCGTCGCGGCAGCAGTCATCTTACCAAAAGATTTTTATCACCCCGCGTTGACGGACTCAAAACAAATGTCAAAAAAACAACGGCAACTGGCGTATCAGCATATTCGTAAAGTCGCAGAGGTCGCCATCGGCATCATCGAACCAGCAGAAATTGACCGGATCAATATTTACCAAGCCTCGAAACAGGCGATGTTACAAGCGGTGAATGGCGTGTCTGCCGAGGCATTGCTCGTCGATGCGATGGAGCTTGATCTCAATCTACCTCAAACGTCACTGATTAAAGGGGATGCGCGTAGCATCTCAATCGCAGCGGCGAGCGTCATTGCGAAGGAAACGCGTGATGCGATGATGGAGGACTATGCGAAACAGTATCCGGGATACGGGTTTGAGCAACATGCAGGGTACGGGACAGCACAGCATTTGCAGGCACTCGATACATACGGTGTGACACCGATTCATCGCAAAACGTTCAAACCGGTTCTTGATCGACTCTAGGAGGTGAATGCGTGTGCAAATCGAACATCGGGCCTTACTTCCCTTTAAGATTATTGATCAAGCCAACATGCCGTTACGCGAAGGGGCAAATGTCGTCGGGAAAGTATTGAAATTATTGCCGGACGGGTTAATGGAGTTGCAAGTCGGACAACGGGTCCTAACGGCTGGAACAACGGCTGATTTAAAAGAAGGAATGTCGTACCGATTCGTCGTGACGAGCACGGAAGGGCAACCGGTGCTGAAGATTTTATCGGAAGCTCCACAAACTGCGGCGAAACAAATCCTGCCTTCGATGCTTGAAAGTCTCTTGCGACCAGCGTCAGAGGGAGTACCGCAGACGACACGTGCGCTGTTACAACAACTTGGCCAACGCGCGATGGAAGGATCGGGTCAAGTACTCAAACAGACAATTGTTGAGCTCATTCAGTTAGCGCGTACTGCAGAGGCAGATGGGCAAGGGTCCCTTGACCGAAAGACGAGTGATCAAATCTTGACGCAACAACTCGTTCAAGCGACGAATGAACCGGGACGCGGCATCTTTATGTTGCAACTACCACAGTTTGGTCCCTTTGAAGATGTCGATGTGACGATGGAAGCACCGTTCGACAAAAAAGAATTCAATCCGGACCATGCCCGAATCGCTTTTTATCTCAAACTGCCTCAGTTGGGCGAAATTGCGATTGACTTATTAATCACTGATCGAAAGATGGCTGTTTCCGTCTTTCATCCGGATCAACGGATTAGCGCATTCATGGACGCTTATCAACCGATGATGGAACAACGCTTAAAGGAGCAGGGATATGAGTTGATTCGTTTTGAATTGGTCGAACAAACGAAAGAGCGGGTGCCTATCGATTTGACACGTCGGAGTGGAAGGGTGGATTATCAAGCATGAAAAAAGCGATTGCTTTATCTTATGAAGAACAAATGGCAGCTCCAAAAGTCGTCGCCAAAGGTTCCGAAATCGTCGCCGAGCGGATTTTAGAAGAAGCGATCCGACACAACATTCCGATTCGGCAAGATCAGACATTGGTAACATTACTTGATGCAATCGAGGTATCTGAGCAAGTTCCGCCGGAGTTATACGGGGTCATCGCCGAGCTGTTTGCCTTTTTGTATCAGCTCGATCATGAGGGAATCACGAAAAAATAAATGCTTTCGGTCGATAACGATAGACAGCGCTTCCAATTTTAACTACAATGAAAGAGCCGAAACTAAAGGGGTTAAGGGGGATTTTTTCATGAATGTACATGAATATCAGGCAAAAGAGTTACTTCGTTCATACGGTGTACCTGTACCGAACGGAATCGCAGCATTTACGGTCGAAGAGGCTGTCGATGCAGCAGAACAATTGTCAGGCCCAATTAAAGTTGTCAAAGCACAGATTCACGCAGGGGGACGCGGTAAAGCCGGTGGTGTCAAACTAGCAAAATCGCAAGAAGAAGTAAAAGAATTCGCGACGGAGTTACTCGGCAAAACGCTCGTCACGCATCAAACAGGACCAGAAGGTAAAGTCGTTCAACGTCTTCTCGTCGAAGAAGGTTGTGCGATCGATAAGGAATACTATCTCGGGATTGTCCTTGATCGTGTGACAGGTCGTGTCGTCATCATGGGTTCAAGTGAAGGCGGAATGGACATTGAAGAAGTGGCAGAAGCGACTCCTGAAAAAATCATCAAGGAAATCGTTGATCCAGCAGTCGGACTTCAAGCTTTCCAAGCACGTAAATTAGCGTTCGCAATGGGTGTACCCGTTAAACTCGTTAACAAATTCGTTGGTATGGTGACGAAACTCTACACGTTCTTCGTTGAAAAGGATTGCTCAATCGCTGAAATCAATCCACTCGTTACAACAAAAGACGGTGATGTCGTTGCACTTGACGCGAAGTTGAACTTCGATTCGAATGCGTTGTATCGTCATGCGGACATCGTCGCACTCCGTGATGAAACGGAAGAAGATCCACGTGAAGTCGAAGCTTCAAAAAGCGATTTGAACTACATCGCGCTTGATGGGAATATCGGCTGTCTCGTTAATGGCGCAGGTCTTGCGATGGCAACCATGGACATCATCAAACACTTCAGTGGCGATCCGGCCAACTTCCTCGATGTAGGTGGCGGCGCGACGAAAGAGAAAGTAACGGAAGCGTTCAAATTGATTCTCTCAGATGATAACGTCAAAGGAATTTTTGTCAACATCTTCGGCGGCATCATGAAGTGTGATGTCATCGCGGAAGGGATCGTTGCAGCAACAAAAGAAGTCGGCTTAGAGTTACCACTCGTCGTTCGTCTTGAAGGAACAAATGTTGACGCAGGGAAACAAATTCTCAAAGATTCAGGTCTAGCGATTACAGCAGCTACATCAATGGCAGACGGCGCAGAAAAAATCGCTGCGCTCGTGAAGTAAGGGGGAGCTAAGGATGAGTATTTGGGTAAACGAATCAACAAAAGTGATCATTCAAGGAATTACAGGTAATCAAGGGATGTTCCACGGTGAACAAATGATTGATTACGGAACGAACCTCGTCGGTGGTGTTACACCAGGTAAAGGCGGAACAGAAGTGCTCGGTGGCGTGCCTGTCTTTGATACGGTTGCGCAAGCAGTCGCTAAAACAGGGGCAAATGCATCGATTATCTATGTACCACCAGCATTCGCTGCGGATGCAATCATGGAAGCAGCGGATTCAGACATCGCTCTCATCATCTGTATCACAGAAGGAATTCCAGTTCTTGATATGGTAAAAGTAAAACGTTATCTTGACGGAAAACCAGTTCGTTTGATTGGTCCGAACTGTCCTGGCGTTATCACACCGGGTGTCGCGAAACTTGGCATCATGCCTGGTTACATCCACACACCAGGTCATGTCGGAATCGTTTCACGTTCTGGGACATTGACGTATGAAGCGGTGCACCAATTGACGACGGCTGGAATCGGTCAATCGACTGCTGTCGGTATCGGTGGTGATCCTGTCAATGGGACAGACTTCATCGACACGCTCAAAGCGTTCAATGAAGATCCTGAAACAAAAGCGGTCATCATGCTTGGTGAAATCGGTGGTACGGCAGAAGAAGAAGCGGCTGAGTGGGTCAAAGCCAACATGACGAAGCCGGTCATCGGATTCATCGGTGGACAAACTGCTCCTGAGGGAAAACGTATGGGTCATGCGGGTGCCATCATCTCAGGTGGTAAAGGTACGGCATCGGAAAAAATCAAGACACTTCGTGCAAATGGTATCGAAGTCGCAGACTCTCCGGCAGTCATTGGTGAAACGTTAATTCGTGTCATCAAAGATGCTGGTATCTACGATCAATGTGTCACGGGTTCAACGGTCAAATAAAAACGTCGAGAGCTGTCCTGAAGATTCAGGACGGCTTTCTTCTATATAAAAGGAGTGTATGTTAATGGAGCGAGAATGGTATGTCCGATTTGCAGCCTGTCGTGTTCCTTATCCAATCGTCGCCTTAGTAGAACAATACGGTATTTTATCGGTCGCTGATCTTCCGACAAATGCCGAGAGTAAAAAGCGATATCAAGCAGCTCTTTCGCTCGAACACCTCCCGTCTCAGTTACTTGTCCCGACCGATCCCGAGTTCCCGCAACAGTTACTACACATACCACGACCGATTTACGGTCTGTATTACGTAGGTGACCCGTCGCTTCTGCGTCACCCTTTAATCAGCATCATCGGTAGCCGAACCCCATCCCCGTCCCATAAAGAACGTCTATCGTTCTTACGCCCGTTTTTTAATTCCCCTTTCGTCACTGTCTCTGGTGGAGCTTACGGGATTGATTCCCTCGTCCATCGCCTTTCCTTGAAGTATGACCAACCAACCATCGCCGTCATGGCAACAGGACTCGATTCTCTTTATCCGAAGCAACACGCGGCCCTCTTTAATCGCATCGCACAAGCTGGTTTGTTGCTCTCCGAGTACCCTCCCGAGACCCCCATTCAAAAATTCCAATTTTTAGAACGTAATCGCATCATTGCTGGATTATCATCAGCCCTCGTCATCGTCGAAGCAGCGTTGAAAAGCGGAACGATGAACACGGCAGGACACGCTCTCGACCAAGGGAAAGACGTCTATTGCTTGCCGGGTTGTCCGACTGAAAAAATGTTTTGTGGAACGAATCAATTGATTGCGGAAGGGGCGATTCCGCTCCTGAATCCGGAAGAAGTTTCAAAAAGTATCTTGATGGACGTTGACAAATGGGAATCGAGACTACTATGATAAGTGAGATTAAAATACGAGTACGCCTCTAATAGGGAGCGATTGCAATGGCAAAATATTTAGTAATCGTCGAATCACCTGCAAAGGCAAAAACCATCAAACGTTATCTCGGTTCGAACTATACCGTGAAAGCATCGATGGGGCATGTCATCGATTTGCCAAAAAGCCAAATGGGTGTCGACGTCGAACATGACTATGAACCAAAATATATTACGATTCGTGGTAAAGGTCCGGTCTTGAAAGAATTGAAAACTGCTGCTAAAAAAGCACAAAAAATCTATCTCGCGGCCGACCCTGACCGTGAAGGGGAAGCGATCGCTTGGCATTTAGCGAAAGCCCTCGGTGTCGATGAATCGACAGAGTGTCGGGTCGTCTTCAATGAAATCACAAAAGACGCCATCAAGGATTCGTTCAAGAAACCCCGCAAGATCAACTATGATCTTGTCGACGCGCAACAAGCGCGGCGTATTTTGGACCGTCTTGTTGGGTACAGCATGAGTCCGTTACTTTGGAAGAAAATTAAAAAAGGATTGTCTGCGGGGCGTGTTCAATCGGTTGCCGTGAAGATGATTATTGATCGGGAACAAGAAATCAATGCCTTTTTACCAGAAGAGTACTGGACGATTAAACTTGAGCTTGATGCGAACGGTGAAAAACTCGAAGCAAACTTTTATGGCGTCGACGGTAAAAAACGTGAACTCCATTCTGAAGAAGATGTCAACGAGGTGTTGGCAAAACTTTCAGAATCCTTTACGGTCGACTCGGTAACGAAGAAAGAACGCAAACGTAATCCAGCGTTACCGTTTACAACAAGTTCGCTCCAGCAAGAAGCGGCACGTAAGCTTAATTTCCGGGCGAAGAAAACGATGATGATTGCCCAACAACTCTACGAGGGAATCGAGTTAGGGAAAGAAGGGACAATCGGTTTGATTACGTATATGCGTACCGATTCGACACGAACGTCTGAAACAGCGAACCTCGAAGCGCATGGTTTCATCGAAAATGCGTACGGAAAAGAATACATCGCCAGTGAAAAACGTAAAGAGAAAAAAGCGGCCAATTCACAGGATGCGCACGAAGCAGTTCGTCCGACGTCAACGATGCGTGACCCACAACTCGTTAAATCGTATTTGTCGCGAGACCAGTTCCGACTGTATAAACTCATTTGGGAACGATTCGTCGCCAGTCAAATGGCACCGGCGATTTTAGACACGGTCAAAGTTGATTTGAATTCGAATGATGTCATGTTCCGGGCGAACGGTTCGACCGTCAAGTTCCCTGGTTTCATGAAAGTCTACATCGAGGATACAGATGATGAAGCAGTGACGGACGTCAAAGAAGGACTCTTACCACCACTCGAAGACGGTGAAGTCTTGCAACAGGAATCGATTGACCCGAAACAACACTTCACGCAGCCACCGCCACGCTATACAGAGGCACGTTTAGTACGAGCGATGGAAGAACTCGGGATTGGTCGTCCGTCGACATACGCTCCAACACTCGACACGATTCAAAAACGAGGGTACGTGACGCTCGAAGAAAAGAAATTCTTACCGACTGAACTCGGAGAGCTCGTCATTGATATGATTAGTGATTATTTCCAAGAATTCATCACGGTTCAATTCACGGCAGACATGGAAGCGTTGCTTGATGCGATTGAAAAAGGCGACATGCAGTGGACGGAAGTCGTCGATCCGATTTATAAATCATTCGCGAAACGTTTGACGCGGGCGGAAGCAGAAATCGAGAAAATTGAAATCAAAGATGAACCAGCCGGAGAAGATTGCGAAGTATGCGGTCATGCGATGGTCATCAAGATGGGTCGGTACGGCAAGTTCATGGCGTGCTCAAACTTCCCGGAATGCCGAAACACGAAGCCGATCCAAGTCGAGATTGGGGTCAAGTGTCCGACATGTGGTACAGGGGACATCGTCGAACGTCGTAGTAAAAAAGGCCGGTTGTTCTATGGGTGTTCAAATTATCCAGAGTGCGAATTCGTCTCATGGGATAAGCCGGTCGAAGAGCCGTGTCCCGTCTGTAGCAGTATGATGGTACAAAAGAAAATCAAGAACGGTGTAAAAGTAGAATGTACATCTTGTGGACATCATGAAACGCGCATCGATCAAGAGCAAGAGGAGGAGTGACCGTTGAAACGAGTAACGGTAATTGGCGCCGGGCTCGCAGGTTCTGAAGCAGCATGGCAGCTTGCGAAGCGAGGCGTCCAAGTAGATTTATATGAAATGCGACCGGTGAAGCAGACCCCTGCCCACCATACCGATCAATTTGCAGAGCTCGTCTGTTCGAATTCCTTACGTGCGAATCAATTGACGAATGCAGTTGGTGTATTAAAAGAAGAGATGCGTCAATTAGACTCTCTCATCATGAAAGCGGCTGATTTAGCGAGTGTCCCTGCAGGGGGCGCACTCGCTGTCGATCGGCATGACTTCGCAGGCTATGTGACAGAAACACTGAAGAATCATCCGAACGTCACGGTCCATCATGAAGAGCTTGAAGCGATTCCGGGTGGTCCGACGATCGTTGCAACTGGACCACTTACGAGTGCTGCGTTATCTGAATCACTCAAACAGTTCACGGGAGAAGATTATCTGTATTTCTTCGATGCGGCAGCACCGATTCTCGATGGGGATACGATTGATCGAGACAAGGTCTACCTCAAGTCACGCTACGATAAAGGAGAAGCCGCGTACTTGAACTGTCCGATGACAAAAGAAGAGTTTACGCATTTCCATAATGAGCTGATTGCGGCAGAAGTCGTTCCGCTGAAAGAATTTGAAAAAGAAATTTACTTCGAGGGCTGTATGCCATTTGAAGTACTCGCTTCACGCGGACCAAAAACATTGTTGTTCGGACCAATGAAACCGGTCGGTCTTGAAGACCCGAAAACAGGCGAACGTCCTTACGCAGTCGTTCAGCTTCGTCAAGATAACTCGGCTGGAACACTCTTCAACCTCGTCGGTTTCCAAACGCACTTGAAGTGGGGCGAGCAAAAGCGGATCATCCGTTTGATTCCTGGTTTAGAAAATGCCGAAATCGTCCGATATGGTGTCATGCACCGGAATACGTTCGTCAATTCACCGAACTTATTGCAAGCGACGTATCAAACACGGACACGACATGATTTATTCTTTGCTGGTCAAATGACAGGGGTCGAAGGATATGTCGAGTCAGCAGCATCCGGTTTGACGGCAGGGATCAATGCGGCACGGTTAGTGAATGAAGTAGAACCAATCGCGTTCCCGAAAGAGACGATGATGGGGGCGATGGCGCACTACATCACGACGACGGAAGGAAAGAACTTCCAACCGATGAACGCGAACTTTGGACTTGTGCCAGGGCTCGTCGGTCATCCAGTCCGAATGAAGAAACCTGAGAAATATGCGCTCCTCGCAGAACGAGCGTTAGAAGCCATCAAAGACTTTACCGATATGTAAAGAGGATGGGGGAAAAGCCGCAGAAACAGCGGACTTTTCCCCCATTTCTTAATTTTTCATAAAAGCGTGATAATTTCGTCATTTTTTCGGTTTTTGGTCTATTGTCAGACTACTTGCGGTGTGCTATGCTAAGGTCGATTCGAGAACACATGGTCAGGAGGAGGCTCGGAAATGGGATTAGACTCAGAGTTTGAGCGGCTGCGGAAAGACTTTTTGCGGTACGTGCATATCGAACGTCAACTATCTCCGAATACGGGTCGCTCATATGATCAAACCCTTCGACAATACGCCGCTTTTTGCCTCGATCATCAACTACGATCGATTGAATTGGCAACTGCACGGCGTTATTTGTATGCACTCTACGAGCAACAAGCTTCAAAATCGACAATTGCCCAAAAAGTATCATGCTTGAAGCAATTTGGTCGCTTTTTGACGCGCGACACGGATGCAGTCAACCCGTTTGAAGGATTGAAAGCGCCCAAACGTGCCCAATCGTTACCGACCTTTTTAGTTCCATCTGAATACGAACGATTTTTAGAAGCCTTTCGAACGGAAGATACACTAGGCAACCGAAATGTCGCAATGATTGAACTGCTCTATGCGACCGGGATGCGTGTCAGTGAGTTGGCAGGACTAAATCTTCAAGATTTAGATCAAGACTTAGAGTATGTCCATGTATATGGAAAAGGTCGTAAGGAACGCATCACGCCGATTGGTTCTTTCGCTAGACGGACGTTGCAGGTTTACTTGCAAGAGCGTCGAGGAAAAGATGAAAAGGAACAGGCTGTGTTCGTTTCGAAATCGGGACGACGACTGACGACAGACGGTATTCGTAAAATCTTAAAAAAAGGCGATCATTTGCTTTCGAAACATGTGACGCCGCACGCACTTCGACATAGCTTCGCGACAGACCTGTTAGAGAGAGGGGCGGACCTTCGGGCGGTTCAGGAACTCTTAGGTCATGCCTCTCTATCGACGACGGGACAATATACTCATGTAACGACTGAGCGGTTGCGTCATGTTTATCAGCAAGCGCATCCGCGTGCCTAAGGGAGGAAACGGAATGTTTCATGCAACGACGATTTTTGCGATTCAACATAATGGTCAATCCGCGATGAGTGGAGATGGTCAGGTGACATTTGGTAATCAAGTCATCATGAAGAAAAGTGCAAAGAAAGTAAGACGCCTTTATGGGGGAAAAGTGATTGCAGGATTTGCTGGAAGTGTAGCAGATGCCTTTACGCTGTTTGAGAAGTTTGAAGCGAAGCTAGAGATGTATAATGGTAATCTCCAACGTGCCGCAGTCGAGCTAGCAAAAGAATGGCGCGGCGACAAAATGTTACGTCAACTCGAAGCATTGCTACTCGTCATGGACGGGACACATTTACTGCTCGTTTCCGGAAATGGTGAAGTCATCGAACCGGATGATGGAATTCTTGCAATCGGTTCAGGCGGTAATTACGCGCTTGCTGCTGGTCGAGCATTGGCACGTCACGCTGGACAGATGTCAGCAGAAGAAATCGCACGAGCCGCTCTTGAAACAGCCGGAGAGCTCTGCGTGTTCACGAATGATCAAATTGTTTTAGAGACGATTGGAGGAAGTGCAGATGCATGAATTGACACCAAAACAAATCGTAGCCAAATTAGATGAGCACGTCGTTGGACAATCGGATGCGAAACGCGCCGTCGCAATCGCACTTCGTAATCGGTACCGTCGCCAATTACTCGACCCGGCATTACGCGACGAAGTAACACCTAAAAATATTTTGATGATTGGACCGACTGGAGTCGGAAAGACGGAAATCGCAAGACGTCTAGCGAAACTCGTTCGCGCACCATTCGTTAAGATCGAAGCGACAAAATTCACAGAAGTCGGATACGTCGGTCGTGACGTTGAATCAATGGTTCGTGATTTAGTCGAAGCTTCACTCCGACTTGTCAAAGATGAGAAGAAAGAAGCCTTAAAAGATCGAGCAGAAGCCGTTGCGAACGAACGGATCGTGGATGCGTTAGTCGGGAAAAAATCGACGTCGGGTCTTGGTGGTGGAAGTAATCCATTCGAAATGTTGTTTGGTGGTAATCAAGCACAACCTGAACAAGAAACAGCGAATGATACGGCGGACCGCTCAGTCATTCGTCAACAATTAATCAGTGGTCAACTAGAAGACCGCATGATTGATGTCGACGTCGAAGAGCGCCAAATGGATTTATTTTCGGGACAACAAGGGATGGAAGGCTTATCAAACTTACAAGATATGCTAGGTCAAGTCATGCCGAAGAAAACGAAAAAAAGACAACTGACCGTCAAAGAAGCACGACCGATTTTGACTGCTGAAGAAGCGGAACGTTTACTTGACTTAAACGAAGTCCATGACGAAGCCGTTCGACGTGCGGAGCAGATGGGGATCATCTTCGTCGATGAAATCGATAAAATTGCAACGAAAGGTCAAGATAGCGCCGGCGTTTCACGCGAAGGTGTCCAGCGAGATATCTTACCAATCGTCGAAGGCTCGACCGTCGTGACGAAATACGGCTCGGTCAAAACGGACCATATGTTGTTTATCGCCGCAGGAGCGTTCCATATGGCGAAGCCGTCTGATCTCATTCCAGAGTTACAAGGACGTTTCCCGATTCGAGTCGAGTTGGATAGTTTAACGGAAGAAGACTTCGTCAAGATTTTGACAGAACCGAATCAAGCGTTACTGAAACAATACAAAGCGTTGCTTGGAGCAGAACAGGTCCACGTCACCTTTACCGAGGATGCGATTCGTCAAATCGCGCGGATTGCTGCTCAGGTCAATGATGAAACTGATAATATCGGTGCACGACGTTTATATACAATCATGGAACGGGTGTTAGAGGAACTATCCTTTGAAGCGGCAGATATGCCAGAGTCGGATGTTACGATCACACCACAATATGTAATGGACCGAGTTGGAAAAGTAGCAGATGATCGTGACTTAAGTCAGTTCATCTTATAAGTGGAGGAAGAAAATCATGAATTTATTGGCAAAAACACGAAAGCTTAATACGATGTTACAACAGGAAGCTAGTACACATGTAGACTTTAAAATTATGGCGGAACGGTTAAGTGAAGTCATGGAGTCGAATACATTCATCGTTAGCCGCCGTGGGAAATTACTCGGTATTGCCATCAAGCAACAAATTGAGAATGCACGAATCCGTGGATTCCTCGAAGAACGTCAATTCCCAGAAGACTACACAAAACGTTTATTTAACGTCATGGAAACGACAGCGAATATTACGATTGATAGTGAACATACGGCATTCCCGATTGATAATCGTGATACGTTCGAATCATCTAAAACAACAATCGTTCCAATCATCGGAGGCGGCGAACGCTTAGGGACACTCGTCCTCGGACGAATGGTCGATGATTTCGACGAAGAAGATCTCGTCCTAGCTGAATATGGAGCGACGGTAGTCGGTATGGAGATTCTTCGAGAGAAGGCACATGAAGCTGAGGATAAAGCACGTAAAAAAGCTGTCGTCCAAATGGCAATCAACTCGTTATCATATTCAGAGCTTGAAGCAATCGAGCATATTTTTGAAGAACTCGACGGCAATGAAGGATTACTCGTCGCATCAAAAATTGCAGACCGTGTCGGGATTACACGTTCCGTCATCGTCAATGCACTGCGCAAGCTTGAAAGTGCGGGTGTCATCGAATCGCGTTCACTCGGTATGAAAGGGACGTATATCAAAATCTTAAACGATAATTTCCTCTATGAATTAGAACGGATTAAATCAAACTAAACAACGAAAACTGGAATCGATCAAGAAGACCTAGTAAATACTAGGTCTTCTTTTCTTATATAGGTATTATTTATCATTTTTATAAGAAAAGGTAATAAAAAACAGGAATTTAACATCTCATTACCCTGATTTTCAAAAAAGTTCTTTCCAAACATTGACCTATTTGTTTCAATTATTTCAGAAGTGTTACTAATGATTACAAAAAAACTAAATACTCGATATAAAATCAAGTGGAGGTTAAGGGATGAATTGGTTAGGCTCAGATTATTCACTCATGACACAAGCCGTCAATCGGACGGTTGCAGCTCAAAAAGTAATCTCAACGAATATTGCGAATGTGGATACACCCGGATACAAAGCAAAACGCCTCGTTTTTGGTGATGTATTGAATTCAGAGATGAAAATGAGTTTACAACGACATGCGACGATTAATACTTCAGGAACGATCGTCGAACAAAGCACATCGATGCGAAATGATGGAAATGGCGTCGATATTGACCTTGAGATGTCTGAATTATCACGCAATCAAATTGAATATGAAGCGCTAGTCGAACAATTGAATCGTAAATTCTCTGGCATTCAATCTGTTATTCGAGGAGGGCGATAAAGATGACGATGTTCTCAGGATTTCATACATCCGCTACAGGATTAACAGCGCAGCGGCTCCGACTCGATACGGTATCAGCAAACATCGCCAATGCTCAAACGACACGAGGCGAACTCGTGAATGGAGAATGGCAACCGTATGCACGAAAATTAGCCGTATTAAAAGAAACAGGTAACGGCGTCACAGTCAGTGAAATCCGGAAGGATCAAGAGCCGTTTAAATTAGAGTACAATCCAAACCACCCAGATGCAGACGAACTTGGCTATGTAAAAATGCCGAACGTGGATTTATTGAAGGAAATGGTCGATATGATGGGCGCGACCCGCTCGTATGAAGCAAACGTCACGGCGCTGAATGCGACAAAGGCGATGTTAGTAAAAGCGATGGAAATCGGTAAATAACGAGGAGATGACATCATGGCAATTCAACCTATTCAAGGGATGCAACAAATGGTCTTACCATCACAATCAGTCGCTAAGGCGTCCCCAGGAGATTTTAGCGATGTGCTAAGCCAAGCTATTAACGGCTTGAACGACGCGCAACAAGCATCCTCACAAGCACGTGTGGACCTTGCGACAGGGAAGACAACAGATCTACATAACATCATGATTAAAACAGAAGAAGCATCGCTTTCTATGCAACTCGCCATTGAAGTCCGGAATAAGGGGATTGAGGCATACCAAGAAATGATGCGTATGCAACTGTGACTGCTAAGGAAAGCGTGGGAGATGTTTGATGAACGAACGGCTAAAGGCGCGTTTTAGCGCAATCAACACGACATGGAACGAATGGTCACTCACAAAAAAGGCGACCATCATCGGTATTACCTTAATCATTTTATCGGCTCTTATTGCTGCCATCATTTGGTTGTCGACACCGACAATGACGCCCTTGTATTCAAAACTATCACCGCAAGAGGCTGGACAAGTCACTGAAAAATTAAATGAAGATGGCGTTCGTTCGGAAGTTGTGACAGCTTCAGACGGAGTGACGATTCTTGTGCCGGAGGCGAATGCGGAAAATTTGAAAGTAGAGTTGGCTACTGCTGGCATACCGAAGTCCGGTCAAATCGATTATTCATTCTTTAGTGAAAATGCTGGATTTGGTACGACTGACAAGGAAATGAATATTTTAGAGCGCGATACGATGCAGACTGAACTTGAGAACTTGATTACTCAAGTAAACGGGATTGATGCAGCGAAGGTAATGATTACACTTCCTGAAAAAAGCGTCTTTTTATCAGACGCCGAAGAGACGTCAACCGTATCGGTTGTGTTAACGTCAAGCGCTGGGAGTGATTTGAATCAACAGACTGTACAAGGTCTTTACCACTTAATCGCAAAAAGTATTCCTAATTTGAAAGAAGAAAATATTACAATCATGGATCAGTACTTTACGTACTACGAACCGGGCCAGGGAACACAGACGGCTGGGGGCGCAGATCCGATGCAATTAAAGAAAACAACGGAAAATGATTTACGAAAACAAATCCAGCAAATGTTATCCGTCGTTCTCGGACCACAAAAAGCGCTTGTGTCAGTCACGGCAGACGTCGATGTCACACAGCGCCAAGAAGAACAAAAACTAGTCGAACCCGTTGACCCTGATAAAATCGAGGGGATTGTAACTTCGGCAGAAAAGGTTGCCGAAGCCTACACGGGTGCAGCGAATGAAGGAACAGCCGGTACTGGTGAAAATGAGACCATCAACTTCCCGGCCGGTACAGGAACGACAGGTGATACGAGTGAGAAAACGCACGATATCATCAATTATGAAGTAAACCGGATTACGAAACAGATTACGGGAGCACCTTATGAAATACGTGATTTAGGTATTCAAGTCATCGTTGAACCACCAAAAGGTCAAGCTCAAATCGATCCGCAACTTCAAACGGACCTTCAAACGATGCTCTACTCGATTATTCGGACGTCCATCACGAAAACGGATGCAAAAGCGACGTTGACGGATGCCGAATTGACGAACAAGGTCGTCGTCATGTCCCGACCGTTCGCTGAAACACCAACACAAAAAGCGACGACTACAGTCACGCCGATGTGGGTTTGGTTCGCGCTTGGTGCAGCAGCACTGATCGTCATCGGCGCCATCTTCATGATGATGCGACGACGTCGTACGACGGAAGTCGAAGAGTTAGAAGAATGGACACCAATCGAAACAGAGATTCCAGAACTATCGACAGAAGATACGAGTGGCGGAGCAGTCAAACGGAAACAGCTTGAAAAATTAGCATCCTCAAATCCAGATGAATTTGCGAAGTTATTACGCACATGGTTAGCGGAGGATTGATGAGATGAAGAAACTAGATATGAATAGTCGTGAGAAAGCAGCGATCTTGATGATTTCGTTAGGTCCAGAAGTGGCGGCGAACGTCTACAAACATTTGACTGAAGAAGAAATGGAATGGTTGACACTCCAAATTTCGAGCATGAAACGAATTGATCCTGAAGAAAAACTAGAAGTACTCGAAGAATTTCATGAGTTGGCAACGGCGCAAAACTACATTACGCAAGGTGGTATCGGCTTTGCGAAAAATGTGCTTGAAAAAGCATTAGGTGAAGAAAAAGCGATGGAATTGATTCATCGATTAACTTCGACCTTGCAAGTCCGGCCGTTCGAGTTTGCCCGTAAAGCAGATCCGAAGCAATTACTGAACTTCATTCAAAACGAACATCCACAGACGATTGCACTCGTCTTGGCACATCTCGACCCGGGAAAGTCCGGTCAGATTCTTTCGGAGCTTCCAGCTGAGGCGCAATCGGATGTAGCACGACGAATTGCAACGATGGACCGAATGAACCCGGAAATCATCAGCGAAGTCGAACAGATTCTTGAGCGGAACTTATCTCAAGCCGGTATGCAGGATTATGCGCAGTCTGGTGGTATCGAGGCAGTCGTTCAAGTATTGAACGGTGTCGATCGGACGACGGAACGGACAATCCTCGATACGCTCGAAATTCAGGATCCGGAACTCGCCGAAGAAATCAAAAAACGAATGTTTGTCTTCGAAGATATTGTCACACTCGATGCACGAGCAATCCAACGAATCATCCGCGAAGTTTCAAACGAAGATTTGTTGCTTGCGCTTAAAGTCTCGTCGGACGATGTCAAAGAAATGGTGTACCGAAACATGTCTCAGCGAATGGTCGAATCGTTCAAAGAAGATATGGAATTCATGGGACCCGTCAGATTGCGCGATGTCGAAGAAGCTCAAAGCCGAATCGTTGGAATCATTCGTCGCCTAGAGGATATGGGTGAAATCGTCGTCGCACGTGGTGGAGGAGATGATATCGTTGTCTAACGTCATTAAACGACAAATTGTCATCGAAGGTCATCAGCGCACAATTCTTCATCAAGAAGAGCGAGCGATTGAACGGGATGCCGAGCCGAGTATTTCTTATGAGGCGTTGATGGCAAAAGGTCAAAATGAGCTCGACGAGCAACTTCAGCTGATGCGTCAACAAGAAGAAGCGCGTCGACAGGCTTTTGAACAGGAACGTGAAATGGCTTTACAGGAAGCGAAGGAACAAGGCTATCAAGCGGGTTATGAGCGAGGGCAGCAAGACGGACTAGACGCTTATGCACGAAAACTCGAGGAAACGAATCAATTTGCAATGCGTCTTGAGCAGATGCAGACGGACCGCTTGTTAGCGATGGAAGATGAATTATGTGTATTGTCACTGCAAGTGACCCATCATTTTTTAGAAAAATTACATGATACAGATGAGGAAGCACTCTATCAATCGATTCACCAATTGATTATTCAGTTCCGTGACCGTGAAAAGATCATTGTTTACACGTCTGCAGAAGATTTTGAACGGGTTGTATTACTGAATGAACGTCTACATACGATTTTAGGTGGTGCTGCGACAATCAGCTTACGAATTGATCCGGAACTCGCGCCTCGCGATTTCCGTATCGATTCAGAAAATGGAGCGATTACGGGCGGGCTTACTTCTAGTTATGAGGCATTGATTAACCAGGTGACTGAGGTGCTACAAGATGTATAACGTGAAGCAGTTGCAAGCGGCCGTTCGAGATATTCGGACGGATGACTTAGTCCGGCATTCCGGTAAAGTCGTGCAAGTAATCGGTTTAATGATTGAATCACGAGGACCGACGGCAGTCGCAATCGGGGAACGGTGTTTGATTCAACTGCACCGAGGTCAAGAAATCGAAGCAGAGGTTGTCGGCTTCCGAGAAGGGCACGTCTTATTGATGCCTTACGGTGAAACGACAGCAATTGCACCAGGATCAATCGTCATCGCAACAGGAAAACCACTTCACGTACCCGTCGGTGAGGAACTGATCGGGAAAGTATTAGATGGATTAGGTCGAGCACTTGATGGTGAGGAGTTGACTCACCTCCGGACAACATCAATCGTGCGAAAACCACCGAGTCCACTTGAACGACCACGTATCAATGAAGTGTTGTCGACAGGTATCCGCGCCATTGATGGTCTGTTGACAGTCGGTCAAGGGCAACGCGTCGGTTTGTTTGCCGGGTCTGGTGTCGGGAAATCAACACTGCTCGGAATGATTGCAAAACGTTCGACTGCTGACATCAATGTGATCGCCTTGATTGGAGAGCGAGGGCGGGAAGTGAAAGAGTTCATCGAAGCGGAGTTGGGCGAAGAAGGGATGAAGCGTTCCATCATCGTCGTCGCGACGAGTGACCAACCACCGCTTGTCCGTTTAAAAGGAGCCTATACGGCGACAGCAATCGCAGAATACTTTCGGGATCAAGGTAAGAATGTCGTCTTGATGATGGACTCCGTTACGCGGTTCGCGATGGCGCAACGTGAAATCGGTCTAGCGACAGGAGAACCGCCTGCTTCAAAAGGATACACGCCGAGTGTATTCGCTCTACTACCTCAGTTACTCGAACGAAGCGGAAAGACGACAGCCGGGTCGATTACAGCTTTTTATACCGTACTCGTCGATGGAGACGACATGAACGAACCGATTGCGGATGCAGTCCGCGGGATTTTAGATGGTCACTTTGTCCTTGATCGAAGTTTGGCGAACAAAGGGCAGTATCCGGCGATTCATGTTTTACGTTCGATTAGCCGGGTTATGAATCAAATCACATCGACGGAACATAAAGACAGTGCGATCGTCTTTCGGCAATTGCTCTCGACATACTTAGATGCAGAAGACTTGATCAATATCGGTGCATATAAAAGTGGGACAAACCCTGAAATCGATCGTGCCGTCGAAAAATATCCGGAATTAATCGGCTTTTTGAAGCAACGTGTTGAAGAAGGAAGTCAATTTGAAGAAGCCATGAACCGTTTAATCACGACGATTCGCTAAGGAGGAAAAGGCATGAAAACAATATATGAGCGAATCATTCCTTTAGCCGAGGCGGAGAAAGATCGTGTATCGAAACAAACGGCTGAAAAAAAGAAACGCTACGAGATTGAAGTCGAAAAGTTGTATCACCTGCTCGTTCGTTACGAAACATTTTTGAAGGCACAAAATGAGACGGGTACCGTCGAATTACTTGCTTCTCAATACCGTGAACGTGCGCGTGACGTCGTCAAACAGCAAATCGAACGTCAACAATTATATGTCACTCAAGCAAAAAATCAGTATGAACGCGCACAAGTCGATTTAAAAGAAGCGATGATTGAGGAAAAGAAGTTCACGCGTCTTCAGGCGAATCAACTAGAAGAAGCACGGCAAATCAATGCACTACTCGAACAAAATCAATTAGATGAACTGGCACTGTTACAGTTTGGAAGAGGGCGGACATCATAAGTAATTCAAAATCATCGAAACAATGGATTTTACCGTTGTTGATCATTCCCTTGATCTTAATCTTAGGTACAGCCTATCTCGTGCTCAATTATGCTAACGGTCGTCCGATGCTTGCACTCCCGTTTTCGACAGAGGAAACGTCGAAACAAACGACGGGAACGCCTGGTAAGGAAACGTCTGATTTAGAAAGTCGATTAAAAATAGCGAATCAAGAAATTAAAAAATTGCGAAATGAAGCGACGGAACAAGCGGATACACTCAAAGTGAAAGAACAAGAGATTACGCGATTAATCGCGGAGCGCGATCAATTAAAACAAACGCCTTCCCCGGATAAAACAACCGAGGAAGACAAGAAGACAACAAAAACGGCAAGTGTGACCGATGTTTATGCAGAGATGTCGCCTAAGGAAGCAGCGACAATCTTAAATGAACTCAGTCCGACAGAGGTCGTTCCTATCATCGAGACTATCGATGCGGAACAACAAGCAGCCATCATCGCAAAAATGGATGCGAAAAAGGCTGCGGCATTGACGCAACTACTCGCGACGAAATAGAGGTGAGCGAACACGATGAATTTGACAGATGTGCAACAAAATCAAACAGTCAAAGGTACGGCGAAATCAGTCGGCCAAAGTGCTCCTTCGGCTGAAGGCATGGGGAGTTTTGCTTCTTTGCTACAACTGTTCACGACGCCAGAACCGAGTCTTCTGCCTGAGAACACCGTCCCTAGCACGACGATGCCACAATTAAATGAAGGTCAGCTGGTGAAGATGCTCACAGCACAACCCGAACAAGCCTTGCTTTTACTGGATCATCCGCAATTAGAAGCACTAGAGCAGGATCCAAAAGGAATGACGGAGCTCGTACAACTCGTAAAAACGATCCAAGAAGGAGATGCGGAACAAGCGACGGCGATGTTGCAACAATTACCGGCGTCCGTCGGTCAATTGATTACGGCGACAATCGTGTCGATTCTTGGTGTTACAAAACCGGTAGCAGGTCAACTGCAACCAGTAGAAGATATGCCCGTCGGAAAAGGTGTTAAGACAGCGGAAGGTGAATTGAAGACGGGGAGGGTCGTGCAGACGGTTCTTCCGGTGACACGACAAGTCGCCATGGCTCAAACCTTACCGGCTTCGATGAAGTTAGGCGAAGGCTTGACGCGTAGTGAGCCGTTGAAAGGAACAGTTGATTCGGAAGGGACGGCGTTACCGCTCGCCTTTTCATCGACACTGTTCGTGAAAAGCGATCGTACCGTTACGATGCCTCCCCTCGTTCCGCAAAGTAATGTCGATGAACAATTGGCAAAACGAATCGAAGCAGCACTCCAACAAGCCCCGTTCTTAAAAGGAGCAGACGGTTCGACACGAATGTCGATTCGTTTATACCCAGAACAGCTAGGTGAAGTCGTCGTTCAACTCGAGCGAAAAGAAGGTGTGTTGACAGTGAAGTTGTTTGCGGGCACCGAGCAGGCAAAACAACTGATTGAGCAACAGCTAGGTAAATTACAAGGTTCGCTGCAAAATCAAGCGCCGCTCGTTAAAATCGAGACGGGATTACTGGCCTCGACCGTAAAAGAGTTTGATACATCGACACCACAAGAGCGGCAAGAGACAGCGCAAGAGGAACAACCGAAACCTCAAGATGAGGAGTTAGAGGAGGAAGAAGATGACTGATTCCATTAATGCGGCATCGTCCTACCAGTTGCCGGATAAAACGACAGCTGTCCCGAATAATTCGATGGACAAAGACATGTTCATGAAAATCTTGATTGCCCAGTTATCGAATCAAGATCCGACTGCACCGATGGAAGATAAAGAGTTCATCTCACAAATGGCACAATTTTCTTCCCTTGAACAAATGCAAGCGATTGGAAAAGGGATGGACACGATGGTCTTGAATCAACATGCGAATTCCTTGCTGACATACAGTAATTTAATCGGGAAATCAGTTAGTTACGAAACAGATGGAACGGTTGAGGATGCGACGGGAACGGCGACGGGCGCGACGGTCAAGGAGACAGCGAATGTCATAAGCGTCAAGCGAGACGGAATTGACGTCATCGCGGAACTCTCGAACGGGAAGCAAGTCAGTGTCTATGAATTAACGGAGATTAAAACAAAGGAGGAAAAATAATGTTACGTTCAATGTATTCAGGAATCAGTGGGTTAAAGAACTTCCAGACAAAGCTTGACGTCGTCGGGAATAACATCGCAAACGTCAATACGTTCGGTTACAAAAAAGGGCGGGTTACCTTTAAAGATCTCGTTAACCAATCAGTCGGTTCAGCTTCAGGAGCAGGTGGCGGTGTCGGTGGTACAAACCCGAAACAAGTCGGACTCGGGGCATCAATGTCGACGGTCGATAACGTCTACAACCAAGGCGCACTTCAAAACACGGGACGGACACTCGATGTCGGGATTTCAGGCGAAGGGTTCTATCAAGTGCTTACAGCAGATGGCGTTCGTTACTCGCGTTCAGGAAACTTTTACACGGACTTGCAAGGGAATATCGTCACGGGAGACGGGAACTACCTCGTCGGACTATCTGATCCGCCACCAGCGAATCCAGGACAGCCACCAGCGAACCAAGCAAACTTACCGGCAAACCAGTACGATGCACAAGGACAAATTACGACAAAAGTGAATGATGGCTACATGAAACTCCAAATTCCGACTGGCGCGCAGAACTTAGCAATCGGAAAAGATGGATTGGTCACATTCGTTGATGCGACAGGTGCGTTGCAACGCGTCGGTTACGTCTCGATGGCAAACTTTGCGAACCCGGGTGGACTTGAAAAATCAGGGGTGAACCTCTTTTCAGCCTCACAGAACTCAGGGATTCCAGCAACAGGGACGCCAAGCACGAACGGACTTGGGCAACTGACGTCTGGGACGCTCGAAATGTCGAACGTCGACTTATCGGAAGAGTTTACGGAAATGATTATCGCGCAACGTGGATTCCAGGCAAATACACGGATTATTACGACATCCGACCAAATCTTAGAAGAACTCGTTAACTTGAAACGATGATTACACTGACGACGTTACGTCAAGCACCGCTCGTATTGAATGCTATATTAATCGAATCGATTCGATCGACACCAGATACGACGATTCAACTCGTTGGAGGGCAGACATACATCGTCAAAGAATCGTTAGAAGAGGTAAAAGCGGCAACAATCGATTTTTACCGACAAGTCGGACTAGCGGGCTTGAACAGCATTAGGAGGCTCGAAGATGGCAGAAGAAAAGAAGAAGAGTAAGTTAAAAATACCGTTGATCATGGTTATCGTGGCCCTCATGATGATCGGCGCAGGGTATATGCTCACGAAGTATTGGTTAGTCGGAGATGAGACGGAAGCAAAAGTTGAACAACCGACAGGTGCCGAGCTCGAAGAACGAAGTTTTCAAACAGATGACTTGACGACGAACATCGCAGACGAACGGTTTTTGAATGTTCAGTTTACGATTGTCACGGATGATGTGAAAACGAAGGAAGAGTTAGAACTACGTAAGTTTCAAATCAACAACATCATTCTTGGTGATTTAGCATCGATGAAAAAGCAAGACTTGGATTCAAAACAAGATATGGCAAAGCTTGAAGAAAAATTACGTGGTCAATTCAAAAAACTTCTTCAAGAAGGCGATGTTCAACGCGTCTATACGACGAAAAAAATCATCCAGTGAGGTGGCAGCATGAGCGAAGTATTATCACAACATGAAATTGACGCCTTGCTATCAGCCATTTCGAGCGGAGATATGGAAGTCGAGGAGATACGAAGTCAAGAAGAGGAACGGCGTGTCAAAGTGTATGATTTCAAACGGGCACTTCGTTTCTCAAAAGATCAAATGCGGAACTTGACTCGAATTCATGAGCAATTCGCACGTGTACTGACAACACACTTTTCAGCGCAGCTGAGAACGTACGTCCAGTTCACGGTCAATACGGTCGAACAGTTGCCATACGATGAATTCATCCATTCCATTCCGAACATGACCTTAATCAATCTAGTTAACCTGAAACCGCTCGATGGTAAAGTTATCTTTGAAGTCAACCCGAACATCGCCTATGCAATGCTCGATCGTCTCCTCGGTGGTCCTGGCGAAGGGATGAATAAGATTGAAAATTTGACTGAAATCGAGACACGCATTTTGACACAATTGTTTAAGCGGGCATTCGTACAATATGGCGAAGCTTGGGAGTCAATCACAGAACTAGAAGCAGAGTATGACGATTTAGAAATCAATCCGCAATTCCTTCAACTCGTTTCGCCGAATGAGACGGTAATCCTCGTCTCGATTTATGTGACGGTTGGAGAAGTCAGTGGGACGCTCAATGTCTGTCTTCCGTTCGTCACACTCGAACCGATCATTCCGAAGCTATCGAGTCATTTTTGGATGCAACAAGAAAAACGTAAAGCGGTCGATAACCAAGAATCTGAACAGATGCAAACTCAGTTGATGGGGTCAATCGTCGATTTAAAAGCTGTGCTCGGCCAAACGGAATTGTCGTTTGGAGAATTGTTACACCTCGAGGTAGGCGACTGCCTGTCCCTGAAGACACGTACATCCGACCCGGTTGAATTGTTTGTTGATGATCGGAAAATGTTCAAAGCGCGACCTGGTCTGAATGGGAAGCATCTCGCTTTACAAGTCATACAACGAATTGAGGAGGAATAACATGAGCGATATGCTTTCGCAAGATGAAATCGATGCGTTATTACGCGGGACCCCGTCGGATGATGAGCCGACTGATACAAGTTCGGATGATGGATTAGAAGAATTAGACGAGATGGAAATTGATGCCTTAGGTGAAGTAGGGAATATTTCACTCGGGAATTCAGCAACAGCGTTATCTGCATTACTCAACCAAAAGGTCGAGATCACGACGCCACATGTGCGGATGATCACGATGGACGAATTACGCAGTCGCTATCCGATTCCGCACGTTGCTTTGCGCGTCGGGTACACAGAAGGCTTCAAAGGTGAAAACGTCTTAATCTTGACGCAACGTGACGCATCTGTCATCGCGAACTTGATGATGGGCGGCGACGGGATGGTCGAGGAAAACCATGAAATGGAGCCAATCGCCCTTTCTGCCGTTCAAGAAGCGATGAACCAAATGATGGGAGCAGCGGCGACGTCGATGTCAACGGTCTTCTCGATGCGAATTGATATTTCGCCACCAGCCGTTGAAATTTTCGACTTTTCGCAAGAGAAAAGTATTGTCGACAGCTTTTCTTTATGGGAAAGCATGGTCATCATCGAATTCGATTTAAAAATCGGGACGTTGATCGATTCGAAAATCGTTCAGCTTGCACCACTCGAATTTTCAAAGCAGTTGATTCAGAAATTATTCAGCGCAAGTACGACGACGACTGAAGAAGCAAAAGGTGCGACGCATGAACCGGTTCAACCGTCGCCACAAGTAGCACCGCAACAAACGCAACAAACGCAACAAATGCCACAGCAGGAACAACGTTATGAAACGCCTGTTGCACCGAAGAAGGAACCGGTAGGTGTCAGCCCGGTCCAGTTTGGTCAATTTGAAGAAGTGCAACAAGAAGGCGTACCGGGTAACATCGGGATGTTGTATGATGTACCACTGAATGTAACCGTCGAACTTGGCAGAACACGTCGCTCTGTACGCGACATATTGGAATTGACACAAGGTTCAATCATCGAACTCGATAAGTTGGCTGGAGAGCCGGTTGATGTTTTTGTCAACAATACATTGATTGCGACAGGTGAAGTCGTAGTCATTGAAGAAAACTTTGGAGTACGAATTACAGAAATCGTAAATACAAAAGAACGTCTTCGGATGTTCTAAGGAGGAAATAAGATGAGTGCAAAAGTATTGATCGTAGATGATGCAGCTTTCATGCGAATGATGATTAAGGAAATTTTATCGAAGAATGGATATGACGTCGTCGGTGAAGCAGAAAATGGTCGCGAAGCCGTAGCGAAATACAAAGAATTAACACCGGATCTCGTAACGCTCGATATCACGATGCCAGAAATGGACGGCATTTCAGCACTAAAAGAAATCAAAGCCTTTAACCCAGCAGCAAAAGTCATCATGTGTTCGGCAATGGGACAACAGTCGATGGTTATCGATGCGATTCAAGCCGGTGCAAAAGACTTCATCGTTAAACCGTTCCAAGCAGACCGTGTGCTTGAAGCCGTTTCGAAAACTGTTTCGTCATGAAAAGACTGACCTTTTTGACCTGTCTCCTGTTGTTTCTGCTCTCAGCACAAGTTGGGGCAGAAACAGTGGAAGAGAATTTGAATCCATCTAAGAAGAGTGAACCAACAACTCAACAGGTCGATGGGTCGTCGACGATTGTGACGGTCATTAAAGTCATCGTCACGCTCGTGGTCTTAATCGGGGGATTTCTCCTGGCTGTCCGATTGATCAATGATCGGACGCGAGGTGTCCGCCAATCCAATCAACTTTCCCATCTCGGAGGTGTGCCGCTCGGAAAAGATCGATCGGTGCAACTCGTACGCGTCCACGATAAAGTTTACGTCGTCGGTGTCGGGCAAAACATTGAGCTACTCGACACGCTCGAAGCGGATACGGAATGGTCGACTGAAGAGATGCATGATATGAAACAGTCGACGAGCGAATCGCCTTTCTTGGAGTCGTTCAAGCAACAACTTGATCAATTCCAGAAGAAACGAGGTCGTTCATGACAACGATTGAAAGTCTGATTTCTTTAGACACACCATCAGGAACAGCGACATCAGTTAAGTTACTTGTCTTGTTGACATTATTATCCTTAGCACCCTCGTTATTGATTTTGATGACATGTTTTACGCGCGTTGTCGTCGTCTTATCCTTTGTACGTTCGGCGCTCGGGACGCAACAGACACCACCGAACCAGTTGCTAGTCGGTCTTGCCTTATTCATTACATTATTCGTCATGTCACCGGTGCTGACGGAACTCAACACGACGGCACTTCAACCATACATGGGTGAAAAAATTAGTCAGGACGAAGCGTTTGATCGAGCAGGTGGAACGATGAAACGTTTTATGTCAAAACATACACGTACCAATGACTTAGAATTATTTTTGAAGTATGGAAATTACGATAAGCCGGAAAAAGTCGAAGACATCCCGCTTGTCGCGTTAGTTCCTGCTTATGCCATCAGTGAGTTGAAAACGGCTTTTCAGATTGGGTTCATGATTTTCATTCCATTTCTCGTCATCGACATGGTCGTCTCAAGTGTGTTGATGTCGATGGGGATGATGATGTTACCGCCTGTCATGATTGCTTTACCGTTTAAATTATTACTATTCATCCTCGTCGATGGTTGGCATTTAATTGTCGAGTCATTGCTTGTCAGCATGAAGTAGGGAGGAACGATATGACGCAGGAAATGATTATTCAACTAGCGAGTTCGGCCGTCTGGACCTTGTTAAAGGTATCGGCACCGCTCTTGCTCGTCTCACTCGTTGTTGGTCTGCTCGTCAGTATTTTACAAGCGACGACACAAATTCAAGAGCAGACCCTCTCGTTCGTCCCGAAAATCGTTGCTGTATTTTTAGCACTCGTCTTTTTCGGACCATGGATCATGGAAGAATTAAAAACGTTTACGATTGAAATCTTTAAACAGATTGCTGAGGTTTCAAGGAAATGACGTTATTGTCTTTTGTCAGCGTATTTTTACTCGTATTTGGTCGCATCGTCGGATTTTTGGTCGCGGCACCGTTGTTTTCATCAAAACAACTGCCGGCCCAACATAAATTAGCATTAGCTGCCGGTCTTGCCTATTTTGCGAGCTATGCCGTCAAAACGACCGTTGAAGTCGATGATTTCAATTTTTTCTTTCGGATGGGTACGGAAGTCATTGTTGGATTATCGCTTGGCTTGTTAGCTAGCTTCCTTTTATTTGCCCCACAAATCGCCGGTTCCATCATCGATTTACAGATGGGACTCGCAATGGCATCAGCTTATGATCCGATGTTCGGTGGTCAATCACCAATCATTGGCCGGTTTTATTACATGTTGACACTACTCGTGTTACTTGCCTCTGACATGCATTTGATTTTACTCGATGGCATTTACACCAGTTTTCAAATCTTTCCACCCGGCAGTTCGATTGCAGTTTCAGGCGAGGCGGGTATGAGTCTTGTCGTTCGAGTCGTCGGTCTGGCGATGTTAACGGCACTTCAAATGGCGATGCCGCTCATCGTGTCCTTGTTCCTGGTCGATCTTGCACTTGGATTTTTAGCAAAGACAGCACCGCAATTCAATATTTTTGCGATTGGTTTTTCAGTCAAATTACTAATGGGCTATGCGATTTTATTTTTACTTGCCGGTTCGACGATTACCGGGATTTCAAAGTTCATTCCGCTACTGCAAGACGTTTTAGCGGATGCCATTCGATTACTGGGAGGTTGAGATGAATACATATCGTTTAAAACTCGACCTCCAGTACTTCGCTGGTGAAAAAACAGAGAAAGCCTCACCGCGTAAGCGGGATGATTCGAGAAAAAAAGGGCAAGTCGCAAAATCTGCTGATTTAACGAGTAGTTTAATGTTATTCGCGATGTTCCTCGTCTTGTTTTTCTTTGGACCGTTTCTCGGCAAACGTTTCGTCTTGGTTTTAGAAAATGGATTGAGTGCAAGGACCGTCCTTGTTTCAGTAGAGGAAGGGCGTGTCGAGCAGATATTAATTGAGATGTTAGGGCAAATGGCGATTCTCGTCGCCCCGTTTTTTTTAACGGCTGTCACCATCGGGATTTTAGGAAACTTCGTCCAGATTGGTGCTTTACTCAGTGCAGAATCGATTCAACCAAAGTTAGATCGAATCAATCCACTCCAAGGGGTCAAGCGCATCGTCAGTATGAAAGCACTGATCGAATTTTTAAAGTCTGTTTTTAAGTTACTTGTCATCGGAATGACGAGCGGGACGATCTTATGGAACAACAAGGTCGAAATCTCACGGTTGACGTCTGAGCCGATTGGAGATGCGTTAGCCATCATTGGTCATTTGACCTTTTTACTGGGTCTCTCGGTCAGCATCGCGTTGATTGCACTTGCCGTTTTAGACTTTGCCTATCAAAAGTTTGATTTTGAAAAATCGATTCGGATGAGTAAACAGGACTTAAAAGACGAACATAAGAACACGGAGGGTGACCCTCAAATCAAAGGTAAAATCAAACAGCAACAACGGGAGATGGCGATGCGGCGGATGATGCAAGAAATACCGAATGCAGACGTCGTCATTACGAACCCGACCCACTATGCAGTTGCTATTCAATACGATGATGGAAAACACGCGGCACCAATCGTCGTCGCAAAAGGTGTGGATGCTGTCGCATTCCGTATTCGGGAGAAGGCGACAGCAGCTGACATCCCGATCATCGAAAATCGTCCGCTCGCGCGGGCCTTGTTCGCAAAATCAGAGATAGGTATGGCAGTGGATGAATCATTTTATCAGGCACTCGCTGAAACACTCGCCTTTGTCTACCAAATGAAACAAGCAAAATGAAAGGATGAAGCATCATGACTATTTCAACAAGAGATCTTTCCGTACTGCTAGGCGTCATCATGATCGTCTTCATGCTGGTCATTCCACTGCCAGGCTTTTTACTCGACTTTTTAATCATCATCAACATCTTGATTGCTTTGATGGTCTTACTCGTTTCGATGAATGCCAAAGAAGCATTGGAATTTTCAGTTTTCCCAACTTTATTGTTAATCGTCACCCTGTTTCGTCTCGCATTAAATGTCTCGACGACCCGCTCGATTCTCTCGAACGGGAACGGGGGCGAAGTGATTGAAGCATTTGGGAGCTTCGTCGTCGGCGGGAACGCACTCGTCGGGTTCGTCGTCTTCTTGATTCTCGTCTTGATCCAGTTTCTCGTCATTACAAAGGGGTCGGAACGGGTTTCGGAAGTATCGGCCCGATTTACACTGGATGCGATGCCAGGGAAACAGATGGCGATTGATGCCGATTTGAACTCCGGCATGATTGATGAACTCCAGGCACGGACACGCCGGCAAAAAATTCAATCCGAAGCCGACTTTTACGGGGCGATGGATGGGGCGTCAAAGTTTGTAAAAGGAGACGCAATCGCCGGCATCATCATCGTCATCATTAACTTGATTTTCGGGATGGTCATCGGAGTCGTCCAACAAGGGTTACCGATGACAGAATCAATCAACTTATATACGCTCTTGACAGTCGGAGATGGATTAGTCAGTCAGATTCCAGCGCTGTTGATTTCTGTCGCAACCGGGATTATCGTCACACGCTCGACGTCGGACGGCAATCTAGGTGAAGACATCATCGGTCAGTTAACGCGGACGCCATTGCTCGTCATGATTGGTGCAGGCGCGATTTTCTTACTCGGTCTGTTCACGGCGATTCCAGACTATGTGACAATTCCTGTCGCAGCAGCAGCCGGCTTCTTTGCTTGGCAACTGAGACGGACGCCAAAAGCGACCACGGAAGAAGTCGCCGTCGAAGAAGAATCGACGGAAAACCTACGCTCAAGTGAATCGGTCATTTCGCTTTTAAATGTCGATACGATTGAGTTTGAATTCGGTTATGGATTGATTCCACTTGCTGACGAAGCACAAGGTGGCGATTTACTCGACCGTGTCGTCATGATTCGTCGCCAGTTAGCATTGGAACTTGGTTTCGTCCTCCCGACCGTTCGGATTCGCGACCACTTACAACTCCCGCCGAATCATTATCGGATTAAGATTCGCGGCAGTGAGATGGCGACGGGAGAACTCTTGCTCGATCATTATTTAGCAATGAGTCCCGGAGTCGATGATCCTGAAATCCAAGGCATCGAAACGGTCGAACCGGCATTTGGAATGCCGGCGCTTTGGATTGATGAAAAGACGAGAAGTCGGGCAGAAATGTCTGGTTATACAGTCGTCGATCCACCATCGGTCGTCGCAACGCATTTAACGGAGCTGCTTAAAAAACATGCTGCAGACTTGCTGGGACGAGAAGAGACGAAGCAACTCGTTGATCACTTGAAAGAAACACATCCAATTTTAGTCGATGAAGTCACGCCGCAACTCTTAACGATTGGAGAACTGCAAAAAGTCTTCGTTCAATTACTAAAAGAAAAAATATCGATTCGCAATTTGCCATTGATTTTTGAAACACTAGCTGATTATGCGGCCGTGACGAAAGATAGCGAATTGCTTGCTGAATACGTCCGCCAAGCCTTATCACGGCAAATTACGGAACAGGTGCTGCAAGGGGATGTCTTACACGTCGTGACGGTATCGAGTGAAATGGAAATCGATATTCAGTCCGCGATTCAAAAAACAGAGTTCGGAAATTATCTTGCGCTTGACCCGGAAAAAGCGACACGGTTCATCGAGTCGTTTAATGAACTGTCGTCAGAGTTCGAACGTTATGGAGTACAACCGATCATCTTGGCCTCACCAAGCATTCGGATGTTTGTTCGTCAGTTGACGGAGCGCTATTTCCCAGATGTACCTGTCCTGTCATACAACGAATTAATTCCGACGATTGAAGTCAAGAGCATTGGGGTGATTTAACACATGATGGTTAAAAAAATTATTGCAAATTCAGTCAGTGAAGCAATGGAACTTGTCAAACGTGATTTAGGCGAAGAGGCGATTATTTTAAACACACGACATATCAAAGTGGGTGGACTCTTCGGATTGTTTGCACAAAAAAAGGTCGAACTCGTTGCTTCTGTTGACGAACATCCAATCATTCATGAAAAAGATGTCCAGCAACCGGCTCCTAAACGGACCCCGCAGCTTAAGAAAACGATTGAAATGCCAGTCCCGAAAATCATTTCGTTTTCCTCTCGACGTTTACCGGAAGAGTTAGGGGCATATGAAGCGATTTTGTCCGAACCGGCTTTACAGGCACGGGTGGAGCAATTGCACGACGTTTTGTTATCGACGTATTACAAAACAGACGATCTTGAACAAGTTCAACAAGCGTTCGCCAAAACGATTGAACATGAGTTACAAGTAACGACCGTGACATCACGTTACGTGATGTTGACAGGACCGACAGGGGTCGGCAAGACGACGACAATCGCTAAACTTGCTGCTTACTACCGATTGACGGAAGGTAAGACGGTTGGATTGATTACAACGGATACGTACCGGATTTCGGCAATCGAACAGTTGCAAACCTATGCTGAAATCATCGATGTTCCGCTACATATCGCCTACGATTTAGCAGAGTTTGAACGAGCGAAAGAACAATTAGCAGATTGTGACATCGTTTTGATCGATACAGCTGGACGGAACTTCTTGGACGCAGGTTATATCACACAGCTTGAATCACGTCATGATTTTTCAAATACGGATGTTTTTCTTGTTTTAAGCTTAACGGCAAAATACCGGGACTTAGAGCAGATTAGACGACGTTTTGAACAAGTTCCACTCAACGGGTTTATCTTTACGAAAGCAGATGAAACGACGGAGTTTTGGTCCATCTACGGTCTAGCCGTCGAAGCGAAGCTGCCGGTGCTCTGCATCACGACGGGTCAAGAAGTACCAGAAGATATCACGTGGGTCGATCAATCCGACATGTCTCGAATGATTGTAGAAAGAGGGGGCAGGTGATGCGAGATGATCAAGCGCGTGTCTTACGTTCAAAAGTGTCAGTCAAAGAAACAAAAACGATTGCGATCGTCAGTGGTAAAGGGGGCGTTGGAAAAACGAACGTCGCCGTAAACCTGGGTGTCGCCTTATCGCTTCAAGAAAAACGTGTCCTCATCATCGATCTTGATATCGGGATGGCGAACGTCGGGGTGCTGTTAGGAAAATCATCGAAGACGTCGCTCATGGATTGTGTCAAGCGTCGTGAATCCTTGGCAGATGCAGTGGTTGAAGTTTCACCAACCTTACATTTCATCCATGGTGGAAGTGGTTTTACTGAATTAACGAATTTAACGGATCCGGATGTTGCGTTCATGATGAAAGAATTTCGTTTTTTCTATGAATACGACTTTGTCATCCTCGACCTGGGTGCTGGAGCAACACACCAGACATTCGATTTCATTAGTAGTGCCGATGAAGCCTGGCTCGTTGTTACACCAGAGCCAACATCGATCATGGATGGTTATGCGTTCGTTAAATTGTCGCACCATCATGCAACGGAGTTACCGATCGGTGTCATCGTCAATCGTGCGATGAACGGTGAAGAGGCACTCGAAACATTTGATCGTCTCGAACTGGTCAGTAAACAATTTTTGAACAAACCTTTACGATTCGCTGGGTTTTTACCAGATGACCCAACAGTCGTCAGAGCCGTCAAAGCACAAAAACCGTTCTATCTTTTTGATCGGACGAGTGATGTTAGCTGGCGACTCGATCATATTACCACCGCATTAACAGGTCTTCGCGTGCAGGAACGGAAATTTTTAGATCGATTGGTAAGTCGCTTGAAAAATCGAAACAATCGTGTGCGCTAATCATGAAGGAGGGTATCACCAATGGATTTAAATGAATATTTAGGATTGTTTCTAGACGAATCGATTGAACATTTGCAAGCTATCAATTCAAGTCTGCTCATTTTTGAACAGCGTCTCGATGATGAAGCCGTCATCGATCAGATTTTCCGCTCTGCCCATACATTAAAAGGAATGTCCGGTACGATGGGGTACGATGCCATCGCGGATTTAACACACGAAATGGAGAGTGCGCTTGACTTAGTGCGCTCAAAGACGCAACCTGCTACACAAGAGCTGATTGATGTTTTGTTCATCGCGGCGGAACAACTCGAAACGATGGTTGAGGACATCAGTCAAGGTGGAACCGGAAAGCTCGACGTGAAAGAAACGGTCGTACGATTAAAACGATTCATTCAAGCAGAAGAAACTGCTGTAGAGACGACTGAAGAAGCGACGGCTGTGGCGACGAAACGTAATTTTGAATGTGATGTCTATTCAGAGTCTGTCGTTAAACAATCGATTGCGTCCGGTTACCATGCATACGTCATCACGGTCGAACTATCGGCAGATGTCATTTTAAAAGCGGCGCGTGTCTACATGGTGTTCGACCGTCTTCAAAGTCTAGGCGATGTCATCCTTTCGAATCCGACTTCAGATGAATTAGAGCAAGAACAATTTGAAACAAGCTTCGATGTCTTGTTCGTCACGATGAAATCAGAGGAAGAAGTGACTGAAGGCATCCAGTCAGTGTCGGAAGTGGCACACGTCTCGATTCAGCCTTTTGAAACAACGATAGAAGCCGAAGTTGCGACATCCACGTTAGTTGAACCTAAATCAACAGTCGAGTCAGAAACGAAAGTCGTCAGCGAAACAACAGACGTAACAGCACCAGTCGCCTCGAAAACGATTCGTGTCAACTTGGAACGAATTGACCGTTTGATGAACTTATTCGAAGAATTCATCATTGATCGTGGTCGTTTAGAACGAATTGCTGCCGAAGTCGGTTCATCTGAATTGACGGAAACCGTCGAACGCATTAAACGCGGCACGAATGAATTACAATCGCTGGTCTTGACGTTACGCATGATGCCGATTGAACAGGTTTTCAATCGTTTCCCACGGATGGTCCGATCGGTTTCAAAAGATGTCGGTAAAAATATTAAATTGCATATCACGGGTGCAGAGACGGAGCTTGATCGAACAGTGATTGACGAGATTGGTGATCCCCTCGTTCACTTAATCCGTAATGCCGTCGATCATGGCATTGAAAGCAAGACGGATCGAATTTTAGCCGGGAAACCAGTCGAAGGCAATCTGTCGTTACGTGCTTATCATTCTGGAAACCGGGTCTTCATTGAGATTGAAGATGACGGGGCAGGAATCAACCATGAGCGGGTCACACGGATTGCGATTGAGAAAGAGTTGCTAACGGAAGAAGAAGCTGCTGTTTTAACACCGGAAGAAGCGTCGATGCTACTATTTGCACCAGGCTTCTCAACGGCAGAAACAGTAACCGACTTGTCGGGACGTGGCGTAGGTCTTGACGTCGTCAAATCGAAGATTGAGTCGCTCGGTGGCGAAGTTTTCGTCGAGACGAAACGTGGCGAAGGGACAATCTTTAGAATCAGTCTTCCATTGACGCTCTCAATCATTTCCGCGATGCTTGTTGAGCTCGGTCAAGAAACGTATGCGATTCCGCTGACGGCAATCATCGAAACGACATCGCTTCGACAAGATGCCATCTTACAAGCGCATCGTGAAAAGGTGTTTGATTTCCGTGGACAACTCGTTCCATTGATTTCGTTGAATGAAGTGTATGGTCTTCCACAAGTAGAAGCAGAAGCCTACTCAGTTGTCGTCGTTCGAAGTGGTGAAAAATTAGCCGGATTGATGGTCACTGAATTAATTGGTCAACAGGAAATCGTCATGAAGCCGCTCGGAAGTTATTTGGAAGGAATTCGCGCGATTTCTGGCGCAACGATTCTTGGGGACGGTCAAGTCGCGTTAATCATCGATAGCAATGCACTGCTACGAAAGTGAGGGAATAGATAATGGAACAAAAATGGGTCGTTTTTCAACTGGAACAAAATGCTTACGGGATTGATGTTCAATCGGTCCGCTCCATCGAACGCGTGATTCCGATTACACGAATCCCGAACGCTGCACCTTACGTAAAAGGCGTCATCAATTTGCGCGGGGTCGTGACACCGGTGATTGACTTACGGACACGTCTTGGTTTTGAGGAAATCGAAGGAACGGAAGAAACACGAATCATCATCGCGACGCTCGAACATGGAGATGCCGGGTTCATCGTCGATCGGGCGAATGAAGTCGTTGAAGCAATCGATGTCCGGATTGAACCGTTGACTGATCAAAAACAAGAAGAAACCAATTATTTGACAGCAATCGCTAAAGGGGAAGATCAATTGTTCTCCTTACTTGAGCCGAACCGTTTATTCGAGGACATCGTTCATGCTTAATCGGATGGAACAGGACATTTTCAAGGAAGTCGGAAACATCGGGGCAGCGCATGCAGCTACGGCATTATCGACACTTCTTGGACAGCCTGTTGAAATTGAAGTACCGTCAGCAGAACTCGAACACTTTTCGACGATTATTGATCGTGTAGGCGGAGCGGAAGCTTACACTGCTGGAGCCTTACTTCGCTTTACAGGAGATATCAAGGCGTCTCTACTCTTTTTGATGCCGCTCCAAGATGCGGAAAAACTGATTTCTCAGTTGATGCAACAGCCGTTTCAGTTTTTTTCGGAACATCATGCAATCGGTGTTTCCGCTTGGGAAGAAATCGGCAATATTTTAATCGGCGCTTACGCTCGCGCGATTTCTGACTGGCTGGATTTATCCGTTCATGTGACGGTTCCTGCCTCCGCTTTTGATATGGTTGGAGCAATTTTGGAAGTTGCCTTACTTGAGTCGACAAAATTTGGTAACATGGCAGTATACATCGATACGCGTCTTTCAAGTTTAGGCAACGACTTAAACGGTCATTTATTATTATTGCCAGAAGCAGATGCTTTTGCAGCGGTCTTTCAACGATTGGGTGTGGAAGTTGATGGATGAAGTCATTCGGATTGGAATAGCGGAATATGCCGTTAGTCGAAAACCGGTCGTCCTTCGTACTGCAGGATTAGGTTCCTGTGTCGGCGTCATCATTTATGATCAAGAACGTGGTCTATCGAGCATGGCACATGTCATGCTTCCAGACTCGGCAATCAGTCGCGATATCACCGTTGAAGTCGGGAAATTCGCAGATACTGCAGTAACTGAGCTTGTAAAGCGCTTACGACAAGGTGGCGCGATTCGGTTACGGGCAAAGATTGCCGGGGGAGCGCAAATGTTTCAATTCAAATATGAACATGAATCGATGCGTATCGGTGAACGGAACATCGCTGCTGTTAAAGCAGCATTGCAACAAGCGAAAATCCCACTCGTCGCGGAAGATGTTGGTGGAACGAACGGTCGGACGATCGAGTTCCATTCAAGCTCTGGTCGTCTCGTCATTCGGACGGTCAACGTCGGAACGCTGGAAATTTAGAGGAGGAATGGTCATGCGTGAGGAACTACAACAACTTTGGGATAAATGGCTATCGACGCGCGATATAGCGGTAGCTGACCTATTACTTCTGAATTATGAACCTCTAGTTCAATACCACGTTCAACGTCTTAGTGCGACACTTCCGAAAAGTGTCGATCGTGATGAGTTAAAAAGTCTTGGTATGATGGGTCTTTACGACGCACTGCAAAAGTTCGATCAAAATCATAACAATAAATTCGATACATACGCAGCCTTTCGAATTCGTGGAGCCATTTTAGATGGATTAAGAAAAATTGACTGGCTGCCACGCTCTTTGCGTGAAAAATCAAAACGTGTCGAGGCGGCCGTCGAAATTCTCGAGCAGAGCTTACAACGGACGCCGACGCTTGATGAAGTATCGTCTATCGTCGAAATGAGTCCGGACGAAGTCAAGACGGCGCTTGCAGAAAGTTACTTTGCGAATGTCCTCTCGATCGACGAGGCGGTGACGCTCCAAGATGAGGGAAAAGCAATGGCTGTATCGTATCTCGACCCGGAAGCAGCGACGCCGGAAGATACGTTACTGATGCGTGAATTGATTTCGAAGCTTGCAGAAGAAGTCGAGCAACTATCGGAAAAAGAGCAATATGTTGTGTCCCTTTTCTACTTTGAAGAACTGACGTTAACGGAAATCGGAGAAGTGCTAGGATTGTCGACTTCACGGATCTCACAAATCCACTCGAAGGCGTTACGTAAATTAAAGCAAGCGCTAGGAAGTGCCTATTTGTCTGATCGTGTCGCGATGTGAAAGGAACTACTATGACAATTTTTTATATTTTACTGGCCGCGGTCGTTAGTTATGGTCTGTTGCTTCTATTTAAACAACAAGCATTGTTAAAAGATCGTGTGACCGATCTTGAACGTCAAAAACAAGAGACGGAAGAAATCTTGCTTCGCTTCATGGAACAAGTGAACGGATTGGCAGAACGCGAGGAGCAACCGACTGCTGATGCGCCTGCCCAGTCCTCATATGAAACGGTCGTCAGTCCTGATGTAACAGAACTCCCACAGTTCGAACAGGCGCAGGAAGAATCGGCTGAATCCGTTCAGCCAGTACTGACAGATGTGAAAGATCAACTTGCTGCAGGGGCCGATCTGGATCAACTCGCGCGTTCTTTAAATCGAGGAACGGGTGAAGTGGCATTGATTGCGAAACTTTCTTCAAAAACGAAGGTTGCCCGACGGTAAAGTTTATGCTATATTAGTCTACGGTGTTAATTACGCACGCATGTATCGCCGGCTGCGGTGCCTTTAATAGGTTAGCTGGGACAACGATCATCGCGGAGGACATCCAAAACCCAAAAGGAGGAATTCATCATGGCAGTAATCTCGATGAAACAATTGTTAGAAGCTGGTGTACACTTCGGTCACCAAACACGCCGTTGGAACCCAAAAATGGCAAAATACATCTTCACAGAACGTAACGGAATCTACATCATTGACCTACAAAAAACGGTTAAAAAAGTAGACGAAGCTTACAACTTCATCCGTGAAGTAGCGTCTGAAGGCGGAAACGTTCTTTTCGTTGGTACGAAAAAACAAGCTCAAGACACTGTGAAAGAAGAAGCGATCCGTGCTGGTCAATACTTCATCAACGAACGTTGGTTAGGTGGAACACTCACGAACTTCTCTACAATCAAAAAACGGATTAACCGTTTGAAACAACTCGAAAAAATGGAAGAGAACGGTACGTTCGAAGTTCTTCCTAAAAAAGAAGTCATCATTCTTAAAAAAGAAATGACTCGTCTTGAGAAATTCCTCGGCGGTATCAAAGATATGCCAGGCGTTCCAGATGCACTCTTCATCGTTGACCCACGCAAAGAGCGTATCGCGATTGCAGAAGCACACAAACTCAACATCCCAATCGTTGCGATCGTTGATACTAACTGTGATCCAGACGAAATCGACTACGTCATCCCAGCGAACGACGATGCGATCCGTGCAGTCAAATTGCTCACTGGTAAAATGGCTGACGCAATCCTCGAAGTTAAACAAGGCGAAGATAACGTAGCACCTGAAACTACTGAAGAAGTAGTAGCAGACGCTGAGTAATTCGTGATGCCAGGTGATAAAGGGAATTGACCTTTTATCACCTTTTTTTTGAAAATAAGGACGTTATAAGGAGGAATATCGAATGGCTATTACAGCAGCAATGGTAAAAGAACTTCGTGAAAAAACAGGTGCAGGTATGCTCGACTGCAAAAAAGCGCTCGTTGAAACGGATGGGGATATGAACGCGGCAGTTGATTTCTTGCGTGAAAAAGGGATCGCAAAAGCAGCAGCTAAAGGCGATCGTATCGCAGCAGAAGGTTTGACAGCAGTCGCAGTTGACGGAAACAAAGCAGCACTCGTCGAAATCAACTCAGAAACAGACTTCGTTGCAAAAAACGAACGTTTCCAATCACTCGTTCAAAACATCGCGGATGCAGTTCTCCGTAACGGTTCTGAAACGGCTGAAGCAGCTCTCGCTTCTGAATACGAAGCGGGTAAAACAATCGAAACGTATATTTCTGAAGAAGCTTCTACAATCGGAGAGAAAATTTCACTCCGCCGTGTAGCACTCTTCACGAAAGAAGACAACGCAGCGTTCGGTTCTTACCTCCACATGGGTGGACGTATCGGTTCTGTCGTCGTCATCGAAGGAACAACAGACGAAGCAGTTGCAAAAGATGTTTCGATGCACATCGCAGCGGCACGCCCACTTTACGTCGATCGTTCTTCTGTAACAGAAGAAGAAAAAGCACGTGAAGAAAAAGTCTTGACAGAGCAAGCAATCAACGAAGGCAAACCTGCTAACATCGTTGAAAAAATGATTGCTGGACGTATGAACAAGTACTTCGAGGAAATTTGCCTCGTCGACCAAACATTCGTTAAAGACCCAGACTTCAAAGTTGGTAAATACGTAGAATCTAAAGGCGGAAAAGTCGTTTCATTCGTACGCTTCGAAGTTGGAGAAGGTATGGAAAAACGTGAAGAAAACTTCGCTGAAGAAGTTATGAACCAACTTAAAAAATAAGAATCAGGATTTCCTGATGACAAGAGAAGGAACACGTATGCTTCAATCCACTTTCGTGTGGAAGTGGTTCGTGTTCCTTTTTTACGGAATTTAGCAAGGAGGACGTAGTCATGCAACCGAAATATAACCGGATTGTGTTAAAATTGAGCGGAGAAGCGCTCGCAGGTGATCAAGGGTTCGGAATCAACCCCGCAATCGTCAATTCAATTTCTCAACAGATTCGCGAATTGGTAGAATTGAATGTACAAGTTGCCGTTGTTGTAGGTGCAGGTAACATTTGGCGTGGTAAAACAGGGGCAGAACTTGGAATGGACCGGGCAAATGCCGATTATATGGGGATGCTTGCGACGGTCATGAACTCGCTCGCATTACAAGATAGCTTAGAGTCAGTAGGCGTTGAAACGCGCGTTCAGACTTCAATCGAAATGCGACAAGTTGCTGAACCGTACATTCGTCGTCGTGCGATGCGTCACTTAGAAAAAGGTCGGGTCGTCATTTTTGCGGCCGGAACGGGAAATCCGTACTTCTCGACAGATACGACAGCAGCGCTTCGTGCCGCTGAAATTGAAGCTGAAGTCATCTTGATGGCGAAAAACAATGTCGATGGTGTGTATTCGGCCGATCCGAACGTAGATCCGGATGCGAAAAAATTCGAGACATTGTCTTACCTCGATGTATTAAAAGACGGCTTGCAAGTCATGGATTCGACTGCAACGTCACTCTGCATGGATAATGATATTCCGCTCATCGTTTTCTCATTGATGGAAGAAGGAAATATTAAACGCGTCGTCGTTGGCGACGAAATTGGAACACTCGTAAGGGGGAAATAATATGTCACAGCAAATCATGAAACAAGCCGAAGATCGGATGGAAAAAGCGCATCTTTCACTTAAAAAAGAACTTGCGACACTCCGTGCGGGTCGTGCGAACGTTGCAATCCTTGACCCTGTTCATGTCGATTACTACGGTTCACCGACACCACTTAATCAAGTCGCGAACGTGAATACACCGGAAGCGCGCCTCATCTTAATCACACCTTGGGATAAATCGATGGTTACAGAAATCGAAAAAGCAATCCAGCGTGCAGATTTAGGATTAGCCCCATCTTCAGATGGTACGGTCATTCGCTTAGCGATTCCGCCACTTACGGAAGATCGCCGAAAAGAACTTGTTAAGCTCGTCAAGAAGTATACGGAAGAAGGAAAAGTTGCATTACGTAACATTCGCCGTGATACGAACGAGCAACTGAAGAAAGAAGAAAAAGATGGAGCGTTAACAGAGGATGACTTACGTGGTTATACGGAAGATGTCCAAACATTGACGGATAAATTCGTCAAAGCGCTTGATCAAACAGCGACGGATAAAGAAAAAGAAATTATGGAAGTATGACGCGAATCGTCGTCATGTTGGGGACTCTTTGTCACACGAAGAGTCCCCTTCTTCTTATAAATGAATGAGGGGAGGAAGAAGTACATGTTTCAATGGTTAAACCAGACAAAAGAAGTGATCGAACAACACGTACCTGATCACATCGCGATCATCATGGATGGAAATGGACGTTGGGCAAAAAAACGAGGACTTCCCCGCATCATGGGGCATCGTGAAGGGATGAAATCAGTTCGCGAAGTCGTCCGTGTCGCTAATGAGTTAGGGGTAAAGAGTCTGACCTTATACGCTTTCTCGACTGAAAACTGGACGCGTCCTGAAGAAGAAGTCAGTTTCTTGATGAAGTTACCGGCTCAATTTTTAGAGTCGGATTTAAAAGACTTGAATGAACGCAATGTCAAAGTAGAAGTCGCTGGTGAAATATCGCGTTTACCCGTCTATACACGGGAGGCAGTTCAACAAGCGAAACAGGATACAGTTGACAATACTGGACTACGGTTAATTTTTGCATTAAATTATGGCGGGCGAGATGAAATCGTTCAAGTCATGCAAAAGATTGCTGAAAAAGTACAAGCCGGACAACTGCTTCCGACTGAGATTACAAATGAGGTCATCGAACACGAATTGATGACGGGTTCCATGACAGATGTCGATCTCGTCATACGAACGAGCGGAGAACAGCGGTTATCGAATTTCTTGTTATGGCAAGCAGCCTATGCGGAGTTTTACTTCACCGATGTCTTGTGGCCGGAATTTCGACGGGAACAATTTTTGACAGCAATCGAGGATTACAATCAACGGACACGCCGATTCGGCGGCGTCTGACTAAACGAGGACATAGCTTATGAAAACGCGTATTATTACAGGGATTTGGGCAGGTGCCATCTTTTTAGGGTTACTTTACTTGGGTGGTCTTCCATTTCTTGCCTTCATGGCAATCTTAACAGTGATCGGTTATACAGAACTCGTCAAGATGAGACAACTGAGCTTTTCGTCGATTCCCGTTCTCTTGTTCGGGATTGGGACATTGCTTCCCTTCATTCGTGTCTATGAATTAACGAGTGAACAAACAGTGGTAAGCGGATTATCTCCACTTGCTTGGGGAATGCTGATTATTTTAGTCGGTCTATTTTGGACTGTATTTTCAAAAAATGTGTTCACGTTTGACGACGTGGCTTTTTTGCTACTAACGAGTGTTTATGTCGGTGTTGGTTTTGCATCGTTCGCGTTCATCCGTTTACTGGATAATGGCCTGACGCTATCGCTGTTAATCATTCTTTTGATTTGGTTCACAGATTCAGGTGCCTATTTTGTCGGGAAACGTTTCGGCAAAACAAAACTATGGCCGGCAATCAGTCCAAATAAGACGATTGAAGGGGCGGCAGGCGGAATTTTACTCGCGGTACTTCTTGGTGTGATTTTTGAAGCGATTACACCGACAATCGGGTATGCGGAAGTCGTTTTATTAGCACTGATCGTGGCTGTCGTCGGTCAACTGGGTGATCTCGTACAATCAGCATACAAACGACATTATGGCGTGAAAGATGCCGGAAGTTTACTTCCGGGGCACGGTGGGATTCTTGATCGTTTTGATAGCATGTTAATCGTCTTTACGGTATTGATCACACTCGGCATCTTCAGTTGAGGAGGAAGTTACATGAAGAAAGTCAGTATTATTGGGGGAACAGGTTCAATCGGGACACAGACGCTGGACGTCATTGCCGCCAATCCTGAACAGTTTCAACTCGTCAGTTTTGCGTTCGGGAAAAATATTGACGTTGCAGTTCCATGGTTGAATCGTTTACGTCCGATGCTTGTCTCCGTCATGGACGAAGTGACGCGCGGACAGTTGCAAAAGCTACTCGACTATCGTCCGACAATTTTGACGGGCGATCAAGGCTTGATTGACGTCGCAACAATGGAAGAAGCAGATATTGTCATCACGGCAGTCGTCGGTGCAGTCGGTCTCCGTCCGACGCTCGCAGCGATTGAAGCAGGAAAAACGATTGGTCTCGCGAATAAAGAAACCTTGGTTACTGCTGGACATCTTGTCATGAAAAAAGCACGTGAAAAAGGTGTTGCTATCTTACCTGTCGATAGTGAGCATGCAGCGATTTTCCAATGTTTGAATGGAGAACGACGTGAAGATGTCCGTCAAATTATTTTAACGGCATCTGGCGGTAGTTTCCGTGACATGACGCGCGATCAATTGGCGGATGTTACGGTCGAGCAAGCGCTGAATCATCCGAACTGGTCGATGGGGGCGAAAATTACGATTGATTCTGCAACGATGATGAATAAAGGGTTCGAAGTCATTGAAGCCCACTGGTTGTTTGATGTTGCGTATGAAGAAATCGATGTCGTCATTCACCGAGAGTCAATCATTCACTCGATGGTCGAGTTCAATGATGGTGCCGTCATGGCACAGCTCGGTATGCCGGATATGCGTGAACCGATTCAATATGCCCTTACATATCCGTCCCGCCTTGAAATCAAAGGGGGAGAACGGTTAAACTTAAAAGAAATCGGACGCTTGAACTTTGCTGAAGCTTCATTTGAACGCTATCCCTTATTACGCCTCGCTTTTGAAGCGGGTAGTGCGGGGGGTTCGATGCCTTCAGTACTTAATGCCGCGAACGAACAAGCCGTTGACCGCTTTTTAAAAGGGGAAATCAGCTTTTTAGAAATCGAAGTGAGTGTTGAAGCTGCGTTACGGGCGCATGAACTGATCAACGATCCGTCTTTGGATCAAATTTTAGAGGCGGATCGCTGGGCACGTGCGTTTGTCGCGTCACTTTCACTCGCTAACTAAGGATGGGATAGCAATGACGACCTTTATTTCGATCGTATTGATGTTCGGTGTACTTGTTGCCGTACATGAATGGGGTCATCTCGTAATGGCGAAGCGCGCTGGAATCCTTTGCCGGGAGTTCGCGATCGGCTTTGGACCGAAAATCTTCTCGTTTTTCAAAAATGAGACATTGTATACGGTTCGCCTCTTGCCAATTGGCGGATATGTTAAGATGGCTGGCGAAGAACCAGAGTTCGTTGAAGTCAAACCTGGTCAGGCTGTTGGCTTAGGCATGAACGAGGGCCTTGTCGACGCGATCTATTTAGATGCAAGCCATCCGAAGGCAGACCAAGTCGTGACGGTCGAACGGATTGATTTATTGCACAAGTTAGAGCTCGTTGGGTTACAAGACGAAGTCTCGACACGATACGATATTTCAAAAACCGCCTTCCTCGTCGAAGGGCAGACACGAACACAAATTGCGCCGTACGACCGGACATTTGGTTCGAAATCCGTTTTTAAACGGGTACTTGCGATTGCTGCCGGACCAGCGATGAACTTTGTTCTCGCCTTCATCATCTTATTTGGATTAGCGTTGTACAACGGTTCTCCAACGGGTGAAAGTGTCATCGGGACCGTCCAAAAAGATTCGCCGGCGGACCAAGCAGGGCTCGTCGAAGGCGACCGGATCGTTTCCGTCAACGGAGACGAGACGACAAAATGGGAAGACCTTCGTGCTGGCTTCCAAGATGAAGCTGGAAAAGAAACGACCGTCGTCTATGAGCGGGATGGTCAAGAAACAACAACACAAATTACGCCGAAAATTCAACAACAAGGCGATCAAAAAGTCGGAATCATCGGTGTGACGAACGAGACGGAAAAGTCGTTCGGGACGGCACTCGAAACGGGTGTAACGGAAACATGGCGGATGTCGACGTTAATTGTCGGCGCAGTCGGTGACTTAGTGACAGGGGTCGTTGGTGTCGATCAACTATCAGGTCCTGTCGGAATCGTCAAGATGACGGACCAGGTAGCGGACAGCGGATTTTCGATGCTCTTGACGTGGACAGCTCTATTGTCCGTCAACTTAGCGGTCTTTAACCTATTACCACTACCCGCGCTTGACGGTGGTCGATTACTCTTCCTCTTCCTCGAAGCGTTACGCGGCAAACCGGTCGACCCGCAAAAAGAAGGGCTCGTGCACTTCGTTGGATTTGCACTGCTCATGCTCTTGATGCTCGTCGTCACATGGAATGACATCCAGAAGTTCTTTTAATCTTTCAATCAAAGGGGTTCACGACTCATTATGAAACAATCGAAAATGTTTATGCCAACATTGCGTGAAGTACCATCAGACGCAGATGCTATTAGCCATCAACTATTATTACGTGCGGGTTTTGTCCGTCAAAATGCAGCAGGAATTTACTCATACTTGCCACTTGCGAAACGTGTCTTAGCGAAGATTGAGACGATCATTCGTGAAGAGATGGATGCGGCTGGGGCACAAGAGCTATTGATGCCAGCTATTCAACCGGCAGAGCTATGGGAAGAAACCGGGCGCTGGGACATTTACGGACCTGAATTGATGCGCTTGACAGACCGTCATGATCGACGGTTCGCGCTCGGTGCGACACATGAAGAATTAATTACGTCAATCGTTCGGGATGAGTTGAACTCGTACAAAAAATTACCGGTCAATCTGTTTCAGATTCAAATGAAGTATCGTGACGAACGTCGCCCACGGTTCGGTCTCTTGCGCGGACGTGAGTTCATCATGAAAGATGCGTATTCGTTCCATGCGACACAAGAAAGCCTGGATGACGAATACCAAAACATGTTTGAAACATACAATAAAATCTTTACGCGTGTCGGATTAGAGTTCCGCCCTGTCGTTGCCGATTCGGGTGCGATTGGTGGAAGTGGCACACATGAATTCCATGCACTTGCAGCAATCGGTGAAGATACGATTGTTTATTCCGATCAGTCGGATTACGCAGCAAACCTGGAGATGGCAGAAGCTGTTGACGCGTACGACGTACAAGGCAAAGCACCGGAAGCACTGGAAACCGTTAATACAGGAGAAGCGAAAACGATTGAAGCGGTAGGCGAGTTCCTGCAGGTACCGGCAACCGAATCAATCAAGACGGTCGTCTTCAAGACGGAACAAGGTCTCGTCATGGCCCTCGTCCGGGGTGATCACGAAGTCAATGACATTAAATTGAAAAACTACCTTGGTGCGCTTGATATCACGATGGCTTCTGATGAGGAAATCGAACAAGCACTGCATTCGAAACCGGGCACGCTCGGTCCGATTGGAGCAGACATGCAGGTCGTGGCGGATTATGCTGTCCGCGCTTTGACGAACGCAGTTTGTGGAGCGAATAAAGCGGAAACGCATTACATCCATGTAAATCCAAGTCGTGATTTCGAAGCGGAATATACAGATTTGCGCTTCGTCGAAGAAGGCGATGCTTCACCAGACGGCGAGGGGCACGTCAAGTTCGCCCGCGGTATCGAAGTCGGACAAGTCTTCAAACTCGGGACACGCTACTCGCAAGGAATGGGTGCGACGTTCCTTGATGAAGGTGGAAAAGCGCAACCCCTTATCATGGGTTGTTACGGCATCGGTGTTTCACGGACACTTTCTGCCGTCGTCGAACAGCATTATGATGAGCGTGGTATCATTTGGCCGAAAGCGATTGCTCCGTATGATGTGCATTTGATTGCCGTCAATGGGAAAAACGCTGAGCAAATGGAAGTGGCAGAAAACGTCTACCGTCAACTGACGGCTGCTGGATTCTCTGTTCTGTTTGACGATCGGAAAGAACGGGCTGGCGTGAAATTCGCAGATGCTGATTTAGTTGGCTTACCTGTTCGAATCAACGTCGGGAAAAAAGCGGCAGACGGAATCGTTGAGCTGAAAGCACGCCGCGGCGGCGAAGCAGAAGAAATTGAACAAGGAAATCTCGTTCAGGCTGTTCGTTCGCTGTATGAAGGTTTAGAATAAGTAATGGGAACGGTCACTTAAAACGTTTAAGTGACTGTTTTCTTGTCTCACACCCATTCGCCCCTTGGGCAATCTGCAAGAGGAGGAGGAGTTGCTGTCACGGTGTGATGCGATAGGACAGCACAATTGCGAGTGGATACACAACAACGCATGTCGCTTTTAATGAGTGATTTAGATTTACCGACAGGAATTACTGAAGAATATTTTACGGGGGCTACCCTTGAGAAGCTCCGTGTCAATAAAAGCAATTCAACGTGGACGTTCCAAATTCGAATTCCGAAGATTTTGCCGCAAAACGTCCATCAGATGTTTTTCAGTCGTTTGACGAGTCGTTATCAACAATTTGCGGAAGTCAAATTAAACCTCGTTTCGGACGATCGTCCGGAAAGCAAACTTTTCATCGACTACTGGCCGTACGTCGTTCAGGATTTAGCTGATGCGTCTGCAGCAATGCGGACCCAGCTCAGTCGTGTTTTGCCAGAGTTTAGGGAAAATAAACTCTTCATCCCTGTTCGGAGTGAACCGGAAGCTGGTTTTTTAAAGAATGATCTGTGTGGAGAGATGCAATTATTATACGGTGCCTATGGATTTCCAAAGTTTGTTTGTGAACCGATTGTCCAGATGGATCAATCGACGCAAGAGGCATTACGCAATCAAGTCAAACAAGAGGACATCGAGGAAGCGAAACGGATGCTCGAGCTTCAATTCAAACGTGAGCAGTCGCGCGATGATGATGAGGGACCGGTCGACATTCGGATCGGAAAACCGATTCAAGATGAAATCGTGCCGATTAAGACGATTCAAGATGAAGAACGTCGGATTGCGATTCGGGGACTTGTCTTCTCAGCAGAGAGCCGGGAATTACGAAGTGGAAAAACGATCTTTACGTTTAAATTGACCGACTATACCGATTCGCTTGTCGTCAAGATGTTTGCACGAGATGAAACGGACGTCAAAGTCCTAGCAGCAATTAAAAAAGGCATGTGGATTCAAGTGGCTGGACGAGTCGAGTTCGACACCTTCCTCCGCGATCTCTGTATGATGATTGCACAATTGTCTGAAGTGAAGGTTGAACTTCCGGGTGACCCTTGGACAGGTGAGAAGCGTGTCGAATTGCACGCGCACTCGCAAATGAGTCAGATGGATGCTGTCATGAACGTGACGAAGTACGTCGAACGTGCTGCTGCTTGGGGACACCCGGCCGTCGCCATCACAGATCACGCGGGAGCGCAAAGCTTCCCGGATGCCTATTATGCCGGAAAGAAAAATGACATTAAGGTATTGTATGGAATCGAAGCGAACGTCGTCAATGATGGTGTCCAAGTTGCCTATAACCCGGTCGATCGCAGTCTTGAGGACGCGACGTTCGTCGTCTTTGACGTCGAGACAACCGGATTATCAGCGATGTATAACAAAATCATCGAATTAGCTGCCGTGAAAATTTATGACGGAGACGTGATTGATAAATTCGAAGCATTCGCTGATCCGAAACACTTATTATCTGCGACGACGATCGATTTGACGGGCATCACCGATGACATGGTCCGTGGGAAACCGGATCCGGAACAAGTCGTCAAGGAATTCATGGACTGGGCGGGGGATTCGATTCTTGTCGCCCATAATGCGGCCTTTGACATCGGGTTTTTGAATGCGACGCTTCGTTCTGGTGAACATGACGAATCGACATTGCCCGTTATCGATACGCTTGAACTGGCACGTGTCTTGATGCCGACACTGAAGAATCACCGTTTGAATACGCTCGCGAAACGGTTTGATATCGAACTGACACAACATCACCGTGCGATTTATGATGCGGAAGCAACCGGCTACTTGATGTTGAAGTTATTGCAAATGGCAGATGAGATGTTCAACATGACAACGCACTTGTCGCTCAACCGGGAAATGGGAAAAGACATTTCTCGGACGCGTCCATATCATGCGACCGTCTATGCTAAAAATCGGACGGGGCTAAAAAATCTCTACCAGCTCATCTCGCTTGCGCATACGAAACACGTCCATCGTGTCGTTCGGACGCCACGTTCGCAGCTCGTTGCGCACCGGGAAGGTTTAATCATCGGCTCTGCGTGTGACAATGGAGAAGTGTTTGATGCGGCGCTCAATAAATCGGATGAAGATTTAGCGAAGGTCATGCAGTTTTATGATTTCATCGAAATTCAGCCGCCGGCGATGTACGGTCATTTAATCGAGCGGGAAATCGTTCAAAATGAACTCGAACTTCGTGAGTTGATCAAAAAAGTCATCCGGGTCGCAGAAGAAAACGACATCCTGCCGGTCGCGACAGGGAACGTACATTATCTCGATCGCCATGACGCGACGTACCGTGAAGTTTTGATTCGGACGCAAGGTGGGGCAAATATGCTCAACATGCGGAAACAGCTTCCCCCGGCTCATTTCCGGACAACGCAGGAAATGATGGAAGACTTCCGGTTCCTTGCACCGGATCTTGCAGAACGTCTTGTCGTCACGAATAGTCAGAAAGTCGCTGAGATGTTCGAAAACATCGATATCATCCCGAAAGATCTCTTTACTCCTAAAATTGACGGTGCTGATGATGAGGTTCGCAATCTGTCCTACGACATGGCACATAAAATTTATGGGGAGACGTTACCGGAAATCGTCGAAGCCCGACTCGAAAAAGAATTGAAATCAATCATCGGCCATGGTTTTGCCGTCATCTATTTGATTTCGCATAAACTCGTAAAAAAATCGCTTGATGATGGGTACCTTGTCGGATCGCGTGGTTCTGTCGGATCGAGTCTCGTCGCGACGATGACGGAAATCACGGAAGTTAATCCACTACCGCCGCATTACGTCTGTCCGAACTGTCAAGAATCCGAGTTCTTCGATGATGGGTCGGTCGGATCCGGATTCGATTTACCGGATAAACAATGTAAGACGTGCCAAATTCCATTGACGAAAGACGGACATGACATTCCGTTCGAAACGTTCCTTGGGTTCAAGGGGGATAAAGTACCGGATATTGATTTGAACTTTAGTGGGGAGTACCAGCCGAAAGCCCATGCCTATACGAAAGTCTTGTTCGGGGATGATTATGTCTACCGTGCAGGGACGATCGGGACGATCGCCGAAAAAACAGCCTATGGGTATGTGAAGGGGTATCAATCGGAAAATGATTTAAATTACCGTAACGCGGAAGTCGACCGGCTCGTCAGCGGGGTGACAGGTGTCAAGCGAACGACAGGACAGCACCCCGGCGGTATCATCGTTGTCCCGGACTACATGGACATCTATGATATCAGTCCGATCCAGTTCCCGGCGGACGATATGGGATCGGAATGGAAAACGACACACTTTGACTTCCACTCGATTCACGATAATCTGCTGAAACTTGATATTCTCGGACACGATGACCCGACGATGATTCGGATGCTGCAAGATTTATCCGGGCGTGATCCGAAAACGATTCCCGTCGATGACGCCGAGGTCATGAAAATTTTCAGTTCGACGGAATCGATTGGTGTCACACCGGAACAGATTGATTCGAAAACCGGAACGCTCGGGATTCCAGAGTTCGGGACGAAGTTCGTTCGACAGATGCTTGAAGAAACGAAACCGACGACGTTCTCGGAACTCGTCCAGATTTCCGGTCTGTCGCACGGAACGGACGTTTGGCTCGGGAATGCCAGTGAGTTGATTTATAACGGAACCTGTGAACTGAAAGACGTCATCGGCTGCCGGGATGACATCATGGTCTACTTGATTTATGCTGGGCTCGAACCGTCGCTTGCTTTTAAAATCATGGAGTCCGTCCGTAAAGGAAAAGGGCTCTCGATTGAGATGGAAGAAGCGATGATTGAAAACAGTGTACCCCTTTGGTACATCGACTCGTGTAAAAAAATCAAGTACATGTTCCCGAAAGCCCACGCTGCAGCTTACGTTTTGATGGCGGTCCGGATTGCCTATTACAAAGTCCACCATCCGATGTACTACTACGCATCGTACTTCACGGTCCGGGCAGGAGATTTTGACATCGGCGCGATGAACAAAGGAACAGCCGCCGTCCGAAAAGTTTTACAAGATATCAAAGATAAAGGATTCGAGGCGACGGCGAAGGATAAAGGACTTTATACGGTTCTTGAAATTGCGCTTGAGATGATTGAACGCGGCTTTACGTTCCAAAAAGTCGATTTGTATAAGTCGAGCGCCAGTGAATTCTTAATCGAAGGTGATTCGCTGTTACCACCGTTCGACGCCGTGACCGGGCTCGGAACAAATGCGGCAAAACAAATCGTCGAGGCCCGAAAAGGTGGCGAGTTCCTGTCGAAAGAAGATTTACAGAAACGTGCCAAATTATCGAAAACGATTATCGAAACGCTCGACAATCTTGGTTGTCTCGAAGGTCTTCCGGACGAGAACCAGCTTTCGTTATTTGACCTGTAAAGCCAGGCGGAGACTTGCTTAGAGCGGTTCATTATGCTATATTGAGTGAGGAAATGTTTTTTATACTACGACTTGGAAGGAGTAGGGGGACCTGCTCCTTTCTTGTTTGTTTTTTGAAGGAGGATGAAGATGACGAACGTAACTGAGAAGGTCGAGGCGCTCGCAAAACCAATCGTGGAACGAGAGGGGATGGAGCTTGTCGACGTCGAATTCGTCAAAGAGGGGGCGGATTGGTTCCTACGTGTCTCCATCGATAAGGAAGGTGGCGTTGACCTTGAAGATTGTGTCAACATCAACGAACAGTTATCGGAAGCATTGAATAATGATGATCCGATTGACGAACCCTATTATCTAGATGTTGCCAGTCCAGGTGCAGAACGACCACTCAAAAAAGCGGAAGATTTCGAAAAGGCGATTGGTAAACATATCTACGTCAAAACGAATGATCCGGTTAAAGATGCTACCGAATTTGAAGGAACGTTACTTGCGTATAACGACGAAATGCTTGAAATCGAAGTCCGCGTAAAAACACGAAAATTGAAAATTGAAATACCGGTGACCAAGATCGCGATGGCGCGACTTGCGGTACTGTTCTAAGGAAAGGAAGAGAACGATGGGACCACAGTTACTCGAAGCAATCGAGCAAATTGCAAAAGAAAAAGAAATCGATAAGAACATCATCATCGATGCGTTAGAACAAGCATTGATTTCAGCTTACCGCCGGAACTTCGGTAAAGAGTCGGAGGCAGTCAAGGTTGAGTTCGACCAAAAAACAGGAGAGATTCGTGTCTTTGCACTGAAGGAAGTCGTCGAACGGTTGACACAACCGGAAGAGCAACTTTCGCTAGAAGAAGCGCATGAAATCGATCCGACCTATGAACTAGGAGACTTCCATAAAGTTGAAGTCACACCGGGAGATTTCGGACGTGTCGCGGCACAGACGGCAAAACAAATCGTCACACAAAAAATGCGTGAAGCAGAGCGCGAGCGCATCTACAATCACTTTGCGGATCGTGAAGATGAAATCATGACGGGGATGGTCGAACGCCAAGACGCACGTAACCTCTATGTTAATCTCGAGGGAATCGAAGCGGTTCTATCAACACATGAACAAATGCCGAATGAACGGTTCGGTATTCGGGAATACATCAAAGTATATGTGACGAAAGTCGACCCAATGGTGAAAGGGTCTGGCGCATCGATTCTTGTATCACGGACACACCCTGGCTTACTCAAACGCTTGTTTGAGATTGAAGTGCCGGAAATCGCTGATGGCGAAGTCGAAGTGAAATCTGTTGCGCGTGAAGCCGGAGATCGCTCAAAAATCGCGGTCGCGTCAGATGATATCGACCCGGTTGGTGCGTGTGTCGGTCAAAAAGGGGCACGTGTTCAAAACATCGTCAACGAATTGAACGGTGAAAAAATTGACATCGTTCGCTATTCCGATGATCCGAAAGAATATGTGGCCAATGCCTTGAGTCCTGCTCAAGTCGTCGGCGTGTATGTCAACGAACCGGCGAAGGCGACAATCGTCGTCGTGCCTGATTTCCAATTGTCACTCGCAATCGGGAAACGCGGACAAAATGCACGTCTTGCGGCGAAACTGACGGGATGGAAAATTGATATCAAGAGTGAGTCAGAAGCAGAATCGATGGGTCTTCGTGATGTGTTCCTTAAAGATGAAGCAGTTGACGTGGAAGCGGTCCAAGTCGAAGGCGAGGAATAATTCGTGCAAAAGAAGGTACCTTTACGTAAATGCGTCATCACACAAGAAATGAAAACCAAAAAAGAGCTAATTCGCGTCGTTCGAACACCTGACAGTGAGGTTGTCATCGATCTTAATGGTAAGATGAATGGGCGAGGTGCCTATTTAACGAAAGATGTAGCTGTCATTACTAAGGCGAAAAAGAAGCGAACGCTCGATCATCATTTAAAAGTCAAGACGACAGATGAATTATATGATCAATTGCTTGAGATCGCGGGAGGTATACATGAGTAAATGGGAATCGCTACTTGGTCTCGCGAACCGAGCGCGGAAAGTGACGACTGGAGAAGAACTCGTGCTGAAAGAAGTACGGGGAGGACAAGCGAAGCTTGTCCTCTTAGCAGCAGATGCGGGGGCTGCCACGCGTAAAAAGGTTACGGATAAATGTACAAGTTATCATGTCCCATATCTTGAAGTCGGGGATCGTTCGATTCTTGGCCATGCACTAGGGAAAGATGCGCGTGTTGTCGTGTCAGTCAATGAAGCCGGATTTGCGAAAAAGCTAACTGAACTCCTCTCGAACGACTAATTGGAGGTGGATCCTTTGGGTAAACGTGTATACGAATTCGCTAAGGAACAAAACGTAACAAGTAAGCAGGTCATCGCACAGCTTGAAAAGCTTGAGAAACCCGTCAAGAATCATATGGCAGTATTAGATGAACAGACAGTACAGCAACTCGACAAAGTATTTAATCCCGAGAAACATCGGGCTCAAAAAACGGAGGCTCCAAAACAAGTGAAATCAGACAATAAACCGAACAGACCAGGAACTACTACTAATAAACCAGCAGGCAATCAATCACGTAATACAAAAGGCGGACGTCCAGAATTCGGAAACCGCAACAACCGCGGTGGAAAACGTCGTCCGAACCAGAAAAAAGCAGAACCACGCAAGTTAGAAGTCGCTGACCCGAACTCGAAATCAAGTCAACGGAAAGCAGCACGCCGTGCACAAGAAGAAGCGATGGCGAACGTCGTTCAATACGCGGATAACTTGACGGTCGGTGAACTTGCTGAAAAAATGGCGAAAAAACCAAACGAACTCATCATGAAATTGATGGGCATGGGCGTCATGGCGACAATCAACCAAGATCTCGACGATGAGACGGTTGAATTGTTAGCATCAGACTTCGGTTTCGAAGTTGAAAAATCAGTCCAAGTCGACGAAACGGATTTCGATGCGTATGAACTCGACCTTGATAACTACGAACTCTCGGAACGTCCTCCTGTCGTTACGATCATGGGTCACGTTGACCATGGTAAAACAACACTTCTTGACTCGATCCGTAATACGAAAGTAACAGCGGGCGAAGCAGGTGGGATTACGCAGCACATCGGAGCATATCAAGTTGAAATCGATAACAAAAAAATCACATTCCTCGATACACCAGGTCACGCAGCGTTTACAACGATGCGGGCACGTGGTGCAGATGTGACGGATATCGCAATCATCGTCGTTGCAGCAGATGATGGTGTCATGCCACAGACGGAAGAAGCGATTAGTCACGCTAAAGCAGCAGGCGTACCAATCATCGTTGCCGTCAACAAGATGGATAAAGAAGGAGCGAATCCGGACCGCGTCAAGCAAGAATTGACAGAGTTCGAACTCGTTGCGGAAGATTGGGGCGGCGATACGATTTTCGTACCGGTTTCTGCTCTTAAAGGCGAAGGAATCGATGAGTTACTCGAAATGATTCTTCTCGTCTCAGAAGTTCAAGAATACAAATCAACACCAGAAATGCACGGGCGTGGTACGGTCATCGAGGCGAAACTCGATAAAGGTCGTGGACCGGTTGCGACGTTACTCGTCCAGCACGGGACACTTCGCGTTGGAGATCCAGTCGTCGTCGGTCATACGTTCGGTCGTATCCGGGCAATGGTCAACGATATCGGTCGCCGTGTGAAAGAAGTCGGTCCATCAACACCAATCGAAATTACAGGCTTAAACGATGTACCAAAAGCCGGTGATCAATTCTTCGCGTTTGAAGATGAGAAAAAAGCGCGTCAAATCGGTGAAGCACGTTACCAACGTGAAATCGAAGCACAACGTCGCGATTCGGCGAAAGTCAGCCTCGAAGATCTCTTTGATCGTATCAAAGAAGGCGAAGTCAAGGACTTAAACATCATCATCAAAGGTGACGTTCAAGGTTCAGTCGAAGCCCTCGCTGGTTCACTCAAGAAAATTGATGTCGAAGGCGTTAAAATCAACATCGTTCACTCAGGTGTTGGTGCCATCACAGAAGGTGATGTCATCCTCGCTTCAGCAGCGAACGCGATCATCATCGGTTTCAACGTCCGTCCAGACGGCAACGCGAAATCAATGGCAGATCAAGAAAAAGTTGAGATTCGTCTTCACAAAATCATCTACAATGCGATTGAAGAAATCGAACAAGCGATGAAAGGGTTACTTGACCCTGAATTCGTTGAGAAAATCATTGGACAAGCTGAAGTCCGTGACGTCATCAAAGTTTCGAAAGTCGGAACGATTGCTGGTGGTTACGTGACTGAAGGTAAGCTGACACGTGCAGCAGGTGTTCGTGTCGTCCGTGACAGCATCGTTATTTATGAAGGGAAACTTGATACACTACGTCGCTTTAAAGACGACGTCAAAGAAGTCGCAACCGGCTACGAATGTGGAATCAAGATTGAGAAATATGACGACATCAAAGTCGATGACGTTATCGAAGCCTTCATCATGGAAGAAGTAAAACGGAAGTAACAGAACGGAGAATATCCGAACTGGAGGGAATTCACATGAGTGTACGTTCAAATCGTGTTGCAGAACAAGTTCGTAAAGAGATTACGCAAATGCTCATCAAAGACGTCAATGATCCCCGTGTCAAAGCGATTACCGTAACAGGTGTCGAAGTGACGGGTGATTTACAGCAAGCAACGATTTTTTATTCAGTGCTTGGTGACGAGAAAGTACGCGAAGAAGCACGGATCGGTCTTGAAAAATCAAAAGGATTCATGCGTAAAGAAATTGGGTCACGCATCCGGTTACGCAAAACTCCTGAATTGATGTTCGAGATTGATACATCGGTCGAGTATGGATCGCGGATTGATGAGTTGCTCCGGAACTTGAACAAGGATTGACACATGAACAGGGCAACCACAGGCGTGGTTGCCCTTTTTTTAGGAGATGATGAGAGATGGAACCGATTGGTGTACTACCGTTAGACAAACCAGCGGGTATGACGAGTCACGATTGTGTATTTAAATTGCGCCGTTTGTTTCAAACAAAGAAAGTCGGACATACCGGCACGCTTGATCCTGAAGTCACAGGCGTCTTACCGATTTGTTTAGGACGGGCGACAAAACTTGCGCGGTTCATCACGGATGAAGGAAAACGGTATGTAGCGGAAGTGACGCTTGGTTTTTCGACGACGACAGAAGATGCCCATGGGGAAACGGTCGAGACGACTGGCGTGATGCAAGGGGCAGTGACGGAAGCGCAAATCGATTTAGTTCTCGGGCAATTGACTGGGCAAATCGAACAGACCCCGCCGTACTACTCTGCTGTTAAAGTCAATGGAAGAAAGCTATACGAATATGCACGAAAAGGAATCGAAGTCGAACGACCAACGCGCGTCGTTGAGATTCACGAATTAAAACGAACGTCTCCTTTGACGTTCGATCACAACACGTGCCGCTTTCACATGGAGATTGCCTGCGGAAAAGGAACCTATATCCGGACGCTCGCTGTTCAAATCGGAGAGTTGCTCGGTTATGCAGCGCACATGAGTCACTTGCGACGAACGGCGTCGGGTGCGATTGAAGAGGGTGATACGGTCACACTTGCGATGCTCGAAGGCTGTGAGACGGTCGAGGAGCGGATGGCGTACGTTTTACCAATTGAACAAGTCATTCAAAAGTGGCCACGGATGACTGTTGACGCTGAAACGGCAGCTCGGGTTTTAAACGGAGCAAAGCTTGCAAGCATTCCGGATGAATTCGAACTGTTTACTGTCTATAATGAAGAGGACGTACCGTTAGCGATTTATCGCCGAGACCCTGAAATCAATATGGGGCGTGTCGAGGTCATGTTACAAATCGATTAAGATCGGAGAGATAGGGATGGAAATCATTCATTTAACATATCCGGAAAAACCGGTAGCGGAGTCGGGAGTCATTGCACTTGGATTCTTTGATGGGGTTCACCTAGGGCATCAACATGTCTTGCAAACGGCAATCGAGAAAGGCGAGGAGCTCAATCTCCCTGTCACTGTGATGACGTTTGACCCGCACCCGAAGCAGGTCCTCGGAAAAAGTGACGATCAAATCCGTTACATCACCCCGCTTGATCGAAAGCTCGAGAAGATGGCGGACCTCGGAATCGACCGGGCTTACGTGATTGAGTTCACGATTGCGTTTTCCGAGTTGTCCCCGCAAGAGTTCGTCGATACGTACTTGATTGCGGCGGGTGCGAAACATATCGTCGCCGGATTTGACTATTCTTACGGACGATTCGGAGCTGGAAAGATGGCAACACTCGATTTTCATAGTCGCGGTCAATTCACACACACGACTGTCGCTGAACAGCAAGCAGATGATGAAAAAGTCAGTTCGACGCGGATTCGAAAGCTGTTAGCGGCTGGTGAAGTCGAAGCGGCAGCCAGTTTACTCGGGGAACCGTATCAAATTAAAGGGACAGTCATTCATGGAGATGCACGAGGAAGACAAATCGGCTTTCCGACTGCTAATATCCGTCCGGAGTTTGCGTATGTCATTCCGAAACTCGGGGTATACGCGACACATGTCCATTTAGAAGATGGACGGACATTCCCCGCGATGACGAACATCGGACGGAGACCGACCTTTTATGAAACAGGAGAAGTCAGTGTTGAAACCCACTTACTTCAGTTTGACGAAGATTTATACGGTCAAGAATTAAAACTGGAGTGGATCGCCTATTTACGTGACGAACGGGCATTCGACGGGATCGAGAGCTTAAAAGCACAACTCGCTCAAGATAAAATCGAAGCGGCACGTCGTTTAAACGTTTGACAGAAGAATAGCGGTTCGTTATGATAAGTCAGTACGATCACGTACAGCCGATTGACTTGGCATCAGGTCTCACCATCCGATGCTCGGCAATACGGTCATTCAAAAGATGGAGGTGGAGTGACAATGGCACTCACTAAAGAACGTAAAAACGAAATTATCGAAGCTTATGCTACGAAACAAGGCGATACTGGTTCGCCGGAAGTACAAGTTGCTGTTTTAACTGAACAGATCACAACTTTGAACGATCACTTACGTACACACAAAAAGGATCACCACTCACGTCGTGGTCTCTTGAAAATGGTCGGTCGTCGCCGTAACTTGCTCACATACCTTCGTAACAAGGATGTTGCTCGTTACCGTTCTTTGATCGAGCGTCTTGGTCTTCGTCGCTAATCCGACTAAAAGGACAAGTGGAAGCAGGAGCATTGTCTCCTGTTTCTTTTTTTTGCCGATTCGTGGACATTTGGCGCAAGAACCTACATAATTAGATTTGAATGAAAAAACGGATAGTAGTGAGAGGAGATTTGTGCATGTCACAAACAAAACAGACGTTTTCGACCGAACTCGGTGGACGTACTTTAACAATTGAAATCGGTCAACTGGCCAAACAAGCGAACGGGGCAGCGATGATTCGCTATGGCGAGACAGCCGTCCTCGCAACAGTCGTTGCGTCGAAGCAACCGAAAGACTTGGATTTCTTCCCATTAACAGTGAACTATGAAGAAAAATTATACGCAGCAGGTAAAATTCCAGGAGGTTTTTTAAAACGTGAAGGCCGTCCTGGAGAAAACGCGATTTTAACTTCACGATTAATTGACCGTCCGATTCGTCCACTCTTCCCAGAAGGATTCCGTCATGACATTCAAGTCGCGACGACAGTTCTTTCTTCAGATGCGGACAACTCGTCAGAAGTCGCAGCTATGATTGGTGCTTCGATTGCCCTTTCCATCTCGGATATTCCGTTTGACGGTCCAATCGCTGGTGTGACGATTGGTCGCGTTGATGGAGAGTTCATCATCAACCCAACGGCAAGTCAGTCGGAAGCAAGCGATATCGATTTACAAGTCGCAGGGACAAAACATGCCGTCAACATGGTCGAAGCCGGTGCGAAGGAAGTACCGGAAGAAGCGATGCTCGAAGCGATTCTTCTCGGACATGACGTCATCAAAGAATTGATTGCGTTCCAAGAGGAAATCGTTGCTGCCGTCGGGAAAGAGAAATTTGCCTACACGGTGTCATCATTTGATGAAGCACTTGTTGCGCGTCTGAAGACGGAAGCATTAGCAGAAGTCACGACAGCGGTTCAAGTCGAAGAAAAACAAGCGCGTGACGTCGCGATCAACGAAGTCATCTCAAAATATATTGATCTTTACGCAGCCGACGAGTCGGTCACGGAAGCACAACTTGCTGAAGTTTCTGGTGTATTGAATAAGTTCGTCAAAGCGGAAGTTCGTCGTCTCATCACAGAAGATAAAGTACGTCCGGATGGTCGTGGACTTGCTGAAATTCGTCCGCTCGACTCAGAAATCGGTCTCTTGCCACGTGCTCATGGTTCTGGACTCTTTACACGTGGTCAAACACAAGTCTTGTCTGTCGCGACGCTTGGTGTCGCTGGAGACGCACAAATCATCGATGGACTTGGTTTGAAAGAAGAAAAACGTTTCATGCACCATTACAACTTCCCGCCGTTCTCAGTCGGGGAAGCGCGTCCAATGCGTGCACCAGGTCGTCGTGAAATTGGTCACGGAGCACTTGGAGAGCGTGCCTTACAGCCTGTCTTGCCATCAGAAACAGATTTCCCGTATACGATTCGTCTCGTCTCGGAAGTGCTTGAATCAAATGGATCTTCTTCACAAGCCTCAATCTGTGGATCAATCCTCGCGATGATGGATGCCGGTGTCCCGCTTAAAGCACCAGTTGCAGGAATCGCGATGGGATTAATTAAAGAAGGCGAAAATTATTCAATCTTAACAGACATTCAAGGTATGGAAGATCACCTCGGCGACATGGACTTTAAAGTCGCAGGAACAAAAGATGGTGTAACTGCTTTACAAATGGATATGAAGATTGGCGGCATCACGCGTCAAATTCTTGAAGAGGCGCTCGAACAAGCACGCCTTGGCCGTTTGCACATTCTTGAACACATGAATTCGATCATTGCAGAACCACGTGTCGAGTTGTCGAAATATGCACCGAAAATCGTAACCCTCAAAATCAATCCGGATAAAATCCGTGATGTGATTGGACCCGGCGGTAAAGTCATCAATGCAATCATCGATGAAACAGGCGTCAAGATTGATATCGACCAAGATGGTACGGTCTTTATCGCATCGACAGATCAAGATGGCATTAATCGTGCACGTCAACTCGTCGAGGACATCGTTCGTGAAGTCGTCATCGGTGAAGAGTTTGACGGGACAGTCCGCCGGATTGAGAAATTCGGAGCGTTCGTTGAGTTGTTCAAAGGAAAAGACGCACTCGTCCACATCTCTGAGCTTGCACTTGATCGTGTCGGTCAAACGGAAGATGTCGTCAAACTCGGCGACAAGCTGAAAGTCCGTGTCACAGAAGTTGATGATAAAGGTCGTGTCAACGCCTCACATAAAATCCTTCTCGTTGAAGGAATGAGCGCGGAAGACCGTGCAGCATACGATGAAAAGAAAAAAACAGAGCGTGACAACCGCCCGCCACGTCGGGATACAGGATCTCGCCCACCACGTGACGGACAACGTCCACCACGTCGTAACTAATGAAAACAAGGTGGCTCAACGGTGCGGATGTCGCAACGAGGGCCACCTTGTTTCCGATTCAGGAGGAAACTATTATGGTCGAACGGATACAGCTACAAAACGGAGTACGAATCATCATCGAACGGATGCCGAGCGCGCGGAGCGTAGCAACAGGAATTTTCATCAAGGCCGGCTCACGAACAGAAACGCTTGAGGAACATGGAATCAGTCATTTAATCGAACATATGGTCTTTAAAGGGACAGAACAGTTCTCGGCGAAAGAGATTGCGGTTTACTTCGACCGACTTGGTGGAAATATTAATGCATTCACAAGTAAGGATCAAACGTGTTATTACGTTAAGACATTAGATGAACATGCAGCGACGGCATTTGATGTCCTAGCGGATATGTTCCTCGACTCGACGTTCGACGAAGAAGAACTCGAAAAAGAGAAACGGGTCGTCATCGAAGAAATCAAGATGTACGAAGATACACCAGATGATCTCGTCCATGAACTGCTCGCGATCGCAGCCTATGGCGAGGACGTCATGGCGCGACCAATCCTTGGGACGGAAGAGAGTGTTCTTAAAATCAATCGGCAGATGATTACGGAATACATGAAACAGGCGTATGCACCGGACCAAATCGTCATCTCGATTGCGGGTCACGTATCGGATGCTTTAGTGGAACAAGTGAAGGAGCGGTTCAGTGTCATGACACCGAGTGAAATCTCGCGTCCGATTCAGCTTCCCGAACTAAAAAATGATGTAATCCGTAAGGAAAAGGATACAGAACAGGTCCATCTTTGTTATAATTTCCGTGCAATCGATTCTACGGACGATCGTTTACCGGGACTTGCATTATTGAATAATGCCTTCGGAGCGACGATGTCTAGCCGCTTGTTCCAATCCATTCGTGAAGAACGCGGACTGGCGTACTCTGTCTTTTCGTACTACACGACATTTGACGACCATGGGACGTTCACGATTTACGTCGGTACTTCACACGAAACACTGAAGGAAGTCGAAGATGTCTTAGAAGCAGAAATCAAACTGTTGCTCGCGAATGGTTTGACGGATAAAGAAGTTGAAGATGGCATCGAGCAACTGAAAGGTTCACTCATTCTCGGGAATGAAGGAACATCAAGTCACATGAACCGAAATGCACGAAATGAACTTCATCTGGAAAAACACCCGACGTTAGAAGAAGTCATCGAAGAGGTGGAGCGCATCACTAAAGAAGATATTCAAGGATTGATCACACATATCTTCGAAGAACCACCAGCAAAAGCGTATATCTTACCGGAAATGGAAGAAGAAACCGTGTGAGAGAAGCTCTCAACTAAAAAAACCATACAGAAAACATGTTGTCGAGAAAGAAGGAATACCCTTGAATTTAGCTGAATTAATCGAAGCCATCCAAATTCAAAAAATTGAACGGATGGTAGATGCGGAAGTCGTCTCTTTGACGACAGATTCACGTGACGTGAAGCCTGGGACATTATTTGTCGCGATTAAAGGATATACAGTAGATGGACACGATTACGCTCGACAGGCTGAATCGAGCGGAGCAATTGCAATCATCGCTGAACACGCGCTCGATGTGACGATTCCTGTCATTCTTGTCAGAAGTACGACGCGGGCAATCGCTGAACTTGCAGGGAAATTCTATGATTATCCTTCCGAAAAAATGCGGATGATTGGCATTACAGGAACAAACGGAAAAACGACGACGACGACGATTGTTCGTGACGTCTTGGCGCGCCTAGGGCGTAAGACAGGAATCATCGGGACCGTCGAAGTGAAGATTGGTGACCGTGTCGTTCCAAGTCGGAATACGACGCCACAAAGCTCGGAACTGCAAGCATTTTTCCATCAGATGTACCAAGAGGGCGTTGAAGACGTCATTATGGAGGTATCGTCGCATGGATTAGAGCTAGGACGTGTCACGGGCGCGGATTTTGATGTGGCAGGATTTACGAACTTAACGCATGACCATCTCGATTTCCATAAGACGTTCGAAAACTACGCCCGCGCAAAAGGGTTATTGTTTGCACAACTCGGACAGCGCCTATCGGATGAAAAGGTAGCCGTCTTGAATGCAGACGATGCGACAAGTGAATTGTTTGAGATGATGACGGGTGCGCGCGTGTTAACATATGGCATTGATCAGCCCGCGGATTTGCAGGCACACAACATTACACAGACACTTCAAGAGACGACATTTACGATGGATTATCAAGAAGAGTCGATTGAATTGACGGTCCAATTCATTGGTCGTTTTAACGTCTATAACTTGTTGCTCGCAACAGGTATCTTATTATCACTCGGCTATCGTTTACCTGAGATTTCGAACGCGATCACTCAGATTCAGCCAGCCCAAGGGCGGATGCAACGTTTACCGATCGACGGGTATAATGTCTATGTCGATTACGCCCATACACCAGATGGAATCGAGCAATGTCTGAAGGCACTCGTCGATGTCCCGAAAGAGAAGATTATTTTCTTGATTGGAACAGGTGGAAATCGGGATGTGACGAAACGTCCGATGATGGGACAATTGGCATCGACCTATGCCGGGACGGTCATCGTCACGACGGATGATCCGCGCTTTGAGTCTTATGAGTCGATCACATCAGGGATTGCGTCAGGGATGCTTCATGACCAATTCGTCGAAATTGGCGATCGAGTCGAAGCCGTTCGATATGCAGCGAGTCTTGCACGTCCCGATAATATCGTCATTCTCGCAGGAAAAGGGCATGAAAAATATCAAATCATTGGTGACGAAAAAACACCACTCGACGAAGAACAAATCGTCAAAGAGATGATACGCCAATTGGAGGAAAAGCAGTGAATTATCAACCACTTGAATTAACGACAGAACGATTTGAAGCGTTTGTTAAAACACATCCAAAAGGGGACTTATTACAGTTGCCGGCATGGGGAGACGTCAAACAGGCGACAGGATGGACCCATCAGCGGATTGCTGTTGGAACGCCGGACGGTCAACCAATCGGTGTCGCTTTACTCTTATTTAAGCAAGTGCCGAAACTACCGTTTACGTTATGTTACGCACCGCGCGGATTTGTCGTCGATTATGCAAATAAAGAAGCCGTCACAGCACTGCGTGATCTCGCGATTAAGGTGGCAAAACAACATAAAGCCATCGCCATCAAATTGGATCCGAACATTGATCGTGATGAGGACCCGACACTGCTGACAGAAATGATGGCCCTCGGATTTAAGCACAATGGTTTTGGTGGCGGCTTCGATCATGCGCAACCGCGTTTTACGATGGAGACGAGCCTTGAAGGAACGGAGAAAGAAATCTTTGATCGGTTTCATTCAAAGTTTCGCTACAACGTCCGACTGGCTGAACGAAAAGGAATTGTTTGCTATGAAGCGAGTCGTGAAGAACTGAAAACGTTCGCGAAGTTGATGGTCGAAACAGGCGAACGGGACGGGTTCTCGATCCGTGGTCTTGACTACTTCGAAAATCTCTATGATCATTTGCGTCCGAACGGGGATGCGGCACTCTTTTTAACAAAACTTGATGCGGCGAAGGCACTTGAAAGCACGGAAGCATTATTGTTACAAGCTGATCGCGAATTGGCAAAAATCCACCGACAGCTTGAAAAGGAGACGACGGAGAAAAAAATCAAGAGTCTGAACAATCGTCTCGAACAGACGACAGCACAAATCGACAAGGCTGAGAAATCAAAAACTGAGTTGATGGCAATTGCCGCGAAGCATCCGGACGGCGTCATTCTCTCTGGCGGATTATTGACGCTTGCCGGTCGTCGTTCTTACTATTTATATGGTGCGTCGTCAAATGAGTATCGTGAGTTCATGCCGAATCACTTGATGCAGTGGACGATGATGCAATATGCCAAAGCGCACGGCGCCGTATCGTATGATTTTGGTGGCGTCAGTGGATCGACGGACCCGGATGATCACTATGCAGGGTTATACGCATTCAAGTCGGGCTGGGGCAGTACGATGATTGAAAAAATCGGAGAATTTGATTACGTTCTCAACAAACCTCTTTATCTTGTGCTTGAAACAGGTCTACCGATTCTGAAGCGATTACGGAAGAAGTTCCGTCGCTAATGAAGAGAGGGACAATCTTTGCCTGGATCTTGTTTTTATTCGCGATGTTCGCGGTCGGGTTGTTTCTTGCCGCTTCAACAAATCGTTTACCGTCTGTTCTACTAGACCAACCAGATTTAGGAATTGACAGCTGTCCCCGGGATGTAGCAGGGGAGAACCGTTTGATTAATGCTAGTCGCGACAACCTCAAACAGCTCCACCCGGCAGTCGAAGCAGGGGCAGAGGATTTGATTCGAATTAGCCACTCTTGCTACGATATCGATATTCGAATCACGCAAGGTTATCGCACTGAAAAACAACAGGATGCCCTCTATGCACAAGGTCGTTCAACGCCTGGTGACATCGTAACAAATGCGCGTGGCGGGGAATCAATGCATAACTACGGTCTAGCGATTGACTTCGTACAAATGATTGATGGCGGGATTTCATATGACATTGACTACGATGGCAATCAAACAGGCAAGAGTGATTGGCGAGAGGTCGCCGATGTTGGTAAAGCCCTTGGATTTGAGTGGGGTGGCGACTGGAAGCGTTTTGTTGATTATCCGCATTTCGAGATGAATTTCAATTATTCTTTAAGTGAATTGAAGTCCGGTGCACGACCGAGTAAGCAAGAAAAGGCCAATCGAACTGAGGAAATCGAGCACTTGCTTGAATCCTGATGAAGCGTCATACCGGACATGTTCTGATTCGGTATGACGTTTTTTTTTAATTTTCCTAGTCCCGTTGTTGGCAGGAAGGCAAAGTTCGGCTAGAATAGTGATAGTGATAAGTGGACGGCTCACGAAAAGTGAATACAAATAGGAGGTCATGTTGTGTCAAAGAAAAAGACGGAAAAAGTAAGCGTCTTTGCTCTTGGTGGGGCTGGTGAAATCGGTAAGAACATGTACGTCGTCGAACTCGACGAGGACATCTTCGTAATCGATGCTGGCTTGATGTTCCCAGGAGATGAGATGCTTGGAATTGACAAAGTCATTCCAGACATAAGTTATCTGAAGGAAAACAAAGAACGGATTCAAGGGATTTTCATCACGCACGGTCACGAAGACCATATCGGCGCACTCAGTTACGTCTTACGTGACTTGAAAGTGCCTGTATACGGGACACGCCTGACACTCGGATTGATTGAAATCAAATTAAAAGAAGCCGGTTTATTGAAGAAGGCAGATCTTCGTCCAATTGATGCCAAGACGAAATTAACCGTTGCGGGACATTTCATTACGTTCTTCCGCGTCAACCACTCGATACCGGATGCGGTCGGGGTTTGTATCCAAACATCACAAGGAGCCATCGTTCATACGGGGGATTTCAAGTTTGACTACACACCAGTTGACGGGAAACAAGCAGATTTCGGTAAGATTGCAGCAATCGGGCAACGGGGCGTTTTATGTCTTCTATCTGATTCAACGAATGCAGAGCGGCCAGGGATGTCCGGTTCAGAGTCGACGGTCGGGTCCGAATTGAACGACGTCATCTATGAAGCACCAGGTCGTGTTATCGTTGCATCGTTCGCATCGAACGTTCACCGCTTGCAACAAGTATTCGCAGCGGCCGAAGCGAATAACCGGAAAGTTGCAGTCGTCGGACGAAGTATGGTCAACATCGTCGAAGTCGCGCAACGTTTGAACTATTTACGGTTCAAGCAAAAAACATTGATTGAGTTATCAGAAATCAATCGCCTCGATGATAACCAAGTCGTCATCTTGACGACCGGTTCACAAGGCGAGCCGATGGCGGCATTAACACGGATGGCACGCAATGCACATAAACAAGTCAACATCCGTCTTAACGATACAGTCGTCGTCGCAGCGTCACCAATTCCAGGGAACGAGAAATCGGTTTCGAAAACAATCGATCTGTTGTTCCGTGCCGGGGCGAACGTCATTTATAACCAACGTAAAGTTCACGTGTCTGGTCACGGTCACGCAGAAGACTTGAAGTTGATGCTCAACTTAATCAAACCGAAGTTCTTTATTCCGATTCACGGAGAATTCCGGATGCAAAAAGCGCATAGTCGTCTCGCACAGACGGTAGGTGTCAATGCAAACAACATCTTCATTATTGAAAATGGTGATGTGGTCGAATTTGAAAAACGTAAAGCACGTATGTCACGTAAAGTGAATGCCGGAAATGTGTTGATTGACGGGATTGGTGTAGGAGATGTCGGGAACATCGTCTTACGTGACCGTCGTCTCTTGTCTCAAGATGGTGTCGTTCTCTGCGTCATCACGATTAGTCGGAAGAACAAAACGATCGTGTCAGGCCCAGAAATCATCTCACGTGGATTCGTCTACATGCGTGAGTCAGAAGATATGATCAATGAGGCTAACCGAATCGTCGCGAAACAACTCCAAGGAAAATTAACGGGAGAACTCGATTGGACTGAAATGAAGTCGTTGATCCGAGATAAGCTGAGTTCTTATCTATATGAACAGACAAAACGTCGTCCAATGATTTTGCCGATCATCATGGAGATTTAACAAGAAGAGCGACTCAGATCGACCAATTCCTGGTCAGCTGAGTCGTTTTTTTATCAGGAGGTAGTATAGATGGCGACGACAAAAAAGAAACCTGTTCGCAAACAAACGACGGCACGGAAACGACCGCCGGCTAAAAAACAACGCCCTCCGATTCAATATCGTACATATGTAGGTGTTTTCGCTGTTTTGTTATTACTAGCCTATCTTCTTGCGTTAGGAGAATTTGGACGAGTCGGTGAGAAGTTCGCCGAGTTCGCTTTTGATACGGTCGGTCAATTCGGCTCGTTGCTTTATGGCTTGTCAGGGAGTTTGCTCCTCTTGTTCCTATCGCAACTCGAGCGACAAAAAAAATGGGCGATCAGTTTACTCGCAGCCGGTCTTTTAATTTGGATTGATTTAATATTAGGAGAGCCGAGGGGTACATTAAATGCTTGGCTCTATCAAGGATCGGCCTATTACATTTCGAGTTTTGGTGCCTTCTTGATTGGGTTGTTTTTAATTGGCACAAGCGTGCACCTGCTTCATCCGTTATTCTTCAGTGAACTGGCGCATGGAATGCTCGAGCGGGTGGAAGCGTTTCGAAATCGTGAGCGATCTTTACCTGAACGCAAGGAGCGTCCTGTCAAAGAAGCTAAAAAACAAAAAGAACGTAAACCACTCGAACGGCAAGCAAAACCAACAACAGCTAAACAGGAGACTACTGTGCCGTCACTTCCGGAAAACGAACCAGAAGATGCAGTGGAGAGTATTCAAGACGTCCCGATCATCGGGTTCGCGGACCATGTCGAACCGCAGGCGGCTGAACTACAAGGTCCGTTGACGATGACTGAAACACCGGACGGATACCAATTGCCTTCTCTTGAATTATTGATGGAACCGACATCAAAAGATTTATCAGGTGAGAACAAACGCCTCAAGGACAATGCAACGAAATTGATTGCGACTTTAAAGTCGTTCGGGATTGGGGCAAAGGTCTTAAAAATTCATTTAGGTCCAAGTGTCACGAAGTATGAAATTGAACCGCATCAAGGAATCAAGCTCAGTCGGATTACGGGACTCGCAGATGACCTGGCGCTCGCGCTCGCTGCGAAGGACATTCGAATCGAAGCACCGATTCCGGGAAAGGCAGCGGTCGGGATCGAGGTGCCGAATCGTGAAGTGGCGATGGTCTCACTTCGGGAAGTCCTCGGAGCAGAAAGCGTTCAAGCCGATCCTGATCGATTACTTGTCGCTCTTGGACGGAGTATCTCGGGAGAGACCGTGACGGCGAAGTTAAACAAAATGCCACACGTGTTAGTCGCAGGATCGACGGGATCCGGGAAGTCAGTCTGTATCAATGGGATGATCGTCTCGATATTGATGCGGGCACGACCGGATGAAGTCCGTTTGATGATGATCGATCCGAAAATGGTTGAGTTGAATGTCTACAATGGTATTCCGCATCTTCTTGCACCCGTCGTCACCGATCCGAAAAAAGCTGCGCAAGCCTTAAAACAAGTCGTTTCAGAGATGGAACGGCGGTATGAAATCTTCAGTCAGAACGGCGCCCGCAACATCGAAGGCTACAATGCATTGATTGATAAGATGAATGCGGAAGAAAAAGTCCATCAGCGTTTACCGTACATCGTCGTCATTGTCGATGAGTTAGCAGATTTGATGATGGTCGCTTCAAACGAAGTCGAAGATGCCATCATGCGTCTTGCTCAGATGGCACGGGCAGCCGGCATTCATATGGTCATCGCAACACAACGGCCAAGTGTCGATATCATCACGGGTGTCATCAAAGCGAACATACCGTCTCGGATTGCTTTCAGCGTATCGAGTGGAACGGATTCTCGCACCATCCTCGATACGAGCGGGGCAGATAAGCTACTCGGACGAGGGGACATGCTGCTCCTTGGAAATGGGATGAATAAACCTGTTCGTGTCCAAGGGGCGTTCTTATCGGACGAAGAGGTTGAAAAAGTCGTCAACCATGTCATCAGTCAACAAAAAGCACAGTACGTGGAAGCAATGATTCCAAAAGATGTTCCTGAGGGTGAATCTGACGTCGACGATCCGTTATATGATGAGGTTGTTCAGTTCATCTTGACGCAAGATACAGCCTCGACGTCAATGATACAGCGGAAGTATCGGATTGGTTATAATCGCGCTGCACGACTGATCGATGCATTAGAAGAGAATGGTCTCGTCGGTCCGTCAGAAGGATCGAAACCACGCCGAGTCATCGGACGTTAAGTAATAACAGAGAACCAGCGTTCACATAATGAGCGTTGGTTTTCTTTACGTGTAAGAAAATATAAAAAAAAGTCTAAATGAGAACGCTTTCAGGAAAATAGTTGTCAGACGTCTGTTGATTTTATACGCATGTTTTGTCATACTCAGTCATATGAGTTGACCTACCTCTCACAGAGGTAAGTGAGCGACTTTTACACAAATAGATAATGAAAGCGCTCACATAGTTGGAAGAGGAGATGAATGACAATGAAGAAAAAACAGGTACTTGTGTCAGCAATGACGGTAGCAACAGTGGGACTCGCAGCATGTGGAGGTTCAGATGATAGTGCAAAGGGAAACAAGGACGAGTTTTCTGTCGCAATGGTTGCCGATAAAGGCGGAATCGATGATAAATCGTTTAACCAGTCGGCGTGGGAAGGTCTGCAAGCGTATGGAAAAGAAAACGACCTTCAGAAAAATGAGGGTTATTCGTACCTTCAATCAAAATCGCAACAAGATTACCAACCGAACTTATCGCGTCTTGCACGAGCGGGAGAAGATTTGATTTTTGGGATTGGAAATACGTTTAATGAAGATATCAAAACGGTTGCCGATCAGTTTAAAGATACACAGTTTGCAATTATCGATAACGTCGTCGAAGGAGACAACGTGACATCGATTACGTTTAAAGAAAACGAAGGTGCCTACCTTGCGGGAATCGTTGCCGCGATGGAAACGAAAACAGATCACATCGGGTTTGTCGGTGGAATGAAGATGGATGTAATCGAACGCTTCCGGGCAGGCTTTGAAGCTGGGGCAAAATCCGTTAATCCGAACATCAAAGTCGACGTACAGTACGCAGAAGATTTCGCTGCACCTGAAAAAGGACAAGCAATCGCAGCAGGCATGTATGGTAAAGGGGCAGATATCATTTTCCCGGCAGCCGGTGGAACAGGAAACGGCGTCTTCACAGAAGCGAAAAACCGGAAGAAAAATGGAGAAGAAGTTGCTGTCATCGGTGTCGATCGTGACCAACAAGAAGAAGGCATGCCAGAAGATGTCACGTTGACATCTGTCATCAAACGAGTGGACTTAGCTGTCAAAGATACAGCGAATGAAGCGAAAGCTGGAAAACTCACAGGTGGAGAGACGATTCGTTACGGTTTGAAAGAGCAAGGCGTTGACATCATTGAGTCAGAAAAAATCTCGAAAAAGACACTCGACATGCTCGAACAAGCGAAAGAAAAAGTCATTTCAGGTAAAACAGAAGTACCTGAACAATAAGCGTCAAAGGAAGAGCGGGCATTCTTAGGTAGAACGCCCTATTTTCTTCCAACAATAGATACGATATGAAAAGGGTTACAAAAGCGCCAGAAGTCAGACTTCTAACCTGTTACAAAATGATTGCAGGATTGTGTTCGACGTCATATACTTATCTTGGCTGGAGTTCTCATACGTCAGAAGTCTGAGCACTGGTTACAACTAGATAGAGGATGGAGATGCGTCATGTCGATTAAATTAGATCATCGTTTGCTTTACTTACGAGTGATTGAAAAGATTAAGTCTGACATCGATGACGGCGTTTACAAGGAAGGCGAGAAACTACCTTCAGAGTTTGAACTTTCAAAGCAACTTGGCGTTAGTCGAGCGACTCTTCGGGAGGCTTTACGAATTCTTGAAGATGAGAACATCGTCATCCGTAAACACGGTGTCGGTACGTTTATCAATGCAAGACCACCATTCACGTCGGGGATTGAAGAATTGTACAGTGTGACGGAGATGATTGCGCGCGCTGGGATGATTCCAACGTCTGAAGTCTTATCTTCAGAAATGGTTCAACCGACAGAACGTGACCGAGAACGTTTCCAACTTGGTCCGGATGAACTGGTTTATCGAATCGAACGAATCCGACTTGCAGGAGATGTTCCTGTTGTCTATTGCGTCGATAAGATTCCAAGCCATTATATTAAAAATGAAGAACAGTTTACGTCTTCGACTTCACTGTTCGACGCACTAGAAAAAGAACTAGGTCGTCGGGTCACACATGCGGTGACGCATATCGAACCTCGAATCGATCCGAAAATCGCTGAACAATTACATACGGACCAACCCTTGCTCGCGTTGCGACAAACGCATTATGATGAGCTCGACCGATCCGTTCTTTATTCAGCGAACTATTTCCGTGCGGATAAGTTTGATTTCCATGTCATCCGTAAACGTGTATAATCGATTGTTTTAGGAGTTTTACTGAAAGCGCTTCCGCAAACCTACGTAACGCTCCTCATCACCAGCCTCAGGTGCTTGACGTAGTCAGGAACTTTGTATGACCATATTCGAAAGGGGATTATTTCAGATGAAAAAGAAGTCACTTCTCGCATTAGCAGCAACAGGTTTAGCAATGAGTTCGGTACTCGCAGCATGTGGTAGCAACGATGATTCTAAAGATTCAGGAAGCGGCGAAAAAGACGGCTTCAAAGTAGGTATGGTCACAGATACAGGCGGTGTTGATGATAAATCATTCAACCAATCTGCATGGGAAGGCATTCAGAAGTTCGGTAAAGATAACGATTTGGAAGAAGGAACTGGTTACAAATACCTTCAATCAGCAAAACAATCGGATTATCAACCGAACTTACAACAATTAGCACGTGCGAACTACGACTTGATTCTCGGAATCGGGTTCTTGATGGCAGAAGACATCGGTAAAGTAGCGGATCAGTTTGACGACAAGAACTTTGCACTCGTCGATATGGTCGTTGATAAGCCGAACGTCGCGTCAATCGTCTTCAAGGAAAACGAAGGTTCGTTCCTCGTCGGTGTCGTCGCGGGTCTTACTACGAAAACAGATAAAGTCGGATTCGTCGGTGGCGTAAACTCAGACTTAATCAAAAAGTTTGAAAGTGGATTTAAAGCAGGCGTCATGGCTGTCAACCCAGATGCAAAAGTTGAAGTTCAATATGCAGAAGATTTCAATGCTGCTGAAAAAGGACAAGCAATTGCTTCAGGGATGTACGGCAAGAAAGTTGACGTGATTTATCACGCAGCTGGTGGTACAGGACAAGGTGTCTTCACAGAAGCGAAAAACCGTAAGAAAAACGGTGAAGATGTTTGGGTCATCGGTGTTGACCGTGACCAAGTCGAAGAAGGTATGCCAGAAAACGTTACATTGACGTCAATGGTTAAGCGTGTTGATACAGCAGTTGAACAAGTTGCGAAAGATACGAAAGATGGCAACTTCCCAGCAGGTAAAGTCGTAGAATTCGGTCTTAAAGACGGCGGCGTTGATATCGCACCTTCACAAGACAACATTGAAAAAGACGTCTTGACGAAAGTCGAAGACTACAAAAAGCAAATCATCGATGGAAAGATCACAGTTCCAGCAACTGACGATGAGTATAAAGAGTACGAAGCATCACTTTAATAAAATGGAAGCGGGGGTCGCTAGCATTGCGGCCTCCCCTTTTAAACTAAACATGGGAGTGGATTTTCTTGGAATACGTCATTGAGATGCTAAACATACGAAAAGAGTTTGGCAGTTTCGTCGCAAATGATAATATCACGCTCCAGCTTCGGAAAGGTGAGATTCACGCTTTACTTGGTGAAAACGGTGCCGGAAAATCGACGCTGATGAACGTCTTATTTGGTTTGTATCAGCCTGAGGCTGGAGAAATTCGTGTACGCGGTGAAAAAGTTAATATTACAAGTCCGAACGTCGCGAATGATCTTGGAATCGGCATGGTGCATCAACACTTCATGCTCGTTCAAAATTTCACCGTCACGGAAAACATCATTTTAGGTGCAGAACCGAAATCTGGTCTCAAAATCGACCGCGCAACTGCCCGGGAGAAAGTACGCCAAATTTCGGAGCAGTATGGTCTTGCGGTAGATCCAGATGCAAAAATTGAAGATATTTCAGTCGGGATGCAACAACGTGTCGAGATTTTAAAGACACTGTATCGTGGAGCTGACATTCTCATCTTCGATGAACCATCGGCTGTATTGACGCCTCAGGAAATCAAAGAATTGATTCAAATCATGAATCGGTTGATTGCTGAAGGTAAGTCGATCATCTTGATCACACATAAATTGAAGGAAATCATGGAAGTGGCAGATCGCTGTACGACGATTCGTCGTGGTAAGTACATTGGTACAGTTGATATCGATGAAACGATGACACAGTCGAGACTCGCTGAAATGATGGTTGGCCGTGAAGTAAACTTTGATGCGGAGTATTCCAAGGCAAATCCACAAGAACTCGTTCTCGATGTAAAAAACCTCGTCGTTAAAGACGGTCGTGGGATTAAAGCAGTCGACGGACTGAACTTAGATGTTCGAGCCGGCGAAATTGTCGGGATTGCAGGGATTGATGGGAATGGTCAAACTGAATTGATTGAAGCAATCACAGGATTAAGAAGAGCCGAAAGCGGAGAAGTATTCTTAAACAACAAATCAATCAAAAACCTGAAGCCGCGGAAAGTGACGGAAGCGGGCATCGGTCATATTCCTCAAGACCGTCATAAACATGGACTCGTTCTTGATTATTCAATCGGTCATAACATGGTCTTACAAACGTACTATCAAAAACCGTATTCAAAAGCAGGCATCATGAACTACAAGCAGGTCATGGAAAAAGCTCAAACGTTAATTGAGAAGTTCGACGTCCGAACTCCAAGTCCTGAAACATTTGCTCGCGCCTTATCGGGCGGGAACCAGCAAAAAGCCATCATCGCGCGTGAAGTCGATCGTTCACCTGACTTATTAATTGCTGCGCAACCAACACGTGGACTCGATGTCGGTGCAATTGAATTCATTCATGAGCAGTTAGTACTTGAACGGGAAAAAGGACGCGCTGTCCTCTTGATTTCGTTTGAACTCGAAGAAATTTTACAAGTCTCAGACCGCATTGCCGTTCTGTATGAAGGACGGACAGTAGCCTTTCTCGATCCTAAGGAAACGAATGAAATTGAACTCGGCTTCCTGATGGCTGGCGGTAAGAAAGAGGAGGTAGGTCGTTCATGAAACTCGAACGTTTTTATGGGATTTTGATTCCAATCTTGTCAATTATCCTCGGTATGGTAGTTGGTGCCATCGTCATGTTGATTGGTGGTTATGACCCAATCGCTGGATTTGATCAACTGTTTTACGGAATCTTTGGTGAACCGTATAGTATCGGAGAAACGTTGCGTGCAGCAGCACCATTGATTTTTGCGGGTCTCGCCGTCGCCTTTGCCTTTCGAACGGGATTATTTAACATCGGGGTTGAAGGTCAAGTTTTAGTCGGTTGGATGGTCGCGGTCTGGATCGGGATTTCTTTCGATCTCCCGACAGCAATCCACTTGCCACTCGCGTTAATCGGAGCGGGTTTAGCGGGCGCACTTTGGGCTGCGGTTCCAGGTATTTTAAAAGCGCGTTTCCATGTCCATGAAGTCATCACGTCAATCATGATGAACTACATCGCGTTGTATGTGACGAATGATATTTTACGTCACGTCATCGGAATCAAAAACGAGCGGACAGATTCAGTCAAAGAAACGGCTTCGTTGGCTTCACCATTCTTGCAAGAGTTAACGGATTTTTCGCGTTTGCACAATGGGATTTTCATTGCCATCGTCGCCGCACTCGTCTTCTGGTTCATTCTTTGGAAGACGACGCTTGGTTACGAGTTACGTGCAGTTGGATTTAATAAAAGTGCTGCAGAGTATGCCGGTATGGGTGTCAACAAGAACATCATTCTCTCATTCGTCATCTCTGGTGTATTCGCTGGATTTGCTGGTGCGATGGAAGGGTTAGGGACATTCCAAAACATGACGCTAAACGCATCCTTTACGGGTGTTGGATTTGACGGAATCGCCGTCGCCTTACTTGGTGCGAACAACCCGATCGGAGTTGTTCTGGCCGCATTATTATTTGCCGGACTCAACATTGGCGGATTGTCGATGCAACAAATCGGGATTCCACCAGAACTGATTAAAATCATCATCGCCTTCATCATCATCTTCGTCGCTTCCGGTTACGCGATCCGTCTCGTCATCGAAAAGCTGACGGTTAAAAGAGCAGAAGGCAAAAAAGTGAAAGGAGCCGATAAATAATGGGCTTTCTAGATGTACTTTATATTATCGTACCGATTGCGCTTGCCTATTCGGCTCCATTGATCATTGCAGCGCTCGGTGGTATTTTTAGTGAACGTTCTGGTGTCGTCAACATCGCGCTTGAAGGCTTGATGGTCATGGGTGCATTCACGGGTGTTGTTTCAGCCCTGACATTATCGAAGATGGGATTCGGCGCTGCTAGTCCATGGATTGCGATGTTAATCGCTATCGTCATTGGAGCAATCTTCGCTTTATTCCTTGCAGTGCCTGCGATTTTGTTCCGTGCCGACCAAACGGTACTTGGTGTCGCAATCAATATCTTAGCAGTTGGCCTTGCGATTTTCTTAGTCCGTGCCTTCTATGGAAAAGGACAAACAGACTCGATTCCGAACCGGATTTCGAAAGAGAATGTGCCGTTCCTATCTGATATTCCTGTTTTAAAAATGTTTTTTGCAAACGTCTACTATACTTCGTACATTGCGATCATCTTAGCAGTTGTGGCATGGTTCGTCGTCTTTAAGACACCATTCGGTCTTCGTCTCCGTTCTGTCGGAGAACATCCGATGGCAGCAGATACGATGGGGATTAACGTCACGAAGATGCGCTTTATCGGAGTCATGATTTCAGGCGGATTCGGTGGTCTTGCGGGTGCAGTTTATGCAACTTCGATTTCATTGAACTTCAGCGTGACGACGATTCTCGGGCAAGGTTTCCTTGCGATCGCCGCGATGATTTTCGGAAAATGGAATCCGCTCGGTGCAATGGCAGCTGCCTTGTTCTTCGGTTTCGCTCAAGCGATTTCGATTATCGGACAACAGTTACCATTACTCGATCAAATTCCTCAAGTCTATCTTTTGATTGCGCCTTACGTCTTAACGATCCTTGCACTTGCTGGTGTCGTCGGTCGCGCCGATGCACCAAAAGCTGTTGGTGTACCGTACATCAAAGGGAAACGATAACGATCATTCAGGTATTCTTGTTAAAAAAAGCTGTACGGATCGACCGATTGGGTCGAGACGTACAGCTTTTTTGATGTATGGTCATAAAAAAAACAGCATGGCGTGAAGCTACCATACTGTCAAATACTTATTCGTATTTTAATGCGTCGCCTTCGAATGATTCGTCTGCCACTTTAATTGAATCAGTTGGGCAACCTTCGAATGCGTCAATCATGTCATCGAACAATGCTTCCGGGATTTCTGCTGTCCCTTTGTTATCGTCTAGAATGACGTATGCTAAGCCCTCGTCATCATAGTCATAGATATCAGGTGCTGCGGCACCACAAGCGCCACAAGCGATACACGTGTCTTTATCGACAATCGTAAATTTAGCCATTTTGTATTTCTCCTCTCTATTCGAAAACATGATTGATCTAGTATTGTTCTCATCTATATGTCATTGTATCGGACTCATGCGTTCTTTTCAATGAGGAAGCGGTAGAAGTATTCAAACAAAGTAACAGGATGCGATGGAAATAGTCGGGTAAGGCGCAGTAGGTGCGTTAATCTAAGAAAGAGGTTTGGAAAGGCCAAGCTAATTATGCTATACATATAAACGAATGAAGACGATACTTTAAATATAATCAAACCGATCGAAGGTGAGGGGGAGTGGATGAAATTGACTGTCATCAATCAAGTTTTGTTAGAAACCATTAGTCGTCTCCGGGGTGAACGGACAGATCGTAGCCTCTTTCATATCCTTCAAGGAAAGCGTTCGGCAACATCACTCCAGGATGCACATTTCTATGAATTAGAAACTGTCTTTGGGGTGCTGCCCTTTCGACGAGAAACATTCGATCGGCTACTGCTTGAGCTGGAACAGCAGGGTTTCATTGAACGAGCGGAAACGTTGCGCATCACGGAGCTTGGTGAATCCTCGATCAAAGTACCGTTTTTAATCGATGACATGGGCGGTGAATTGCGTGGATTTCCAATCATTTTATGGAAACGCTTAAGCCTTTTGATTCAAACCGTCGTTTGTCTCGAACAAAAACGATTTTTCGTACCGGTTCAGCAAGACGTCGCGATAAAGGACTGGGTCCGGCGATACGTCAAAGGGATGCCGCAGCGTACGCAGTGGATTGATCAGGTGTACCATGAATTACGAGAGGCGTTGCGTCAGCTGTCGGTAAAAGAAGCGACGCTCATCAGTTACCGCTTGTCGGGGTTGAAAACAGGTTTGTCTTACCCGCAACTTGAAGAGAAACTTGACAGTGACGTCTTGTCGCTCCGCTTGGAATTTATGATGGCTTGGCGAAAATGTCTGCGTCACTTGGATGAAGCAGGACTGATTTTACGTCTTGGTGAAGATATTGATCAATCGAAGATGACACAATCAGCACAGAAAACGTGGGATATGTTACGTAACGGATTTGCTTTGAATGAAATCTCCGAGCGGCGCCGCCTGAAGAAGAGCACGATGGAAGATCACCTCGTCGAAATTGCGATGTACAGTGACGTATTCCCGCGGAGCCAATTCTTATCGGATGCACAATTTAAAGAAGTGATTGAAGTAGCAAATCGAAACGAGACATTTTCGTTGAAACGAATTAAAGGTGAATTGAAGCTTGAGACCGATTATTTTCAAATTCGTATCGCGTTAGCGCGAAAAAGATGGGAGGAGAGATGATGGAGACTGTCTTAAAACGTTATTTTAAGCATGACCGCTTTCGAGCAGGTCAAAAAGACATCATTGCATCCGTTTTAGCAGGTCGCGATACGGTCGCCATCTTGCCGACCGGGGGAGGGAAGTCGATCTGTTATCAACTTCCGTCCTATTTGTTGCCAGAAGGGTTGACCGTCATCCTTTCGCCGCTCTTATCGTTGATTGAAGATCAAGTCATGCAAATCAAAAGTCGCGGTGAACGTTCCGTCGCTAAATTGACGTCGCACGAAACAAAAGACCAAAAAGAGCAGATTTTACGTCACCTGAGTCAACTTCGGTATTTGTATTTGTCACCGGAACAATTGGCGATGCCGAACGTCAAACAACGGCTTCAGCAAACAAACATTAATTTATTCGTCGTGGATGAAGCGCATTGTATTTCACAATGGGGTCATGAGTTTCGCCCCGAGTACGCGAAGCTTGGAATCGTAAAGAAACAACTCGGAAACCCGACTTGTTTAGCTTTGACGGCAACAGCAACGAAACAAGTGGAACAGGATATGTTAAGAGGCTTAGAGCTGTCGGACCCGACGATTATCCGGCATTCCGTCAATCGACCGGAAATTCAATTTATCGTCGAAGACGTTGAGCCTGATCAAAAAGATCATGTGCTGGTAAACTGGTTAACGAAGGTAGAACGTCCGTGTGTCATCTATACGACGACAAGAAACGAAGCAGAGCGTGTCGCACGTCTAATCACGAAGGCGACATACTACCATGCAGGACTCGAAGCAGAGGATCGTCAATTGATCCAACAACAATTCTTACATGATGAGATTGAGTGTCTCGTCTGTACAAGTGCCTTCGGCATGGGGGTCAATAAAGGGAATGTCCGGACCGTCATCCATTACTCGATGCCGGCGACGATTGAAGCCTATATGCAGGAAGTCGGTCGGGCAGGGCGAGACGGAGCGCCGTCGACAGCGCTACTGCTCTATGCAAAGGGGGATCACCGTCTACAGCAGTTTTTAGTCGAAAAGCAGTATGCCCCTGTGCTTTGGATTGACCAATTGTTAGCGGGCATGGCACGTCAGGAACCGCTTGAAACGATGGAACGGCGTTTAGGGTTAGATGTCGAAGATCCAGCGTATCGTTTATTAAAATCGCAACTCAGTGATCGCTGGTCGCGTGAGGACATCATCGCTTGGCAAGAAGAGCGAAAAAAGATACGTTTACGTGAACTTATGCAAATGATAAATTATATTCAAAGTATAACGTGTCGACGAACGTTCATCTTGAATCATTTTGATGAGCAACCGATCGTCCAGGACCGGTGCTGTGATATTTGTGGTAATACGACAACACAATCACCGCAAAAAAGGCATACGATTGAAATTTTGGATTGGGAACAACGACTAGAAGAGGTCTTTTTTTCATCAGCCGATTCAGTGTAAACTAGTATTATCCTTATTTTTAGAAAAGGTGATGAAATTGAGTAAATACGATCAACGAAAGAACCGACAAGAAGAACCAAAATCAAGCTTACCACCACGTTCTTCACGAATTGAACATGTGCGGAATGAACGGTTAAAGCAACCCTTTGTCAAAAATCCGTTAGCCATCACGCTGACGATTCTTATGATTACAATCATTATCGCCTTCGTTTCCCTCGGTTTCATGATGTAAGGGCACATTGTGAACAGAGATTATTTTCCTTTACGGGTATACTGAAAAGGAGAAGGAAGGAGGCACGGTGCATGGATCGTGGGAAATATAATATCAAAGCAGTCGCTGCATTAGTAGGGCTCAACCCAACGACCATTCGTGCTTGGGAAAGGCGATATCAAGTGCTTGATCCGGACCGGAGTGAATCTGGGCATCGCATCTATAGTGATAGCGATGTCGCGAAGCTCCGCTGGATTGTAGACAAACAAAAAGAAGGACTATCTGTTTCGAAAGCGATTCAACTGTACGAAATGCCTGTCAGTCGCACGGAGCTTCCACTTGATTATGGTGTTGAACTACGTGAACAACTGTTTGAGGCATTAACGACATTTGAGGAACGACATGCCCATGACATCATGAATAAGGCATTCTCGATGTTTAGTTTCGATAAGGTGATTCAAGATATCGTCGGACCGTTGCTGCACGAAATCGGCTCGAAGTGGGAAAATGGTGAAATTACGATTGCGCATGAACATTTTGCGACAGCCTTTTTACGGGCCCGCCTTTCGACATTATCGTTGCAAATGCCGATCAATCCTTTTTTACCGCGCATTTTATGTGTATGTGCGCCAGAAGAAGAACATGAATTGGGATTGTTATTTTTTACGCTATACTTACGCCAATCCGGCTTCGATGTGATTTTTCTTGGGGCAGGAATTCCCGTGTCAGATCTTGTGACGGTGACAAAACAATTAGTACCACGTGCTGTCGTCCTTTCGTGTACGATTTCTGACCACCTCAGTCTTTTAGATGAAGCGCTTGCCGAACTACGACAGGCTGTACCGAACGTCGAGATTGGTCTAGGTGGTTATGCCGTCGAACAGCTCCCTGAAAAATACGCGGATCATCTCCTCGGGACGGACGATTCCTCCTGGAAAAGTTGGTTAAGTCGACTCACTCCGACAACTGGTGTATAGTGTGATTCATATCGAACGGAGAAGTTGTTTTTCTCCGGCATTGACTGGAGGAGTCTTAGATGAGATTTGAGACATTTAAACAAGGGCATTTACGTGTGTTTATTACGAAGCAGGAACTATCCGTTCACGACGTTCGACCAGAAACACTGGCAGTTGGAAAAGGACAGGACCTATTACGTAACCTGTTAGAAGAAGCAGAATCAAATTTTGGATTTCATGCGGTCGGGACACTCGAATTTTTTGTGACATTCTTTCCGAATGACGGGATGTTGGTCGATGTACGACGAGAAGGTGAATTACCAGAAGAAACGTTTGATGAATTTGATCAAGTAGAAATTCGGATGACCGTCGATATCGTACATCATGTCCTGTATCAACTCGAAGAATTCGAGGACGTCATTCAAGCGAGCCACGGATTGCTTCGCCACGTTCCGATGACGGAAACGGGTGGAGCGCTGTACTACTTCGAAGGACGGTATTACTTGTATTTCGAGGAACGGATGGCAGAGGCGCTTGAACGGACGATTACGACCGTACTGTCTGAATATGGCGTACCAAGTGCGAAAAGTCCGCTCGCGATGGCGGAATACGGAAAAACACTTCAGCGTTCGGATGCAATCAAAATGATCGCCGGGACATTTTCCGTGTAAATGATGATTTTTAACGAATCGGCACATACGACGATTCTTTTTAAGGCCACTGACCGGTTTCTGACGGAAAGTGGTCTTTTTCATGAGGAATCATCAGTTAACACCATTTTGTATTTTTTCGTTGAAAGAGTGATGGTATGATAAACAGTGAACGTAAGATGAAGGAGTGAAGAGTATGAGAGTGGCAGTATTATATGGTGGGATTTCTGGAGAACGTGAGGTTTCGTTAAGTAGCGGGAAGTCCGTGATTCAAGCATTGGAGGGAAAAGGGCACGAAGTCGTTGCCATCGATTTCCATCCGGAACGTGCTGAAGAAATTTTCAATCTGGATGTTGAAGTCGCCGTCATTGCTCTTCATGGAAAATATGGAGAAGATGGTCGTGTCCAAGCATTACTAGAGTTAGCGGATATTCCGTATACTGGATCAGGTGTTTTGGCTTCCGCATTAGCGATGGATAAAGCACGGTCGAAGTTGCACTTTGAGAAGGCTGGCATTCGGATTGCGCGTGATGTCTTGATTGAACGCGGTGACGACATCGCAGATAAGGTCCGGCAGTGGGGCGGTGAATTCCCTTGTGTCGTCAAACCGGCTCAAGAAGGATCGTCAAATGGATTGACGATTGCGATGGACGACGCGATGTTACGAAGCGGAATCGAACTCGCTTTTCAGGCAGACGATGCGGTTTTGATTGAACAATTCATTAAAGGGCGAGAAGTAACCGTACCGGTGCTCGGCCAAAAAGGTGCTGAAAAAGCGTTGCCCGTCATCGAAATCATTCCTAAAAATGAATTTTATGATTATGAATCAAAATATGCAGTCGGTGGATCAGAGCATATCTGTCCTGCTGATTTTGACGAGGTGACGACACAAAAATTACAAGAGTGGGCAGTCCTCGCCCATCAAGTCCTCGGATGTTCGGGCTATTCCCGTTCTGATTTCCTGGTGCCTGAAATCGGTCATCCCGTTATTTTAGAAACCAATACGCTACCTGGTATGACAGCGACAAGTCTATTCCCGGACGGGGCACGGGCAATCGGGATTGATTATCCAGAGCTAGTCGAATCGTTTATCAATCTAGCGATTACACGTCATCAAGCGACTTCGAACAACATAAAGTAAACGAAAAAGAGTAGATGATAGAAAGCGCTTACAAATATAGTAGGAATCCCTTTCATTACACGTCGGAACAAGGTATACTTTATCCGAACAAGGAAACGGCATAGGGGATGCCACTTATGGGGAGGAACGTTGGAATGATCACTGACCAACAACATGCGAATCATCGGAAAAACGTACTTGAAGCAACACAGGAAATCGTAAAAGAAGCTCTTGAGAAGTTGGGTTACCCGGACGAAATGTATGAATTGTTAAAAGAACCGTTGCGAATGTTAACGGTTCGGATTCCAGTTCGGATGGACGATGGGTCAACAAAAATCTTTACCGGCTACCGGGCGCAACACAATGATGCTGTCGGTCCGACGAAAGGTGGAATCCGTTTCCACCCGAACGTAACGGAAGTCGAAGTCAAAGCGTTATCCGTCTGGATGAGCTTGAAGGCAGGAATCGTCGATTTACCATACGGTGGTGGTAAAGGTGGAATCATTTGCGATCCACGAGAGATGAGTTTCCGGGAAATCGAGCGTCTGAGTCGTGGCTATGTCCGTGCAATCAGTCAAATCGTTGGTCCGACAAAAGATATTCCAGCGCCTGATGTCTTCACGAACTCACAAATCATGGCCTGGATGATGGATGAGTACAGCCGGATTGATGAATTCAATTCACCGGGCTTCATTACAGGAAAGCCGTTAGTACTCGGTGGTTCCCACGGGCGTGAGACTGCGACAGCTAAAGGGGTCGCCATCATGATTCGGGAAGCTGCTGCGAAAAAAGGGATTACATTAGAAGGAGCCCGCGTCGTCGTTCAAGGGTTTGGTAATGCAGGGAGCTTCTTATCGAAGTTCATGCATGATTTAGGGGCGAAAGTCATTGCGATTAGTGATGCATATGGCGCTCTCCATGATCCGAACGGACTGGATATCCCATATTTACTTGATCGTCGCGATTCGTTCGGGACGGTGACGACGCTGTTCAAAAATACAATTTCAAATAAAGAACTGCTCGAATTAGAGTGTGACATTCTTGTTCCGGCAGCGATTGAAAATCAAATCACGGAAGATAATGCGCATGACATTAAAGCGCGAATCGTCGTCGAAGCAGCCAACGGTCCGACGACGAATGAAGCGACTAAAATTCTCGCAGATCGTGAAATCTTGATTGTTCCCGATGTCTTGGCTTCAAGTGGTGGCGTAACAGTGTCCTACTTTGAATGGGTTCAAAACAACCAAGGGTATTACTGGACGGAAGAAGAAGTGCATGAAAAGCTTGAAAAAGTACTCGTGAACTCGTTTAATCAAGTGTATCAAACATCGCATACACGAAATGTTGATATGCGCCTCGCTGCCTACATGGTAGGCGTTCGTAAAATGGCGGAAGCCTCACGCTTCCGTGGATGGGTTTAATTTGAAAAAGTTCACTTCTTACAGGAGTGAACTTTTTTCATGTAACTTAAATTCTTTCTTCGTTTGCTCATGTTTGCTAAGATAAAAAAAAAGCACGTGGAAGAGGAGAAAAGATTATGCTGGATTGTCTCATCATTGGTGCAGGACCGTGTGGGTTATCGGCAGCGATCGAGATGCAAGATCGTGGATTAGCTGTCGAAGTCATCGAAAAAGGAAATATCGTCGAAGCGATTTATCAATATCCGACGCATCAAACATTTTTTTCGAGTAGCGAAAAATTAGAAATCGGTGGTGTTCCGTTTATCAACAAGGAACTTAAGCCGAAACGCCAAGATGCACTCGTCTATTACCGTGAAGTCGTTAAACGGAAAGAAATCACGATTCGTCCGTTTGAGACGGTGGAACGAATCAGTAAACGTACGGATGGTGAAGGGTTCGAAGTCGTATCGTCGCGAATGGAGGAGACGGTGACGCGTCAGGCACGGGCACTCGTCTTAGCGACAGGCTATTACGGATTGCCAAATAAAATGGACGTACCAGGTGAGGAATTACCGCACGTTTCTCATTATTTTAAAGAAGGTCATCCTTTCTTCGGACAAGACGTTGTCGTCATTGGTGGAAAAAATTCGAGTGTCGATGCCGCAATTGAACTTGAGAAGGCAGGTGCACATGTCACGCTGTTATACCGTGGTGAAGCGTACAGTCCGTCAATCAAGCCATGGGTCCTCCCGAACTTCGAAGCGCTCGTACGGGCCGAGAAGGTCAAGATGGTGTTTAACGCAACGATCGATTCCATCACACCGACGCACGTCCATTATAAAGAACAAGGAGAAGCGACCTCAATTAAAGCAGATTTTGTTTTTGCGATGACAGGTTACACACCGGACGTTGGTTTGTTCGCGGATGCCGGTATCATGATTGATGGAGAAACGGGAATTCCGGATTTCAATGAGGAAACGATGGAGTCAAACGTTCCCGGCATTTATATTGCGGGTGTCGTCGCTGCAGGATATGACGCCAACAAAATATTTATCGAAAACGGTCGTTTTCATGGAGAATTGATTGCAACGAGTCTTGCGGATCGACTTGTTCGTGAAACGACGCGATAAGCGCTCTTTTCGATCGCTAAAAAAATAACCGTTTCCCTCCCCGGGAAGCGGTTATTTTTAGTGACAGATCATTCGACTTGAAATGAAGTCTCAAGTTCAGGGTGTGTAGCCTCGATTTCGAGCTCAATCATCAATTTCAATCGAGCTTTTTGCGAGTTCAGACCATTCGAGAAAATCAGACCAAGTTCTTTTAATTGTTGTCCTCCGCCTGCATATCCGTAGACATCTTGGACGATGCCGTTAAAGCAACGACTGACGATGACGATTGGCATTTGTTCAGTCAGCTGACGAATCGCATCCATCAGACTCGGTGGCACATTTCCTTGCCCGAGTACTTCGAGGACTAGACCATCATAACCAAGTTCACCGACAGCAACTAAAAGGTCGGGGTCCATCCCGGCGTAAACTTTTAGGACGGAGACACGCTTTGTTAGTTTCGTCACCATGTGCGTTGGTTTTAAGACAGGTGTATTGAATAAATAGACATGATCTTTCGTGACCATCCCTAAGTTACCGAAATGAACAGATTTAAAAGTATCGACAGAAGAAGTATGCGTTTTCGTGACGTTGAAAGCAGAGTGGATTTCTCCGTTAAAGACAACGAGAACCCCTTTTCCTCTAGCTGCATCACTGACGGCTACACGCAATGCCGTAATCAAATTAAACTCACCGTCTGAACCGACTTCATTTGATGAACGCATCGCACCTGTCAAGACGATTGGAATTGGAGCACCAATCGTCAACTGTAAGAAATAAGCCGTTTCTTCTAACGTATCCGTTCCGTGCGTGATGACGACGCCATCATACCCTGCCTGCAGTTCTTCTTTGATGAAGTGTGCGAGACGGAGCATGATGTCCGGTGTGATGTGTGGTGAAGGAAGGTTCGCGAAGTGGCGTGTCGTGATGTCCGCGATGTCGGTCGCACGTGGCAATGAAGCATCAAGTGGGTTGATGTCATTCGGCAGAACGTGACCGGAATGATTTTGTGCCATCGCGATCGTGCCTCCGGTATGGACTAATAGTAATTTTTTCATAAAGAGCCTCCTGTCTATTTGTTCGATAGTCAGACACTAAAAGCTGACTATTCATTTTCATCCATAATTGTACCTTTTTTTTTCGGATATACAATGGACTCGGTTTTCTTTTCCAGGAGAAACCTTTATCCTTAAGGAATAGGAAGGGGGCAAAAACGTGTTATCGATCGTTTTCTCAGGAATTGCCCCGGGAATTGCACTACTTACTTATTTTTATCTCCGCCATGAACATGAAGCTGAACCCGTCGGTTATATTTTACGGAGTTTCATTTTTGGCATTTTACTTGTGTTTCCATTGATGTTCATCGACTACGTCGTTCAGACTGAATTTGGGGGAGATGAATCGATTCGTCTGTTTCGAACGGCAATTACGGAAGAATTTGCGAAATGGTTTATCGTTTTTTATACCGTATATATCCATCAACGTTTCAATGATTATTATGATGGTATCATTTACGCAGTCGCCTGTTCGCTCGGCTTTGCGACGCTTGAGAATATTTTATATTTAATGGTCAATGGGACGGTTGAACACATGATATTCAGAGCGTTGCTTCCTGTATCGGGTCATGCACTCTTTGCTGTTCTAATGGGCTTCTTTATGGGGCGTGCAAAATTTTCAATTTACCCGAATCGTTGGCTAAGTCTGTCCTTAATCGTTCCGATGATTGCGCACAGTATGTTTAATTTGTTAATATTGGAAAATGGTGGTATTTCCTTGCTGCCCATTATTTTTATGGTGATTTTATGGGGAGTCGGCCTTTACCAAGTTAAGAGTGCGAATCGCTTGAATCATCGATACAAAAAAAATAGTAATTGAATAGAATGGATTGGGAGAGAGTGACATGATGCAAACAGGTGATTTGATAATGGTACGCAACAGTGAAAATCGACAAGGTCGGACGAAGGTCACGGCTGTGACGAACCGTTTAATCTGGATGGAAGCGCCGAGTGAGGCGGACACGCTAAAAACATTTATTTTATCGGAAGATGAATCGATTCACGTTTACTTTTTTAAAGAAAAGGGACGGTTGTATGGCTTTGAATCGGAAATCGTCGAACGACAAAATGATCCGCTTCGTGGACAACGATATGCAATCAGACGCCCGACCGACCAACAGATTGAGCGTGTTCAACGTCGTCAGTTCGTACGTGTGCCGTTACTTTTGGACGTCGCACTTCATCCACATAAAACTAAATTCGAACCGTTCACGACGGTCTCGCTTGATTTATCAGCAGGTGGAATATTGATCTTAGCGAATCATTTACCGATTGAACTAAAAGACGAGGTTGAATTGACGTTTTTACTACCGGCCGAACATGGAGGAACCCATACACTTGATGTTTTAGGTGAGTTAGTTCGCGTCGATCGACGCGAAGAACGTTACGAACTCGCCTTTCAATTTACACAAATTCATGATCGAAGTCGTGAGCTCGTCTTACGGCACTGTTATCAGGCGCAAATGAAAAATTCGCGGAGTGGCACGAATTCATTCACCTAAGTCTATTTTTTTGCTATGATAACGGTCGATACTATGAACCGCTTAAAAATGGTTCAAACGGAAGGAACGAAAAACATGACTAAAATTCAAATCGCACTTGACGGACCAGCTGGTGCCGGAAAAAGTACAATTGCTAAACAATTAGCAGCACATCTTGACTACGTCTACATCGACACAGGGGCGATGTATCGGGCCGTAACGCTCGCAGCACTTGAGCAAGGAATCGATCTCGAGGATGGGCAACGGTTAGGTGAGTTAATGACATCACTTGATATTCGTTTAACACCAGGTGAAAACGGGCAACGTGTCTTTATTGGCGAGCGCGAAGTAACAGAGTCGATTCGGTCGAGCGAAGTGACGAACAATGTCTCATTCGTCGCAAAACATGCTCAAGTACGTTCGGCACTCGTCGAGATGCAGCGCCGCTTAGCAGAATCGGGCGGTATTGTTATGGATGGGCGTGACATCGGTACAGTCGTCTTACCAGATGCTGAACTGAAAGTCTTCATGACAGCAACAGTCGAAGAACGTGCGAGTCGCCGGCATCGTGAAAACGTGTCTCGGGGGATGGACAGTGACTTAGAAGCACTTCAAGCAGAAATCGCGTTGCGTGATAAACGTGATAGTGAACGGGAAGTGTCTCCGCTCAGACAAGCGGACGATGCTATTTATCTCGATACAACCGTCATGTCGATCGATCAAGTCGTCCTTCGTCTGACAGAGCTTGCGGAAGGGGTATTAAAATGAGTCGAACGGACTCCGTTTATCGACTAGCGCGATTCGTCGTGCTCGTCATCGCCAAAACTGTATTTCGTCTTCGCGTGACAGGGAGAGAAAATCTTCCGAAGGATGGATCCGTTCTTTTATGTGCGAATCATAGCTCGAACTGGGATCCCGTCTTTCTAGTTAGCGCGATTCCGACGAGTCGCTCGGTTCGTTATATGGCAAAAGAGGAACTGTTTAAAGTCCCTGGATTAAAACAATTGATGACGGCAGCGGGGACGTATCCCGTCGGACGCGGACAGGGCGATCGTCAAGCTTTAAAACGAACGATTGAATTATTGAAAACGGATGAAACCGTCGGAATTTTTCCAGAAGGAACACGGTCTGCTCCAGGTGAGTTCACGGCAGCGCAACCAGGTGTCGGTTTTTTTGCACTCCGATCTCCGGCGCAAATCGTTCCTGTCGCGATCATCGGCAACTATCGCCCGTTTAAGCCGATGCGGGTCGTAATCGGAAAACCAGTCGATATTGAAGATTTACGCGATCAACGCGGTGCCGCGAAAGCGATTTCAGAACGAATTCTCGAAGAAATCAAATCGGTCTACTACAATCATGTGTAAAACCTTGACAAATAGTCAGAATTGTAAGAAGTTAAAAGAAGGATAAACGTATTTTATTACGTTTCTTGTACTCATCGTGAGGAGGTTGTGTTGGAATGGTCGAAGAAATGAAAGATATGCCTGATTTTGAAATTCATCGGGACCAGGTAGTTACTGGGATGGTCGTGAAGATTGAAGACAAGCAAGCACTCATTGATATCGGATATAAGACAGAAGCAATCCTGCCGATTAGCGAAGTCTCAAGTCTCCATTTGGATGACATACGAGGTGTGCTAAAAGTCGGTGATGAATTACAAGTAAAGGTGAAGAAGATTACAGACGAAGAAGTCGTCGTCTCAAAACGTGAGATTGATGCCTTAAAAGCATGGGAAGAAGTCGAAGCGAAATATGAATCGGCTGAAATTTTTGAAGTTGTCGTCAAAGACATCGTCAAAGGGGGTCTCGTCGTCGACATCGGCGTACGTGGATTCATTCCAGCTTCACTTGTCGAACGTCACTATGTAGAAGATTTTTCTAACTACATCGGCCGGTCGATCGAAGTCAAGGTCGTTGAGCTCGACCAAGAAAAAAATCGTGTCATTCTTTCACATAAAGCGGTCGTCGAAGGCGAGCTTAATGCGAAGAAAAAAGAGACGCTTGAAAACTTGGAAGTGGGTCAAGTCCTTGAAGGAACTGTCCAACGCTTAACGGATTTTGGTGCATTTGTCGATATCGGTGGTGTTGACGGACTCGTCCACATTTCTGAAATGGCGCATCATCGTGTCGAACGACCGTCTGATATCGTAACGGAAGGGCAACAAGTCGAAGTGAAAGTACTTGGTGTCGACCGCGATACAGAAAAGGTCAAGCTATCAATTAAAGAGACGCAACCAGGTCCATGGCAACAGATGGAAGGAAAAATCGAAGCGGGTGACATCGTCAAAGGACGTGTCCGTCGTCTCGTTCAATTCGGAGCATTCGTCGAACTTGCACCGCAAGTCGAAGGTCTCCTCCATATCTCTCAAATCGCTAATCGCCATATTAGTTCGCCGTCGGAAGTGCTTGAAGAGGGACAAGAAATCGAAGCGAAAGTTCTTGAGGTTCACTTAGATGAACACAAGATTTCCCTTTCGACGCGTGTCTTAGAACAAGAAGAGACGGATGAAGATGACTATTCTCAATATACGGATCAAAATGAAGGGTTTTCGGTAGCGGACCTCGCTGATAAAGACTCGGACGCAAAAGAATAAATTTTGACAAAAAGTGGACACGATTCGTGTCTGCTTTTTTTATGTTTCGGTTAGATGTGGTATAAGCGCGCTTGATTTGATACAATAGAACGGCTATGAAGCGAGAGAAGAGAAAGAAGGTGTTGGGATGGCAATTCCAGTAGTGGCGATCGTAGGTCGCCCAAATATCGGAAAGTCGACGATTTTTAACCGGGTGATTGGAGATCGGGTTTCGATCGTAGAAGACAAGCCAGGTGTTACCCGCGACCGTATATACGGAACTGGAGAATGGCTCAATCGTCATTTTCATTTGATTGATACAGGTGGAATCGAAGTCGGGGATGAGCCCTTACTTCAAATGATGCGTCATCAGGCGGAGCTTGCAATCGATGAAGCGGACGTCATTATTTTCATGGTCAATGGACGCGAAGGGATTACGGCTGCCGATGAAGAAGTCGCCGGCATGTTGTTCCGTTCAAATAAACCAGTTGTTATCGCGGTCAATAAAGTCGATAACTTTGAAATGCGTGATTTAATGTATGAATTTTACTCATTAGGATTCGGCGATTTATATCCGATTTCCGGAACGCATGGTCTAGGACTCGGAGACATGCTTGATCGTGTCCTCGAACTAGCTCCAAACAAAGAAGACATCGAATACGACGAAAATACAATTAAGTTTGCCTTAGTTGGTCGTCCAAACGTCGGGAAGTCGAGTATGACGAACTCGATTCTCGGTGAAGAACGTGTCATCGTCTCAAGTGTCGCTGGTACAACCCGTGATGCAATCGATACACCGTTTACACGTGACGATCAAGAATACGTCATCATCGACACAGCAGGTATGCGTAAACGTGGGAAAGTCTACGAATCGACAGAACGCTTTAGTGTCATGCGTGCCCAAAAAGCCATTGAGCGAGCTGACGTCGTTTGTGTCGTCCTCGACGGTGAAGAAGGTATCATCGAACAAGATAAAAAAGTCGCCGGATATGCCCACGAAGCCGGACGTGCGATTGTCATCGTCGTCAATAAATGGGACGCGGTCGAAAAAGATGATAAAACGATGAAGAAAATGGAAGAAGAAATTCGTGAAGAATTCCGCTTCCTCGACTATGCGCCAATCGTTTTCGTCTCTGCGAAGACGAAACGTCGTCTTCAAACATTGCTCCCTGTCATCAATCAAGCGGCGAAAAGTCATGCCCAACGCATTCAGACAAGCGTCTTGAACGATGTTATCGTCGACGCAGTCGCGATGAATCCAGCGCCGACGGATAAGGGTGTTCGTCTACGGATTAACTATGCGACACAAGTGGCATCGCGTCCGCCTACATTCGTCTTGTTCGTCAACGATCCAGAGCTCTTGCATTTCTCATACAAACGGTATCTCGATAACCGAATCCGGGAAGCATTTGATTTTACTGGAACACCGATTCGGATTTTGGCACGTCAAAAACAATAAGGCAGGGTGAAAATCATGATGAAAAAAATTGCAGTCATTGGAGCTGGAAGCTGGGGAACTGCGCTTTCACTCGTTTTAGCAGATAATGGTCATGACGTCATTCTTTATGGCCGTGATCAAAAAAATGTTGATGCCATTAATGAAAATCATGAGAATACACAATTTCTGCCTGGTGTGGCATTGCCTTCTTCTTTACGGGCGACGACGAATTTAGATGATGCTGTAGCAGGTGCTTCGCATATTTTGATTGTGACGCCTTCGTCAGCGATTCGTGGCGTCGCACGCCAGTTAAATGAACGATTAACAGAACCCGTCGTCCTCATTCATGCGTCGAAAGGGATTGAACCGAAGACGCACTTACGATTGTCTCAGTTGATTGAAGAAGAAATCGATCCCGCAAAACGTTCGGCGGTCTGTGTTTTGACAGGACCGTCACACGCAGAAGAGGTTGCATTACGTAAACCGACGACGGTGACGATTGCTTCTGAAGATTTAGAAGAGGCCGGTCGTGTCCAAGAACTCTTCATGAATGAAAACTTCCGGGTGTACTTGAACGCGGATATCATCGGAGCGGAACTTGGTGGCGCCTTGAAGAACATCATTGCCTTAGCTGCAGGAATGACGGACGGTTTAGGGTATGGAGATAATGCGAAAGCAGCATTGATTACGCGTGGAATGGTAGAAATCGCGCGTCTCGGTACATTGCTTGGTGCTAAGCCGATGACGTTCACCGGTTTGACGGGGATGGGTGATTTGATTGTGACCTGTACATCAGTCCATAGTCGGAACTGGCGAGCCGGGAATGCCATCGGGCGTGGTGAAAAACTCGAAACCGTATTAGAAAACATGGGGATGGTCGTTGAGGGAGTTCGCGCGACTCAAGCTGCTTACGATTTGGCAGAAACGAAACAGTGCGAGCTTCCAATCACGACGGCACTCTACCATGTCCTTTTCGATGGTCACACACCGGAAGAAGAAGTACGGAAGTTGATGCAACGCCCGCAAAAAAATGAAATTGAACATCTGTTTACGACGAAAGATTAACGGAGTGGGGTGGAAACCTTGAGTCCTGGATTATTAAAAATGTGGATTTCGTTTGGCGGGATCGGGTTATTTGCGATTAGCGTCCTATTCGTCACGATCAGTCGAACGAAATTGACAGGGGTTTGGCAGTTCCTGCTCTCGACCCTTGCCTTCCTATGTTTTATTGTAGCTTCCATTATTATGGTGTTCATCGTCATGGCAGGTCCGAGCGCATGAAGAAGCTAGTCGTTCTTTTCATGTTGGTGCCTGTCATGTTGTTATCGGGATGTCTCTTCCCGGATAGTCAAAAACCTTCGAACCGGATACCCTATCCGCAACAAATCGCAACGGTTCAAGATGCTGTCGACGCGTATCAAAAAGATACCGGTGTCTTACCAATCAAAACAAGAGACGCAGATACGCCTTTGATGGAGCGGTATCAAATTGAACTCGGACGCTTAATTCCTCGTTATATGAGTGATCCTCCACCGAATAGTTTCGAAGGTGGTGGAACGTTCATTTACTTGTTAGTCGATGTGGAAGAGAAACCGACTGTAAAGCTGATGGATTTACTCGTTGCAGAAGAACTCCAAAAGCTACAGGTGCGCATCGATACGTACCGAAAGAAAAATGAAAAATATCCATTTAAAGGTTCGATTGGTAAAAATCAATTCACACTCGACTATAAAAAGTTGTTCATTAAGGAAGAACCGAAGATTCCGAGTCCTTATTCCGATACGGAACTGGACATCTATGTCGACGGTCAAGGGCAGTTGTATGTCAACTATCTTCCTGAATTGAAGAAAGCCGTTGAAACTGCGAAGAAAAAACCAAAAGTCGGTCAAGATATTCGTCATTTACTGTATGATGATCAACCTTTTGTCCCGGCATACTCTCAAAGCTATACAATTAACGAAAAAGGCGAACCTACGTTTTCTGAGGAATCGATCGAAGAATCAGAAAATTGAGAGGGATTATGACGAAAATGTTGTAATAGCAACGTTTATAAGGTATGATTAGCCTCGAAGAAGCGATTGGGAGGGGGTGAAAGTAATGAACAAAACTGAACTCATTCAAGCGGTTGTCGAAAAATCAGGTCTTACAAAAAAAGACGTGACTAAAGTTGTTGAATCAACATTCGAATCAATCACTGAGACACTCCAATCTGGAGAAAAAGTCCAATTGATTGGTTTTGGTAACTTCGAAGTCCGTGAACGTGCCGCTCGTAAAGGTCGCAACCCACGTACGAAAGAAGATATCGAAATCCCAGCAAGCAAAGTGCCTGCCTTCAAACCGGGTAAAGCATTGAAAGATGCAGTCAAGTAATTTGGCTACATAGTCGTTCGAGGAATTCCTCGAACGGCTTTTTTTGTGGGTATTCAAAGGCGTGAAAAAGCGATGATTATGGTATATTAAAAAAGAAGAACATCCATCAACGAGATGGCACTGGAGATCGGGGGGTAAAAGCATGGACCAACGAGAGCTATTCATGACAGAAATCATTACTGCGCTCAACAACAAACAGACGACTCAACTAGCTCGACATGTGGATTTCCCTTCCATCGATCGTGAACAGATCAGTTGGTTGATTGATGTCGCTCAAAACGAGACATTGGATTGGCAGGCGCTCGTAAAGGGCGTACATTTTGCGAAGGTTGCACTTGTCTTACATGAACGAGTAGGTGAAACGAAACGAGGATCAAAAGAAAGACAATTGCTCGTATTGGCGGGAGATCTTTTTTCGACTTACTTTTTTGAAGAGTTAGCGTCGCTTCCCCAAACGGCACTCGTGACGTTAGGACGGACCGTACAGCGTGTGAATGAAGCAAAATGTTCGATCCATGAGCGAAATTATACGTCGACAGAAGATTACGTCTTACTCTGGCTGACGGCGGAATTTGGACTCGTTCAAGGTTTGGCGGCAATCAGCGGTCAAGATTGGTTAACACGAGAAGGGCAACGCATCATTCGGAAACAGGCCGAGTTGCTCGATCATGAAGCGCAACAACTACTATTATCACATTTAGAACAAATGGCAGTAGCGTAATATTCTTGAAAGGGTGAACTGCGTGCAGACACAAGAAAAAGAAAAGAAAGTTTATGAAGTGTTTCAATCAATTTCGACAAATTATGATCAGATGAATTCCATCATCAGTTTCCGCTTGCACAAATTATGGCGAAAAGAAACAATGCGCCGGATGGATGTATTTCCGGGGGCAAAATGTCTTGATTTATGTTGCGGAACGGCTGACTGGACAATTCAACTCGCGAAAGCGGCTGGTCCGACCGGTGTCATCAAAGGACTCGATTTCTCTGAAAACATGCTTAAAGTCGGAGTCGATAAAGTCGAGGCGTTAGGGATGAAAAACGTCGAATTGATTCATGGCAATGCGATGGATTTACCTTTTGGTGATCATTCCTTTGACTACGTGACAATTGGGTTTGGACTACGGAATGTTCCGGACTATCTCCAAGTCATCAAAGAGATGCATCGTGTCTTAAAACCAGGTGGAACAGTCGTATGTCTTGAGACGAGTCAACCGACGGCACCAATTTTCCGTGAGGCCTACTCGTTATACTTTGGTAAAATCATGCCACAAGTCGGTCGTTTGTTTGCAAAATCGTTTGATCAATATAACTGGCTTCAAGAATCGACGGAAGTGTTCCTCGATCGTGTTGAATTAAAGCAATTATTTGAGCAGGCTGGCTTCATGCAGGTCGAAGTAAAGGCGTTTGCAGGTGGGGCGGCTGCAATGCACCTCGGGAAGAAGTGGTGAGATGTCACTGCATTCAATTTATCGAGATGTAACGAAAGAAGTGAATTTAGTCGACCGATTCTTAACAAATCATATTGCGTCCGAAGAACCGACGATTGATGCTGCGGGACAACAACTCTTGAAAGCGGGGGGGAAGCGGATTCGTCCGGCTTTTGTTTTGCTCGCTTCGAAGTTTGGTCAAGCAGACCGGGATGAACTGGTCCGTGTCGCGGCAAGTCTTGAACTGGTCCACATGGCATCACTCGTGCATGATGATGTCATCGATGATGCCGAACTGAGACGTGGAAAGCCGACCGTCATGCAACGTTTTGATGAAGAAGTTGCATTATACTCGGGTAACTATTTGTTTGGTGAGGCAGTCAAATTGATTGGAGAAATCGGGAAACCGGAACTCGTCCAAGTCATGGTCCATGCGATGCGCGAAATTTGTGAGGGTGAAATCGAACAAATTTATGATCAATACGATTGGAATCAATCGATTAAACGATATATTAAACGAATCGAGCGGAAAACGGCGATCTTGATTGAGGCAAGTTGTCATCTAGGAGCCATCGTCGCGAACTGCTCGGAAGCGGATACGAAAGCATTGCGGCAATTTGGGCGTGACATCGGTCTTGCTTTTCAAATTGCGGATGACTTACTGGATTTCACAGCGAACCGGGTCGAGCTTGGTAAACCGGTCGCAGAAGATTTACGACATGGGCATAAGACGTTGCCAGTTTTCTACGCCTCAGAAAATCCAGCTTTTTTCAAGGAACTCGTCAAAATTCAGGAGATGCCCTCCCACGAAGAAGTCGCGCCACTTCTTGACCGTCTGCAAGCGTCTGACGCACTTGAACGGACACAACAGACCGTCGATCTTTACATTAAGCGAGCGATTCGTCGTTTAGAGCATTTACCGAAGTCTTCTGCAAAGCGTTCACTTGAAGAAGTCGCACGTTACGTTGGAAAGCGAAAAGGATAAAAAACTGTCAAAATTTTCTTGCCGCTCGATCCGTTTACGAGTAAACTTACTATGTAAGCGCTTTTCTAAAAGCATTTCATAGGGGGACTCAAAAATGGAACAAACATTTTTAATGGTAAAACCTGATGGTGTCGAACGCGGATTGATTGGGGAAATCATCGGCCGGATCGAACGAAAAGGATTTGTTGTACGTGAAATGAAAATGATGCAAGCGTCTGAAGAATTGGCGAAAGCACATTATGCAGAGCACGCAGAGAAGCCTTTCTTTGGAGAGTTGGTCACTTTCTTAACGTCTGGTCCTGTCGTCGCACTTCGTGTCGAAGGAACGGATGTCGTATCTGTTTCACGTTTGATGATTGGAAAAACAAAACCGACAGAAGCGCTACCTGGGACGATTCGGGGAGATTTCGCGAACACGATGAGCGAGAACGTCATCCATGGTTCAGACAGCGTCGAGAGTGCGGAGCGTGAACTTGGACTTTGGTTTCAAGGGCAACCGGTAAACGCATAATGAAACGAACGGCAAACAGACGATTGAGCAATTGCTCAATCGTCTGTTTTTGTATTTTGGAAAGGAAATGGCTTTATGCTACTATAGAGAATAAGATAGGGTCATAAAACGTGTATGACCGATGATAGAGAGGACCAGTGAGGTGTACTATGGACGATTACGAGCTTTTCATCCAACGTTTCTTAAAAAAGTCAGGAATTGATTTAGGACAATATAAAGAAGCACAAATGAAACGACGTTTGACGGCTTTGCGCGATAAAAAAGGACATGATACCTTCGCCTCGTATATGCAGGCAATGGAAAAAAGCGAGACCTTATATGAAGAATTCTTGGACCGGATGACGATCAATGTTAGTGAATTCTTCAGAAATCCGATTCGCTGGCAACAGCTCGAACAAGATATTCTTCCGGTGCTGCAAGCACGTGCGCATGGTCGGATTCGGACATGGAGCGCGGCTTGTTCAACGGGGGAAGAGCCCTATTCGCTCGCGATGATTCTTAATGAGATGATGGACCCTGCCCAATTCACGATTCAAGCGACCGATTTAGATGAGATCGTTCTTGAAAAGGCGAAGCAAGGTCGATACGGCATTTCAGCCTTAAACGAAGTCGTCGAATCAAGGAAAAAACGATATTTCATCGAACAGGATCAACAATATGAGGTCGCTCCAGAAATTAAACGGCTCGTCCGTTTCAGTAAACATAATTTGTTAGGAGATCGCTATGACAGTGGATTTGATTTAATCATCTGTCGTAACGTACTTATTTACTTTACAGAAGAAGCAAAAGCGCACGTCTATCGCTCTTTTGTGGATGCGTTAAAACCGGGCGGCATTTTATTCGTCGGCGGAACGGAACAAATCTTTCAACCGGAACGATTTGGTCTAAAAATGAAGCAAAGCTTCTTTTATGAAAAAATTTAACGACGTGAAGGGATGAAGCGTATGCGCTACATGACAGCTGGAGAATCACACGGAAAAGGACTTTCCGTCATCATCGATGGTGTTCCTTCCGGACTAACAATCGATTTCGAAAAAATTCAATCTGAAATGACACGACGTCAAGGCGGTTATGGACGTGGACGGCGGATGCAAATCGAACAGGATACGATTGATGTTCGGGGTGGAATTCGTCACGGTTACACGACGGGGGCGCCAATCAGTCTGTTTATTGAAAACAAAGACCATACGCACTGGAAACAAGTCATGCAGGCGGAACCGCTCGAGGAAGCGCTTGAACGTCCGCGGACATTGACACGCCCACGCCCAGGACATGCGGATCTTGTAGGTGGCTTGAAGTACGGTCATCGTGATCTCCGTGATGTCCTCGAACGTTCCTCTGCTCGAGAAACGGCGGCCCGAGTTGCAGTTGGGGCAATCGCGAAACAATTGTTGGCACAGCTCGATGTCGATTTGTTTTCCCATGTACGATCAATCGGTGGCGTTGATGCTGAAGCCGTTGATCCGACGACGCGGCGTGAGTTGATTGAAGCTTCTCCAGTCCGTTGTGCAGATGAAGCAGCGACTGAACAGATGATGCGTGCGATCGATCAAGCTAAAAAAGACGGCGACACACTTGGTGGTGAAGTCGAAGTCGTCGTCACGGGACTTGTTCCGGGGATTGGATCATTTACGCAAAATGACATGAAGTTAGACAGTCGGATCGCCCAAGCTGTCATCAGTGTCAATGCGATGAAAGCGGTTGGATTTGGTGATGGTTTTGATTTGGCGCGTCGTCCCGGTAGTACGGTCCAAGATGAAATCATTCATAGTGAAGCAGGTTACTCCCGCAGAACCAATCACCTAGGCGGAATTGAAGGTGGGATGTCGACAGGAATGCCGATTCGAGTTCAAGTTGCGATGAAGCCGATTCCGACATTGTATCAACCCCTGCAATCGGTCGATATTGAAACGAAAGAGCCGTTCACGGCCCAAATTGAACGCAGTGATGCTTGTGCTGTGCCGGCAGCAGCTGTCGTTCTCGAAGCTGTCGTCGCATTCGAAGTCGCAGCCGCGATTCTCGAAATGTTCGGGAGTTCAACGATGGATCGATTAAAACAAACGATAGCTGATTACAAGGAGGAGGTGCGTCTGTTTTGACGCATCTTTGCATCAAAGCGAGTCGCCCGTATTCGGTTCACATCGAGCCGGGTGCGTTGCGACGCCTGGCGGAAGTCGAAGAAGCACAGGTAGCAGATCGATTTTGGATTATCACCGATCAAACGGTCAGTACCCTTCATTTAGAGACATTGATCAAACACGTCACGACTCTTTTTCCGAAAACAAACTGGATGACGAGTACTGTCGTACCAGGTGAGAGCAGTAAATCGCTCGAAACGTATGCAGACTTGCTTCAAGAAGGCATTGAACGAGGGGTGACCCGTCGTACGGTCATCCTGGCATTTGGTGGTGGAATGATTGGAGATCTCGCCGGTTTCGTTGCAGCAACGATTCTACGGGGCATTCCGTTCATCCAAATTCCGACGACGTTACTCGCGCATGACTCGAGCGTCGGCGGGAAAGTCGGGCTAAATCTATCGCTCGGTAAAAACCTCGTCGGGGCGTTCTATCAACCGAGTGCCGTTCTCTACGATGTATCTTTTCTGAAAACATTACCGGACCGCGAGTGGAGAAGCGGTTTTTTTGAATTGTTGAAACATGGTCTTTTGGCAGCGGAACCGTTTGCTGATCAACTGATGGATTTAAAACTGTCCGATATGAAAGAGTTGCCACTCGAATCCTGGATTGCGAAAGGGATTTCCGTCAAACAACGAATCGTCGAACAAGATGAACAAGAACAAGGCATCCGTGCCTTTTTAAATTATGGGCATACATTTGGTCATGCCGTCGAGTATGCGAGTGAGCGTCTCGCGCATGGTGAGGCAGTCGGAATCGGTTTAGTCTTTGCCAAAATGTTAGAGGGACAAGTCGAAGAAGGAAATCAACTGGCTCAATTGTTGACGCGTTTAGGTGTCGAACTACCAAAAAGGCAATCGTTCGAGGTCTATTTCGACTATATGAAACGGGATAAAAAAAATAATCAGTCGATTCGATTCGTCTTAGCAGAAAACGGGAAATTTAACTTAGAGGAAATTCCGGTGGGACGATTGCTGTCCGCCTATGACATGACTGTGAGGTGCTTGAAATGGGATTAAAGGGAAAGGTACGAGTACCCGGCGATAAATCAATGACACACCGTGCTTTTTTATTTGGTGGGATTGCAAACGGGACGACGACGATTTCGAATGCACTCGAAGGAGCGGATTGTCTCGCTTCACTGAAGGCGGTTGAGGCACTTGGTGCGAAAATCGAGCGTTCTGAAAAAACGATTCAGATTACAGGGACGACTGCATTAAACGAAGCAAAAATCGATTGTGGGAATTCCGGAACGACGATTCGACTACTAAGCGGTATTTTAGCTGGTAGCGAGGCGGCGTATGAATTGACAGGCGATGATTCGTTAAAAAAACGACCGATGGATCGGGTGACGATTCCACTCAGTCAGCTTGGTGCGAAAATCGAAGGGAACTACGCTCCGTTACGGATTCAGGGGCAACCGCTCGTCGGAACGACGTATACCTTACCGGTCGCAAGTGCTCAGGTGAAAAGTGCGGTCTTACTAGCGGGGTTATTTGCGACAGGTGAGACAACGGTGATTGAGCCGATCTTATCACGCGATCATACGGAACGGATGTTGCCGCAATTCGGCGTCGATGTGACGATCAATGACTTTGAAGACGGACGGCATATTCGTGTCGAAGGTCCTGTTCAACTTACGGCGACGACAGTCGATATACCGGGCGATCCGTCCTCGGCCGCATTTTGGTGGACGGCGGCGGCGATTGGCGAGGACAGTGTCATCACGACGGAACGCGTACTCATGAACCCGACCCGGATCGGATTTTTACAAGTATTACGACAAATGGGTGCGAGCGTCAAAATTTCGAACCGGCAGGAAGTGGCAGGGGAGGAAGTCGCGGATGTGACGGTAGAATCGACTACCCTGCAGGCGATGACGATTGAAGGAGAACAAATCCCTTCGTTGATCGACGAGGTTCCGCTCCTCGCTTTACTCGCGACGCAAGCGGAAGGAAAGACGATCATCCGGGATGCAGCGGAGTTACGCGTCAAAGAAACGGACCGGATCGAGACTGTCGTCGCGTCACTACGACGACTCGGAGCGTCGATTGAAGCGACGGCAGACGGGATGACAATTGAAGGCCCGACGTCATTAAAAGGGGCGGCGGTCGACAGTGCCGGTGATCACCGTTTGGCGATGATGTTGACGATTGCTAAGACATTGAACGAAGAAATTCAAGTGAACGGGAATGAAGTAGTTGAAGTCAGCTACCCAACGTTCTATGATGATTTAAAGAAACTGCAAGATAACGGGAACGGATAAGTTCCGAATTGAATTTAGAAAGTGAGGCGTTTGCCTTGAACGAACAGGTATTAAAAGAAATCGTCGAAGGGCTAGAACACGGCCATACGTCGGAAGCGTTAGCTTCACTCGAACAACTTGAAAAGACAGGGACCGATGAGGATCGCTTAGCTGTCGCAGATCTTTACATCGAACTCGGACTCTCGGACCGGGCAGTCGATATCTTATCGCCTCTTTACGTCGATTATGCGGGGAATGCTGGCGTCGCTTTATTGCTTGCCGAATGTTATATCGATCTTGATAGAGAAGAAGAAGCAATCACCGTCCTTGAACAAGTCGATAAGACGGATAGCGAAAATGGACCTCGGACATTAGTGTTGTTAGCGGACCTCTATCAATCACAAGGACTCGACGAAGTCGCGCTCGCGAAATTAAAAGAGGCACGGTCACTTGCGCCGGATGAACCGTTGCTCGCTTACGGACTGGCTGAACTCTATATGACACTTGGAGCGTTTGATCAAGCGGTCCCATTGTTCGCTGAAATTGCAGCTGTTCCGGCATTAAGAGAAGAATTGCCACTGGATGCCCTGTACGCCGAGTCGCTCGCAATGATTGGTGAATTCGAAGAAGCGATTCCCTTATATGAACGTGCAGTCGCGGAACGGTCTGACTTGCATACGCTGTTTGGACTTGCGATGACCGCCCACCGCGTCGGACTACACCAAAAAGCGGTCGAAACGTTCCAACAACTGATTGCCCAAGATCCAGACTATACGTCGGCTTACGTGCCTTACGCCGAGAGTCAAGCAGAACTCGGCTTGACGAAGGAAGCGTTGAATGTCATTAAGCAAGGGATGGAGCGAGACGATTATAATGATGAGCTCCGGACGATGGAAGCTTTATTCCTCTTGAAGCTAGGAGACCGCCAAGGGAGTGTCAACGCCTTACGTGAAGCTCTTGCCCTTAACCCGGAATCCTTGCTCGCTGCGGAACGTTTACTTGCGCTCCTCGCTGAAGATGAGGACCATGAGGCGACGATTGAAACGATTTCAGCAATCGAAGAACACGTCACGGCACCAATCTTGACGTGGTACCGTGCTCGATCACTCTATGCGCTGGAAGATTATACGAATGCAATGAAGCAGTATGCTCAAGTTGAATCTGCATTCGCGGATGATGCCCTCTTCTTGAAAGAATATGGTTTCGCATTGGTTGAAGAAGGACGACGTGAAGAGGGACAAGCATTGTTGCGTCGGGCAGCGATGTTCGCTCCAGAAGATGCTGATCTCGTCGATTATGTCGAACGGATGGATAGTTGATTCGATTGGAGAAGGGAGTAGGATTGAGATGACAGAGAGAAAACAGCGTTTCTTGCGCCGCATCTTGACCTATTACACGTTGAAGCGTCGGGAATCCAAATGGATCCTTGATTATTGGCTTCGTAATGATGCGAAACTGGATCAAGTTCATTTTGTTCAAAATGCGATGTTCGCGCCAAAAGCAATCATCATGACGACATACGGGTTTGACGCTGAACCGTTTCTCTTTAAAAAAGGTGAGGTTAAAACGACTGACCCGGAAAAGGCATATCACGACATCCGATTGACGGACGAACCGATTTATATCGAGTTAAATTTTCAAGGGATGATGATGGATGATGAATACTTGTCCCTACTTGAAGAGAACCCGTTTCGTCCGGAGGTCACTGTTGAACCACGATTAGCGGACGAAGCGATGAATTTCATCGCGGCGACGGTCAATCGGCAAGAGGAAGAGCGATTGATTCGTTTGATTGATGAAGCACTTGATGCACGCGATCGGAGTCGTTTTCAATCACTCTCGGAAGAATTGCGGACGATTCGGAGCCAACTCCAATAACTAAAATACACTTTTCAATCTTCATACGCGTTCGTCTGCAGTCATCCTCTTCGGATAAAGAAGAGGATGATTTTATTTGAGTTTGAAAAAAACCTAAATATGAAGAAAAATAGAATGGAATTTCATAAAACGTTCACATTAAGCGAGCAGTAATAAAAGCGGATATGATACATTAAATGTGACGAAATGTAAGTGAACAGGAAAGGGGGAAATGATTTGCGTTTCAAACCATCCGATGTTCAAAGGACGAGAAACGAACAAGCGTATATCGATACGTTGGTCGTCCCATTGATACCGATCGGATTTGATGAATCGATGCATGCTTTTGCGGAATGTGCTGACATGACATTGACGGTTGCGTCAGAAGTCGAACGGCAACTGTCCGGTCGGGCGATGCTCCTTCCAGCAATGACGTATGTCGGTATACCGTCACTCGATCAATTGAACGGTTGGCGGGAAGCGGCATCTGCCGAGCAATTCCGTTTTGTCACGTTCATTACGGCAGATTTACGCTGGAAAGACACAGCGGTCGACGACATCGTCTATGTTCCACGATTATCGCTCGAGACGATGAGTCGCGACCAGCAAGGTCAGATGGTCGGGAATTTTGTAGGACAAGTTCTCGAACAGTTAGGAAACCGTTGGACCGCGCTATGAAGCGGTTGACGCGATGATTTTATTAAGATACTATTACCATGTGAGAAATTTGTGTGAAGTACAGTGGTCTTGGGGCACGGCGTACATCACAAGGGGGGATCGATATGGCTCAAAACGGGTCTAACGTAACACGTCGTCAATTCTTGACGTATACACTGACTGGAGTCGGTGGCTTTATGGCAGCGACGATGGTCATGCCGATGGTCAACTTCGCAGTTGATCCGGTCCTGAAGAAATCAGGATCAGGCGATAAAGTAAAAGTAATGAAGTTGTCGGACATCACAACAGAACCAAAACGGGTCGACTTCAAGAAGCAAACACAGGATGCTTGGTATGATTTCGAAGAAACATTATCAGCATGGGTCTTCAAAAATGATAAGGGCGAAATTCTCGCACTATCACCGATCTGTAAGCATTTAGGATGCCAAGTCAGTTTCGGAGCAGATCCGACGCACCCAGAGCAATTCTATTGCCCATGTCATTTCGGACGGTACACGAAAGATGGCGTCAACGTACCAGGAACGCCTCCGACGAAGCCGCTTGATGAATATGAAATGCAAGAGAAAGATGGTTTCCTCTACTTAGGTAAACCAGTCGAAAGAGGTGCGTAAGCGATGATGCAAAAAATCTATGATTGGATTGATGAGCGGGTTGATATCACTCCGCTTTGGCGAGATATCGCCGATCATGAAGTTCCAGAACACGTAAACCCTGCCCATAACTTTTCAGCATTCGTTTATTGTTTTGGCGGGTTGACGTTCTTTACAATCGTCATCCAGATTCTTTCAGGGATGTTCTTGACGATGTATTACGTACCAGATATCATCAATGCCCATGCGTCAGTGTACTATCTTCAAAACGAAGTCGCACACGGTCAAATCGTTCGTGGTATGCACCACTGGGGCGCATCAGTCGTCATCGTAATGTTGTTCTTACATACATTACGCGTCTTCTTCACAGGATCATACAAAAAGCCACGTGAATTGAACTGGGTCGTCGGTGTCCTCTTGTTCTTCGTTGTCTTAGCACTTGGTCTAACCGGATACTTGTTGCCTTGGGACATGAAAGCATTGTTCGCGACGAAAGTTACGATTCAAATCGCGGAAAGCATACCGGTCATCGGTGGCATCGCGAAGACGCTCCTCGCGGGTGGAGAAATCGTCGGTGCAAGTACGATTGCTCGATTCTTTGCGATTCACGTCTTCTTCCTTCCTGCGGCATTGTTCGTCTTGCTCGGGGCCCACTTCATGATGATCCGTAAACAAGGGATCTCTGGACCACTTTAAACCGACAATCAACTTAGGCAACCTAAAAGGGGGAGAACACGATGCATCGTGGTAAAGGAATGAAATTCGTCACCGATTCACGGGTGTCGATCAATAACCGGATGCCGAATAAGTCGAAAGACTATTCTGAGTATCCAGGTCGGACGGAAGCGTTCTGGCCAAACTTCTTACTTCGCGAATGGATGGTAGGAGCGGTCTTCTTGATCGGCTTCATGACGCTGACAATCGTTGAAGCAGCACCACTACAAAACATAGCTGACCCGACGAATACGTCGTACATTCCACTTCCGGACTGGTACTTCCTATTCCTCTATCAGCTCTTGAAATATCAATTTGCTGCCGGTCCGTACATTTTGATGGGAACTGTCATTCTTCCAGGTCTTGCTTTTACGGCGTTACTCGTAGCACCGTGGCTCGACCAAGGGATTGAACGTCGCCCGGCAAAACGTCCAGTCGCAGTCAGCATGATGTTACTCGGAATCGTCTCAATCATTTTCTTGACTTGGGAATCTGTTCAAACAACGCACTGGGATACGATCCATAAACAAGGTGAGTTGACGATGAACGAAGGTCCTGAAATCGATACGACGGCGAAAGGGTATGAAATTTACTCGAACCAGTCATGTGTCAACTGTCATGGTAAGAACCTCGAAGGTGGAGCAGCCGCTCCTGCCCTCGTCGGGACACAAAAGACAGAAGATGAAATTTATGAAATCGCAGATAAAGGTGTCGGTGCGATGCCTGCTGGACAGTACAAAGGTTCAGATGCAGATCGTAAAGAACTCGCTAAATTCATCGCTTCTTACGGTGAAGGCGGAGAGAACAATAAATAAGAGAAGAGCCGGGGGAATGATTCCTCCGGCTTTTGTCTATCATGAGGTGAATGAATGTGCCGTTTTTGCAGATTTTAAAACATAAAGCCCTCCTTTGGCCGCTCGGATTAATCAATCTAGCGGGAACGTTATACGGCTATTATTGGTATCAACCGCAACTCGAGACGGCGAAATGGTACTATTATCCGTTCATCCCGGACAGTCCGACGGCGTCGCTATTTTTTACGATCATCGTGTTTTTATGGATCTTCAATCGTCGTTCCCGACTGTTTGAAGCGCTCGCGTTCGTCACGTTGATTAAATACGGTGTCTGGGCCGTCGTCATGAATGCCTTGATGCTTCAAGAACTCGGGACAGGTAACAGTTATTTGACGGCAATGGCACTGATGTTGATGGTCTCGCACGGCGCGATGGCATTCCAGGCACTGCTTTATGTTCCGTTCATGACGTTTCGCGTCAAGGAACTTGTCCTTGTCTCGATTTGGGTCATCCATAACGATGTCGTCGACTATGTGCTCGGTCAGTGGCCACGCTATCCGGCACTTGCGGAGCACATCCAGTGGATTGGCTATGGTTCGTTCTGGTTGACGGGATTATGTATTTTGATGGGATATTTCTTTGTCGCACGCGATTCGATTGACAATAAGGTCGCTTGAACGTAAAATAAGGATATAATCTTTTAGGAAAGGACAGATGTTACATGGCTAACTATCTGATTTACCTCGCCATCATCATCATTGTTCCCATCTGGGCACAAATGCGAGTCCGAAAAACGTATAAAAAATACCAAGAAGTTCCGATTCATAGTGGGGTGACAGGCGCTCAAGTCGCTGACTTCATCATGAAACAGAATGGGATTACGGATGTCCGTCTCGAAGCAATCGGCGGAACGATGTCCGATCATTACGATCCGACGAATAAAGTCGTTCGTCTTTCGGAAGATGTGTATCATGGTTCAACGGTTTCTGCCGTTTCGATTGCAGCGCACGAAATCGGGCACGTCATCCAAGATGCGACGGACTACAACATGATGCGTGTCCGTCACCGGATTGCACCGGTTGCGTCAATTACGTCGAATCTGTCATTCCCGTTATTACTCGTTGGTTTCTTCGCTGGGATGACTGGTCTTGCGATGCTTGGTGTCATCTTGATGCTCGGTGCCGTCGTCTTCCAGCTCGTGACGTTGCCAGTTGAGTTCGATGCGTCGAAACGGGCGATGGCTCAGTTAACGGAACACGGAATCATCGATGCGGAAGAAGAGCGTGGCTCACGCCGTGTCTTGAACGCCGCCGCCTGGACTTACGTCGCTGCGACACTCGTCGCTGTCGCCGAATTCCTCCGCCTCGCTTTGATGGTCTTTGCACCGTCTGACGAGTAATTCAAGAGTAACGCGTACAAATTAATAAAAAATAAACACCCGGCTGGTTCGATCTTCTTCTTCAGAATCGAATCAACCGGGTGTTTTTTTGTGTATTTTTACGTTTCCTTGATCGGAACACGATTTTCATCGAACGTAAATCCTTCGCCGGTTACTTCATACACATCATGGAGTGTGATGAAAGCATGTTGATCTATCGTTTTGACAAGTGTTTTTAATCGTGTGATTTCATTGCGGGCGACGACGACATACAAGACTTCGAGGTCGCGACCGGAGAATCCACCTTTCGCGAGTAACCGCGTCGTTCCGCGGTTCATCGTCGCGTGAATCCCGTCGGCGATCTCCGTCCGGTGATCACTGATGATCATCGCGGCTTTACCAGCATACGTTCCTTCCTGCATCCAGTCGATGACACGGGCCCCGACGTAGACGGCAAGCAACGTATACATCGCCTGTTTGTAGTCGAGATATGTCAATGAAGCGACGATGACGAAAAAATCAAAAATCATGAACGTCCGACCGATCGACCATCCGAAATACCGCTTCGTCAGTCGGGCGATGATATCGACCCCGCCCGTCGTACCGCCGTTGTTGAAGATGATGCCGAGGCCGACACCGATGAAGACACCGGCGAACAACGAAGCGAGCACCATATCGTCTTTCAACATGATTTCAAGCGGTGAATAGTTGGCGATTAGGCCGTACCAAAGAGAAAAGCTGAACGTGCCGATCAAGGTATAGATGAACGTCGTCCGCCCGAGCATTTTATAGCTGACGAAAAATAACGGGACGTTTAAGACGAGGTTCGTAATCGACGGGGATAAACCGAACAAGCCCTTTAAAATAAGGGTGATTCCCGTGAATCCACCCTCAGCTAACTCATTTTGAACATTAAAATGATAAATGCCGAACGCAAAGATAAATGATCCGATTAAAATCCAAAAAATATTTCGGAAGCGAATCGGAAATTGAAATGGGGGTGCCATAACAGGTTGCTCCTCTCTAACAAGACTCTTTCTCTAGGGTAACGGTAGACGTTGAAAAAGACTAGCTTTTCTACGGAAATCTCCTTGGAAAGTGGTCGATGTAGTTTTTAAGAGGCGTTTTGTTTACAATTGAATCGAGAAGACAAGGTTAACCTAATTAAAGAGAGAGTGATCTTATATGAAAAAATCGATTGGAATCCTTTGTTACCCATCCGTAGGCGGAAGTGGTGTCGTCGCGACGGAACTCGGGATGAAACTTGCAGACCGTGGGCATGATGTCCACTTCATTACATCAAGCATACCGTTTCGCTTGACGGAATATCGTCCGAATATCACGGTTCACCTCGTAGAAGTCAACCAATATTCTGTATTTAAATATCCGCCTTATGATATTACATTGGCTTCGAAAGTCGCAGAAGTCATCGATGTGTTCGATCTCGACATCATCCATGCCCACTACGCCGTCCCGCATGCCGTCTGTGCAGAGCTCGGACGCAATATGGCGAAGAAGAAAGGCGTCGCTGTCGTGACGACTTTACATGGAACGGACATCACGGTCATCGGTCAAGACTTAGAGATGCAGCCAGCCATCCGTTACGGAATCGAAAGTTCGGATGCTGTGACGGCCGTCTCGGAAAGTCTTGCTCTTGAGACGAACATGACGTTGCATGCCGAGTACGATATTGACGTCATTGCGAACTCGATTGATGAGAGTGTGTATTATCCGATGCGCGACGAACGTCTAAAACGACATTATGGGATTGAGCCGGGAGAAGTCGTCGTCATACATATTTCGAACTTCCGCCCCGTCAAACGCATCGATGATACGCTCGTCGCATTTGCAATTGCTGCAAATAATCGTGACATGCGGCTATTACTCGTCGGAGATGGTCCGGAGATGGGGCAGACGCGCCGCCGGGCAAAAGAACTCGGGGTCTATGAAAAAATCATCTTTGCCGGAAAACAAGAACATGTCGCCCAGTTGCTCGCAATCAGTGACATCCATTTATTGTTGTCGGAAAAAGAAGCGTTCGGACTCGTCGTCCTTGAAGCGATGGCGGTCGGAGTCCCAAGTGTCGTCTCGAATGCCGGTGGCTTACCAGAAGTGATCCAAGACGGACAAACCGGATTCATCGTTCCGACGTATGACGTCAAGGCAGCGGCGGAACGAATCGGCCAGTTAGCCGATACACCCGAGTTACGCGAACAGATGGCGGATGCCGGAATTCGCGATACACGGCAACGGTTCGATTCAAATGAAATCGTCCGGAAGTATGAACAGGTCTATGAACGGGTGTGTGCACGATATGAAAATGTCTGAGCTGGCGAATACGATCATTGAAACAATCGAACGTGCAGGTGGCGAAGCGTATGTCGTCGGTGGAGCTGTTCGCGACACGTTACTCGGACGCGTGCCTGGCGATTATGATTTAGCGACGTCACTCTTACCGGACGAGGTCATCCCGTTGTTTCCGGTCGTCATCCCGACCGGACTCGAGCACGGGACGGTGACGATCGTCTTAGAACACGTACCGTTCGAAGTGACGACGTTTCGTTCCGAGTCAACCTATAGCGACCGCCGTAGACCAGACCACGTGACACTTGGCGTCTCGCTGGAAGAAGATTTGACACGACGTGATTTTACAATCAACGCGATGGCGTTAAAACCAACCGGGCTCGTCGATCTCTTTGGCGGACAAGCCGACCTTGCGAGCAAAATCATTCGAACGGTCGGCCGGCCAGAAGAGCGCTTCGAAGAAGATGCCTTACGGATGATTCGTGCCTTTCGCTTCATGAGTCAGCTCGAGTTCTCGTTAGACGGTTTGACGGAGCGGGCCATCGCGAAGCAAGCGGAGACGATTCAACACGTCGCAATCGAACGTGTCGCGATTGAGTTCGAAAAACTGCTCCTTGGACCGGGGCGTGTTGCAGCGTTACAAGCGATGTTACGCACAGGACTCGCGACCTATCTTCCACACGTCACTTCAGAAGTGATGGGACGATTAGCACAATCATCATTACAGGGTGTCTCGACAGAAAATGTGTGGACGCTGCTGCTCGACGCCGGGTTTCCGCAAGAACGGTTACGTGTCTTTAAACGTTCGAAAAAACAGGAGCAACGGGCAAAACGACTCGTAGCGCTTGTTCGACTGGAGCAACTAACGGACTGGCAACGGTATACATTGACGGACGAGGAACTGCTCGTCTTAAATCAAATGACAGGTCGGAGTCACGCAGACCGGACAACTTTAGCGATCCGTTCGTTAAAAGATTTACGAGTCGGCGGACGCGACATGATTGCTGCCGGGCTGAAAAAACAAGAAATCAAAGAAGCACTCCACTATTTGGAACAGCATGTCGTAAACGGACACCTTGAAAATCAACGTTCGATTCTGTTAGAGGAAGTGAGCAAATGGAAAAATCAACACGAGACTTAATTTTGCAACGATTGATGCAGACGGATTGGATTTCAGGTCAAGATTTAGCTGACCAGTTAAATATTTCACGTACCGCTATTTGGAAACAAATTGCGTCTTTAAAAGAAGCAGGGTACGCGATTGAATCGAATAAAAAAACCGGATACCATCTCATCGATCGTGGTGATCATTTAACAGCACTTGCAATCGAACAGTACTTACAGACGAAATTTTTCGGACGCGATATTTTTCATGTCGAGGAGACGGAGACGACGCAACGGATTGCGCATGATTTAGCACAACAGCAGGTCAAAGAAGGGAAACTCGTCGTCTGTGACTACCAGACGAGTGGGCGCGGACAGCTCGGTCGTGTTTGGCACGAGACGAAAGGAAACGGAATTGCGATGAGTTTGATAGTAAGACCAGACGTCCCGCTCGATCAAGCAGGACAATTAACACTCGTGTCTGGCATTGCCCTAGCGACATCTTTACGTGAGTTCGACGTGCCAGTGACAATCAAATGGCCGAATGATTTATTGATTGATGGTCAAAAGGTCGCAGGGATTTTGACGGAAATGCAGACGGAAGCAAACCGGATCAGTTCGGTCATCATTGGAATTGGAATCAATGTCCACCATGACGTCTTCAGTACGGCAATCGCTGATCGGGCGACGTCCCTTAAACTCGCGACCAATCGAACGTTTCGGCGAGCAGAAATCGTTGCATCCTTCTTAAATCAGTTTGAGCAGATGTACGAACGGTGGTTGGTCGATGGATTCGGCTCTTTTGTCGAAGCGTGGGAACATCTTGCGGATAAGCTCAATCAACCCGTTACACTACGCTCGCGTCAACAAACCTTGTCTGGTTATTTGCGCGGAATTCGCGCCGATGGAACGCTGATGGTCGAAACGGACCAAGGAATGGAAGCATTCCATTCGGCGGAACTCGTCTACTGGACAGAAAACTAAAATCCCGACGTTTGCAGTTGCCAATTTGAATCATGTATAATAAAGCGAAGGATGATAGCCGTTAGGAGTCATACCGGTAGAAAACTTTTTTATCGCTAGTACGACCTGCCTTGATCCTATTTCGGACAGGGACAGAAGGACGATGTTGCACTTATTCACGCCTTCTTTCCTATGGGTATTTTTAGGAAGGAAGGCGTTTCCTTTTGTCCTCTCTACACTAACGAAGGAGAGAACACACATGCACACAATGACACCTTTACTAAAAAAACAAGCAACGGGAGAAAAACTCGTTATGTTGACGGCGTATGATTATCCGTCAGCGAAATTAGCAGAAGCAGGAGCCGTCGATCTCTTACTCGTCGGTGATTCACTTGGAAACGTAATTTTAGGATATGATTCGACGATTGCCGTGACGGTTGAGGACATGATTCATCATGCACGGGCGGTCCGCCGTGGGGCACCGAAGACATTCATGGTCGTTGACATGCCATTCGCAAGTTACCACGGTTCGTTCGACCGGACGCTTGATGCTGCGGCACGTATTTTTCAAGAAAGTCAGGCCGATGCCTTAAAACTTGAAGGTGCTGGGGACATCTTGACGACGATTCGTCGCTTGACGGACGCAGGGATGCCTTGTGTCGCACATCTTGGATTGACACCCCAATCAGTTGGCGTACTCGAAGGTTTTAAAGTACAAGGAAAATCGCTTGCAGCAGCGGAACAGTTGATTGCAGACAGTTTAGCAGCGGAACAAGCCGGTGCGAAGATGCTCGTCCTGGAATGTGTCCCGCACCAACTTGCGAAACGAGTCAGCGAATTACTTCAGATTCCTGTCATCGGGATTGGTGCCGGCGTTGATGTCGATGGACAAGTCCTCGTCTACCATGACATCCTGACATATGGTGTCGGACGTCTACCGAAGTTTGTTAAAGCGTATACGGACTGGAATACGTCAGGGACAGCAGCGATTGCTAGCTACGTCGAAGAAGTAAAACAAGGTGTATTCCCATCTATTGAACATACGTTCACGATGGATGAAGAATTGATCGATTCGCTTTATGGAGGCGGTAAAGAATGAAAGTCATTCAAGACATCGACGAACTACGGCAAGAATTAGCAGCCTATGACTCGATTGGTTTTGTACCGACAATGGGGTTTTTGCATGAAGGTCATGGTTCGTTACTCGAACAAGCACGACGTGAAAATGAGATTGTCGTGTTGAGTATTTTTGTCAATCCGACGCAGTTCGGACCAAACGAAGATTTAGAACGGTATCCACGTGACGAACAACGCGATCAACAACTGGCGCGTGCGGCAGGCGTCGATTATGTATTTTATCCGACGAATGAAACGATGTATCCGCTCGATATGGCGCGCGTGACGGTCAGAACGGGCGACGACGTCCTTTGTGGTGCGTCACGACCAGGACATTTCGATGGCGTCTTGACGGTCGTCAGTAAATTGTTGAACATCGTCCACCCGACCCGTGCCTATTTCGGACTGAAAGATGCTCAGCAGTTAGCCTTGATTGAAGGATATGTTGCAGATTATTTCGTCCCGGTCGAGATTAAACGGTGTCCGATTATCCGGGAAGCGGACGGTCTCGCAAAGTCCTCACGAAATGTCTATCTGTCTGAGCAAGAACGCAGTCAAGCACCGCGTTTGCAACAAGCTCTCCAGCAAGCAAACGCGTTACTTGAAGCAGGCACAGCCGTCGAGGAAGTCGTCGAACGGACGAAAGATGCTTTGCATCTTGAAGGAACGGCGCTTGATTATGTCGAAGCGGTCGACTATCCGACGCTCGGACCGGTTACATCAGAAACGAAAACGATTTTATTAGCCGTCGCGGTTCAGTTTGAATCAGCGCGCTTGATTGATAATTTACTTTATACGAGAGGAGCATGATTTATGTTACGGACATTCATGCACGCTAAACTACACAAAGCTCGAGTGACGGAGGCGAACCTCCATTACGTCGGTTCCATCACGATTGATGAAGATTTGCTTGATGCGGTCGGAATCTTTGAAAATGAAAAAGTTCAAGTGACGAACAATCAAAACGGTGCCCGGATCGAAACATATGCGATCAAGGGTGAACGTGGCTCCGGTGTCATTTGTTTGAATGGTGCGGCAGCTCGCCATTTCCAAGTTGGAGACGAAGTCATCATCATGGCATATGCACAATTGACGAATGAAGAAATCCTCGTCCACGAGCCGAAGGTGGCTGTTCTCGATGAAACGAATAACATCAAACAGATGCTTTCTCAAGAAATCGCGCATACGATCTTATGAAATTCAGAGACCCGGAACACATTCGGGTCTCTATTTTTGTTAAGATGAAACATGAGAAGTTCGATACGTAACAGATGGATGGTTAAAGGTGGAGATAAGTCGTGGAGAAGAAGTATGTGGTGATCGACCTAGAGACGACAGGTCATTCGATTAAAGCTGGAGATGAGATGATTGAAATCGGCGTAGCGGTCGTCGAACAAGGGCACGTGACGGAACGTCTGTCGGCTTTCGTTCAACCGAAAAATCCGATTCCGCCGTTCATCTCGCAATTGACAGGAATATCCGATTTAGATGTAAGGGACGCAGACACATTTGATGTCATTGCACCGCGCGTCCTCTCGATGTTAGATGGTGGAGTGTTTGTCGCGCACAATGTCCAATTCGATTTAACATTTTTAAATGAAGCGCTTGAAGAAGAAGGTTACTTACCGTATACCGGTCCCGTCATCGATACGGTCGAACTGGCACGGATTCTATTACCGACGGCAGAGAGTCACTCCTTATCGCACCTGACGGAAAGTTTACAGTTGACGCATCAAGAAGCTCACCGGGCGGGCAGCGATGCAGAAGCGACGGCAGAATTATTACTCGAACTGTTAAGTCGACTTCGCGAGCTACCGCTCGATACATTAAAACAGTTGCGTCGCTTAGCCCCAAAATTATTCAGCGCGATGGAAGAAGAGATTGATTTTGCGATTCAAGCCGTCGGCATCGAGACAGACGATCGGTTCGATTCGTTCCGAAAGATTGCGCTGAAAAAACGTCTTGATCCGGAACTGATGCCGCACCGGTCGGAACTCCAGCCATTCGGACCGTTCGTTGATCACTTGAATCAAGAGATCTTTCCGAAGCTGTTCAGGGGTTATGAGCAACGAACCGGTCAACTTGAGATGATGCGTCATGTCTATCAATCACTTGATCAAGAAGTACCATTGCTCGTCGAAGCTGGGACGGGTACCGGAAAATCTCTTGGCTATCTTGTTCCGGCGACACATTATGCGATTGAACACGAGACGCCGATTATCGTCAGTACACATACGATTCAACTGCAAGAGCAACTGTTCGCCCGTGATTTACCGCTGTTGCGTCAACTGTTCGATGCCCCAGTCGACATTACATTGCTCAAAGGGCGGAACAATTATATTGATTTACGTAAATTCGAGTTTTTCCTGAATGAAACAGAAGAACCGTATAATTTTACGTTAGCGAAAGCAACATTGCTCGTTTGGTTGACTGAAACGACGACGGGAGACTTGGAAGAAGTCAGTCTTCCCGGTGGAGCAGCACAAGGGAACATCGCCATCAAACAGTTGATCCAGTCGGATAGCCAGTCGCAACTCGGGCGATTCGATCCATGGTTTAGCCGTGACTTTTTCCAACATGCCGTCCGTAGAGCGAAGGACGCGACGATCATCGTCACGAACCACGCCTTATTGTTTAGTGATATTCAGTATGAGGCGGGTGTCTTACCGAAAGGCTGTCCGTTGATTTTAGATGAGGCCCATCAAATCGAGGAAGTCGCGAGCCACCATTTCGGACTCGTCTTCGACGGGCATTCATTCGACCGGATTTTTAGACAACTCGGATTCTCCGCGGATAAAAAACTATTGACGCGTCTCGTCAGCCTCTCCGATCAGTTTGATTTGACGGAGATGGTCGAAGCGCATAGTGAAGTGATTGATGAGACGATGACGGAGCTAATCGAAGAGGCAGATAACCTGTTGATGATCATCCAAGCCTATGGACTTGATCTCTCTTCCCGGAAAGAGCGACGGGAAGGACGTGTCACAGTCCGCTTCAAACGACTCGATCATTCGATGCGGGCCGTTCAGGAAAGTGCGAAACGGGTCGAATTGGTCTTACGTCGATTACGACAAGCGATTCGGGCGATTCATAAATTATTCCACGATCAACGCGAACACATGAGTTACCGGCAACGGTCCGTCGTCGCGGATCTCAAATCCGTGATCGGTCAAATCGAGGATGTCGAGAATGCGATTTTTGAGACGATGCTCGCGCCTCATGATGAAACAGTATCCTGGATTGAGACGACTGCAAAAAATCGGAAGTTGACACGGATTTATACGCAACCAATCGATATTTCAGAACGCTTATACCGGGATGTCTTCTCGAAACGGACGAGCATTTTGACATCCGCGACGTTGACGGTCTCGAACAAGTTTCAATTCATTGAAAAGCGGCTTGGTTTAAGCGAACTCGAGACACGGCGGTTCATTGTCCCGTCACCATTCGGGTACGCGGAAAAAGTCCGGCTGATGGTTCCGACGGACTTGCCGTTACTGCAGGACGTCCCACCTGCGAAATATGCCGAAACGATTGCGGAAGCAATCATCGAAATCGCTGAAGTGACGGAAGGGCGGATGCTCGTTTTGTTCACATCCAATGACATGTTGCGACAAACGCATGATGCGACGAAGCAGGCACTTCCGGCACGATTTACGTTGCTGTCGCAAGGGATCACACAAGGATCCCGGCAGCGCTTGATGAAACAGTTTAAGCAACTCGATGCCTGCATTCTTTTTGGGACTGCGAGTTTTTGGGAAGGGATCGATGTTCCGGGTGACGACTTAAGTTGTCTTGTCATCGTTCGTCTACCCTTCGCACCGCCTGACCAACCCATCGTTCAGGCACGATCGGAACAAATCGAACAACAAGGTAAATCTTCGTTTTTTGAATACAGCTTACCGCAAGCGATCATTCGTTTTAAACAAGGGTTCGGTCGTTTGATTCGAACGACGAATGACCGTGGTGTCGTGTTCGTGTTTGACCGTCGAATTGAGACGACACGTTACGGAAAACGTTTTGTTTCAAGTTTGCCAAATGTGCCTGTTTTATCAAAACCACTTCAAGAATTGACGGCAGAACTCGAATTGTTCTTGAATGATACGGATTGAGTCTATTAAAATAACCATTATCGCATTATAATAGGTTAAGAAAAATGAGGGAGGATATAAGATGGATTCGAAAATCGAGACACTCGCAACGGTCAAGGTCAATCGCCATGACGATACGTACAAAATCGTAGACTTATTGAATCGCACGTTAAAAACGGAGGACTTAATGTTTGGTTTAGCTCTAGATGAGAAAGACAAGGAGCAGATGGTCTTCACCATCTACCGCACATGAAGTGGAAAATCGCCATCGGTTTGATTTCGGTCGTTCTTTTGATTACGCTAATCGGTACAGGAATCTACCAGTTAACGGTTGGTGAAGCAAAGGGGCGAGAACAAGAAGTCGTCAAGCGGGCAGAAAAACGTTTAACACAAGAAATAGCCCCGGACGCCGTGACATTCGAAAATGTCTTTAACGGAAAAGACCAGTACACCGTCTTCTCGATTAAAAAAGAGGGAGAGGCGTTACGCGCTTTTGTCCCGTCAAAAGGTAAGATTGAGACACGCCCGGTTAAAGACGGCATTAAGGTGGATGAAGTCATTCGTCAAAGTGGAGATCAAGGAAAAATCGTTTCCACGAAATATGGTTTCGAAGATCGCGCCTTAATTGAGATCGTCGCGGAAACCGAGACGGGCTATGAATATTCGTACTATACGTATCAAGAGGGATCTTTCATCAAACGACTACGGATTAACTAAAAGGAGTGTGCGACATGTTATCAAAACGCGTACAACAATTGACGCCTTCTACAACGCTTGCCATCACGGCGAAAGCGAAGGAACTGCGGGCATCCGGTCAAGATATCATCGGTCTTGGGGCTGGTGAACCGGATTTCAACACGCCGGAGTTCATCATTCAAGCGGCATTTGCGGCAGCAGAAGCAGGCGATACAAAGTATACGCCTTCAGGCGGAACGGTTGCGTTGAAAGACGCGATTATCGAGAAGACACGTCGCGATTTATGGGTATCGTATGATCGCTCGGAAGTCATGGTTGCGTCTGGTGCGAAACATGCTTTATCGACACTCTTCCAAGCCATTCTCGACCCGGAAGATGAAGTCATCGTTCCTGCTCCGTACTGGGTCAGCTACCCTGAGCAAATCAAGTTGAGTGACGGCGTACCGGTCGTTTTAGAGACGACGGAAGCGTCACGTTTCAAGGTGACACGTGAGTTGCTCGAGCAACACATCACACCGAAAACGAAAGCAATCGTCTTGAACTCACCTTCGAACCCGACAGGTATGGTCTACACGAAAGAAGAGTTAGAGATGGTAGCAGAGATGGCGATTCAACATGACATTCTCGTCATCAGCGATGAAATTTATGAGAAATTACTGTATAACGGTGTGACGCACTTATCGATTGCGACACTTCCAGGAATGCGGGAACGGACAATCATCATCAATGGTGTCTCGAAATCGCATGCGATGACGGGCTGGCGGATTGGTTATGCGATCGGACCGAAAGCAATCATCGGCGCAATGACAAACCTTGCGAGCCATTCGACGTCGAACCCGACGTCAATCGCGCAAGCTGCTTCTGTCGCGGCCTACGAAGAAGGGGATGCCCCGGTCGAAGCGATGCGTGTCGTGTTCGAAGAACGACTCGAACAAATTTACGAACGCTTGATTCAAATACCTGGTTTGACGTGCTTGAAGCCGGAAGGTGCCTTCTACTTGTTCCCACATGCCTTAGAGGCAGCGAAGATGTGTGGTTATGCAAACGTCGATGACTGGTGTACAGCCGTCTTGTCAGAAGCAAAAGTAGCCTTGATTCCAGGTTCAGGATTTGGTGCGCCGGAATATGTACGTCTATCGTACGCAACAGACCCGAAGCGTGTCCTAGAAGCGCTCGATCGGATTGAAGGATTTATCGCGGCTCGTACAGCCGTTTAACTTAGAGAGGATGTTGACTTTTGAAAGCAATGATTCGAGATGTAGCAAAACATGTGGGAGAGGAAATCACGATTGGCTGTTGGTTAGCGAACAAACGTTCAAGCGGTAAAATCGCCTTCCTTCAGTTACGTGACGGTTCCGGCTTTATGCAAGGTGTCGTCGTCAAAGAAACGGTCGGAGAAGACTTATTCAAAACAGCGAAAGGTCTAACGCAAGAATCATCACTTTGGGTGACGGGAGTCATCAAATCAGATGGTGAGCGAACAGCACTTGGACATGAGATGGAGATCACTTCAATTGAAATCATCCATGAAGCAATCGACTACCCGATTACACCGAAAGCACACGGAACAGATTTCTTGATGGACAACCGTCACCTTTGGTTGCGGTCAAAACGCCAGCATGCCGTCATGGTCGTTCGAAATGAATTGATCCGTGCGACATATGAGTTCTTTAACCAAGAAGGGTTCATCAAAGTCGACCCACCAATCTTGACGGGCAGTGCACCGGAAGGAACAACCGAATTGTTCCAAACGAAATACTTCGATGAAGATGCGTACTTGTCACAATCGGGTCAACTCTACATGGAAGCGGCAGCGATGGCGCTCGGGAAAGTCTTTTCATTCGGTCCGACATTCCGTGCTGAAAAATCAAAAACACGTCGCCACTTGATTGAGTTTTGGATGATGGAGCCGGAGATGGCGTTCTACGACCACGAGATGAACCTCGAAGTCCAAGAAAACTATGTCTCGCATCTCGTTCAGTCCGCCTTGAAGAACTGTAAAGCGGAACTCGAGTTGCTCGGGCGTGACTTGACGGTTCTTGAAACGATTCAAGCACCATTCCCACGCGTCCGGTATACGGAAGCAATCGATATGTTGAAAGAGCAAGGATTCGATGACATCGAATTCGGAGATGATTTTGGTGCACCACATGAAACAGCAATCGCAAATAGTTTTGCCCGCCCGGTCTTCATCACGCACTGGCCGAAAGCCATCAAACCGTTCTACATGAAAGAAGATCCGGAAAACCCGGGATTCGTTCTGTGTGACGACTTGATTGCACCGGAAGGATACGGCGAAATCGTCGGTGGTTCGCAACGTGAAGAAGATTACGACAAACTGCTTGCTGATATGAAAGAACATAACTTGGATGAGACAGGCGCCTATAAATGGTATCTTGAAACACGCAAGTATGGTTCAGTACCGCACAGTGGCTTTGGTTTAGGACTTGAACGGACTGTCGCTTGGATCACGGGCGTCGAGCACGTTCGGGAGACGATTCCATTCCCACGTCTACTCAACCGGTTGTATCCGTAATTTAGACTGAAATCGACCCATCGTTTAGACGGGTCGATTTCTTGCTTAGACTAAAGAATCGAGGAAGTGTCATGAATCATAATTTAATCCAACTTTTCGAAGAAGGGACCGTCGTGCTTCCGAAACGATTGTTCACGGAAGCGAAGCGGCTTGGAATCAGCTTCGTCGAGTTTACGTTAATCGGTCAACTGTTCGCTTGCCGTGCGGAAGGGATGGAGATGCCTTCACCGGAAGAATTGAGCAATCGTCTCGGGCTGTCCGAGACGGAAACGATTGAGACGACGCTCGGTTTGTTACAGAAGGGGTTGCTGGCGATGGAAAACGTCGCCGGATCGGAACGCTATTCGTTAGTTCCACTCTATGAAAAATTAATGGCACCACCGGAACAAGAGGCGCCGAATTTCGATACGATCAATCCATCGGTCTTCCAACAATTTGAGCGGGAACTCGGAATGATGTCGCCGTTTCAAATGGAACAAATCATTCAGTGGCTGACGATTGAAAACATCGCGGAAGAGCTAGTCCTTGCTGCGCTTCGCGAAGCCGTCTACCATAACGTCCGGAAGATGACCTATATCAATCAAATTTTGCGGACGTGGGAACGCGAGGGTATTAAAACACTCGAAGATCTTGCGACGAGAGGAGGGTGAATCATGTTACGAGTAGCTGAAATCGACCGGATTGAATTGACCCTCGAAGAGATGTTTCCGGACGCTTTTTGTGAACTGATTCATAAAAATCCGTTTGAACTCGTCGTCGCCGTCGCCTTGAGTGCGCAAGCGACGGACGTGCTCGTCAATCAAGTCACGCCGGGATTGTTTGCCGCGTATCCGACGCCAAGCGACCTAGCCACTGCACCGGTCGCTGCCATCGAAGAGAAAATCAAACGACTCGGTCTCTATCGCAATAAAGCGAAAAATATCAAAGCACTCGCGGAACGCCTCATCACGTTGCATGAAGGCGAAGTACCAACGGACCGCGCCGGACTCGAAGCGTTACCCGGCGTCGGGCGAAAAACAGCGAACGTCGTGTTATCGGTTGCATTCGATGTCCCGGCATTCGCAGTCGATACGCATGTCGAACGGGTCTCGAAACGACTCGGTATCTGTCGCTGGAAAGATAATGTCACACAAGTCGAAGCGACGTTGATGAAACGATTCAAGCGGGAACGCTGGTCAAAGCTTCATCATCAATTCATTTTTTTCGGACGGTATCACTGCAAGGCGCAACGTCCGCACTGCCTTGAATGCCCATTACTCGACATGTGTCGGGAAGGAAAAAAACGGACGAAAGGGACAATCATCCCTGTCGATTAACGAAGAATTATTTAAATGATGCTTGAAAGCAAAAAAAGGATAGCGCGTTTCCGGAAGAAACTCCGGAAGCGTGCTATCCTTTATTCGTGTGAAATAAAATGTCTCTTGTCCATCATACGCGCGTATGTTTAACCATTCCAAGGCGTATCGGACCATTCCCGACGCTTTTTCGTGATCGGAACTTTTTTGAATCCCCAGTTTCGGAAATCTTGATCGGGACTATCGCGACGAATGTAAATTTTTTCTTTGATTGCTTTAAAGATTCGGTTTTCGTCCCCGTAATGGACAAACCGTGGTTTCACCTCAATCACGCCACGACGTACGCGTGAAAGGGGAAGACAGACGAGGTCAGCAATCTCAAGACCGGATTGGTAGAGGTCGCTATCCTTTTCAGCAAAGATGAAGCCTTTAATTTTTTGACGACTTTTTTCGACGTCAAGGTGGACCGTCCCCGAGTTAAAGATATCGAAGAACGCTTTTTGAATTAATAAGTTTTGATAATCATCACGACTTTCGAGGACGACACGAGCACTCGTCGCTTCCGTCTCCTCTAAAAAAGCGTAAAAAGATTTCATCAAGTGGGCAAAGGCGACGACGTAAGGATCTTTTGGTGTCGAATAAAAATCTTGCAGCTTCTGTTTATCGACTTCGACACTGACAATCGTACAGTCGATATCGACTAGGAAGTCAGGTAATGCGACCCAAAAATGACGTAACATATCAATCGTGATCCCGTCTTCTTTGCCGTAAGGATGCTCCGCCTTTAAAATTTCTTTTAAATGGAGTGGAATGTGTGGATCTTCAAACACACTCGACTTAAATTCCATCAAGCGTTTCCGTAAAGGGCTCGGTTCACCCGTTTCGTCCGAATCGATGGCATATTTGTATTCCATCAAGACACCTGTCAAATTAAATTGCGTATTCCCTTTAGGTGTCCCCGTCTCATCGACGAACATGACGTATTTTTTCGCAGTGTTGTTCGACGCTCTAGGAATCATTTTTGATTCATGGCGCGAATTCGATTTAGGTGTTGCCAATCAGATTCCTCCTCGCGCGGTTCTACAGGACCAGTTGTAACTGTCTCCCACACTATACTGTGTACGACAAGTATACCAAGATTTCCTGCTAAAAAAAGTAAAACCTTAAGTGAGAGAAATCACTGCATCAGTTGATCGATATAGCGAACAGACTTAATTGTTTCATTGAAACGTTTTAAACTTGTTTTTGGTTGGAACGCCTGGACTGATAGTTGTTTCAGTTGATCGACGGCACTCTCGACCATCGCCGGGCGTAAATAAGGGCTGTTCTGCGCATTATGTTGCCAATCGGCGATGAGCACATCTGCTTGTTCGACGAACGGAATGACATCCTCGTTGAAGTCATATTCTGTTCCGGCGCGACCTGCTTGATAAATTTTTTCGATTTCTTGAAGTAACGGTTCAATTGTCATTTGTTTTTAACTACTCCTCTCGGCCGATACGATACAATCACATATCATGGTACAATAAACGCGATAGGAGGGGAATCGTTTTGAATTATCCGAACGGTAAAAAATTTCAAAAGCCTCTCGAACCTCATGGAACGACGATAAAAAAAGCACGCTCACAAGCATCGACGTTTTCTAATCGGGGGATGAAGCTTGAAAAATTGATTAATGAAAGCAATACGTTTTACTTGACGCATAATCGGGCAATTATTCACAAGAAGCCAACCCCCCTTCAAATCGTTCAAGTCGATTACCCGAAACGTTCTGCGGCTGTCGTGAAAGAAGCCTATTTCAAACAACCGTCGACGACCGATTATAATGGTGTCTATCGGGGGAAATATATTGATTTTGAAGCGAAGGAAACGAATCATAAAACCTCTTTTCCACTCAAGAACTTCCACCCCCACCAAATCGAACACATGCGACAATGCGTAGCACATGGAGGAATTTGTTTTGTCATCATTCGGTTCAGTATGTATAATGTGCAATATGTGCTTTCAGTCGAGCACGTGTTCCCTTGGTGGGAGCAATTAGAAACGGGTCGTAAATCAATTCCGCTCGACCAAATCGAACAACATGGTATAAAAATCAAGACAGGTGCGTTCCCTGCGATCGATTATCTCGAAGCAGTAGACGAATTATATTTCACTTGAGAAACTTACGGATTGAAGGAGAAGGATAGCATATGGAAAGAAGTCGTGTCGCACGTCGTGAAGAAACGAAGACGTCAACTAAACAATCGAATCGGACGAAACGTCCGAAAAAAAAGAAGTCCGGTGGTTCAGGTGGATCTGGAAAAGGTCCACTTTTTAAAAAGCTATTAATGATTGCAACCGGCTTATTCATCATCATGATGCTTGTCGGAGGTGGGTTTGCTGCGTATGCGATTGCCACTGCTCCGGAACTCGATGAGACGAAACTACGGGATGCGCTCCCGCTGAAAATTTATGCGAGCAACAAAGAGGAAATCAAACAGGGTGGAACGAGTCGCGAGTACGTCTCGATTAAAGAAGTTCCTGAAGTCGTCAAAGACGCCTTCATCGCGATTGAAGATCGACGTTTTTACCAACACAAAGGGATTGACTTCCGTCGTCTCGGTGGAGCGATCATCGCGAACATCACCGATGGATTCGGCTCGGAAGGGGCATCAACAATCACGCAACAGGTCATCAAACAATCGTTTTTAAGTTCTGAAAAAACAATCACACGGAAAGTACAAGAACAGTGGTTAGCGATTCGTCTAGAACAAGACTACACGAAAGATCAAATTTTAGAAATGTACTTGAATAAAAACTACTATGGTCAGAATTCGTTCGGAATTCAGACGGCTTCAAAAGCCTATTTCAATAAGACAGTCGATAAATTAGATTATGCAGAAGCAGCGATGCTTGCCGGATTGCCACAGCGTCCGACAGCATATGACCCGATTAAAGGGGATCCGAAGTTAACGAAGGGGCGTCAAACACAAGTATTAGATGCGATGTTGACGACAGGCGTCATCACGCAAAAACAACGTGACCAAGGAGTCGATCAACCGATTTCTAAATTGATTGATCCCGCTCCAAAATCGACGACAGATGCTTCGTACGATAGCGTCATCTTTGATATGGTCTCAAAAGAATTAGAAGATGTCTTTGGTCTTGAAGGAAAAGACATCTATGGCCAAGGACTCAAAATTTATACATCGATTGATAAACCGATGCATGATTATATGAATGAAGCCATTAAAGAAGACAAAGTCGTACAATTACCAGATTATGCCGAAGCTGCGGCCTCTGCCGTCAACACAAAAACGGGTGAAGTCTTAGCCGTCGTCGATGGAAAAAATCCAGGGGAAGACACGGCACGCCGTAACTACGCGAATGAACCGCACCAACCGGGTTCTTCTGCGAAACCCTTCTTCGCGTATGGTCCAGCGATTGAAAATGAAAAATGGTCGACAGCAAAACAAATCACGGACCAAGAAACGAAGATTAACGGCAAGACGATTCAAAACTATTACGACGGTTACAAAGGAACAAACACGATTCGAAACTGGTTGAAGATTTCAGCCAATACGCCGGCAATCCAAACGTTCCAAGAGATTGGTGGCGATGCGGTCGAATCGTTTGCTGCTAAATCTGGTTTGGCATTAGAAAAAGATGAATCAATTTCTCCAGCGTACGCAATCGGTGGGATGAAACACGGATTCAACACGACTGAGATGGCGGGCGCTTATGCGACACTCGGAAACGGTGGCGATTATGTGGAGCCACACATCATCAAGTCAATTGAGTACAGTGATGGATCAAAAATCAAATCACCAATCAAATCGAAAAAAGCGATGGAAGACTATACAGCCTATATGTTGACGGACATGCTTCGTGACGTCCTGAAGCCGGGCGGTACGTTCCCGACGGCTGGACTTTCATTTGATGCAGCAGGAAAAACCGGAACGACGAATGCCTATAAGGATGTTTGGTTCGTTGGTTATACTTCTGATGTCTCCATTAGTGTTTGGACAGGAACGACGACATCTGGAAATAATAACGGGATCGGCCTCGAAGGGCAAACCGAGAGTAGAATGGCACAAAACCTATGGAAAGATTTTGTGACCAAAACACGTGACCGGACACCAGCGCCGTTCGAACAACCAAGCTCGGTCCTCAGTATCGGTGACGAACTGTATGTGAAAGGAACGAAGGAGCCGGTCGTCGAAAAAAAGGCCGTACCAGCTCCGACTGGATTGCAAGCTTCTTACGATGAAGAAGCGCAGTCAGGTGAGCTGACTTGGAATTACAACGATTCAGCGTTGCGGACGAACGGATACGATAGCGTAACATTTGAAGTATCGATGAAAGATCCGGATGGCAATACATCGGTTCTTGGGACGAGTTCGACGAATCGAATTGGTATCAACAGTCTAAAACCAGGACGAACAGAGTTCACACTCGTCGCGAAAGCATCAGGAGAAGAGTCAGGTCCTGTTGCGACGTCAGTCACAGTCGCTGAACCAGAGACTGAGGAACCAGTGACGGATGAACCGGCAACAGATGAACCGGCAACAGATGAACCGGCAACGGATGAACCGACGACAGACGAACCGACGACCGATGAACCGGCAACGGACGAACCGACGACCGATGAACCGGCAACGGACGAACCGGCAACGGACGAACCAGCGACGGATGAACCGGCAACGGACGAACCGGCAACGGATGAGTCAGTCTCTACACAATCAACGGATGAAAAAGCAAAAGAAAATGATAAGAAAAAACAATCCGATAAAGAAAAGACGGACAAAAAAGAGGATTCCCAAAGCACGGAATAAGAAACAGAGGAATGAATTGAAGGTCAAGACTGAAGTGGCGAACCTGTCGCTACAGTCTTACCTCTTTTTTTTTGTATAATGAGTGAAGAAGGAAGGAAGTGAGTCGATGGAACCGAGACAATCACTCGTTACTTATTTAGAGGAATTAAAAGCTGATCGCGCCTTTATGGAGCGCGTCACATATATGAAGACGATGGAAGCTACAGCAGGACGGTACTCACCTTTTCCGGAACAGATGCCAAAACGATTACAACAAGCTATCAAAGCACGTGGCATCGATGCCTTATACCGGCATCAAGCATTAGCATTTGATCAAGTCATGGCAGGGAAATCGACGGTCATCGTCACGCCGACGGCTTCCGGGAAAACATATTGCTTTAATTTACCGATTCTCTCGCATCTACTGGAGCATCCGAACGACCGGGCACTGTATCTCTATCCGACGAAAGCTCTCGCACAAGATCAAAACAGTGAACTGCTCGAGTTGATTGATGAGCTCGAAGCACCGATTCGTTGTTTTACGTATGACGGAGATACGTCACCGACGATTCGGACGAAAGTCCGCAAAGCGGGGAACATCGTCATTACAAATCCAGATATGCTTCACTCGGGCATTTTGCCGCATCATACGAAGTGGATTGAACTGTTCGAAAACCTGAAGTATATCGTCATCGATGAGTTGCATACGTACCGTGGCGTCTTCGGGAGTCACGTCGCGAATGTCATCCGACGGTTACGCCGGATTTGTCACTATTACGGGAGTGACCCTGTCTTCATCATGACGAGCGCGACGATTGCCAACCCACAAGAACTGGCGGAACGGCTGATTGAGAAGCAGGTCAGTCTGATCGATGACAACGGTGCTCCGACCGGGCGAAAACATTTCATCGTCTATCAACCACCAATCGTCAATGCCCAACTCGGAATTCGACGTTCGGCGACACTCGAAACCAAACAACTGGCATCCCGATTCATCAAAAAGAAGTTTCAGACGATCGTCTTTGCCCGTTCACGTGTCCGCGTCGAGGTGTTGCTGACGTATCTACGCAGTTTGGTTCGCCATGAACTCGGTCCGAAATCGATTGAAGGATACCGTGGTGGTTATTTACCGACGGAGCGACGTGATATCGAACGGCGTCTAAGAAAAGGTGAAATCACCGGCATCGTCTCGACGAATGCGTTAGAACTGGGCGTCGATATCGGTCAATTGCAAGTCTGTATCATGAATGGTTATCCGGGAACGATTGCTTCGCTTTGGCAACAGGCCGGGCGTGCCGGAAGACGGCAAGATGATGCTTTAATCATCCTCGTCGCCTCGTCCGGGATGCTCGATCAATACGTGGCAGAACGACCGGAGTTATTTTTAAATCAATCACCAGAGGCGGCACGACTCGATCCCGATAATTTAATCATCGCCGTCGACCATATAAAATGTGCCGCATTCGAACTTCCGTTTCGGCAAAGTGAAAGATTCGGCACACTCGAGACGGAAGATATTCTCGAGTATTTAGTTGAAGAACGTGTCCTGCATCAGCGGGGAGAGCGTTTCTATTGGATGAATGATGCGTTTCCGGCACATGAGATCTCGTTACGCTCAAGTGATCAAGAAAACGTCGTCATCGTCGATCAGACGGAAGTCCCGAATCGGGTCATCGGTGAGATGGATACATTTAGTGCAATGACGTTACTTCACGATGAAGCGATTTACTTGCATGGGGCGGATCAATATCAAGTCGAGACACTCGATTTTGAGGAGAAAAAAGCGTTCGTCCGTGCCGTTGATGTCGATTATTATACCGATGCTAATTTTTCAGTCGATTTGTCTGTCCTTGAAGAAGATGAAAGCTATTCGAATGATCTGTTTAGTGTGGCCCGTGGTGATGTCAGTGTTCGTGGGATGGCGACGATGTTCAAAAAAATTAAGTTCGGTACCCACGAAAACATCGGGTCTGGTCCGATTCATTTACCTGAACGGGAAATCCATACGACAGGCGTCTGGTTTACGTTGCCTGCTACATCTGCTTCCAGTACGGAGCTCGAACAAATACTGGAAGGGGTCGCGAACAGCCTACGGCGTGTGGCACCTCTTTATTTAATGTGTGACGCGAGTGATGTTTTCGTCGTGCCGCAAGTCAAGGCGACACACACGCAGAAACCGACCATCTATTTGTATGACCGGTATCCTGGAGGGGTCGGCTTAGCTTCTTCAATCTATAAACAACGGAGCATCATGTTACGGGCAGCACGCGACTCGATTGAGACATGTCCCTGCCTTGACGGTTGCCCGGCCTGTATCGGCATGGTCGGTCTCGCAGACGAAAAGGAGCGGACGATTCAGATGTTGACTGAGATGGAAAGGGAGTTAACATGAAAAATAAATTAAGACGAATGTTAAAACCGACGAATCAGGAGAGTGGACAACGGCAAACGATAGAAAAGACTTCGACGCACGCCGTCGATCCGAAGATTGCGAACGAACAAGCCGCCTGGGTGGAGAAGGGGGCGGAAATTTTAACGTTCGAAGATGAGTGGATCGTTCGAATCGATCAGCGCTATCCACTGACAGAAAGCCATGGACACCGGACGTTTGGTGCCGGGTACGAATCACTCCAACTACCGCATCCACCACTCGCGCTCGATGTCCCGCTCGAACAGATCATCTTTTTCGATACGGAAACGACCGGTTTACGTGGAACGGGGACAACGATTTTTTTGATGGGGTTCGCCCGTTTTGAACAAGGCGAGCTATTGATGCGGCAATACTTCCTGCCGCATCCGCACTATGAAGCAGCTTTTTATCATCACTTTTTGACTGATATCGGAGAAGACGTCCGATTCGTCACCTATAACGGAAAAAGCTTTGATTGGCCGCAAATCAAGACGCGACATGTCTTCGTCCGTGAACGTGTACCGCGTCTGCCGAAAGTCGGTCACCTGGATTTACTCCATGTCTGTCGGCGGATTTTTAAAGGGTTATCCGATTCGTACCGTCTGACAGCGATGGAAGAGCAAATCGGATTTGAACGAGCGGGTGATTTGCCAGGATTTTTAGCCCCGATGCATTACTTTCAATACGTCGAACATCAAAATCCGTCCATCATGGATGGCGTCCTTGAACATCACCTGCATGACTGTCTGACACTTGTCAGTCTGTACGATGAATGCAATCATCTCGTGACCCATCGAAAAGAGGTATCACCTCGAATTGGGGAAAACATTGCCGTCTGGTTAGCCGATTTAGGCATCAATGAGCAATCGGTCGAGCATTTTCATCAGGCAAACGATCTATCGGCAGAAGGTTGGTTACGGCAAGGACTTCTGCACAAAAAAATGAAACGGCATCAGGAAGCAGTCAACTGCTTTGAAAAGAGTGAGACATTCCGCGGATACATCGAGTTGGCGAAATGGGCGGAGCACATTGCAAAAGAGCCACAGCTTGCTTATGATTATACTGAGCAAGCAAAACAACTGTTAGAAGGACAGGTGTTACTAACAACACGGCGGGAACGTTTGACCGCTGAACTTACACATCGGAGCAATCGGTTACAAAGGAAGTGTCAAGAATGAAAGTCGTTGCCATCACGGGTTATAAGCCAACTGAACTAGGAATTTTTGATCAAAAACATCCTGGTATTCCGGTTATCAAAGCGGCGTACCGCGAACGCTTGATTCGACTCATTGAAGACATGGGGACGACATGGTTCGTAACAAGCGCGACTCCAGGCTGTGAACTGTGGGCCTGTGAAGTCATCTTAGAACTAAAAGCAGACTATCCGGACATTCGTCTCGGGATTTTATTGCCCTTTTTAGAGCAAGAGGCTAAATGGAAGGAACCTGTACAAGCTCAGTATTTAGCGGTACTGAACCAGGCGGACTTCGTCGATGCAATCAGCCAAAAGCCTTATGAGAATCCGAGTCAGCTTCGTAACAAAACGGAATTCATGATTGAAAAAAGCCAAGGTCTGTTATCCGTTTTTGATGAAGAACACGGTGGCTCAGCGAAGTATCTCGTCGAGCGTGCTAGAATAGAGATGGAACGGACCGATTATCAACTGTTCTTAATCACACAAGATGATTTATCGATGATGGAACAGGAACTGAACTATAATGATCAGTGGGAGTGAAGACGATGTATAAACCCTTATTGACAGCAGATGATATTTACAAAAAAGAATTTAAGACGGGCCTACGCGGTTACGTGATTGAAGAAGTGGATGGATACTTGGATCAAGTCATCAAAGATTACGAAGGATTCGAGCGCGAAATCGAGCGTTTGAAGAAAGAACTAGAAGCAGCAAAAGCGACGGCGCCGAAACCCGAAGAGCGAATCGTTGAGGCGGAAGCCCCAGTGTCTAATCCATCGAATTATGACATGCTACGCCGGATTTCAAATCTTGAAAAAGCTGTTTTTGGACGTCCTCACCAAGAAAATCAATAAACGTCAAGACATCTACTTAAAAAGAAGTGGATGTCTTTTTTTGTTACGAAATTCCCCTGATTTTGAAAGCGCACACCGCTTGTGCAAAAGGATGGTAAACTAACTAATAATACATAGACGTAAGGGGAGACAATATGTTACAGGTGATGGCAAAAAAAATGACACCTCTAGAAGAGCGGCGTTTCTTTTCCTTTAAACGTTCAGTTCCAAGTAAGGTGAACGACTTAGAACTCGTCTGTGATCAAGTGCGACATATTTGTCGGTACGATTGGATGTTATTTGAAAACGTCGAGCTCGACCGCCGCATGAAGATTGAATTTGCCTTAATCGGGCCAAAAGGATTGTTTTTAGTCCTTGTCAATCAAGAGGCTGCTGTATTGCTAAGTGATCAAACCTATCACGTCGAAGACGAGCAACGTGTTCAACGGGTTGAACAACGGCACCCAGTGATAGAGGCACAACGCCTCACGAAACATGTCAGATCACTTTTAAAGGCGGAAGGCGTGTCGATTCCTGTTCACACGATGATAGTATTCAAACAAGCGCCAAAGTTGCGTATGACGCGGGTTAAGTTTCCGATTGGCCAGTCCTTTGCCGCCATCAAGCCATGGATCGCAAGACGACAAGGAACTCCTGTCACGGAGAAAGATCGTAAACAGGTTGCTTTTATACTGGCAAACCATCAAAAATAAGCAACCTCTCAACTTACGGAGAGGCTGCTTATTTTTTAACGTCTTTTTTTAGGTTGAGTGAGAAAACGTTCGACACGGTCGATATCTTCTTTAAGTGCATAAATTGCAACACGATCGGCTAAATCTTTACTGAACCTTCGGAAAAAGATAGAGGTTTTAACACCTCGTTCGAGCCGAACTTCAAAACCGGCATCCGCTAGTAGCTCGTAATCTCGATGAAGCTGTTCGCCTTTTTCTCCAAATTCTTCACCGACGAGGACCCAACGCAAAGACTCTTTTGTGCGACGGGCGACGATGATGATGAACAGAACAACTAGAACGATGATCAAAAAGTATCGTATATTCATAAACTCCATGGATCTTATCACCTCATACCTATCATACGTGCTTACCGGGCATAAAGTAAACGTTCAAGGTAGCGAGAGAAAGGTTTAATCTTCAAGCCTTGCTGACGATAAGCGATGTAGCCGTCTGGACGAATCAAATACAGACCACATTGCTTAATCCCGAACTTCCGTGCGAGTTCTCCCCCCTGGTCGACGACCCCGTCTTCTTTTAGCTCTTGATGAATCGAGACGGTCTCAAACAGGTCCGGATAGGAGTAGGCGAGTTCTTTATAAGGGGTCAGTTCTGATTCATCGGACTGACGCGGTAAAAAGAGCAGCAATAAGAAATTTCGATCAGCGCGACGTAGCAGTAACTCATTTTTTTTCGTCCGCGGATTTACAACTTCGCTGTACGGCATCGGTTCACCCGGTTTCGGTGCAAGTAAGCCAAATCTCCCTTGCGTGACAAACGTATCGGATGGATGATAGTTACTATTCAATTGAGCAATCCGGTTCGTCACGTAATGATGAAGCGGTGTGATTTTTAAACTGTTCCGAATGACTTTTTCTTGCAGAGGTAGTAAAAATGGCACATTGATTTGCAACAATTCAGTCGCAAGGTTCGTCGAACGTAAAATTCCACGTGCCGCTTCCCGCCGTTCCGTACTATAAGAGTCGAGCAACGGGAAACTTGCTTTAAACTCATGTACACACCAAAGCTTCCAGGCTAGATTCATCGCGTCTGCGATTCCCGTATTCATCCCTTGTCCGCCGACAGGCGAGTTAATATGCGCTGCATCACCGATTAAGTAAATCCGGTGGTGACCAAACTTTTCGATGATTCGATTGTGGACACGGAACATGGAATACCAATGGACTTTTTTAAGTTTAAAGGGTACTTTCGCCCGATTTTTAAGAAAGTCTTCAATCGCCGCATGATCCGTCGGTACGACACCGTCCGTTAAATTGCCCGTAATTCGAAATAAGTTTGATTGTAATGGGAACGACTCGATTACTCCATGATCGGAAAAGAAAATATGGACTTCTTCTGACGAAAGCGGCCAGTCGACTTCAATATCAGCAAGCGCCCAAGACTCCTTGAACGACTTGCCACTGAAGGGAAGTCCTAGTTCACGCCGGACGAAGCTGTTCGCACCGTCTGCGCCGACTACGAACGAGGCATCGACTGTCTCGACGACATTGTTTTTTCGAATCGATGCCGTGACGAATGTTGGAAATTGAGCGAAGCCGGTCAACTCGGTATCCCGTTCGACACGATGTCCGTAATCAAGTAGGCGTTGTTCAAGAATCCGTTCCGTTTCACTTTGAGGTAAGAGTGTTACAAATGGGAAAGGTGTATTCAAATCCGTAAAATCAAGTTTTGCTTGCCAAGCTCCATTCACATAGAGATTTCCTTGATTAATCTTAATCGCTTCTGCCATCAGTTCCTCGGCAACACCGAGACGGGCAAACAATTCAAGTGAGCGTGCTTGAATACCGATTGCCTTTGAGACGACAGATGGTCCGCTCGCTCGCTCGATGATCCGGAATGTTAAGCCATACCGTGAGAGCGCGAGTGCAAGTGTCAATCCGGTCGGTCCGGCCCCGATAATCAATACATCTATGTTTTTCTTCACGAATAAGCCCCCCTTATTTTACTTCTTAGCCAAAAGTAGCTACCATTAAACTATACACCTAGCGGCTAACCGCAAGAGAGGATGAGTCGGTTGAACGAACAGTTATTTACAGCAGACCGTTTAGTAGCGAATTTCAAAGAGTATATTCGACAAAATGAGGCATATATGACAAAGACACAAGCATTGAATGCGTATTATAAAGTCGTTTCGGGCTCGATTCTTGCAGACCGAATCGCGAAGAACGCCGATTTGATTGTTCGGATGCGTCACTTAGAGGAAGCGTATCAGAGAGTTTCGCAGGAAGGACGATGAATAATCCCGTATTCGATCAAATCAAAGATGTATTCAAATCGACAAGGGACAGCCTTCCGCGGCAAGCAGCAGCAGTTCTTGTCCCGTTAGTCGAACGCGATGGGGAAATCTGCCTCCTCTTTCAAGTGCGGGCAAAAACGTTACGTTCGCAACCCGGAGAGATTTCTTTTCCGGGTGGACGAATCGATGCCGGAGAACAACCGAAAGAAGCGGCAATCCGGGAAACGCGAGAAGAACTCAATGTGACAGTGGAAGAAATTGAAGTCATCGGGACGTTAGAACCGCTCGTGACACCGAACCGCTCCATCATCTATCCATACGTCGGAATCATACAAGCGAATCAAATCGATCCCTCTCCGGATGAAGTCGATCATATTTTTTATGTCCCGTTAAACGCACTGTTGAACGCGCGTCCGATTGAAGGAGAGATGGAATGGCGAATTCGCCCGGGGAAAGCGGTTCCGACAAGTCGGATGGCGAATCGGGAAGCTTATCTTGATCGGACGTACAAAGTCGTCGAACATTTTTATGAGCATGAGGACTACTTGATTTGGGGATTGACGGCAAAGATTCTTCGCCAAGTGTTGAGTATGATTTCACGATACTAGCTTTTTTGTGAGTTCTTTTATATGATTAGTACTATCTGAACGTGTCAGGAGATGATTGAGATGGAAGAAACAGAAGAGTTATTTGATTATATCGTGGGCGATATGGTCAAAACGAAAGAAGGATGGGTCGCGGAAGTTACGGCTGTATTAACAAATACGGTTGTCGGTGATCTCTCGCATACAAAAAACTTTGAATCACTTGGATTCGAATTTGAAAAACAAGTTCTCCTCAAATCAGAGATTGAATTGTTAGAACGTAAAACAAAATAACACGGGACCCGACAACATATTGTCGGGTTTTTTGTTTGATTGAACCACCTCCACTTCGCTTAGAGGTGGAGGCTTCCTGAGCTATTCAATCTATCGGTCGAAAATTGATCAGGCTAACCCCGTCGTCCCGACGGTGGACCGTTTATCTTGCCCGAAGACGATTCATCTCCTATTTACACGAGGAGTTCACCCTGAACGTTTAGAAGTGGGAGATGAATCGTCTGATTTTGAATAAATATTCAAAGCGTGGATGAAAAGTTATAAACAAATCAGTCATTTGATCGCTGAATCGATTGGATGACCTCAATTTTAAGAATAAATTAACAGAATTTCATGAACAATCGTAATCATTACAAAGACGTTACAAGAATAAAAAGATGACAGAACGGTAACAATCATAGAAATGGCTTGATATCAACGATAAGAGCATATTTTGAAAGCGTGTAACCATTTCGTTACTTTTTGACAGATATATTTCAAATGACCTTTTAGGGTTTTCATCCGCAAATTCATCATGGTAAGGTGTTCGAGCCGTTAAAGGCCGGAAAGGTTGTTTTGAAAGATGAAACTAAAACAGATCGTACTTACAATCATTTTTACTTTTACAGGACTTATTCTTTTACCACATATGCATACGGAAGCCGCACAAATTGGAATCGGGACGGAAAAGAAAATCGTCCAAAATCCGCTCCAGATGAAACGAGAGGCTATTCGATTGGAAAAAGAGAAGCAAGCAGCAAAACTAGCTGAAGAACAGGCGAAACAACGTGCTGCAGAACAGGCAGCGCAACAAGAACGTGAACGCCAGGCGAAAGCCGAGCAGGAAGCAAAGCAAAAAAAGGAAACATTAGAAAAGGCAGAAGCACAGAAAAAACAACAAGCAGAAGACGAAGCGAAACGTAAACAACAGGAAAATCAAAAAGAAGCGGCATCGACTGTCGAACCAAAAAAAGTAGCTGCCAAAAATGAAACTGGTGGGCGCCAAGAGACATTTGAGACGACGGCTTATACGAATGATGCAGCGCTGAATGGTTCATATGATGGAAAAGTTTTAACGGCTTCAGGCTATGATGTTACACATACGATTCATTTTGAAGGCCGACGGATTGTTGCGGTTGATCCAAGCGTCATCCCCCTCGGTACGAAAGTGCATGTTGAAGGATTTGGAGATGCGATTGCTCTCGATACGGGAGGCGTCATCCATGGGAAAATCATGGATTTAATGATGGAAACGGAACAAGAAGCAATCAACTGGGGCCGACGTTCGGTCCAAGTTACGATTTACGAATAAGACTAAAAGAGCCATCTCGACCGAACGTTTCGGTCGAGATGGCTCTTTTTTAATGAAACTGCTAAAAAATCAGGTTTTGGAAACACTGATTAAGGGGAATTTTACAAAGATAATAAAACAATAGGAAACGGAGGGATCGTCTGTGATTGAATTTAAAGAAGTCGGAAAAACTTATGCCGACGGAACAAAAGCGGTCCAAAATTTGAATTTTACAGTGGAAGAAGGCGAAATCTTTTGTTTGATTGGTCCATCTGGTTGTGGAAAGACGACGACGATGAAGATGGTCAACCGATTGATTGATCATACAGCAGGTCAGATATGGATTAATGGAGAGCCGATCATGTCGATTGATGAACATGAACTTCGCCGGAAAATCGGCTATGTTCTGCAACAAATTGCACTTTTTCCCCATATGACGATTGAAGAAAATGTCGCTGTCGTTCCGCAGTTGTTAAAGTGGGACAAGAAAAAAGTTGCAAAGCGCGTCGACACATTATTCGAGTTGACGGGTCTTAATGAAAATTTAAAAAAGAAATATCCAAGTGAACTATCGGGTGGACAACAACAACGCGTCGGGGTCATGCGTGCGCTCGCTGCAGAGCAAGATGTCATTCTGATGGATGAACCATTTTCAGCCCTTGATCCGATTTCTCGAGACCAACTTCAAAATGACTTGATTCGATTGAACGGTGAACTCGGTAAAACGATTTTGTTCGTCACCCATGACATGAATGAAGCGCTGAAGCTCGGCAGTCGCATCTGCTTGATGAACGAGGGCGAAATCGTATTTATCGGAACAAAAGAGGAAGTCTTAGCGAGTGACGATCCCTTCATCAAAGAGTTCATGGGACAAGTCAGGGGGACGATGTGATGAACGGTTTAGTCGAAACGTTTCAAAATCGAAAAGAAGAATTACTGCAGGCATTAATCGAACATATTCAACTTTCGGTCATTTCGTTATTAATCGCATGTTTGATTGCCATTCCTTTAGGCGTTTACTTATCACGAAATAAAAAAATTAGTGAATGGTCGATTGGTGTGACATCCGTCATCCAAACGATTCCTTCGCTCGCACTACTCGGACTGATGATTCCGCTTGTTGGAATCGGAACACTCCCGTCTGTCATTGCACTTGTCTTATATGCTCTTTTACCAATCGTCCGTAACACATTTACGGGATTAGCAGAAGTCGACCCTTCAATTAAAGAAGCGGCCCGTGCCTGCGGAATGACACCGACACAAAGTTTGTTGAAGGTTGAGTTACCGCTCGCTTTACCGGTCATGATGGCTGGTGTTCGGACAGCGATGGTTCTCATCATCGGGACGGCGACGATTGCTGCCTTGATTGGGGCAGGGGGACTCGGATCGATCATCTTGCTCGGAATCGACCGAAATGATAACAATCTCTTATTATTAGGAGCTATCCCGGCAGCCTTACTCGCGTTATTGTTCGATTTTTTATTACGTCAGACGGAAGTCGCCACAAAAAAACGGCAAACGAGCCGGATGGTCGTCGCCCTGGCCTTGATTGCGACACTGATTATCACGCCGTTCGCACTCGGACGGACGGAACAACCTGACTTGGTCGTCGCCGGAAAATTAGGGGTCGAACCAGAAATCTTAATGAACATGTATAAAATCGTCATCGAGGATGAAACGGACTTAAACGTCCAAGTCAAACCGAACTTCGGGAAGACGACGTTCGTCTATAAAGCCTTGCAATCGGGTGATATCGATCTGTACCCGGAATTCACAGGGACGGTCCTTGCTAGCTTAACGAATGAAAAACCGGTCTCAAATGATGCACAAGCGGTTTACGAGCAAGCACGAGATGGATTGGTCAAACAGGACCTCGCGCTGTTACCGCCGATGGACTACAATAACACTTACGCCATCGCAGTTCCGAAAAAAATCGCGGATCGGTATGACTTAAAAACGATTTCCGACATCAAGCGGGTTGCGAGTCAATTAACGGCAGGCTTCACGTTAGAGTTTAAAGATCGTCAAGATGGTTACAAAGGGATTCAAGAAAAATATGGCGTCAATTTTAAAGAAGTCGTGACGATGGAACCGAAATTACGATACAAGGCAATCGAATCAGGAGATATCGAAGTCATCGATGCCTATTCGACCGATCCGGAAATCGCGAAATATGACATGGTCGTCTTGAAAGACGATCAACAACTGTTCCCTCCGTATGAAGGGGCACCTCTGTTGCGCCAAGAGACACTTGATGAGTACCCGGAAGTCGGGGAAGCATTAAAGAAATTAGATGGAAAAATCACGGATGAAGAAATGTCTAAAATGAATGAAGAAGTCGCCTATGGTGGTAAAACTGCCAACGAAGTGGCAAATAATTATTTGAAGAAAGAAGGAATCATTCAATGAAACTATTGATGATTAGTAATCCTTCCGCCGGGACGAACCGGAGTGGTCTTCTAGAAGATGTCATTAGTCCACTTGCGGAACAATTCAATGAAATCGTCATTAAGCAAACGAGTCGGGCAGGAGATGCACAGGAGTTTGCAGAAGAGGCAGGAGACTTCGATGCCCTTGTCGTCCTCGGTGGTGATGGAACCGTATTTGAAGTCATTAATGGATTAGCTAAACTGGAGACGCGTCCGATTCTTGGCATCGTGCCAGGGGGAACGTGTAACGATTTTGCACGGACACTCGGTTTACCGATGGTGCCGCGTCTTGCTGCAGAGATGATTGCGACCCAACAAATCGTCGAAGTCGATCTTGGACAAGTCAACGATACGTACTTCCTTAATTTTTTGGGTCTCGGATTAATTGCTGAAGCATCAATTGGCATTGATACAGAAGAAAAAGTCCGACTTGGGAAAATGGGGTATTATCTGTCAACCATCCGCTCAAGCTTGGATGCAAAACCGTTTGCCTACGAACTTGAATTAAATGAAGGGCAAAAAATGACAGGAGAAGCCGTTTTGATTTTAGCAGCGAACGGCGAGTCGCTTGGGGGAATTGAAACGAATCTATCGAACGGTGCATACAATGATGGGAAACTGGATTTAGTGATTGTCGATGAAGTCAACTTAGCGACAATCCGTGACGTGATCCTTCAAAAAATCGGACTGGCAAACGACCCATCTTTCACGCACATCTTAACGAGTGGTTTTACCTTAAAAACGGATTCTCCGAAAGTCATCGATACGGATGGTGAGAAGGCGCTGAACTCGCCTGTCGAGGTGAAGGTCTTACCGGAGTTCTTGAAAATGTACGCTGGACAAAATCGTAAACTAAATCGGACTTAACAAGATTGTATCAGGAGAGACAAAAAAGATTCGAAGAAGAATCCATGTCTCTCCTTTTTTAGTGTATAAGCTTTTTGTTTTAATACAAACATGCGAATATGCGGTTATGCTTTGACGCTTTAAAGAAAATGTTTGATAAAGGATGACTTCTTTATTTAACTTTTGTACAATAAGGAAGTATTTTTGAAAAGGAGGTGGAGTACCATGAAAAGCAATGCATGGGCTTCAAAAGTTGGGTTTATCTTAGCAGCAGCAGGATCAGCGATTGGACTCGGTGCGATATGGAAGTTTCCATATACGACAGGAACGAATGGTGGAGGCGCTTTTTTACTACTATTTTTAGTGTTCACCTTGCTCCTCGGTCTCCCGGTATTGATTGCAGAATTTTTAATCGGTCGAACGAGTGGAAAAACGGCGTTGCGCGCTTTCGAAGAGTTGGGTCATAAGAAATTCACCTTTATTGGCGTGTTAGGTGTCATCACCTGTTTCTTACTCTTATCCTTTTACAGCGTCATCGGGGGATGGGTATTGATTTATACGGTTCTTGGTTTTTCCGGAAATTTGACTTCCATGAGTGGGGATCAGTTAGGAGAACTCTTCGGAACGATATCCGCCTCTCCACTCTATGCGATTTTAGGCCAAGTCGTATTCCTCATCATTACGGGATTAATCGTCTTGCGAGGTGTTCAGTCGGGAATTGAAAAAATGAGTAAAATCTTGATGCCATTATTATTCCTTTGTTTCATTATATTAGTGAGTCGGTCATTGACCCTTGAAGGTGCAAGTGAAGGGGTTCGTTTCTTCATCGAACCGGATTTCTCAGCGCTGAACCGGACATCGGTCCTGAGTGCGCTCGGACAAGCCTTCTTTTCATTATCGCTCGGCGTCTCCGCAATGTTGACGTATGCCTCGTATATGAAAGAGCGTGGTCAAATCAATCGGTCAGCAGGATGGATCGTCTCTTTAAACATCGTCGTGTCATTACTAGCCGGATTCGCGATCTTCCCAGCGGTCTTCGCTTCAGGTCTTGATCCTGCTGAAGGTCCTTCACTCTTATTCATCGTGTTACCAACAGTATTCAGCCAAGTCCAATTTGGAACAGTCTTCTTAACGTTGTTTTTCTTACTCTTTGCTTTCGCGTCGATCACTTCTTCAATCGCGATGCTAGAAGTTGTGGTTTCATCGATTACTGATCGAAAAGAAGATGCGACCGTCCAAAATAAGAAACGTAATACCATTATTACGACAATCCTTGTCGCAATAGTAGGTGTTCCATCAGCACTCTCCTTTGGAGTCGCGAGCGACATCATGTGGTTCGATAAGACAATTTTTGATTGGATGGATTTCCTCGTATCGAATATTTTGATGCCAATCGGTGCACTCTTGATTTCAATATTTGCTGGATTTAAACTTGATCGGGCGATTGTCGAACGTGAGCTAGCGACAGGTCCCCTGTTAAAACGAATGATTCCATTTTGGCGCTTTAGTGTATGCTACTTGAGTCCGCTCGCCATTTTAATCATTCTGATTTGGCCACTCGTATTCTCTTGAATGTTTGATTGAATCAGAATATGATCACGAGCACTAGCTTTCGTTTTGATTAACGGAAGCTAGTTTTTTTGATGAAAGTGATTTTTGAATAATCGAAAAATCTTATGCGTATATGTTACTCGTGAAAAGTAAAAAGTAAAAAGAAAAAAGTAGATGCAATCCATTCAGCATCGTACATCTAGAGACGGATGCGGCCGGTGAAAGATTATGGTGAAATAAAGAGTAGAGAGGACTAACATTTATCGAAAACGGGAAACTTTTTGTTAAGACATCCGTAATGGTAAGATATAAGAAACAGTAGATTCATTCATGACACAAATAGATGGAGTCAATAGAAAGAGGGGATGACATGAAATCTTCTACATGGTGGATTTTCGGATCGATTGGTTTGATGTTCGTATTTCTTCAGATAGCAGATACGTTAAACTTTTCCGGAATCTTCGTAGCACTCGGTTTATGGTTCATTTGGAGCGGTTACCGGGCGAAACCCGGGAAGCGGTACCGGACAGAACGAAAATCAACAGAGATAAAACGACAAAATGTCAAAAAGAAATTGTTACTCGATGATGATGATCAATTTGTCGGAAGCGTCATCTTAAAGCCTGAACAAGCGACGCGCAGATTTGATGAAACGGATGATTTGGAGTTGCAAGTCTTGCAACGGACCGTCGAAGAAGGTTTCGTGAAGTTACAAGCATTCGATGGCATTATCCCATCGATCCGAGACAGCGAAGTACGTTCAGATATGCGAATCGTCTCGCGCGAAGCACATGTTTTATTTGAAGAATTATTTAATGCACCACGTGAAGTAAAAAAAGTACGCGACTTCTTCACGTTTTATCTCGATTCCTTATTATCGATTTCAGAAAAATTCGCAGATTTAGAACGACGTGGGGCTCAAGTGCAATTTGATACACGCGAACAACTGCAAGCGAACTTGAAGATGATTGCTCAAAAATTAAAACAACACCAATCCTTGTTGTTAGAAGGAGATACGGTCGACTTAGAGCGTGAACTTTTAACGATTGAAAAAGTTTTGGCACAAGAATCGGAACAAAGAAAACAGGAGGAGAGTTATAAACATGACCCATTCTGATAACAATTCATGGCAAGAGTGGCCGGACGAATCCAAAACAGAGGAACAGGCACAACCAACGATTTCTGATCCATCAGTTGACCTGAATCTTGCGGAAACACCAAAACACCGGACGCCAGTTCGTCCGGTTGAAGAAATGATTCCAAGTGACGTTCCAGCTGAACAGCGTCAAAAAATCGAACGTTTACTTCAAGTGATTGATTTGAATAAATCCGATGCCGTCATGCAATTCGGAGCACCGGTTCAACGGGAACTCTCGCAATTTTCAGATCAAGTGTTAAGCGAAGTCAAAATGAAAGATGGTGGCGACGCCGGAAAACTGTTGTCGGATTTAATGCAACGTGTCCGTCAAATGGACCCGGATTCGTTACAAGAAAAGAAAAGCTTTTGGTCAAACGTTCCCGTCATCGGACGGGCGAAGAAAAAAGCGGAGACCTACTTCTTACAATATGAAAAGATGAGTGCTTATTTAGAAGAGGTCGTTCATAATTTAGATCGTTCGAAGTTTGGCTTAATGAAAGACATTACGTTACTTGATCAAATGTATCAAAAAAATCGACGTTACTTCGAGGAACTAAATCTTTACATCGCAGCGGGTGAGACGAAGATTGCACACGTCAGAGAAAATGAGATCGAACCGCTTCGGACAGAAGTCGAGGTTTCACGTGACCAGACGAAACTACAAGAATTAAATGATTTGATTCAATTGACGGACCGGTTCGAGAAAAAAATTCACGACTTAAAGTTATCACGTACGATCAGTCTTCAAATGGCACCGCAAATCCGTGTCATTCAGCAGAATAACCAGATTCTTGCTGAAAAAATTGAATCTGCAGTCGTCAATACGATTCCACTTTGGAAAAACCAAGTCGTCCTCTCACTCAGTCTGTCTAGGCAAAAGAGTGCTTTGCAGATGCAAAAGGATGTTACAAATACGACGAATCAATTGCTCGAACAAAATTCACGTCTTTTAAAAGATTCATCGATCGAAATCGCAGAAGAGAATGAAAAAGGAATCGTATCGGTCGAATCGTTAAAAGTCGCGCATCAAAATTTAATCGAGACGCTTGATGAGACACTGCGGATTCAACAAGATGGGAAGCAGAAACGTCGCGATGCAGAGCATGAGTTAGAGCGGATGGAAAATGAATTAAAACAAAAAGTCATTGAAGTCGCTTCGAAAAGTCGCGAATTACCAAATCAACGATACTAAGGGACACGTTTACGTGTTCCTTCGTATTGTTTAAGGAGTGAACGTTATGGATCCGAAACAAGAGAAATGGGATACGACCTGGTTACTGTTTGCCCAGATGATGGCAGAACGTCATTCGAAATGTGCCTCGAAGTCTGTCGCATGCGTCATCGTCAAGGATGAAAAGCCAATTTCGATTGGAATCAATGGAACACCGAGTCAGCATGTGAACTGCAACGAAATTTTTTTAAAGCAACACGGGGTTTTCTATAAATCAATCAATGAAAATGTGTTGGAATCTGATACTACTATACATAATGGCGAAGTTTTTTATCGTTGTGATAACCAACAAGAACATCATGAATGGTCAAAGCAACATGAAATTCATGCGGAGATTAATGCGTTAGGAAAACTTGCTGCGGATTCGACGAGTGCGCGTCATGCGACGGCTTATGTCACGCATAGTCCGTGTCACGCATGTAGTTTAGCTTTAATCGCTTCAAAAATTGATCGCGTCGTCTATACGACGGGTTATGAATACGGCGATGGATTAAACTTGATGCGCCAAAGCGGGATTGAAGTCGTACATTTGCCATTAAAAGAACAATATTTTCTTGAGAAAATTTTAGATAAAGGCTTGTAAACGCTTCCATTGCATTGTATGATGAAATCAAGCATTGCCATGGTAATTATTCACTCTTCCATTCGGGTTGATTTCTAACGAGATCAACCCACTTTTTTTGAAAATCAATTGACAGAACCTTCAATATCTGTGATGATGATTATAGAATATGACGAAGCGGAATGCCGCATTTTCATAATATACACCTTTCAAGGAGCTGGAATGCCAGGTCGTTGAAAAAAAGTCCTGACTCACTCGAGTCAGGACTTTTTTAATGAGAGTAGGTGACGCGGGTTGACTCTTGTAGTCGACGTGCCCGAATCGAACACTTTTGTTCTGCTGCACCACACAGAACACGTTGTAGCCGTTGGCAAATGATATCGACTTGTGTCTGATGGAGAAAAAGTTTTTGGATGAGACGCGCGAAGATGGCATCGTATGAAGACAATTGTCTTTTGATTGCATTTGGTGTCATACTGTTCAGTTCTGCGGTGCTAAATCCCGCATCACTACTGAAAGCGGACAAGACGAGTAACTTGACGAGGTCGGATTGAACGTCGAGTCCGGCATGCTGTACTTGAATACAACATAAGTGGAGCTCCTGTTCGATTAAAGCCTGTAAAGGTGATTCATCTTTAGCCGTTATGCCATAGGCGACGACGGCCTGCCTCAGTTGAGCACGTGTTGCTGGATCGACTGTATCTCGCGCTGTGCGCATCACGACATCATAACTTGAAGAGAGTGAGCGAAGCATCATGAAAGTCCTCCTTAATTGGAAGTATTGTACATATGCATTCATCATAGCTGATTAAGTAAACGCTTACAATCATTCTTTTGTTTTGTACAGGTGGTGAGCGACTTTGATATGATGGACAATAGAGATGAGAGGAGTGATTCGGAAATGATTCGCTTATTTAAAGCAATTCCAGAGCAACAGATGCCACCTTACCTTGGGGATGAATTTGTGGTTGACGTATCAAATGCGTCAGGCGGCTTTTTGATTGAACGTCACGTTCCGGGAGAACAAATCGAAGAGACACTTTTAGTCGCTTCTGCGGAAATCAGAACGAGTCAGACAGGGCGTGAATGGCTACAGTTTACATTCAATTCATCGAGTGGTTCTTGTAAAGGAAAACAATGGTTGAATCAAGGAACGGCGGAAGAGGCGATGCGTCCTTATCTAGAGACGCGGATCGTCCACGTTACTGCCAAGGTCGAGGAATATCCCGTCGACTCAGGCAATAAGTCGTTGACTGTTCAACGCGTCAAGGCCGTCCATGATGTCGCTGGAACGACATTGTTACCTCAGATGCCGATGGAAGAGTCTGCGAGCGATTACCGGGATCAATTGATTGGCCTAGTCGAGCAAATGCAACAACCTTACCGCCAGATTGCCCTGCGTTGTCTAAACTTGTATTGGGATGATTTTTCGACGAGACCAGCGGCATTGTTCCATCACCATGCCTATATTGGTGGGTTGATGAAGCACACTGCTTGTATGATGACGATCGCGGCAGGAATCTGTCAATCGGAGCGACCTTATTTGACGTTACTCAAGTGTATTCAAGAAGCAGAAGCTGATCATAAAAACGATTTATTTCAAGCTCCTGAGCGAGCGACACGTCAATTTGCCTGGGACGACAGCTTCGATTCTCTTTATCAGGCGGCACGGTCGATTACGCTTCTCGATCAAGAACCGAATCAGGATGAACTCTTGTTAGGTGTCTTGTTGCATGACATCGGAAAGATTTGGGAGTATAATCATCTCGGCGCAACACCAAGTCGCTTCACGGACTTACTGCAAGTCGATGCGGCAGAGGAAACGTTATCCGGTATTGCGATTGATCCGCTTGGAAGTCTAGTCGGACATATGCCATACGGCTGTTTTGTGTTCGAACGCGCGTTGCGTGACGAGGCACTCCGGATTCCGTTAGACATGCATCATCGGATGATGCATCTCATCTTATCGCATCATGGAAAAAAAGAATGGGGTTCAAGTGTCACGCCACAAACAACGGAATCCTGGTATTTGCATGCGATTGATTTACTGGACGCACGAAAAGAGAAATGGCGAACGGCACAACTGCTGTAAGGAGTGAAAGTTATGCAAGAACGAATTAAAACGACATTGATTACGGGTTTTTTAGGAGCGGGAAAAACGACACTGTTGAATCATATTGTCTCCCATCCGACCGAAAAGGTGGCGCTGCTCGTCAATGAGGTAGGATCAGTCCATATCGATGAAGCTTTGATTGAACGAAGTGACGAAGAGATGATTGAATTGACGAATGGATGCATCTGCTGTTCGATTCGTGGCGATTTACGAGAGGCGTTATTACGGATTGCTAAAAAACGACGCGCAGGTGAGATGGTATTCAATCGTTTATTGATTGAAACGACAGGAATTGCTGATCCGGGCCCAATCCTCCAAACATTCTACTTTGAACCGGCAATTGAACAACAATATCAACTCTCGAGCGTCATCACGGTCGTCGACGCGTACCATCTCGAACGAGAATTGACGTTTGAAGAGAATGTCAGACAAATTGGCTTTGCCGATGTTTTGTTACTGAATAAAGTGGATTTGGTACCGGATGCTGCACGAACCGACATCATCGCCCGGCTCGAAGTCTTGAATCCGACGGCACATATCATTCCGACAGTCGAGTCACGTGTCGAGGTAGCAAATTTATTTGAAACGTTCCATTTTCCAAAAGCGGAAGAAGAACGTTTATTACAACAAGATGATCGCTTCGAACGAGCGGCAGATTCGTTCACGGCATTGACGATTACGGAAGTGCAGCCGTTGAATCGGAATCGTTTCGGTGCCGTTTTGCGTGAAGTACTCGAAGCCTATGCGGAAGATTTATACCGCTATAAAGGAATCATTCGTTTCGCGGATACGGATCAAAAGACGATTCTTCAAGGCACCGGAATGATTTACGGAACAGCAGTACGTGGAATGTTCGAGCAAGAGAAACAAACGACGCTAGTTTTCATCGGAAAAAATTTAGATGAACAAGCAATCCGAAAAGGTGTAAAGGCGGCGATTGAACATGGTTGAAATGTATTTTGATGGGGCTGTTCGGCCATCGAATGATGACGCGACGGTAGGAATCTTCTGTAAGAATTCCGCAGGAGAAGTCATCGAACGAACGTTTCGGATTACCGCGGTCAACAATCATGAAGCGGAATTCCAGGCGTTTGCACGAGCGGTCGAATTAGCGGAAGAGTTATTGAACGCAGGAGAAAGTGTCTTTTCGTTCCGGACGGACTCGGAAGCAGTTTCGTTAGCGGTCGAACGCGAGTTTGCCAAGAACAAGCGCATTCAAGTTTATTTTGATCCGGCATTCGAACGGTATTCACAATTACCACTGGCATTCGTCAAGTGGATTCCGCGGTCTGAAAATAAAGCGGACCGTGTGGCACGTGAAGCATTAAATGAGTTTTAATTTAAAAACGACCTGTTTGTCCGAGTAACTCGGTGCAATCAGGTCGTTTTTCTGATATTACAAATCAGGAGCGGCTTTTTCGATTAAGACTTGATCGATGCGACGTCCATCCAAATCAACGACTTCAAAACGATAATCGGCGATCATGACGTGACTGCCACGCTGTGGAAATTCGCCGAGTGTATATAAAATCAGTCCAGCTACCGTATGATACGCATTCTGGACTTCACCCGGGAGTGGTGTCGTCAAACCGAGCGTTCGTTTCAAATCATCGATATGCAACAATCCGTCTGCTAAATAGGAGCCATCACTTCGCATGATCAGCTCTGGTTCTTCCTCGATCGTTGAAATTTCTCCGACGAAGGCTTCCAATATATCAAATAATGTTATCATTCCTAAAAAACCACCGTATTCATCGAGGACAAAGGCAATCGAGACGGTTTCTTTCCGCATCCGCTCGAGTAAGTCTGTTGCTTTAAGCTGTCGAGGGACAATAAGCGGTGTCTGGATGTAGCGTTCAATCGTCAAGGCGGGAGTATCGGATGCTAAGACTTCTTTCGCATCGATATAGCCCACAAAATGATCCAAATCATCGTGTCCGACGGGCAAATTCCGGTGCTTCGCCCGACGTAAATCATTTAAGATTTGTTCAGGTGAATCGTTTAAATCAATCCACTCCGTGACGGTCCGGGGTTCCATTAATTCATAGGCGTATTGATCGTGGAACGCAAAGACACGAGAGACTTGTTCGGCTTCCGAATCTGCAAAGATTCCTTCCTGAGCACCACGAATCAACAACTGTTTCACTTCATCTTCTGTCTCATCTTCGCTTTCGAGACGATCGAGGCCAATCAATCGGAAAATGCCACTCGTCGACTTACTCAAAATGTAGATGAACGGACGAAGGAGTGTTGAAAAAAAACGCATCGGTTGGGCGAGCCACATCGTGACACGTTCCGGACTGACGAGAGCAATCCGTTTCGGGACTAATTCACCGATGACAAGTGAAATATACGTGATGATTGTGACGACGAAAATATATCCGAGCGTACTGGCATAGGCTTCAAGCCAAGAAAATTGACCGAGCCAGCGGATGACAGGTTGCGATAAAGCAGCGCCGCCGAACGCGCCGTTGACGATTCCAATCAAAGTGATGCCGACTTGGACCGTCGATAGTAAATCCGTCGGACGATCTAAAAAATCAAGTGCAATTTGGGCTGATTTTTTTCCTTCATCCGCATACTGTTGCAGTTTCTGGCGTTTTGAAGACAACAGCGCAAGTTCGGTCATTGCAAAAATCCCGTTTGCGACGATTAAAAGTAAGACAATCGTCAGATTGATAAACCACATACTGCATTCACTCCTTTTCGATTAACAAACTATTCCCCAAACAACGCTCTATCATTCCCATTCAACGTTTTTTCCGTTAAACTGATAAGGTGTAAGATGAAAAAAAGGGGGAAACAACAATGGAATATCGTTTAGAGCGAGACACGATGGGGGAAATTCGTGTTTTGGATTCAAAGGAATGGGGCGCACAAACACAACGGAGTTTAGAGAACTTTAAAATCGGTACAGAAAAGATGCCAATCGAAATTATTCGTGCCTTTGCCGTCTTAAAAAAAGGCGCAGCGTTAGCCAATCGAGACCTCGGTGTACTCGACCGGGAAAAGGCAGACGTGATTGCAGAAGTTTGTGACGAGATCATCGCGGGGCAATTCGATGAGGAGTTTCCACTGGTCGTGTGGCAGACGGGGTCCGGCACACAATCGAACATGAACGTCAACGAAGTGATTGCACGCGTTGGGACACGTAAGTTACAAGAACGTGGCAGCGACTTGACGATTCATCCGAATGATGACGTCAATAAATCACAAAGTTCAAATGATACATATCCGACGGCCATGCACATCGCAGCCAAAACGGTCGTCATTGATGACTTGTTCCCGGCGATTGAAGCCATTCATGCGACGCTTGACGAAAAAGCGAAGGCATTTTCTGACATCGTCAAGATTGGACGGACACATTTACAAGACGCGACACCGATTACACTCGGTCAGGAAATCAGCGGCTGGGTCCGAATGCTCGATTTATCGAAAAAAATGATTACGTTGACGCTTGATCCATTGACGGAACTCGCGATTGGAGGAACGGCTGTCGGGACAGGGATCAATGCGCACCCAGAGTTCGGGGACCGGGCTGCTGAAAAAATGAGTCAAGAGACAGGAAAAGCATTCGTCAGCGCTGAGAACAAATTTCATGCCTTGACGAGCCATGATCAGCTTGTCTTCGCGCATGGTGCCATTAAAGCGCTTGCGATGGACGCGATGAAAATCGCCAATGATGTCCGCTGGCTCGCGTCAGGTCCACGAGCAGGAATTGGTGAAATCACGATTCCTGAAAATGAGCCGGGTAGTTCAATCATGCCAGGGAAAGTCAATCCGACACAGAGTGAAGCATTGACGATGGTCGCGGCACAAGTGCTTGGAAATGATGCGACGATTGGATTTGCTGCGAGCCAGGGAAACTTTGAGCTGAATGTCTTCAAACCGGTCATTATGTATAATTTCATTCAGTCCGTTCGTCTGTTGACGGACGCGCTCCATTCATTCAACGACCACTGCGCAGTTGGTATCGAGCCGGAGCGAGCAGTCATCGATGAAAATGTAGAGCGCTCGCTCATGCTCGTCACAGCCTTAAATCCACACATCGGGTATGAAAATGCAGCGAAGATTGCAAAAGCTGCACATAAGAATGGAACGACGTTAAAAGAAGCGGCATTGGCGACAGGATTATTGACAGAAGAACAATATGACTCCTGGATTGTTCCAGCCGATATGATTAGTCCGAATTTAAAGGCTTAATTTGAAAGTGAGGGTGCCTCCCTCGCTTTCTCTTCACTCGAAGCAACACTGCTTCGGTTGTAGAGAAAGAGGGGGAGGATGTTTTGAGAAATAAACAAATGCAGTTGGAGAAACAAATCAATCAGACGATTCTGATGGTAGAACGTTTATTGCGGATGGAATCCGTCCCGACAGCGGAATTACTAGTGTTCGCCAGTTGGCTTGAGCGGCTCGGTCAACAAGAAAGCATGGAGTTCTTTGCGCGACAAGCGACGCGGCTTGAACAAGAACTTCCTTCAGAAGAAAAGACGATTGGTCATGAGGTGGTAAAACTTCAATTACGACCTGTCATCGACTATTTATCTGCATATGGTCGTAAAAAAATGGTCCGAAAAGAATTAATCGTCTCAATCACGAAACGGTTTCTTGATAATGTCCAGTGGAAAAAGGCGTTAGAAAACGAACGTTACATGACCCGTTTTTTTGGATCAGTCGAAGATATGCTTGAGGTCGGTTACGATTTACCGACGGATGCATTGTTGATTGACTATGAACTTGTCCGGGCTTCAAAAAAGGTACAGCTAGATAAGTTAATCAAAAAATTAGAGGCGACGTTCACCCCTTTGATTATTATCGGAGAGGAAAATCAACAGACGCGTCAATATTGTTACCAGCTCGGAGCAGATGATTACTGGGATGAAACGGTGACGCTCATCGAACGACAAATCCGGTTGAAACGGCTACTACATAAGCTGCGAATTGTCTCATCTACGATTCTTGTTGATGAACTGACCGGGGCGTTCAATCGTAAATACTTACAGAATGCTTTTCAACGGCGTGTGTCACGCCTTGCGCGTGACGGTCAATTATTTGCACTGGCAATCTTTGATCTCGATCATTTTAAGCGGATTAACGATTTACACGGACATCCGACAGGGGATCTCGTGCTATCTGAGCTTGCATCTTTAACGAAACAAGCAATTCGCCAAGAGGATGAAATGATTCGATTTGGTGGAGAGGAATTCATGTTGCTCTTTAGTACAGAGCATGTGGAAGCTGCGTGTGTAACGATGGGGAAAGTTCGGGAACGAATCGAACGGCATACATTTCCTAACGGTCTAAAGGTCACCGTTTCAATCGGTGTAACGCTTGTCTCTCAACCATCGTTTGACCTTGAAGAGATGACATCCGAAGCAGATGAAGCACTTTATCAAGCTAAACGAAAAGGACGGAACCGTGTCGTGGCGTACTCGGTCGCAACGGAAAAAGAAAAGATTGAAGGCTTGATAAAAATTGACGGAATGCCTTTGCAGAACTTGAGTCAGCTTGACGTACCGGAGCATCCAAAATATCATTTCCGTGTGTTACCATACGAGGATCCGGCAGAGGCTGTAATGCAACTTAACTTTGTTCCGTTATCGATGATTGCGGAAGCGGATTTCCGTCTGCTCGATCAATGGAAACACGAACGCGAACATACGATTGAAACGATTGTTACTGTCATGGAGGAAAGTACGCTGCTTGGAGAAGCATTACAACGGGGGGTCGTCGATTACTGTCTACTTCCCCTCGAATCGAATCAAATCGAAGAACAGATTCGGCAATGGGTGCTTCGGTTATCATGATTCTTTCGATGTGATGGTTTGCGCACTATAAGTTGATGATTACGATATTTCCCGGAAGTCTTGCATATCCTCGAATGCTTCATAGCACTTGATTGGAGAAGATATCTATTTCAGTACGGACTAAGTAAATTATAATAAATCAATGTTATCCTATTCGTTATTTTCCGATTCAATTAAGCATAGATATGATATGTTAAATTTAGCTGGTCAGGGTGAAATTTTAAGGCCGACTCAAGTCATCGACTTATCATAGCACCATCACTGTTGCGACAGGCAGACGGTTTAGGGAGGTTCATAATGACACAATTTAAAGCAGTTGCTGAAGATATGTATCAAACGCTTCTTACGAAGGAACATCAATTGATAGAATTGATTAAAGCTCAGAATAAACCGGACGATGAATTGGAACGGACTTTATTTGCGATTCGCGTTGCAAAGGATATTCTTGAAAATCGAGTTGTTTTTGGAAAAACAGTAACCATTACATATCCGCAAGGACAGTTAATCTTACGGTAAATGTATTAAAAAATAAGGAAATTCCTTTTAGAGTACGTCTAAAAGGAATTTCCTTATTTGCAGTGTGGCTAAAAAGATAATTGTGCTTTCTTTTTACGAAATTCACTTGGTGAATAACTACTTTCTTTTCGGAATACTTTATTGAAGTAATTTGAATTTGGATAACCTATTTCTTTAGCGATTTGATCAATTGTTTTAGACGTCTCTGTTAAGAGGGCAGCAGCTCGTTCGACACGAAGCCGAGTAATGTAATGGTTTGGCGTCATACCGACAGTCTTTTTGAACAAGCGCGAGAAATGGTGACGTGATAACCGAGCGACCGTCGCTAAGTCCTCAATACCCAACGAATCTGCATAATGTTCATGGGCGTAAACTAAAGAACGAGCGATAGAGGGCGGTGTGTCGGTTAGCATGTCGGTTGGATTAGCAAGAAATGTTTCGAGTGCCATCAAAAAAGTATAACCAAGAGCCGAAGCTTGAAATCCATCTGAAATCGTATCACTTGCTGCTGCATCATAAATAGTGGTTAATCGTTTAATCGGTTCAGATTCCGGATGAAAGCGGACGACAGGACCGAATCGTTTTCGTAGCTTAGTGAAGCAAAGGTTAGCAATTTCACCTTGTAATGTAATATAGATGAACGTCCAATCAGGCTCTCCCTCAATGACACCATATTCAAAATCACTTGGAACAGAAACAATGAAGCCATGTCCGGGGTCAAGTCTATAATTTTTTCCATCTATACGTAATTGACCTGTGCCGGAAAGTGTATATTGAAAAATCAGACTTCCTTTATCGCGACGCTCTAATCCATTCCACTGATAGAGAGAGGATGTTTGATGATCTTTTCCAACCGACCAGATTTGAACAATATCATTTACGAATTCCGGAAAACGAAAAGCATAAGAACCATATTCAATCTCATTTGTCATATCATTTCTCCTGATAGCATAAATTAGCTAATTAAAAAGCATAAAATGATTAAATAAAACTAAAAATATTTAAAAATAATCATTTCAAATATTTATTTCGTAAATATAGCATAAAATAGCATAGAAAACGCTCTAAATTTAAAAAAAGAGCACAATAAGACGTAAAATGAAGAAGAAATAGCTTCTTGTGATAACGCTTACAAAAAAATAAACTAATTATAACGAATTCAGTACTTCATACATCATTTAAAGGAAACGGGGTCTATTGTAATGGAATGGAAACAACACTTTGACACACCTAAAAAGGTAGCTGCGCTGATCATTATGTTCTTTGTTATGTTTACGCTTGGAGCAATTAATTATTCAAAAGGAGTAATACTCCCGCGTGCCCAAGAGGATTTAGGGTTTGGTTATAACGACATTGGAATAATGATGGGAATTTACTATACGGGATTTTTCTTATCAAGTTTATTTGGAGGATACATATCAGATAAACGCGGTATCCGGTTCATGATGGCAGGTGGAACGATCATTATGATAATCGGTTTGACTGGTACAGGATTTTCAAACAATTTTGCAATATTTGCTTTGTTTTATGCGATCGTCGGGATAGGGCTTGGAACGATGACGATTGGTTCAAATGCAATTGTTCCACCCATTTTTCCACAAAAACAAGGCTTAATGTTTAACGTCATGATGGGAGTATACGGAATTGGTGCATTCATTGCTCCGCTCCTTTTGAACTATCTATTTGGCGTTGCTGTATCTTGGCGTACAATCTATATCGTACTCGGGGTTACTTTAATCCTCTTTGCATTCTATACACTGAAGGCGCCAATGCCTAAGCAAACTGTTGAAAAGGAAGCCCTTGATTTAAAACAATTTTTTGGGATGTTAAAAAATCGTCAGTTCGTTTTATTGATGTTGTTACTAACACTATACGTTGGGGCGGAAGCGGGATTTGCCAGTTGGCTTCCAGCCTATCTTGAAGGAATTCAACTGGAAGAAGCCCGTTCAAAAGGTGCGTTGTATCTTTCAATTTTCTTCGCTGTTTTTACAATAGGACGTTTACTGGGGGGAATCATCGTCGATCGATACGGTGAAAAACGAGTGATTTTCGTTTTTGCATCTCTTGCTATTTTGACATTTAGCTTCGCTAAATTCGGTCCAGATTCGATTGCCATATTATATGGTGTGTCAGGTGCATTTTTTTCAGTCATTTTCCCGACGGCAATTGCGCTCGCTACATCGCTATTTAAAAATGCGGGGTCAGCACTTGGGTTTTTATATACGGCAGCAGGTCTAGGTGCGATGTTTTCAACTTGGCTCGTTGGATATATGATGGAATTTGTCGGTGTTCGTGCCGGTTTTAACTTACCGCTGTTCTTCTTGATAGGGGTTGTACTCTGTACATTCTTCATCAAGGATCAAGTCAAAGAAGTGAAACGTAATCAGGAAGAAGCTTCTTAAAAGAGAAAGGAGGAATTTTCTATGGCGATTTATTACAATAGTTCACCTACACCACAATTTCATATTCAAGGTAAGGATTTTAGCTATATTCTTCACGTTTTACCGAATGGTCAGCTTGGTCATTTATATTATGGAAGAAAAATCAGGCATCAAAAGAATTTTTCACATCTTATGCGCCAAGTACCACGAGCAACCCTTTCATGTGTCACAGAGGGTGACCTTGCTTTTTCGTTAGAAACGACACAACAGGAATTTCCGAGTTACGGTACGACGGATTATCGCGAACCTGCATTCCAAGTCGTACATGAAACAGGGCATCGAATAAGTGAGTTAATATACGTATCACATGATCTTTTTAAAGGGAAATCGAAACTTGATGGTCTTCCTGCTACTTATGTAGAAGATGAAACAGAGGCAACAACCTTAAAAATAACGTTACGTGATGAACAATCCGGTCTTGAGACTATTTTGTCATACAGTGTTTTTGAACAGACAAATGCATTATCCCGTCAAGTTAAGTATTGTAATACGGGACAGGGACGACTTGAATTAACACGTGCACTCAGCATGTCAGTTGATTTAGACGATGCCGATTATGAACTGCTACAGCTATCAGGTGCGTGGGCGCGTGAACGACATTTAGAGCAACATCATTTACGTCCTGGGATACAGAGTATCTCAAGTACGCGAGGAACAAGTAGCAGTCAACACAATCCATTTTTGGCCTTGAAACGTCCCGGTACGACAGAGCATTCTGGTGAAGTATTCGGATTCAGCCTAATCTATAGTGGAAATTTCTTAGGGCAAATCGAAGTTGATCATTTTAATACGACCCGTGTCCAGCTTGGGATTCATCCATTTGATTTTAAATGGATACTTGATGCCACGGAACAATTCGAAACGCCGGAAGTCATTTTAGTATACTCGAATCAAGGTATCAACGAGATGAGTGAAACTTACCATCGTTTATACCGGACGCGATTAGCGAGAGGTGTTTGGCGTGATCGTGAACGACCAACCTTGATTAATAATTGGGAAGCAACTTATTTTGACTTTGATGAAGATAAAATTGTTACGATTGCACAAACTGCACAGAAACTAGGTGTTGAATTGTTTGTTCTCGATGACGGATGGTTCGGTCAAAGAGAAGATGACACAACATCTCTTGGTGATTGGTATATCAATGAAAAGAAACTTCCAAATGGAATGCCACACCTTGTCAACCGGATCAGACAGACTGGACTGTCATTTGGTTTATGGTTTGAACCGGAAATGGTGTCAAAAAAAAGCCGACTATTCCAGGAACATCCGGACTGGATTATCGAAGTACCTGGCTATCATCATTCACATGGGCGTCATCAATATGTACTTGATTTTTCCCGCGAAGAGGTTGTAGATCATCTCTTTGAACAAATGACTACTATATTAGGAAGTGCCGACATATCTTACGTCAAATGGGATATGAACCGGTATATGACTGAAATTGGTTCTGCTACGTTACCGTATGAACGACAGCAGGAAGTCGCACACCGATATATTTTAGGGGTTTATGCACTTTACGAACGATTAATCGAAGCGTTTCCAGCTATTTTATTTGAATCGTGTGCAAGCGGGGGGGCCAGATTTGATCCTGGTATGTTGTATTATGCACCACAAGCTTGGGCCAGTGATGATACGGATGCAGTCGAACGATTAAAAATTCAATATGGAACGTCAATTGTTTATCCGCTCAGTTCTATAGGAGCACATGTATCGGCTGTACCGAATCATCAAGTCCACCGTCATACGAGTCTTGCCACTCGTGCAAACGTAGCGTTCTTTGGTACATTCGGATATGAATTGGACATCACTAGACTGTCCTTCGAAGAGCAGGAAGAAATCAAGCAACAAATTCATTTTTTTAAGAAGCATCGTAAGTTATTGCACACGGGCATCTTTAAAAGATTAGTCAGTCCTTTTGACGGAGATGGCAACGAGACAGCATGGTCCGTCATCTCTGGAAATAAAGAAGAGGCCCTTATTGCTCACTATCAGGTATTAGCGCGTCCTAATCCACGTTTGAAACGGTTAAAGTTGAGCGGGCTTGATCCAGAGAAAAATTACAGGGTGAATGGAAACGTATATTCTGGTGATGAGCTTATGTACATCGGTCTGAGCTTACCAGAACCTTACACGGGAGCTGACTTGCAGCAAAAAAGCCAGCAAGGAGACTTTAGTTCAATTCTGTATCACTTGGTTGCTGTGCGAATCGAACAAAACTATCTGGAAAAGACGAGTTTTACAAAAGTGGTAAATTAATAAATAAAGTAAAGGAAGACTCTCAGTCGACATCGAAGGATTAATCAAAAATCTCTTGAACGAGGGACCTTTGATTTCGTGCTTCCCGTCCAATTTTATATGTGGAAGCGTTCTTAAACGATACAAAAAGATGACCCCTGCTATGTAGTAAAAGGGGTCATCTTTTAATGTTATTGTTCAAAGCATTTTATCGAGAATGCAAATGTATTTTCTTTGTTAGCCGGATAAAATGCTTCTTCTAATAAAGTGAAGTGCGAAGGGATGGAGGGATAAAAAACATCCCCGTCGATCTCGGCTTCAATTTCGGTCACGTAGAGACGTTTTGCAACTGGCAAGGTTTGGCGGAACAGTTCGCCGCCCCCGATCAAAAAGACTTCTTCTTCTGAATTAATTATGGCAGAGAGTGAATCGAGATTGTACCAAATCGTGACACCGTCTGCTTGAAACTGTTCATCTCGCGTAACGACGATATTTTGTCGCCCGGGTAACGGACGTCCGATTGATTCAAAAGTCTTTCGCCCCATGATGATCGGTTTGCCAAGTGTCACGCGTTTAAAATGAGCGAGGTCAGCTGGAAGATGCCAAGGCATCTCATTATCACGACCGATGACACGATTTTTCGTATAGGCGACGATATGTGAAATCATACGGCGACGACTCCTTTAATGTGTGGATCAGGATCATACTCTTCGATGATGATATCTTCGAAACGGAAGTCCTCTATACGAGTCACTTCGCGGGCGAAACGGAGCCGTGGGAGTGGTTTGGGCGTCCGACTCAATTGAAGATTAACTTGATCCATGTGATTGGAGTAGATATGTGCATCTCCTAACGTATGGACAAAATCCCCGACTTCAAGTTTACAGACATGTGCGACCATATGTGTCAATAAGGCGTATGAGGCGATATTAAACGGTACTCCCAAAAAGACGTCTGCCGAACGCTGGTAGAGCTGACAAGAAAGTTTGCCGTCGGCGACGTAGAATTGAAACAAGAGGTGGCACGGCGGTAATGCCATCTCGTCTACTTGTCCCGGATTCCAGGCACTGACGATGAGGCGGCGAGAATCTGGATTTGTTTTGATTTGCTCGATGACATTTGCGAGTTGATCAACTGTCGTTCCGTCTGGCTTAGGAAAGGAACGCCATTGTGCTCCGTAAACCGGACCTAGATTCCCGTCTTCGTCTGCCCACTCATTCCAAATTCGAACTCCGTTTTCTTGTAGGTAAGCAATGTTCGTGTTCCCAGAAATGAACCAAATCAATTCATGGATGATTGATTTCATATGTAATTTCTTCGTCGTGACCATCGGAAATCCGTCCTTAAGCGGGAACCGCATTTGATGACCGAAGATGCTCGTCGTCCCGGTTCCCGTCCGATCTTCTTTTTTTGTCCCGTTCGTCAGAATTTCATGGCATAGGTCGTGATATTGTTTCATTTGCAAAACTCCCCCTCTAACTCTCTGTTCCCTTATTGTATCTGAAATCAGGAAGATGAGCTAGAGACATGACGGCGAAAGAGATAGCTGAATAGTCCGAATAGCGGGAGGAAATCGCGCCACATCAACTTTTTTTCATCGCGTGAGCGAATGCGGTATAACATAAAAATTTGTAAAATATAAAACATCACGAGGTCGACGGCCATCGTTCGGACGAACTGATTCGTCATGAAGTAAAGCAAGAAAATCGACCAATCGGAACGGGCTAACGCAATCCAGATGATGCACGCTGAAAGGACAGCTAACAGAGGAACGGCAATCAATATCCAAGTGCGCCGACGAAACGGAAGAAATGTCTGTCGCGGAATGGCGAGTGCGAGGTAAGGCATCAAAACGAACGATCCGAGGACGAAGGCGCCGATACTTGCTAACATCGGTGAAGGTTTTAAAAATCGTTTTTCGTCTAAGAACATCATAAAGAATGCAAGCGGATAAATGCCTAGCAGTGTAAACAGGCTCAGGGCTGACGTGTCAAATTGACTTTGATCAAACCGAAGAAAAGAAAATAAAAAACCGTCCGGAAAAACACGATTGTTTCCGAAGGATAAAATAAAGACGATGGCAACAATCCAAATTAAAAATAAAAAATAGCGACGATACACGATGAAACGCCTCCCTTCTCAAATTATTTTCCTCAATCAGTATACTTTAAACATCAAAAGTCTGTGGAAACGGATGTAAAGGTACTGTTTAAAATATTGGAATTCACTTGTTTTAAGTCAAAATGACATGGTACGATGGCGATGAAGTCGTTGGAAGCGCTTAACCGAAATGTGCAAGCGTTTGCCTAAAGCAATCATGGAGGAGTGATGACAAAGTATGGAACAAAAATGGTGGCATGATAGTGTTGTCTATCAAATTTATCCGCGTAGCTTTAATGATTCGAATGGGGATGGAATCGGGGACCTCGTCGGAATCATTGAAAAACTGGATTACTTAAAATTACTCGGGATTGACGTCATCTGGTTGAGCCCGGTCTATGATTCGCCGAATGATGACAATGGATATGATATTCGGGATTATGAAGCGATCATGAATGAGTTCGGGACGATGAATGATTTTGATCAATTGCTTGATCAAGCGCACGCACGGGGAATTAAAATTGTCATGGATTTAGTCGTCAATCATTCTTCAGATGAGCACGCTTGGTTCGCAGAATCACGAAAAAGTAAAGACAATCCGTATCGGGACTATTATATTTGGCGGGCAGCGAATGACGATGGTACATTGCCGAACAATTGGGGCTCAATCTTCTCCGGCCCAGCGTGGGAGTTAGATGAAGCGACGAATGAATATTACTTACACCTCTTCTCGAAGAAACAACCGGATCTGAACTGGGAAAATGAAAAATTGCGTCATGAAATTTATGCGATGATTACGCGCTGGTTAGACCGTGGAATCGACGGGTTCCGAATGGATGTCATCAACTTGATTTCGAAAACTCCAGGCCTGCCGGATGCGGATGTTGCACCGGGGGCATTGTATGGCGACGGGGGACAACACTACGTCAATGGTCCGCGGATTCATGAATACTTAAAAGAGATGAACGATGCGTCGTTCGGGAACTATGATGTCCTGACCGTCGGGGAAATGCCAGGGGCGACGACGGAAGATGCGATTTTATATACGGATCCAGCGCGTGACGAGGTCAACATGGTCTTTACGTTTGAACACATGGATTTAGATTCAGGTCCAGGTGGAAAATGGGACGTCTTACCGTTTGACTTACAAAAATTAAAGGACAATTTCACGAAATGGCAAGTCGCGTTACACGACAAAGGCTGGAACTCACTCTATTGGAACAATCATGATCAACCGCGTGTCGTCAGTCGCTTCGGAAATGATACGATGTACCGGGTCGAATCGGCGAAGATGCTCGCGACGTTGTTACACTTGTTAAAAGGAACACCGTACATCTATCAAGGAGAAGAAATCGGGATGACCAATGTCGCCTTCGAGACCATTGAAGAGTATGAAGACATCGAGATTCGGAACATGTGGAAGGAACGGATGGTCCAAGGAGCAAATCCTGAAGCATTACTGCAGGCTGTCCATCGAAAAGGACGCGATAATGCACGGACACCAATCCAGTGGAATGCAGAGCAGCATGGCGGCTTTACGACAGGAACGCCGTGGTTGAAAGTCAATCCAAATTATCGTGAAATTAATGTCGAACGGGCGTTAGAAGATCCGAATTCGATTTTTTATTACTATAAGAAGCTGATTCAGTTGCGTCATGAACACGATTTGGTCGTCTACGGGGAGTATGCGTTGCTCGAAACGGCTAATGATATCTATGCGTATTCGCGGACTTATGAAGGAGAAACGTGGTACGTGTACTGTTCGTTTGCAGAAGAAGAGACAACAGTCGAGGTCGCACACGATACCTCGGATATCATAATTGGAAACTATGCCACTGCCCCGACGAATACAGATCAAGAAGTCGTTTTGCGTCCATATGAAGCGGTTGTCTATCGAACGGAATAAAAAAACAGCCCTTTTCTCATTGAGAAAGGGGCTGTTTCATCACACTTAAAGTTCATTTTTAGCGATATGTTTGACGGCTTGAACAATCGATTCACGGTCTTGTTTAGTCGTGTGTAGATGTAGTCCGTATAACCGCTCCGTTCCAATCCACTTTTCGTGTAACAGTTGCCCTTCAATTTTTAAAGGTTCCGTGTTGGCAAGCAACGAAAACTCGACGATGATTGTTGTCGTTTTCTGTAAAGGTAACTTGAGTGGGGTCGTGATGGCGATACCACTTGGAGAAATATTATGGATGTGCATCAATCCAGCTGGTGTGCGGCGTCCGTCTTTAACGAGGTAAAACTCACCTGTGATCGGTTCTTTAAAGGTATAGCGAAAAGGTTCATTCCGTTTGATTTTCAATCATCCCACCTCCCACTTCCCATTATCCGTTAATTCAATGAAATCTTCCATCCTCGATTTGATGAATGAAGTCATTGGATTTTTTGATGTCAGGCTGCGAGATCCGTCGAATCAGCAGGCGGGTTCATCCGTTTCGCGATATACATAAATGGTGTCGCGAGCCATGCGATGACGAACTTCGCAACATACGTCGTCAAAAAGATTTGCCACCAAATATCAAACGGGAGACTGTGAAAAGCAATCGCGCAAAACGTTAACGTATCGAGCAATTGGCTGATGACTGTTGAACCAGTTGTTCGGAGCCATAAATTTTTTTCACCCGTCTTTTGACGAATCTTCGAATACATGAAGACATCAAATAGTTGTGAGACCAAATAAGCAGAAAGACTACCGAGTGCAATCCAAGGTAATAAACCGAATAATAAGTTCATCGATGAAGACATGTCCTTCGCGAAAGCATCATTTAGAGGTGAGTAAAGGAGACTGTATTGCATGAGGATGGTCGTAGCAATCAAAGAGAAGAATCCTAAGAAAACACCTTGACGCGCAACTTTTTTTCCGTATTTTTCATTCAAGATGTCCGTGGCAAGATAACAACTTCCATACACGACATTTCCTAATGTGAAAATGTACGAGTAGATATCGACTTGTTGTGTTACTTGGATATTGGCGATGATTGTCGCGATCGCAATCCAGACCATCAATCCCGTTCTACCAAAAAAACGATAACTAAGTAATAACAATCCCATCGTTAAGATAATCGAGGGGAACCATAACCATTCATTCATAAATAATGTGCTCCTTTCTAGGTCATACAGAGCAAAATTTTACGCGTAATTTTAAAATATGTCAAAAAAAAGACGCTCGAGAGCGTCGGTGGTCAATCGGGACGTTGAAGCGAATAACGTTTTCGACGGCCTTTGACGAAGTACCCGTCTGATTCCTGAAAGTCATTGGAAAGGAAAATTTTCCGTGCAATCTGTTCATGAGGTGATGTCGGTAAGACGCGAGCACGTACTTCGTATACTTCAAGGACGTTCGATGTATGCAAAGCGGACTTAACAGCCTTTGTTCCATAACCTTTCCCGCTGTATGAATCAAAAATCATCAAATCGAGCTGGAAGTAATGACCCATTTTTAATAACAAGACACGACCGACGACTTGGTCTTCGACGATAATGTCAAAATAGAAATCCTCTGGGTAACTGTGTTCGAGTGAATCAAAGGCACGAGTGGTCCCGAGTTCCTGATCGTAGCCTCGAATCTCTTGTTTCGTCAGTCCGTAGGCCGGCTCGCCATATTTTACGAAATGTTCGAATTCCACTTGGTCTACATGTCGTAGTGTTCGACGTTTTAAATCCATGACGTTATCCTCCTCTGATAGCAATTACCTGTGCATGTTCATTATAGCGAGTAAAAGAACGAAAAAGCAAAAGATAGCCGATGGGAAGGGAGGAGGGGCATCTTTAAAAAAGTATTCGGAAGCACCTGTAAACGGAATGTCGTTGTATCATTTGACGTCGAATATGGTAAAGTAATGATGTAGACATATATGTATTGGAAGGAGATGGAAAAATGTTCACTGAACGAGATGGTATTAAATTACGCCTCGAGCAAATCGAACGATTGTATGCTGATTTGAATCGTGAGGCAAAACAATTGACAGAACGCTTACGTCAGTTGGATGAGCAAGGTGATGATGTACGACATGATGTTGCGTTAAATAAAGAAGATCGGGATCATTTGAAATCAAGTATCGATGAGACGTTGCAGGCATTATTGCAACGGACGACAGTCGACGCGAAAGTCGAGCAAGAAAAACAGGAAGATTTGATTTCTAAAAAAGCACTCATCGAAGATATCGAAGGGTTATTGAAGAAAAAAAAATAAGCTGGCCTGGGCTAGCTTATTTTTTTTCTAAATTAGGCGAGAATACGCCCACTTCTAAACGATCAGGGTGAAGATCGAGTGAAGGTGGGAGATGAATCGCCACCCTCTCTTTCAGGTATATCCGTTGTAGGGAGGTGAACGTCATGTTGACTCACAAGGCCTACACATTCAGAATCTACCCGACAAAAGAGCAGAAAATCCTGATTGCGAAGACGATCGGTTGTTCGCGCTTCGTCTTCAACCACTTCTTAGCGAAGTCGGATGAGACGTATAAAGCGACAGGGAAGGAACTGTCCTACGGTTCTTGTTCGAAAGAACTCCCGTCGTTGAAGCATGCGTTCGACTGGCTGAAGGAAGTCGATAGCACGTCTGTGCAAACGAGCGTCAAACATCTTGCTGATGCCTTTGATCGCTTCTTCAAGAAACAGAACGAACGACCTCGCTTCAAGTCAAAGCGTAACCCCGTTCAATCGTACAAGACGAACATTCAAGGCAAGTCTCAACTTCCAAAAGTCTCGATCGTTGGCGCAAAAATCAAAATTCCAAAGCTGAAGTGGGTGCGCTTCGCTAACTCGAGGCAGGTCGTCGGACGCATCTTGAACGCGACCATCCGGCGGAACGCTTCAGGAAAATACTTCGTCTCCCTGCTCGTCGAGCAGGAGAGCAACGAAATGCCGAAGACGGGCTCATCCGTCGGTGTCGATGTCGGGTTGAAGCACTTCGCCATCTTGTCGGACGGCACGGTGTACAAGAGTGACCGTTACTTCCACTCGCTTGAGAAGAAGCTAGCGCGCGAGCAACGCAAGCTCTCTCGTCGTCAACGGTTGGCCTTGGAGAAGAAAGTGAAACTTTCCGAGGCGAAGAACTATCAGAAGCAGAAGCGGAAGGTCGCCCGCATCCACGAAAATATCGCGAACAAGCGAACCGACTTCCTGCACAAGGTATCGACCGAGATCGTCAAAAACCACGACGTCATCGGCATCGAGACCTTGCAGGTGAAGAACATGCAGAAGAATCGCAAGTTGAGCAAGTCCATCTCTGAGGTCAGTTGGTCGGAGTTCTTCCGCATGCTCGGATACAAGGCGGCATGGTACGGAAAGACCGTCGTGAAAGTCGGCAAGACCTTCGCCTCTAGTCAACTGTGTTCCAGTTGCGGACATCAACACAAAGACGTGAAACATCTTGGCTTGCGTGAATGGACATGCCCGAGTTGCGGCATCCATCACGACCGCGATGTGAACGCAGGATTGAATCTTAAACAAGAAGCTGAACGCCTCTTAGCTTCTTCAACCGTCGGGACGACGGGGTTAGCCTGATCAGGTTTCGACCGTCAGGTCGGATAACTCAGGAATCCTACACCTCTAAGCGAAGCGTAGGTGGAGGTAGTTCAAGGGAGTGAATCAAGTGAAGAAAGAACAGGTGTTGTTGACAACATGTTTAAGACCGACCGCTGCCGTCGAAACACGCTTACATCAGTTGATGCAAGAGGGAGCGCTAGACTTTCAGGTTGTCGAACGTAAAAAACACAGCATTCAGTCGTTACAACAAACCCACCGCTTACCCCTTTTAGTCGTTGACAAGCAACGGTTGGAATATTATCCGTTAGATGAAGAAGCCTCGTTTTTCTTTCATCCGTCTAGTGCGGTCTTTCGGATAAAACAATTTGATGCATCGGGTCATGATCCATTAATTGCAATCGCCAAGCTTAAGCCGGGAATGACCGTTCTTGATTGCACGCTAGGATTAGGAGCGGATGCAATCGTCATGAGCCATGCTGTCGGCTCAAGTGGTCAAGTCGTAGCGTTAGAGAGTAAAGCAGAAACGGCACTCATCGTTCGTGAAGGACTGATTGCTTGGCAAGAAGGCTATGAGCCGATCAATGATGCCATGCGCCGGATCGAGGTGCTGAACGAACAACACATCCGTTATTTAAAGACCTTGCCCTCGGATTCATTTGATGTCATCTATTTTGATCCAATGTTTGAAAAGACAGTGACGGAGTCGACGCATTTGAACGGCCTGCGCACCCTTGCTGACTATGAAGTATTATCGATTGAGGCAATCGAGGAAGCAAAACGAGTCGCAAAGAGACGAATCGTCTTAAAAGCCCATTTTGAGAGTGAGTTGTTTAATCAATTTGCTTTTGAGCGTATTAAACGGAAATCATCGAAACTTCATTACGGTGTGATTGAATTGACGTAATCTAGTACGACGAAAAAATCTCCACCCTCATCAGTCGACGACTGAACAGGATGGAGATTTTTTTAGTGTTTATTGTGTGACTTCTTTTAATTCTTCTTCCATATCATCAAACTTGTCTTGTACAGAGTCAACAGGTTGTTTCGTAAGAAGGCTGACGACGACTGTAAAGAGAAGACTTGTAAAGAATCCTGGAACCATCTCATAAAGCGTATCGCTAAAGTTGAGTTGGACCCATAGAATAACTGTGACGGCACCAGAGATAATTCCGGCAAGTGCCCCTTGTTTCGTCATCCGTTTCCAGTAAAGTGAAAGCAAGATGATTGGTCCGAATGCAGAACCGAAACCAGCCCATGCGTAACCGACAAGTGAAAGAATCGTCGCTGAAGGGTTCCAGGCAAGGAATGTTCCGATCACTGCGATGGCTAAAACTGCACCACGACCGATTAAAACAAGTTGTTTGTCTGACGCTTCTTTATGCAAGAACGTCTTATAGAAGTCTTCCGTCAGCGCACTTGATGTAACGAGCAGCTGAGAAGAAATTGTCGACATGATTGCTGCCAAGATGGCTGCCATCAAGAAGCCAGTGATATACGGGTGGAACAAGACATCAGCGAAACGAATAAAGACCGTTTCTGGGTCACCGAGTGCATTACCTTGTCCTTCAAAGTAGGCAATCCCGACAAGACCTGTCAACATCGCACCTAAAATTGAGAAGAACATCCAACCAATCCCGATACGACGGGCTTTTTTCAAGTCCTTAACAGAACGAATTGCCATAAAGCGGACGATGATGTGGGGTTGACCGAAGTAACCAAGTCCCCAAGCGAGGAATCCGATGATTCCGAGGACAGTCGTTCCTTTGAACGGATCAAATAGTGTAGGATCTAAGTTGTCCGCATAGTTGAATGCGCCGTCGACACCACCAACATCCGTCAATGCGACGATTGGTACGAGAATGAGGGCGACGAACATGATACAACCCTGGACGAAGTCGGTCCAACTGACTGCGAGAAAACCGCCAAAGAGTGTATAGGCGACAACGACCGCAATCGTCAAGAGCATACCATAATGATAATCAAAGCCAAATGAACTTTCGAACAATTTACCACCCGATACAATACCGGCTGAAGTATAGAACGTAAAGAAGACGATGATGACGATCGCAGAGACCGTCCGTAAGATACGTGATGTATCTTTAAAACGATTCTCCAAGAAGTCTGGAATCGTAATTGAATCGTTTGCCATTTCCGTATAGAGACGAAAGCGTGGAGCGAGGACGATATAGTTGATGTAACAACCAATCAGTAATCCTAATGCAAGCCAAAGTGCTGAAACGCCGGTAGCATACATGGCACCAGGAAGTCCCATCAACATCCAACCACTCATGTCAGAAGCACCAGCAGATAGTGCTGTTACGCCCGGTCCTAAGTTACGACCGCCTAACATGTAGTCTTCCGTGTTTGTCGTTCGTTTATACGCGATGTAACCGATGGCAAGCATCATAAATAGATACAGGCCAATTGAAATCCATTCTTGCGACATAAAAATAAATCCTCCCATGCATGTAGTTGTCGTCGTCTGTTCGGGATAAAAAAGTTAAAAAGTGAACATCGATGACTTATTTGTTCCCAACCTTACAGGTGACAAAACTACATTGCAAGTCCTTGCAAACAGGCGGAAAATGGCTTCAAGCCTAGTCTATCAAGGGGTTGGGACACTTTTCGTCCCTGCTAAAGTTCTAATTTTCTGATTTTCGTCACTTTATTGTAATGGTTAAATCGGATGAACGTATTTCAGTATTTGTGAAATTAGTGTAAAATGTGAAAAATTAAAAAACAGACTAGCATGTGCTAATCTGTTTAGAGAAAAATCATTTACATCAAGCTGAGGTATGCGTCATGCAGCCGGTCGAGTGCTTCGTCTAGTTGGCGCCGCGGGCATCCGAAGTTTAAACGTTCGAATGTCACGCCGTTCGTTCCGAATGCTTTTCCATGGGTTAAGGCGAGGGATGCTCGTTCAACGAGCCAAGTCGCACGGTCGTCTTCGGTCAATCCGAGGCGCTCAAAATCAATCCAAAGTAAAAAGGTTGCATCAGGTTTGACGACAGATAGTAACGGCATCTCCGTTTCGATTCGTCTGAGAGCATGGTCACGATTCTGCTCTAAATATAAGAGAAGTTGGTCAAGCCATTGTTCGCTCGCTTTATCCTCATAGGCAGCGATGATTGCTGTTGAGGCAAACGCGTTCGGATGAACAAAGTTTGCTTGCTGGACACGTTCGATTTCCAAACGAATGGTTTCGTTCGGAACAACTAGATAAGAAGCATAAAGTCCTGGAATGTTGAATGTTTTTGAAGGTGCACTGACGAGAATTGCCTTCTCATATGAAAATGCTGAAATCGGATGGTGTTTGTTACCGGAAAAAATCAAATCAGCATGGATTTCATCGGACAGAAGATAAACGTCATATTTCTTGGCCAACTCAACAATTGTTTCAAGTTCACTCCGATTAAACACCCGACCAGTTGGATTATGGGGACTGCATAAAATCATCATTTTCGCAGTTTTCATCTGTGCTTCAAGACTCAAGAAATCAATTTCATAACGTCCTGCAATCAAGCGGAGCGGATTTTCAATGAGCGTTCGATTGTTCGATTGAATGATTTGGTGAAACGGGGGATAAACAGGAGTTTGAATGATGACCTCATCATGCTCATCGGTCAGTGCCAAGAGACTGTGTGCTAGAGCAGGGACGACGCCACTCGAATAAAGGAGCGATGATTGTTTAATCTGTTGATCATAACGTTTCAAAAACCAGTTTTGAATGGCTTGTTTGGCTCGATCTTCGAATAGGGAATAGCCGAAATGACCGTGTGCAATCCGTTTTGTTAATGCCCCGACGATTGAATCCGCTGGTCGGATATCCATATCGGCGACCCACATCGGAATTAATTCTTCTGCTCCATATAAATCTTTTAAGCCGTCCCATTTTACCGAACCCGTCATTTTTTTATCAATGATTTCATCAAACATGTAATCTTTCATATGCCTCGACTCCTTCGTAAAATATGATTCATGTCTTCACCTTAGCGAACGGATTGAAATTCAGCAAGTTGAAAAATTGTAGGTTTTAGAGTGTACGCTTTTGGGAAAAACCATAATCGTACACAAAAAATAGACGGGGTGAATAAGATGTTGCATTCAAAAGTATTGGTAGGACGTACGCCTGAGGAGTTAGAAGAACGAATGAATCATTTCTTCGAAGAAAACGGAGTCGGTTCAAATTCAATCATTACACTTAAGTTTTCTACATTCGTTGCATCAAAAGCAGACGAACATTACTCAGTTCTTATCGTGTTCGATAATTCGCTAACAAAAACCGTATTATAAGTAAATAACTCTTCTAAATTGGCAGACTTGGCAACGTCTGTCAGTTTTTTTATTGAAGAAATATTTCATCTAAGCTATACTGATATCAGAAATATGTACGCTTCCGTAGGTTAATGGCAGACCTCAGCAATGGTAATGCTGCAGTGCGAGTTCGATTCTCGCCGGAAGCATCGAATAAATAAGTCTTCCGTAACAAGTAAAATTAACTTGGACGGGGGACTTTTTTTACTCTATTTGCTCGTTTTATATTAAAGGAGAAAAAGAATGACTTCTGTACAACGAACAATTGGTACGCGCTTAAAGAAATTACGTCAAAAGAAAAAAATTACTCAACAAGAATTGAGCCGAAATATTTGTAGTCAAGCTGAAATTAGCAAAATAGAAAATGGGAAAAATTCACCGACGATTGAACTACTTCAAGATGTAGCGAAAAAGCTACGTGTTCCGGTCTCTTTCTTTTTTATGGAGGAAGAAGAGATAGAAGAATTTCACCGAATTGATCATCAAATAACACAATTGATGCGTGCTCAAAAACATGCAGAGATTCTTAAAATCATCCCACAGAAACTAAAAAATACGACTGCAGAAGGCACGAGAATTTTATTGAGATATTATCAATTGATTAATGAAGTGGAAATGAAAAAAATTGATTATCGTACGTGTATTTCTCAGTTATTGAAGTTGGTAAATGATAAATTAATCCTTGAAGAGTACTTTTTAATTTATGTCAGGATTCAGATGGCTGTTGCCGTCCTGTATACTAATAATAAAGAATACATGCATGCTCACAATATTTACAAAGAGACTTTGAAATTAGATTATGTGACCGATGATTATAAAAAATTAATGCTAAAAGTAAAATACAATTATATTAGAAATTTGATTAAACTGAAAAAATTTTCACTTGTGATTGCAGAGTCCACCGAGGGCATTAATGAAAGCAACAAAATGCAAGACATGAGTTATCTGGGGCACTTTTTTTATCAGCAAGGATATGCGCTTGAACAAGTGTGTGCGTCGTCAGAAAAAATTAAAGAAGCATATACGCAGGCTTACGTAGTATTTATTGCTACTGAAAATAAGGCGTATAAAGAAATACTAGATGAATACCTATTCGAGTTAATGTATTTTACGATCGATTAGCGTTCTGCTTATATTGATCGTATTCTAATTGAATTGGTCCTAAAAAAAGTTATCAGCTTACTTTCAGTATGAAGGAAGGAAAGAAGAATGAATTCATTACCACTTTCCATTGGAAACGAAATCAAACGAATTCGAAAAGAAAAAAAATTGACACAAAAACAATTGTGTGATGGGATTTGCAGTCAAGCAGAAATCAGTAAAATTGAGAATGGACGAAATTCTCCAACAATCGATTTATTACAACAAATTGCGAAGCGGCTCCGTGTACCCATATCATTATTATTTCAGGATCGATTAGAAAGTGAACAATATCGTAAATATGATATGCATTTTTCTCAATTACTTCGAGAAAAAAAGTTTGGACAATTAGAGGAGGAAATATCTAAAAAAATTGTGAATCAAACGAAAGAAATGACGTTATTAAAGTCTTATTTTGAGATTTTATTAAAATTTAAAATAGCTCATATTGATTATCGCACGGCCTCTTCATTGTTATCTCATCTGACAAAGAAAGAAGACATTTGGTATGAGTCTCCTCAAGTGTTCATTCGAATCAAAATGGCAATTTCTAATTTGTATGCTGAAAATGACCAATTTCATTTATCAGAAAAAGTATATTTAGAATTAGAATCTTTATCATATGATACGTTGGAATTAAAGAAACAGTTATTAAAAATTTATTATAACCATTCGCAACTGCTGACATTTCAAAAAAAATATGATGAAGGAATGGCGTTAACGGAGAAAGCATTAGTAGAAAGTCTCGCTTTGAATGATTCTTCCTTTATCGCTCATTTTTATTATCAACGTGGATACTATAACGAAGTATTAGGAAACATTGAATCGACGAAGCGAGACTATACGGTTGCTTACACGTTATTTCGTACTTTTCATTTAAAGACTTATGAAAAAATTGTACTTAACGGAAAAAAGGACTTTTTATTATTCACATTCTAAAAATCCATCCCAGCCTTCTCACATGCAAAGAGGGCTTTTTGAATCCGTTCTTCGGCTTGATTCGGATATTGTTGGTGCCCTTCGAGAATGATGGATTTGACATCCGTGATTCCGAAAAATTGCAGAATGTCCTGCATATACCGTACGGCATGGTCGGATTCGATTTTATCAGGCGTTGAATAGTCACCTCCACGAGAATGTAAGAGTAGTACACGTTTACCAGTCACAAGTCCGACGGATCCTTCAGCAGTGTAATGAAACGTTTGCCCGGATTGCGCGAGATAATCCATATAGTTATGCAAGGGAGCAGGAACACTTAAATTCCACATCGGAAAAGAAAAAACGATTTTTTCTGATTCTAAGAAACGATTTAAATATTCTTGTAACCGTTCCGCCTGTTCGGCTTCCTCTTGATCGAGCGTTTCCCCTCGAAATAGTTTCGCGGCAGATTTAGCGAGACGTAAATCAAAAAAAGGAAGGCGTTCTTCAAATAAGTTTAGGATGGTAATCTCATCTTCTGGATGTTCCTTGCGATAGGAAGCAAGGAATGCGTTATTCATCTGTGAACTAAGACTTTTCGATTGATGTGTACTATCATTGGCTTCGATAAACAGCAGATGGCTCATCGTTAAGCTCCTTTCTTAGCATATAATTAACACTTCTTTTAATGAATACCCGTTTCTCTTTTCATTTAGACGTTTCCAACTAAATCATTATTTTAGGAAAAATTAGGTTTTATAAGTATGATCTAAAGGAAAAAGACAATTGGATAGAACAGAAAAGAGGGATTCCTATGAAAAATCAGCAGCGACCTTCTTCCGCCAGTCTTCAGTATAATCGAGAAGCAAAAGCGAACTATCAATTGTTTGGCTCCATCATTTTAGTTCTGACGAGCTTGGGTGCGATTTTGTATGTGCTTACTAGTTTACTCAGTACATCCGGCTTGAACAGGTATGACCTTTTACGTGCTGGACTTATTTTTCTCGTAGGCATTTGTCAATTTCTGCTTGGGAAAAGTAATATGCCGGATCGTCTTAAACCCCACGTGATGTCGAGTGTTTTTTTACTAATTCCTTTCATCTATTATCCCTTCCTCGAAAGTGGTGCTCAGACCGTTTGGGCAGCTGCGATTCTTTTTTTACTGAGTTCTCTTGTCGTCATTAATCGAACGATGCTCGTCTATGCGACGGGGACGACGATCATTTCTCTCTTATACATTTGGTTTAATGCACCGAACGTCACGTCCGTTACTAATACAGCAGATTATATCGCACGAATCGGCTTAGTCATCATTGCTGCGCTGATCAGTTTATTGATTCATCGTCAGTACGTGACACGATTAGAACGTAATATCGAGTATCTTTCACGCTTACAAGAGCAAGCCTTTCTTGATCCGGTAACAAAACTCGCTAATCGGTCTTATTTCGTTCTTGAAGTCGAAAAAATTTCAAGCGAAGGAGATGCAATTTGTTTAATTGATTTAGATGACTTCAAAACGGTCAATGATGCCTTCGGTTACCGGACGGGAGATCGCACGTTGCATATGGTTGGGAGTAGACTCATGAATCGTTTTCCCGATTGTTTAATTGCCAAAGCAAGCGGAAGTGCTTTTTTACTTCATGCGAAAGGTCATGCTGGTATTGAACTGCTATGCGAGGAGGTTTTAACATGTGTCGCTGAACGCGTACAAATTGATTTCAAACAAATCAATGTCACAGCGAGCATCGGTGTTTCTTTTATTTATGACGAATCCATTGATCATGTCATCAATGATGCAGAAGTTGCATTGTTCACAGCTAAATCGAACCGAAAAAACACGTATGCAATTACGGATGCAGAGACTCAAAATCAGCGTAAGCGAGCGCTTCAGCTGACACGCGATTTGTACGATGCAGAACTCGATCGAGATTTTTTTGTACTGTTTCAACCGCAAGTAGAAGCAGACAGTCACAAAATTACTGGAGCGGAAGCGCTTGTGCGTTGGAATCATCCCAAGTATGGAATGATTTCCCCTTTAGAGTTCATTCCGATTGCGGAGCGGACGCGTTTTATTGAAACGCTAGGAGGATGGGTGATGCGCCGCGCTTGCGCGCAAGGAAAGACGTGGTTGGATCAAGGACATGGAGCGATTACGATTGCAGTCAATGTCTCCCCGTGGCAATTAAGGCAACCCGATTTTACCGAAAGAGTACTGACGATTCTTGAAGAGACACATTTTCCGGCATACTTGCTTGAAATCGAAATGACAGAACATATTTTTATCGAAGGAACGAATCAGATTATCGAGACCTTAAACGAACTTCACCTTCATGGGATTCGAATTGCACTTGATGATTTCGGGACAGGTTTTTCTTCAATGCAAACACTCGTAGAATTACCGTTCGACCAGTTAAAGATTCCTAAAGAAATCGTTCAAGAAGCAATCCGTTCAGATGAGAAGCGTGCAATCATCGAGATGATTATTCAGTTAGGAAGACGGTTAAACATGACGATTGTTGCTGAAGGGGTCGAGTTAGTCGAAGAAGCAAGGTTATTAAATCAGTTAGGGTGCCATACGTTGCAAGGTTATTTGTTCCATAAACCTCTTCAAGCTATACAAATTGAACTCTTTTTAGCTAAGAACTATAGACAAGGCTAAAGCACCGCCCGCTTGACGAGTCGACTTTCCTCGTCAATCGGGCGGTGCTTTTTATGTCGGTTAAAGATAACGAGCAAAATGACGCTCTAGAACTTCTTGTACAGCTGCAATCAATGCGCAAATTCCCCAATAGATGAAGGCGATTACGAAATAAACCGTCATGTAATCGAATTCGCGTCCACCGACGATTTTTGCACGTTGAAAGATTTCTGGGACGGTAATCATCGCAGCTAAAGAAGACGCTTTGACTAAATCGAGTAAAACGTTCGATAAAGGTGGGATTGCCAAACGAATCGCTTGCGGGAGAATGATTCCGACTAGGACGCGATAAGGAGAGAGGCCGAGAGACTGGGCAGCCTCTCTTTGTCCTTTGTCGACAGACACAATGGCGGAGCGAATGATTTCTGCCATGTACGCAGCACTGTTTAGACTGAAGCCCGTTATCGCTGCTGTTAGCGCATCGAGTTCGATATTGATCACAGGTAAGCCGAAGTACAGCATGAAAAGAATCACGAGGATCGGTACACCGCGCATGAATGAAATATAGAGCGTCGCAGTCAGGCGTAAAAAACGAGACGCTGATAAACGAGCAAGTGCAAGCAACAAGCCGAATATCAGACCTAATCCCATGCTTGCGAATGCAATCCATAATGTATGTCCAAGTCCTCCTAAGATAAAGGGAAACGCATCAACCGCTAACTCAGGATTAAACACGGAGCGCCAGTCGACATTGCTCAATTCACATCCACAATCGTCGTTTTGACGTCAGGCATTTTTGAAACATCTTTGTTGGCGTAATATTGCTTTGATAATTTTGCGAGCGTACCGTCTTTTTTCATCGCCTCGATTTGAGCGTTAATGTTTGATTGGAGCTCTTTATTATCAAGATCCATGATGAGACCGACTTGACTCGGATTATAGGCGATGTCCGGGTGGATCGTGATGTCGAAGTCTTTGAAGAAATCGACAGCAAGGCTTTGAAGATAATAGTCGTTCAAGATGACATCCGTTCGACCATTCGAGACGTCGCGGAGATATTGATCGTTCGTTGCATTATCATATGTGACTTCTTTTGCACCATATTTTTTAGCGATTTGCATGTAAGTCGTCGTTGCCTCGCCAGCTGCTTTTTTACCTTTTAAATCCTCAAGAGATTGTATGTCAGATAAATCACTTTTACGAACGATGGCCGTTCCGTACGTATACTTGTAAGGTTTTGAAAATGCGAATTTTGCTTTCCGTTCTTCTGTGATTGTAATATCGTTTGCGGCAAGATCGACTTGTCCAGTATTGACGCTCGTCAACATACCATCGAATGACATCTCTTTGAAGTTTACTTTTAGATCGAGTCGTTTTGCGACTTCTTTAACGACTTCGACGTCAAAGCCAGTCAACTTGTTGCTCTCTTCATCATGAAACGACGTTGGATAAAGTGTTCCGGCAGTAGCTACTGTCAACGTCCCCTCCTTAACGATTTTGTCATATGCTGTCGTCTTCTCTTCTTCCTGACCACAAGCGCTAAGGAAAAGGGTAGTTCCTGCAATCAAGAGCCCTGTCCACTTTACTGAATTTTTCATAACGTACTTCCTCTCTAATCAAAATAATAGATTTCTCTTTATTAAAAATACCACGCTTGAAACACTCGTTGCAAAAAATAAAATTTAAACGAGAATAATTCTTCTGAAAAAATAATTAGTATGATTATTCATCTTTATGTAAGCGTTAACATTGTCTAGCCTCAGGGAATCATAAGTGATTTGGATATAATAGTTTCATTTATACATGGTGGCGAATAATCATAAAAGAGTGTAAAGTATATTTTAACTGAATATACAGAAAATTTAGAACGTGTTAAGGAGAGTGAAATTATGTCATTTCATCAATTGCCTGAACGGCAAGGTTTATATGATCCGAAGCAAGAACATGATGCGTGTGGAATCGGAGTCTATGCGCACCGAACCGGGAGACCGAGCCATGAAATCGTCGAAAATGCACTCGCGATGCTCTGTCAGATGGAGCATCGAGGCGGACAGGGGAGCGATGCGAAAACAGGGGATGGTGCCGGTGTCTTAACTCAAATTCCCGACCGTCTCTTTCGGGAGACATTTCGGAATGTAACCTTACCGAAAAAAGGAGATTATGGTGTCATGATGATGTTCCTGCCTCGGGAGGAACGGTCGAGACAGCGACTCGAACGCGCTTTAGAATCAATTATTTTATCAGAAGGACAACGGGTGATCGAGTGGAGAACGGTACCAGTCTCGAATACAGTGATTGGTGAAAAAGCACGTCAAACAGAACCGGTCATTCGCCAATGCTTCATTGAAGCGAAGGACATTGAAGGGTTGGCCTTCGAACGAACGTTATTCATGATTCGTCGTTCTTTTGAACGAGAAGCAAATCGTCTCAGGATCGAACAGTACGTGCTCAGTAGTTCGAGTGAGACTATCGTCTATAAAGGACTTGTCACTACAGATCAGCTCGGTCAGTATTTTGATGATTTACGTGATGAACGGTACCAATCGGGGTTTGCGATTGTTCACTCACGTTTTAGCACGAACACCTTCCCGAGTTGGAAACGAGCTCACCCAAACCGCTATTTGATTCATAATGGAGAAATCAATACGTTACAAGGCAATATTCAAGCGATGCGTGGACGCGAAAAAAGTCTAGCAAAAACGACGTATGGTCGCCGTGCAGATGATGTGCTCCCAATCCTCGATGAATCAGGAAGTGACTCGTCGATGCTCGATAATGCGTTTGAATTTTTATACTTGTCTGGTTTGACGTTAGCGGAAACAGCTTTAATGCTGGTTCCAGAGCCATTCGAGCATGCGGAAGTACGGCCGGCGAAACGTGCTTATTACGAGTATCACAGCAGTATGATGGAGCCATGGGACGGTCCGTCTGCCATCGTATTTACGAATGGGAAACAAATTGGCGCGACACTTGACCGAAATGGACTCAGACCTGCCCGTTATATCATGATGCGCGATGGTCACTTTATGTTGTCCTCGGAATCAGGTGTCCTCCCGATTCCGGAAAAAGAGATTTTGTATAAGAAACGTTTGATTCCTGGTGAGCTCCTCTTGCTTGACTTTGCTTCCGGTCAGCTGATTTCTGACGAAGAAGTGAAACGGGATCTTGCGATGCGTCATCCTTATGCCGAATGGTTATCAGAAGAACAGATTCAATTACCGACGTTAATGCACTCAGAAACGATTGAGGAATTAGGTACGACGCAACGTCTGTTTGGATACACGCGAGAAGATATCGAGCAATACTTGATTCCTCTCGTCGAGGAAAAAAAAGATCCGCTTGGTGCGATGGGAACGGACATCCCACTCGCTGTATTAAGTGAGCGACCACAATCGTTGTTCCGTTACTTCAAACAATTGTTTGCCCAAGTCACCAATCCACCAATCGATGCGTTACGTGAACAAATCGTCACGTCAACGATGACCTGGCTCGGGCGTCAAGGTGAACTATTGACCCCGAACCGGAAAAACTGTCGTCGGGTCCGCTTGAACTCACCGGTGCTAGTTCCGGCTGAAGCGCATGCGCTCAGTCAAACAAAGTTGAAACAAAAAACGTTATCAACATTGTTTACGAATCAAATGGAAGAAACACTTGGAACGCTCCTCGAAGAAGCGGTTCATGCCGTCGAATCGGGTTGTGAGTTGTTGATTCTTTCTGACCGGAACATTCGACCTGGAGCCATACCGATGCCAATCCTGCTCGTGACGAGTGCCGTGCATCACCATTTAATCCGTAAAGGGCTTCGGACAAACGTCAGTTTAATCATCGAAGGGGGAGAAGTCCGGGAGGTGCATCACTTCGCGGCGCTGCTCGGTTACGGAGCTGACGCAATCTACCCGTACCTTGTATATGCGACACTCGATGAAGCGATTGGTGAAAAACACGCGGACAATGCTGTTCGTTATCGTAACGCCGTGACGGAGGGGGTCGTCAAAGTCATGTCGAAGATGGGGATTTCGACCGTCTTCAGTTATCGGGGGGCGCAGATTTTCGAAGCCGTCGGGATTTCGACGGACGTCATCGATCGCTACTTTACGGGAACAGTCTCTCAACTCAGTGGTCTGTCGCTCGCTTTGATTGAAAAGGAAGCGAAACGTCAACATGAGGAAGGGACGAAACGGACGTTCTTGGAATCAGGTAGTGTCTTCCGGTACCGTAATGACGGAGAACATCATGCGTTCAATCCGGCGACGATCCATTTGTTACAACATGCTTGCCGAACTGGGGACTATCAGTTATTTAAACGGTACTCAAATCAAATTGCAGAAGAACCCGCAACCTTCCTGCGCCATTTGTTGACGTTCAAGGAAACGACACCGATTCCGCTCGAGGAAGTCGAACCCGCGAGTGAAATCGTCAAATTCTTTAAGACCGGTGCGATGTCGTACGGTTCACTATCGAAGGAAGCTCATGAAACACTAGCGATTGCGATGAACCGTCTAGGTGGTAAGAGTAACAGTGGTGAAGGTGGCGAAGAAGAGGAACGGTATCAACTCGACGAAAATGGTGACTCACGGATGAGTCGGATTAAACAGATTGCATCAGGTCGGTTCGGCGTGACGAGTCATTATTTGATCCATGCGGATGAACTCCAGATTAAAGTCGCACAAGGCGCGAAGCCAGGCGAAGGGGGACAACTCCCAGGCGAAAAAGTGTATCCGTGGATTGCGCGGGTCCGTGCTTCGACACCGGGTGTCGGTCTGATTTCACCACCACCACATCATGACATTTATTCAATCGAAGACTTGGCTCAATTGATTCACGATCTAAAGCGGGCAAATGACGAGGCGCGGATCAGTGTTAAGCTTGTCGCAAAAGGAGGCGTCGGAACGATTGCTGCCGGTGTCGCCAAAGGACTTGCCGATGTCATCGTCATCAGTGGGCATGATGGAGGAACGGGGGCTTCCCCGAAGACGAGTATCCAACATACGGGCTTACCGTGGGAACTGGGACTCGCTGAGACGCATCAAACGCTAGCCTTGAATGGTCTGCGGGAACGGGTCAGCTTAGAAACGGACGGTAAGTTACTAACTGGACGCGATGTCGTCATCGCAGCGATGCTCGGGGCGAATGAATATGGATTTGCGACAGCACCATTGATTGCCGTCGGTTGCATCATGATGCGTGCCTGTCATCTAGATACGTGTCCGGTCGGTGTCGCGACACAGGATCCGAAGTTGCGTGAAAAATTCACCGGATCTGCCGATCACGTCGTCCATTTCATGACGTTCGTTGCGGAAGAAGTTCGTGAATATTTAGCTCAACTCGGCGTCCGTAGTCTAGCGGAACTCGTCGGACGGACGGATCTTTTAATGACATCGGATCGTTTGACGAATCACTGGAAAGCAGCCAGTCTCGACTTTTCTCGACTACTTGTTCAACCAACATATGATTCGACGTCGACACAAGCGCAAGATCATGCTGTCGCGAAGTCGTTTGACCACCTTGAAATCGCTCCGTTGCTTGATCATGATGCATTTACGGAAAAACAAACATTTGCGCTTGCGATTACGAATACAGACCGGGCAATCGGTACGAATACCGGATCACGTCTGACACGGATGTTCGGAGAAATGGGCTTACCTTCCGATCGCCTAACATTGAACTTGACAGGATCAGCCGGACAAAGCTTAGGTGCATACGTGCCTCGCGGAATGACGTTGAACGTCGTCGGGGATGCTAATGATTACGTTGGAAAGGGATTATCTGGAGGAATTCTTTCGGTTCGTCCTGATATGAAGACGAGTTTTGTTTCTTCAGAGCAAGTCATCATCGGTAACGTCGCGCTTTATGGTGCGACGAGTGGGGAACTGTACGTCAATGGACAGGCAGGCGAACGGTTCGCCGTTCGAAACAGTGGTGCGACGGCAGTCGTCGAAGGAATCGGGAATCATGGCTTGGAATATATGACGGGCGGGAGTGTCGTCATTCTCGGTGACGTCGGAAAGAACTTCGCTGCCGGTATGTCAGGTGGTGTCGCCTACGTCTTACCGAAAGACATCGCGTTGTTCCGCTCGCGCGTCAATCTCGAGCTCGTCACGATGGGCGCAGTAACAGACACGGAAGAAGCGGCACGCTTAAAAACATTTATCGAACGTCATGTCGTACGGACGAACAGTGAACAAGGACATGCGATTCTTTCAAACTGGGATCATGTTTTGAGTTCGTTTATTCGTGTCATTCCGACGACCTATCAAGTCGTCACGACATTGATGGCCGATTATGCGAAAAAAGGACATAATACGGAAGAAGCGATGTTGTTAGCGTTTGAGACACACCTCGGACGCGGAACGGGAGGTCAATAATGAAAAGACGCGATAAATTCATGAGTGTTCCTCGCCAGTCCGGACGAGAGCGCGCCAGTACAGAACGGATTCAAGACTTTAATGAATATAAAGAAGCATTTTCTGAAAGTGAGGCGTCGGAACAAGCCAGCCGGTGTATGGATTGCGGAACCCCGTTTTGTCATGTCGGCGAGACCTATGGACATGTCAAAATTGGTTGTCCGGTCTACAATTTGATTCCCGAGTGGAATCTCCTCGTCGAAGAAGGAGACTTTAAAGGAGCGCTCGAGCGCCTGCATCAAACGAACAACTTCCCGGAGTTCACGGGACGTGTTTGTCCCGCACCGTGCGAAGGTTCATGTACGTTATCGATTAATGAACCGGCCGTCGCGATTAAACAGATTGAGCGTACAATCATCGATATCGGCTTTGAAAAAGGATGGGTCGTTCCGCGGGTGCCATTGAACCGGACGTCCCATCATGTGGCAGTCGTCGGTTCTGGTCCGGCAGGGCTTGCCGCGGCCGATCAATTGAATCAAGCAGGGCACCAAGTCACCGTTTTTGAACGGGAAGATCGTATCGGAGGTCTGTTGACGTACGGGATTCCGGCGATGAAGTTATCAAAAGATATCGTCGAGCGTCGTGTCGATCTGCTCAAAGCAGAAGGCATTCTCTTTAAGACCGGCGTAACGATCGGTCTTGATGTGACGCTGGACGAGCTTGAACAAGCGTTTGATGCCGTCATTCTTTGTGTCGGTGCAACGGAACCAAGAACGTTACCAAATCTTCCGACGAGCGGTGTCGGTTACGCGATGGACTATTTAACAAGCGTGACGCGCCATCTGTTGTCGAATCAATCCCTGCTTGAGCAACACGATACGCGAGGTAAAGATGTTCTCGTCATCGGTGGCGGAGATACGGGAGCGGACTGTGTCGCGACGGCACTCAGACAGGGTTGCCGTTCTGTCGTCCAGTTCGGGAAGCATGAAATGCCAGGTCAGGTCCGGGCGAACGACAACATGTGGCCGGATACACCGAACCTCTTTACACTTGACTACGGTTATGCAGAAGCATTCGATCAATTCGGACGTGATCCTCGCGAATATTTGATCGCGATCACACGTTACACGACAAGTGATTCCGGTCGCTTGACAGGGGTTTGGACGATTCATAATGAAAAAGTAAAGCAAGCAGATGGGTCAATTGAATTCCGAGCAATTGAAGGAACAGAAAAATACTATACGGTCGACTTGATGCTGATTGCAATCGGCTTCAGCGGAGTCGAGCAGACGGTCTTGAATCAACTCATCGTTGAATCAGAGCGAGGGAAAATCAAGACGAAGGGATATGCAACAAATCGGAAGGGTGTCTTCGCTGCAGGGGACGCACGGCGCGGACAGTCCTTGATTGTCTGGGCGATCCGCGAAGGGCGGGAAGTGGCAGAAGCAGTCGAACGACATCTGTCACTGATGACTCAAACGGGCTAATTCATTTAACGTCATGTATGGGAACAGTTAAGTTTCCACACATGGCGTTTTTGTTGTTCCTTAAAAAAAGTCTGAAAAATGTCTGTAGAAATTAACATTTTTAATGACACATCCGCTAGGATTAAAGAAAAGAGGTGGGTGATGACGTGAAACGTCTTAAAATCGGATTCGTCTGTGATTCTGGGTTAGTAGGGAGCGTCCTAGGAGCGAACGTGCTACGAAAGCGCCTGCGACAGGAGCAGTTGCAAGTCGATGTTCAGAGTTATCGTCTGAAGGAGGTCCCTACTGAAATACATCTGATTGTCGGACCTGAGAAGATTGTCCGCCAAGTGACGGGGGTGACGGATTATCGCGTATGCATCGTCAATCATCTGTTGTCTGAAGCGGCTTACGATGAAGTGATCACTGTATTAAGAAAAGAGTTGATTAAGGTTGATTGAGTTTTCTACACGAGAACGTGAAGTCTTATTTTATTTGTTGACAAAAACAGAGCCTGTTCAAGTCCAAGAAATTGCAGAAACGCTTGGAACGTCCGAACGGACCATTCAGCGTGAACGAGAACCGATTGCTCAAACAATTGCTTCTTTTCAGTTAGAACTGGATTATATTCGAGGAAGAGGATTAGTGCTCGTTGGGGATGAAAGTGACAAACGGAAGCTCCGAGAGGCATTGTTATTATCACATAAAGCATTACCTTCGACGGATGACCGGCAAGTTGAGCTCACTTATCGTCTCTTACAAGAACCGGGCATGATTAAATTACAGGCACTTGCGCATGCGATGTACATCGCACCGAGTACGATCAGTCAAGATTTAGAGCGGATTGATGAATGGTTTCAACAATATGATTTAGAGTTGCGGCGGAAGAAGGGGATCGGAGCTGAAGTCATCGGCGAAGAAATCAATAAGCGTCGTTTATTGCTTTCGCTTATTTTCACGCAATGGGATGTATTGTCCTTTTACCGGTTGCTCCAAGGGGATCTTAATCAATTACCCGATCTTTTGCATCCGGCGCGTAATCAGTGGGTCGAAGCAATCAATCAATCCTATGCAGTAATCGCTCCCGTAATAAAGCAACAGGAACTGAGCGACCGGTCAATTATGCGAGCCACACTTAGTTTGGCGCTCCAAGCGATTCGGATGGAAATATTTCCAATGCGCTATGAATTGAAAACGTACCCGGTCGAAGTGCTTCAACGGGTAGACATCATCGGACGACGTCTACCCTATGCGTTGACAGTTGCGGAGCGTCAATGGATTTCAGAAGAACTACGCAATTTTCAACAAGATCAACTAGACAGTTCTGAAGAATTGGTCATTCGATTGCGCGTCAAGCGATTGATTGAGGAAGTCTCTCTTTTATATGGAGAGCAGTTTACAGAAGACAGTGCCCTTGAGCGGGGACTCGTTTCCCATATCATGTCCTATACGCGACAAAACGTCATCAATCCGTCTTATGTCATCAAGCAGATCGAAAGGGAGTATCCACGGCTGTTCGATTCGGTTAAACAGGTGGCGCAAACCGTCTTTTCGGATCAAGCGTTTGCTGATCATGATTTAGCATTTTGGGTGATGCATTTTGGAGCGGTATTAAGTAGACCTGTCGTAAAAGTTCCGTATCGCGTTCTGGTCGTTTGTTCAGCAGGACTTGGCTCTTCCAAATTATTAATGAACCGGTTGCGACAAGAGTTTTTAGAACTTGATCAAATCGAAAATTCTTCCTTGTTCGGGATTGATCGTTTGAATTTAACTGATTACGACTTTGTATTATCGACGGTTCCGTTGCCGGATATCAGTCAACCACATTTACTCGTCAACCCCTTACTTCCGCAAGATGAAGTCGATCGTGTCAGAAAACTGCTTGTCTCGCTTCCGAAATCATTTAAACAACCCGCCCGAAAAGAGGTACAGGGGTGGTTAGATTTAAAACGATTAGAACAACTTGTGAAAACGGCACGTGAATTGACAGAATTTTTTTCGATTGAGTCGATTGCTTCACAGTCAGAAGGCCTAGAAGAGCTGCTTCTTGAAGTAAGTAATGTGATGGTTATGAAAGATATCGCGCATTCAGCGGTCCAGCTGTCGACACAATTGTTGCGGCGGCATGAAATGTCAGGTCTTGGAATTCCAGGAACACGGCTCGCATTATTCCATGGACGTGACAGTTCAATCAAACAGGGTGCCTTTTTAATTTTCGAGCTGAATCAAGCTATCGATTTGCTCGGAATGGATCAAGTCATCCATCCAGTTGAGCGGATTTTAGTACTTGTCGCGCCCGAACAAGCACCGGATGAACTTCTTCAATTGCTGAGTTCAATCAGTGGTGCAATCATTGAAAGTGAAGAACGGACGACTCAGTTTGAATATGGCGATGAACAACAATTGGACACCGTCCTCAATGAAACGTTCCGCAAAGTCATTGAACGGGAGTTGAATGTTACGGAAGTTTGATGTGATGAATGAATCGAATAGACAATGAAAAATGGAATTCGTCTCGTGACGAATTCCATTTTTCATTGTCCGCTGTACTATCTTTTTCACTTGTCCAACTACCTTGCCAAAACGCGAACTAGGAAAGATTGAGTAAGCGTTTGCAAGCAGTATACAATAAACATGTAGCAAAGAACGACTAACTGAATTTAATGAAATGGAGGTTATAGAGATGGCAACTGCAACTAAAGGAATCCGTGGATTACGGGTACAAGTACAACGATTTGGGAGTTTTTTAAGTGGGATGGTCATGCCGAATATCGGTGCATTCATCGCTTGGGGAATCATTACAGCACTATTCATTCCAACCGGTTGGGCTCCAAACGCAAGTTTAGCGGAGTTGGTAGGTCCGACAATCACGTATCTCTTACCGCTCTTAATTGGTTTTACTGGTGGTAAATTAATGCATGACGTTCGAGGGGGTGTCGTCGGGGCGCTCGCAACGATGGGTGTCATCGTCGGGACGGAAATTCCGATGTTCCTTGGAGCAATGATCATGGGGCCTCTCGGTGGATTCGTCATCAAGAAATTTGATCATTTCATCGAAGGAAAAGTGAAACCAGGTTTAGAAATGCTCGTTAACAACTTCTCTGTCGGCATCATCGGTGGTTTGTTGATGATTGGAGGATTTGAAATCTTCGGTCCGATCATGACTGGGTTGGATGATGTCATGGCGGCGGCAGTTGGTGCAATCGTCAGCGCACAATTATTACCACTTGCGAGTCTCTTCATCGAACCCGCAAAAATCTTATTTTTAAATAACGCCATTAACCACGGAATTTTAAGTCCACTTGGTCTCGATCAAGTCAGTGAAGCAGGAAAATCCGTTTTGTTCTTACTTGAAGCGAATCCGGGTCCAGGGCTTGGATTATTACTCGCATACTCAGTCTTTGGTTCAGGTGCAGCGAAAAAAACAGCGCCAGGTGCTGCATTCATCCAGTTCATCGGTGGGATTCATGAAATTTACTTCCCGTACGTACTAATGAAGCCAGTTCTTCTTCTCGGTATGATCGCGGGTGGAATGAGTGGGATTTTGACATTTGTTATATTTGATGTCGGTCTTGTCGCTCCGGCTTCACCAGGTAGTATCATCGCTGTTCTTGCGATGGCAGCACGTGGATCATATGTCGGCTTGATTGCGGGTGTTCTCATCTCTGCAACGGTAACGTTCGTAATTTCTGCTGTCTTACTCAAAACGAGCAAAGCGAAGGAAACGTCACTTGAAGAAGCAACGGCGAATGTCGGTGCAATGAAAGGTAAGAGTTCAATCACGTCATCACTTGTCGCAGCAGATTCTAAAAAATCACTCGCTGAAGTCGAACACATTATCTTTGCGTGTGATGCTGGAATGGGTTCGAGTGCGATGGGAGCTTCCGTTCTCCGGAATAAGATCAACAAGGCTGGCTTGCCGATTAAGGTGACGAACACGTCAATCAGTAACCTGCCAGCAGACGCAGAGTTCGTCATTACGCACCAAGATTTGACGGAACGTGCAGTCGAACAAGTTCCAGATGCAGAACATCGCTCGGTCGAAAACTTCTTGAATGCTGCATATTACGATCAGCTCGTTCAAGAAATTGAAAAGGCACGCAATAAAATTTCTTAAAAATTAGAGGGGGATTTACAATGGCAACAGCAATGAAACTAACAGAAGATATGATTTTACTCGATCAGCAATTCGATTCAGAAGAAGCGGCAATTCGTGCGGCGGGGAAACTCCTCGTCGATCACGGTTTTGTCCGCCCGGCCTATGTGGACTCGATGTTAGCTCGAAACGAAATGTCGAGTGTATATATTGGAAATCATGTTGCGATTCCACACGGTACGGAAGAAGCAAAAAGTGAAGTCGAAAAATCAGGATTATCGATTCTTCAAGTCCCGGGCGGTGTAACGTTCGGTACTGAACCAGCAAAATTAATCATTGGGATTGCTGGTGTTGGTGATGAGCATTTGGAGATTTTATCAAATATCGCAGTGATTTGCTCAGATGAAGACAATGTCGAGCAGTTGATTCAAGCGAAAACGAAGCAAGAAATCATCGAACTGTTATCGATGGAGGTGTAAAAATGAAAGCCGTTCATTTTGGAGCAGGTAATATTGGACGTGGCTTCATCGGATTACAACTTGTGAAGTCAAACTACGAAGTTTGTTTTGTTGACGTCAACACGACCGTAGTAGACGAATTAAAGTCTCGAGGCACATATGAAGTCGGCTATGCAGCTGAAGGAATGGCAAATGAGACCGTAACTGGTGTTACGGGACTCAATAGTATGACGGAAGCAAACGATGTCATCGCAGCAATTGCAGACGCAGAAATTGTTACGACGGCTGTCGGACCAGCACTGCTTTCGAAAATTGCACCCCTGATTGCTAAAGGGTTGGAAAAACGAACAAAAAATCAACCCATTTATGTCGTCGCTTGTGAAAACATGATTGGTGGATCGACACACTTACAAACAGAAGTGGCACGTCATACGACGTTAACTGAAGCTGCAAGTTATTTTCCAAATGCAGCGGTCGATCGTATTGTACCGCTTCAGCGTCATGAAGATCCGTTGTACGTTGAAGTCGAACCATTTTTTGAATGGGTGATTGAAACGAAACGATTGCCGGCAGATTATCCAGTTTTAGAAGGCGTAACATATGTCGAGGAAATTACACCATTCATCGAACGAAAGCTGTTCACTGTCAATACAGGTCATGCACTCACATCGTATCTAGGTGCATTATTCGAAAATGAAACGATTGCCCAAAGCCTGCAAGATCATCGTGTCCGACGCGGGGTCCAGACGGCTCTTTACGAAACAGGATGGTTGTTACTAGAAAAATACGGGTTTGATGCGAAAGAGCATAGTGCTTATATCCAAAAGAATATTCAACGGTTCGAAAATCCGCGGATTCATGACGAAATCGTTCGTGTTGCCCGTTCGCCAATCCGTAAACTCAGTCCGAATGATCGCCTTGTCAAACCAGCGCGCGAATTGATGGAGCGTGGCATCGAAGCGAATGGACTAGCACTCGGAATCGCAGCGGCGTTAACGTATTCTGACCCGAATGATTCGGAATCTGTTGAATTGAAAACATTTATCGAAACAAAGGGGATCGAAGAGACTTTAGTGACGTATCTTGGCCTTCAGCCGAATGAGCGTCTCGGTCAATTAATCATCAGCCAATATAATCAAATCAATGATTCAATCAATTCGCTTGCTTAAGTAGTTAGGGAAGGGTAAAGAAATCGGGCGTGCGTCCTCAGTGATGCACGCCCGATTTCTTTTTAACGATGTCTATTCTTAACATAAATGAACAAGAATTTGTATACGAGATTTGGAATATTCGAAAACGAATATTATTTCCGTCAAATAGATTGTACGCTATAGAAACGGAACCTGTCTGTTTCGATTTTTTCTATAAGAAGGTGGAAACATGCTGAATTATAAAGTGAACGTCTATATGATCAATGGTTCTCGACCAAAGAATGGGAAATCGGGTGGTTTCAAAAATTTGATTTATACGAGTCAGTTTCTTTCCTACACACCTGTCGACTTAGTGCATCAATTGATTTTAAATCGATTGATGATTGAACAAGATAAAAATACAGGATTGATGTATACACTTGAAGTCAATACCGTGATTGATCAATATGTCGTCGATGTCCGTGTTTATGCAGAAAAGACGGTTGATCCGCAAATCGAGCGTGATTTGATTGAAATCATTGAACGTGAAGAAGTCAGACACATCCCATCCCTTGAAATCGGAAAACCAGACTTTGCGGAATTCGCGCATCTCGTTCTTCATGTTAAAGAGTCAAGTTTACGGTTTACCCAAGACCGTGTACAAAGCATCTTCGACGAGTCTGGCGTTCGTGGAAGAATCATTCTTCAAAAGGAACGGATCGATAGCCATGAACCTTCGCATTCAATCCAATTGTTGATCGGTGGTTCGGAAAAAAGTTTATATAGTTTATCGCAGTACCAACTCGATCCGTTGTTCCGGAAATATGGTCTCGTGATTCAATCATTGAATTTATTGCCATTTGACTTATTTTCGATTCGGGAAAAAGTAGCGATGTTATCTTCAGCAGACGAATCACGACTATGGATTGATGATATCACGACTTCTAAGAATGGCAGAAGCCATCAAATTTGTTTTCATGATGGGCAGGAATGCATGACCGTCATCTGTGATTATCGTGGGTCGATTCGTTCGTACAAATGTTCTTGAACTACCTCCACCTACGCTACGCTAAGAGGTGGAAGGTTCCTGAGTGATCCGACCTATCGGTCGAAACTTTATCAGGCTAACCCCGTCGTTCCGACGGTTGAGAGTTAATCTTGTCAGTTTCTTTTGCACGGATGCCTACTTTGCTTGGTTTTCGCTACTTCGGTCATTCGCAAGGTGAACGTTGAAGATTTTACGTGACAGACGAACTCCCTGTCACAACCCTATATCTTCAGTTTTTAAAGAACATGACATTGATTTTATTCCTGATTTTGAGTGTTTTTGAACCAAGAATGTCGTGCAATTGACGTGTCTCAAGACACGTCGCATACATAAGACAAACCTTCATTTCCAAGTGGAAATGAAGGTTTGTCTTATGTATGCGTAAAAAATATGACACTCCATTAGGATTCCGACTGGAATCCCATGACCAATTGGCCAATTTTTTGAGGTTCAGGGCAGCAAAAGTGAGCATGGTCTGCATCGTTACTTTTTTTAACCCGCGGTAGCGAGTCCAACGCATGCCATGCTTTTCTTTCGCGTCGGCAAAGACACGTTCGATTGTCTCTTTTCGTCGGGCATACAGCTGCCTATTAACCGGTGTGTGGCGAAGGTGCTCGACTTCGTCGATTGCATCTTGCCAGACATGCCGATGAATCACTTTCTGCATCGTCTGACTTTTCGTATACCGTTCTAGAAATGGACAAGTTTCGCAGATTTTTGGATCTGATACGTACTCCCGTCTTCATTCCCGTGTAGTTGTTCGATAGACAAGCTGCTGATCATTTTCACAGAGATAGCAATCGTAATACGCATCATAATAAAAATGATACTATCGTGAATATTACCTGGTGTGACAATTGTCCCGAGGACAAAACCATTCCGATCACATGCTGTATGAAAGGAATAGGCGAATTGCTTTTCACGCTTCCCCTTCACGTAATATCCTGACTCAGGATCCGTGGTACTCTCCTTCGTCAAACGTCGATCATTCTCGTCCTTCTTCTTGGGGGTAAAACGCTTTTTTTTTTCCGTGCGCCTCACAATCATCATTGATTTCTTGTTCCAGTTCATCTTGATAAAAACGTGCTGCACGACGAACATGTTTCTTTTTATATTTCCGCTTATTCGCATTTGCTTTGACGTGTGTCGAATCGATAAACAGGACCACTGGGTCCACGAATCCAGCATCGACGCCTTGGGTCAGAATTTTGTAGAAGATATCTTCAAAAATCGTCGTGTCTTGGAAGCGTCGGACATAGTTTTTTCCGAAGGTTGAAAAATGAGGAACCTTTTCATCCAATCCAAGTCCTAGGAACCAACGATAGGCGACGTTCGTTTCGATTTCTTGGATCGTCTTCCGCATAGAAGGAATACCGAATAAATATTGAAGAAGAGCCATCTTGATTAAGAGAACAGAATCCACGCTAGGTCCTCCGTTATTTTCACAGTACAACTTTTCAACCAATGGATAGATGAATTGAGAGTCCATCACCTGATCAACCTTGCGAACCAAGTGGTCCGCAGGAACCAATTGTTCGAGTGTGACCGTAATGTTTTCAGAACGATGGGGTTGATTTCGTTTTCCCATCATGGGAAACCCTCCTTCGTGGTATATTTCTTTTACTTTATAATATGAAAGAAAGCTAAAAAAGCCTCGATTTCCGATCTAATCGCTTCCTAGTAGAAAGCAAACAGGAGCGACCCTGCAGCGAAGCGAAGCGGCGCGATGTTTGCCACAGGAAGACGATTAGGGAGGAAAGAGAGAGCAAAAAAAGATGGGAGATCACATTCAAGTGACCTTCCATCTAGTTTGTCTACACGCTGTGACGTGTCTCAAGACACGTCTTGCTCGAAGGCGATTCATCTCCTACCTGCGCTGGGCTTCGCCCTGAGACGCTTAGAGGTGGGAGTATTCTCGCCTGATTTTGATAAACGGCAACTAAACGTTTAAGATACCTCTGATTCGGCTAAAACATAATTAGAGCAGAATAGAGAATTGGAGATGATGAACATGTTGTCAGCGAAACAAATCGAGGAATTCAAAGAACGTCTACTTAAGGAAAAAGATAAAACGGAATCGAACATCGAGAACCGTGAAACAGATTACGACGAAGGCGCACTTTCAAGTTATGATAATCATCCTGGAGATTCAGGTGACGAATTATTTTTACGGGAACGGGATCAAGCGATCACGGATTTAGAAACAGACATGTTATCTGACGTCGATCTTGCCCTAAAAGCAATCGAAGAAGGCACGTACGGAATCTGTAAGGTATGTGGAAAAGAAATCGAGCTAGAGCGTCTCGATATCATTCCTGAAACACTCTTATGCATTGATGATGCGAAAGAAGAAGCTGAAAAAAATAGCTTGAATGAGCAACAACGACCGGTCGAAGAGGATGTACTCGATCCATCTGTTACAGCGACGGGAAAAGATATTGATGGAGATACGGATGGCTTTAGTAAAGTCAGTGACTTCGGAAACTCAGACTCGCCGTCAGATAATGAAGATGGCATCGACACGACGCGTTCATAAGAGGTTGATTAAGAGATGCAAGACAGGGGGCGATAATCGTTTCCTGTCTTGCATTTTTCAATCAAAAAAGTTAACGGAAAATTTTGACTTTTCATACTTATTTGTTAGTATGTACATGAGGGGTTTTTTTACGGGGGACCAAAATGAAAGCGCATACAAAAACTTCTCGGGTTGACCATTTTATTTGAGGGAGGAAAACAGTCATGATTTACGAGATTCCAAACACACAAGGGTCAAAAGTACAGTACAGAGATCGTTATGAAAATTTCATCAACGGGAAATGGACGGCACCCGTCAATGGAGAATATTTTGATGACATCACACCGGTCACCGGGAAGGTATTATGCCAAGTCGCGCGTTCGACAAAAGAAGATATCGAATTAGCACTCGATGCCGCACACGCAGCCAAAGAGGCGTGGGGAAGAACATCGGTCGCGGAACGGTCGAACATCTTAAATAAAATCGCCAATCGGATGGAAGAAAATTTAGAACTTTTAGCCTACGCCGAGACGCTAGAAAACGGGAAAGCCGTCCGCGAGACGTTAAACGCAGATTTACCACTGGCGATTGATCATTTCCGTTATTTCGCCGGTGTCATCCGGGCGCAAGAAGGATCTGTCGGGGAACTTGATAACGATACCGTCGCCTATCATTTTCATGAGCCGCTCGGCGTCGTCGGTCAAATCATTCCGTGGAACTTCCCGATTCTGATGGCCGTCTGGAAACTAGCACCGGCATTAGCTGCCGGAAACTGTGTCGTCTTAAAACCGGCAGAACAGACACCGGCAAGTATTTTACTCTTGACTGAAATGATTGAAGACTTGCTCCCGGCAGGCGTCTTAAATATCGTCAACGGGTTTGGTTTAGAGGCAGGGAAACCACTTGCGTCGAGCAAACGGATTGCGAAAATCGCCTTCACGGGTGAAACGACGACAGGTCGCTTAATCATGCAGTATGCGTCACAAAACATTATTCCCGTTACACTTGAATTAGGTGGAAAATCTCCGAACATCTTCTTTGAAGATATTATGGACGCCGATGACGCCTTTTTCGATAAAGCAATCGAAGGGTTACTAATGTTTGCCTTGAATCAAGGGGAAGTCTGTACCTGTCCATCGCGGGCGTTGATTCAGGAGTCGATTTATGAACCGTTCATGGAGCGGGTACTTGAACGCGTCAAAGCAATCAAACTCGGAAATCCACTTGACGGCGACGTCATGATGGGTGCACAAGCATCGAATGAACAAATGGAAAAAATTCTATCTTATCTAGAAATCGGTAAATCAGAAGGCGCAGAATGCCTGATTGGTGGAGAACGCAATCAGATGGACGGCGATCTTGCGGACGGTTTCTACATCCAGCCGACGATCTTTAAAGGGCACAACAAGATGCGGATTTTCCAAGAAGAAATTTTTGGACCGGTTCTGTCCGTCACGACGTTCAAAACGGATGACGAAGCGCTTGAGATTGCGAACGATACGTTATATGGTCTCGGTGCCGGTGTATGGACGCGCGACATGAACCGTGCCTATCGCTTCGGACGGGCGATTGAAGCAGGACGTGTCTGGACGAATTGTTACCATCAGTACCCTGCCCATGCGGCATTCGGCGGTTACAAGATGTCCGGGATTGGTCGAGAAAATCATAAAATGATGCTCAATCATTACCAGCGGACGAAAAACCTTCTCGTCAGCTATAGCCCGAACAAACTCGGTTTCTTCTAAGCGAAGAAAGGAAGTGTCCGTATGGTCGAACGTGTCCTTGCTACAGCGGCGACGCTCGAGTTGATTGACAAGTTACGAGCAAAGCATGGACCCCTCATCTTTCATCAATCCGGGGGGTGTTGTGATGGCAGTTCACCGATGTGCTTTGCGGAAGGGGATTTATTTCTCGCAGATCACGATTTATTGATTGGGACAATTGGCGGCTGTCCATTTTATATTCATGAAGATCAGTATACGTATTGGAAACACACGCAACTCCTCATCGATGTTGTCGATGGGCGCGGTGGCATGTTTTCGCTTGAAGGGGTCGAAGGGAAACGTTTTCTGACCCGATCCCGTGCCTTTACGGATGAAGAGTACGCTACACTTCAGACTGACACTAGATGACCCCCTTTAAAACATCTGAAACTGCTTCGAGTGAGAGATGTCACCGAGGCAGTTTTAGGTGTTTTTTCATTTGCTGTGTGAGGGGAACGCTAGCACGAAATTTGGTTTCTCTATGCGAAGAGCGGTATAATAAAAGCAACATTTTTTAAAAGGAGGTCTTGTTGATGGTTGAGTTTACACGATTGACGTCCATTGATGCCGTGCAGTCCTGGTATTCGGTTCAGGGTGCTAGTTTTTTATACGTCTCAAGCCCGAATTGTTCCGTCTGTGAATCCTTGTTCCCACAAATCGAACCCATCATGTTGGAACACCCGGAAATTCGATCGGCGCGTGTCGATGTATCGGACGTTCCCGAAATTGCAGGAGCGTTATCCATTTTCACCGCCCCTGTCTTACTTTTGTTTTTAGACGGAAAAGAGATGCACCGCGAGGCACGAATCGTCCCAATCGAACGATTCCGTCGACGTGTGGAGCAGATTGGTGAATTTGTAAAATCAGAAATCATCGATTTAGAAAATTAATCGTTAACTGAAGGAGGAAGAAGATGAGGTATCCATTTTTCGGCTGGACAGGGCAAACAATTGGTATAACAGCATTATCTTCCGGCTTACCTGATGCGCTCCATCCTTTACTCGAAGAATCCAAGTTACGTTTAGAGGACCGGCAGATGGAGACGATGATTGGTGATACGGTTTGGACACAAAAGAAAGCACAGAGTACAACAGCAGCGGTTCGGGCATCTGAATTGATGCAGATGTTCCAAAACCCAGATATCGATGCGATCCTGCCGCCGTTTGGTGGCGAACGCGCCTTGGATGTATTACCGTATCTAGACTTTTATGAACTGCCGGTGAAATGGTTACTCGGATATTCAGATACGAGTACGGTCTTGTTCGCAATTACCGTAAAAACGGGGATTGCGACAGCACATGGTCCGAACGTGCTTGAGTTGAGAAGTGAAGAATGGGACGAGACGACAGCTGCTTGGCGTCGCGTGCTTGCAACACCGCGTGATGGTTCCGTGACCCAATGGATGTCGACAAGGTTTCAAACAGCCTGGAATCACGACGTCCGCCCTGAGCGCTTTATGTTCCATTTCGATCAACCGACGGAATGGAAAACCCTGAATCCATCCATCACTCAGGTAACGGGTCGACTTCTCGGAGGATGCCTCGAAACCGTCCGTCATTTAATCGGTACGCCTTATGGCGATGTCCGTGCATTTCAAGAACAACAACTCGAGGGTGAACCGATTCTTTGGTACTTCGAAGCCTGTGAAGCCAGCGCGACTGATCTTCACCGTTCCTTGATGCAGATGCATCTTGCCGGCTGGTTTGATAACGCAACTGGTATTTTGTTTGGTCGAACAAGCGCAGGGCAGGCAATCGAAGACTATGCATTACTGGATGTCTACCAAATGATTGCAACAGAGACAGGACTGCCGATTTTTTATGATTTCGACATCGGTCATCAGCCGCCCCAATTGACACTCGTCAATGGTGCGACGGCAACAGTGACGCTTCAAGGAAAAGATTCACGGCTTGATATGACATTCAACTAAGGAGATTTCATATGGCGACACGACATTTTCAATCGCTTGGTGCATATAAGCGAATCTACATCAATCCGGAAACACGCCGGATGACGTTACCAGAACCTTTTTATGATGCACTCGGACTGACGGATGAAGTAATGATTGCGCAAGTCGGACAAGTCCTCGTCATGCGCAATCCAGACGAGATGGTCGAGATGGAGACCGAATTATTATCGCAAATCGTTGAAGAAGGATTTGCGGGGCAAGAGCTCATTCGCGAATTCGCTTACCGTAAGGCGCAGCATGAACAACGGTTGCGCCAGCACATATTACAAGATGATCATCCAGAGTCGTCAGCTCAACTAGAAATCGAACTATAACAACAAGGAGTGAGGACCGGATGCGAACAGGTACAAAAATTGGTTTAGGCGTGATTGGTTCAGGGATGCTTGCAGCAAGCTATTACTTTTACGAAATGGCGATCGCAACGAATCCGAAACCCTTCTTGACGAACAACCGTGATTTAAGTGACGAGATGGTCCGATTGATGCAACCGGGTCAGACATGGATTAAGGAACAACCGTTAGAACTCGTCGCGACGCAAGCAGATGATGGATTGACGCTTCGCGCACATTACTTACCGCCACTCGTTGCGTCCGATCGAGTCGTCATTCTCGTACATGGTTACGGTGGTGTCGGAACAGACTTAGCAGGATTCGCCTATCTGTATCATCAAGCGGGTTTTCATGTGTTGATGCCGGACAATCGTGGTCACGGAAAAAGTGACGGAAATTACATCGGTTTCGGTTGGCATGACCGGCAAGACTGTCTGCGCTGGATCGACTATTTAGTCGGACGTGTTGGAACGGCTTCTTCCACCTTTTTACATGGTGTATCGATGGGGGGCGCGACGGTTTTGATGACGAGTGGAGAAACATTACCTGCTCAAGTCAAAGGCATTATCTCCGACTGTGCTTATACATCAGTCAACGCAGTCCTCGCCTATCAGATGAAACGGATGTATCGTTTGCCGCACTTTCCGTTCCTTGCGATGACGAGTTTATTGACGAAATTAAAGGCTGGTTACTTCTTCAGTGAAGCTTCCGCATTAAAACAAGTCAAAAAGGCGGCGGTACCGATCTTATTCATTCATGGGGATGCAGATACGTTCGTTCCGACATCGATGGTCTATGAACTGTATGATGCTTGCCAAACGAAGAAGGAACTCGTCGTCATTCCGAATGCGGCACATGCAATGGCTTATTTTGAGGCACCCGATCGATACGATGAAGTCGTCGAGGCGTTCGTTCGGCGCGTAATGTCAGCATGACAAATGAAAGTGTATGAAGTGGAAGGAATGGATTGACAAAAATCAGTCCATTTCGTATTCTACAATCATATAAGCCATGTCGTCGTGGCGGAATCGGTAGACGCGCTAGACTCAGAATCTAGTGGTGGCAACACTGTGGAGGTTCAAGTCCTCTCGGCGGCATTTCCATAAGTTGAAGACCTGTTAGTAGGTCACAGACTGTAGACAAACTAGATGGAAGGTCACTTGCATGTGATTTTCTATCTTTTTTTGTTCTCTCTTTCCTTCCTAAGCGTCTTCCTGTGGCAAACATCGCGCCGCTACAGCGAAGCTGCAGGGTCGCTCCTGTTTGCTTTCCACTAGAAAGCGATTAGATCGAAAATCGCGACTTTTTTAGTTTTCTTTCAGATAATTCAGTTTTTTTACCAAAACATGTTTCAAAGGGACCATTATTAAGGAAAATATCCTAATAGAGGGCCGTGCCTTCAAAAGAAGGGGGTAAAAAGTATGAATAAACGTTTTTCTATCTTATTTTTATTGATGGGATGTCTGTTCGTATTAAGTGCGTGTAGCATCGGTTCAAATGATGATTCATCGTCAGAGGACAAAACGTACAAAGTCGGGATCGACGTCACCTATCCACCATTCGAGTACAAGGACGGGGATACGTACAAAGGAATCGATATCGATTTGATTCAAGCGATTGCAGACGACCAAAACTTCAAGATTGAATTTGAAGCGATGGACTTTAGCGGAATCATTCCTGCTCTGCAGGCGAATCAACTCGACATCGCGATTGCCGGGATGAGTATCACACCGGAACGTGAAAAAGTCGTTACCTTCTCTGACCCGTACTTTGAAGCCGGACTGATTCTTGTCGTCAAAGACAACAATGATGACATCAAGTCGGTTGATGATTTAAAAGGGGAACGCGTGGCAGTTAAAAAAGGGACGACGGGGGCAAAGTATGCAACGGATAACGCGGATAAGCTAGGCATTAAAGTTACACAATTCAATGATAGTCCAGCGATGTTCCAGGAAGTCAAAAATGGGAATGCAGCAGCCTTGATTGAAGACTATCCAGTCATCTCGTATGCCAACAAACAACAAAACCTTGGTCTGAAACTCGTGGGAGATCGTTTAAATGGTGATAATTACGGGATTGCCGTCCTTAAAGGGGAAAACGAAGACTTGATGAAAAAAATCAATACAGGTTTAGCGAATTTAAAAGACAGTGGCGAGTACGACGAAATCGTTGATCGTTATTTAAAATAATCACCCGATTGAGTGAATGATGAGGGAGTTGAGCTGCTGATGGAAGTAGCAAAAGCTGCATTTCCGTTTTTCTTAGATGGGTTACAAGTTACCTTATATATCTTTATCATCGCCGTCATCGCAGGATTCTTGATTGGTCTCATCGTTGCCTTGATGCGCTTGTCTCCATTAAAACTTTTAAATGGGATCGCAATCGTTTATATCGATGTGATCCGTGGGACACCGTTCATCGTTCAACTGTTCTTCATTTATTTTGGTTTGAACTCACTCGAATGGTTATCGATGGACCGGATGTACGCGGGGATTTTGACGGTCGCGATCAATGCAGGGGCCTATTTTGCAGAAATCATCCGGGCCGGCATCCAGTCGATTGACAAAGGTCAAACCGAAGCCGCACGATCGCTCGGGATGACGGGCCGTCAAACGATGGTCCAAATCATTTTACCGCAAGCTTTTCGGAGAATGTTGCCGACCATTACGAACCAATCGATCATTAGTTTAAAGGATACTTCGTTGCTCTCGATTATCGGCATCGCCGATTTGACGCAACAAGGACAAGTCCAGCAAGCGACGACGTTTGAACCGTTCATCGTCTGGTCCGTCGTCGGCTTAATGTATTTCGTCATCATCTATCTGCTGTCGATGTTAGCGAAATTCTTGGAACGGAGGTTTACGCTACGATGAGTATCATTCAAGTAGATAACTTAAAAAAGTCATTCGGAAAAAATGAAGTCCTAAAGGATATCTCCGTTGAAGTAGAAGAGAAAGAAGTAGTTTGCGTCATTGGTCCATCTGGTTCTGGGAAAAGTACGTTTCTTCGTTGTCTGAATCGTCTGGAAGACATTACAGGTGGGACAGTCATCATCGATAAGCACAATATTACGGACCCGAAAGTCGACATCAATAAAGTCCGAGAAGAAGTTGGGATGGTCTTTCAGCACTTTAATCTCTTTCCGCATAAGACGGTTTTAGATAATGTTATGCTCGCACCGATTAAAGTCCGTAAAACGGAAAAGGGACAAGCAAAGGAACGTGCGCTTGCATTACTTGATAAGGTAGGGCTCCGCGAAAAAGCGGACAACTATCCTGGAGAACTTTCAGGCGGACAAAAACAACGGGTCGCGATTGCCCGTGCACTCGCGATGAATCCGAAAATCATGTTGTTCGACGAACCGACATCGGCACTTGATCCGGAGATGGTCGGGGATGTCCTTGAAGTCATGAAACAATTGGCGATCGAAGGGATGACAATGATTGTCGTGACACATGAAATGGGCTTCGCCCGTGAGGTCGGAGATCGTGTACTCTTTATGGACGGCGGCTATATCGTCGAAGAAAATGTTCCGAGTGAACTGTTTGATTCTCCGCAACATGAACGGACCCAATCGTTTTTAAGTAAAGTGTTGTAAACGAGGACGCCGGTGCCTGAAAGATAGGCATGGGCGTTTCTTTTCGTGTGCAGAAATGACACTACCGTGAAAGAAATGTTTGTATCATAAATCACTGATGCTGACATCATAAGAAAAACTTATACATTTAGCACAGAGAAATTGGGAATTCGAAACGCACTGGGGCTTAAGAAGTAGTAAGATAATAACTAAGGCAAACACTTTGGTATAAACGCCTTCAGTCGTGGTCATCCATCTTAATTCATAGAGGAAGTGCCACTGTCGATTTTTTATGCCACTATATTTGAAAGCGCTAACAGGTAGAGAGTTGGGAACGGGCTGTGTTGAGCAGCTCAAAGGGTGAAATGAATGAAACGGGGGGAACCGTACATGGCAAGCCGGGAACAGGAGAAACAAGCATTTTATGGACCGAACCTTGGGTACATCATCGAGATGTACGAACGATTTTTAGAAGATGCTTCTTCGATTGACGAAGAGACGCGTGCTTATTTTGAAACACACGGTGCTCCGGTCACAGAAACTGTCACACCAGTGCACGTAGAAACAGGGGATTTCGAAAAATATTTAGCCGCGCATCGTCTCGCAGAACGTATTCGGGCGAAGGGTCACCTTGCGGCAGATATTTATCCGTTGAAAGATCATCCGCGTGAGAACGAATTGCTTGAATTAGAGCAGTTCGGATTAACGGAGGCAGATTTACGGACGATGCCGGTCTCACTCGTTTGTCCAGATCCACCTGCAGGTCTTTCGGACGCATTCGAAGCGATTGAGCACTTAAAAGCGCAATACACGGGAGCGGCGGCAGTCGAACTCCAACACGTTGATGATTTAGACGAAAAGAAATGGTTACGTCAAAAAGTCGAACAAGGTGCATTGACGGCGAAACTGACGAATGACCAAAAGAAACAACTTTTCAAACGACTAGCTGAAACGGAGTTGTTCGAGAAGTTTCTTCATAAAACATATGTCGGACAAAAACGTTTTTCAATCGAAGGACTCGACGCGATGGTTCCATTGCTTGATACGATTATCGGTCACTTGATTGCGAACGGTTCAGAAACGATCAATATCGGGATGGCTCACCGTGGACGCTTGAACGTGCTCGCTCACGTGCTCGGGAAACCGTACGAAATGATTTTCGCAGAGTTCCAGCACGCGCCAAATCATGACCTTGTCCCGTCAGAAGGGTCAATCGGAATTACGTATGGTTGGACAGGCGATGTTAAGTATCACCTCGGGCTCAATCGCAAAATGGAACAACAATCGACGAACGTCCGCGTGACACTTGCGAACAACCCGTCACACCTCGAGTTCGTCGATCCTGTCGTCGAAGGGTTCACGCGGGCGGCGCAAGACGATCGCTCCGGCAAGGGGATGCCGACGCAAAGTCAAAATAAAGCAGCCGCGATTTTAATTCATGGTGATGCTGCCTTCCCTGGTCAAGGAATTGTCGCAGAGACCTTGAACATGACGAACTTGAAGGGGTACAACACGGGCGGTACGATTCATATCATCGCCAACAATACGATTGGCTTCACGACAGAGCCAACCGATTCACGGTCGACACGTTATTCGAGTGACTTAGCGAAAGGTTATGAGATTCCGATCTTCCACGTCAATGCGGATCAGCCGGAAAGCTGTTTAGCAGTCGCGCTCTTAGCAAGCGAATACCGTGCGAAGTTCAACAAGGATGTCTTGATTGATTTGATCGGATATCGCCGGTTTGGTCACAATGAGATGGATGAGCCGATGAATACGAACCCGGTCCTGTATGAGTTGATCCATAAACATGACACAGCGCGTGTCCTTTATGCAAAAGATCTTGTCGAACGCGGGGAAGTATCGCAAGAGGAAGTCAAAACGATCGAAGCTGAGATTAGTGATGTGATGAAAGCGGCGCGCGAAAAAGTACCAAACGTCGAAAAAGAATACGGGGGCATCATGCCGGATGTCGTATTCAAAGGGGTTCCGTCGATTGAGACGGGGGTCGAGAAGGACAAATTGATTCATTACAATGACCAGCTACTCGCATGGCCGAGTGGGTTCACGGTCTTCCATAAGCTTGAAAAAGTCTTAAAACGGCGAACGGATGCTTTAACGACGCACAAGGGAATTGACTGGGGACATGCAGAAACGCTTGCCTTTGCTTCAATCCTGTCAGATGGCACACCAATCCGTCTCAGCGGTCAAGATTCGGAGCGGGGAACGTTTGCACAACGTAACATTAACTTGAATGACGTGAAAACAGGGAAATCGTTCTCACCGATGCATGAGTTAGAATCAGCGCAAGCATCATTCGCCGTCTATAACAGTCCGTTATCGGAAGCTGGCGTACTCGGGTTTGAATATGGATATAACGTCTTTGCGCCAGAGACACTTGTCTTGTGGGAAGCACAATACGGTGACTTTGCAAACTCAGGGCAAGTTATCTTTGATCAATTCATCGCCGCAAGTCGCGCGAAGTGGGGTCAAACATCAGGTCTTGTCATGCTGTTGCCACACGGGTACGAAGGGCAAGGTCCAGAACACTCAAGTGGTCGCTTGGAACGTTTCCTGACATTGTCCGGTGAAAAGAACTGGACCGTCGCAAACGTCACGAGCGCAGCGCAGTACTTCCACTTGTTGCGTCGCCAAGCCGCCATTCTCGGCAAAGACGAAGTCCGTCCGCTCGTCGTGATGACGCCGAAAAGTTTACTTCGTCATCCGCTTGCGACATCTGACTTGTCGGAATTGACGTCGGGTTCGTTCAAGCGAATCGTCGAACAAGAGGGGTTAGGTCAATCACCGGAACGCGTCGAACGTCTTGTGTTCGCAACGGGTAAAGTTGCGATTGATTTAGCGGATGCACTCGCGAAGTCGGACGAGTCATATGACTGGCTGCATATCGTCCGCGTCGAGGAAATCTATCCGTTCCCGGCGAAACAGTTGAAAAAGTTAGTCGCGCGTTATCCGAATGTGACAGAAGTCGTATGGGTCCAAGAAGAACCGAAGAACATGGGCGCGTGGTCTTATATCGAACCACGCCTTGAGTCCGTCGCACCTAACGGAATCACACAAGTCCGTTACATCGGTCGTAGACGCCGGTCGAGTACAGCTGAAGGAGATCCGACCGGTCACAAAGTCGAACAAGCGCGTATCATTCATGATGCGTTGACTCGGACAGCAGCACGGACGGAGAACGAACAAGAAGCGTCGAATACGAACGCGTAACGAAAGCGATTTAGCAGAGATTGAACCATAGTCATAGGGGGACAAAAACGATGGAAATCAAAGTACCAGAACTTGCCGAATCAATTACAGAGGGGACGGTCGCTTCGTGGTTGAAACAACCGGGCGATCACGTAGAAAAAGGGGAAGCAATCGTTGAGCTGGAAACGGACAAAGTAAACATCGAAGTACCGTCAGACGAAGCGGGAACATTATCAGAAGTGATGGCAGCAGAAGGGGATACAGTGCGTGTCGGGGAAACAATCGCCATCATCACGGTTGGTGGAGAAGCGGAAGCGCCGAAACAAGCAGAAGCGCCAAAAGCAGAACCGAAACAAGAAGAAGTCAAGCAGCCTGAAAAAGAACAACCGGTCGCAGTCGCAGCAACTGAAAAAACGTCAGCGGCTGATCGTCCAATCGCTTCTCCGGCGGCTCGGAAATTGGCACGGGAAAAAGGAATCGATCTCGCACAAGTAGCGACGCAAGACCCACTCGGTCGGATTCGTGTTCAAGATGTCGCGACGTTCGAAGTTTCACCTCGTGAGCAAGCACCTGTTCAGGAAAAACAAGCAACACCAGCACCGAAAGCACCAGCACAAGCAGCTCCAGGTAAACCGGAAGAGCGGATTAAAATGTCACGTCGTCGTAAGACGATTGCCAACCGTCTCGTCGAAGTGCAACAGACGGCAGCGATGTTGACGACATTCAACGAAATCGATATGTCGGCCGTAATGGCATTACGGAAACGGCGTCAAGAAAAATTCGTTAAAGACAACGATGTCAAACTTGGTTTCATGTCCTTCTTTACGAAAGCAGCCGTCGCAGCACTGAAAAAAATGCCGTACTTGAATGCTGAAATCCAAGGCGACGAAATCGTCCTTAAGAAATTCTATGATATCGGCATTGCCGTGTCTGCTCCAGACGGACTCGTCGTGCCGGTCGTTCGTGACGCGGATAAAAAGAATTTTGGTGAGATTGAAAAAGATATCATCAGTCTGGCTGTTAAGGCACGCGATAACAAATTAGGGCTGTCTGACTTAACGGGTGGGACGTTTACGATCACGAATGGTGGGACATTCGGTTCATTGATGTCGACACCAATTTTGAATGGTCCTCAAGTTGCGATTCTCGGAATGCATGCGATTAACTTGCGCCCTGTCGCAATCGATGCAGAACGGATGGCCAACCGCCCGATGATGTATGTCGCACTTTCATACGATCACCGGATCGTGGACGGAAAAGAAGCCGTGACGTTCTTGAAACACATCAAAGATTTACTTGAAGATCCAGAATCATTGATTTTTGAAGCGTAATCAACGTTACATGTGCGGCGTTCTCCTTTAAATAGGGAGGACGCCTTTTTGTTTGCTTGGGAAAAGGATGACATCAGTAGTTGCGTATTTGTCATCGTTTCTAAAAGCTTCTTCATCCGAACTACATGTTTCCTTCACAGTCATAGCGTAAGATTCAGTCTGTAAGTTACTTTTAAGGGGGAAATCCAACATGATGAAACAGATTGGCGTTACCGTACTTACAGGAGCAATCGTTGCAACAAATTTCGGGAGCATCGATGCTTCGGCACATCAACAGAAACACGGGTTACTCGATCAGAATCGAGTCGTCAACATCGCCCACCGCGGTGCTTCTGGATACGCACCTGAACATACGATGACGGCGTACCAACTGAGTCATAAAAAGTTGAAAGCCGACTACATCGAAATCGATTTACAGATGACGAAGGATGGTAAGCTGATTGCGATGCACGATGAGACGGTCGACCGGACGACAAACGGAACAGGTGCCGTCAAAGATAAGACGTTAGCAGAAATCAAGCGACTTGATGCAGGAAGCTGGTTCAATACAGCGAACCCTGAATATGCGAAGGACGAATATAAGGGACTTCAAGTTCCGACTCTCGATGAGATTTTTGATACGTATGGCAAACATGCGAACTATTATATTGAAACAAAATCTCCTGAAGTCTACCCGGGAATGGAAGAAAAATTATTGAAAACGTTACAACGTCATGGTCTATCAAGTGATCACGTCAAACCGGGGCAAGTTATGATTCAATCATTCAGTCAAGAAAGTTTGTTGAAAGTCAAGCAGCTGGATGCACGTCTTCCGCTCGTTCAATTGATGGACGCGGCGACGGTCAAAGCGATGACGCCTGAGGCACTCGACGAGCTACAGACGTACGCAGTCGGACTCGGACCGTCCTTTAAAGGATTGACGCGGGAAAATACAGCGATGATCCGCGAGCGTGGGTTATTGCTCCACCCCTATACAGTCAACGAAAAAGTCGACATGGAGCGGATGCTTGACTTCGGTGTAACCGGAGTCTTCACAAACTATGCCGATCGATTTAATGAAGTGTTGCACGCCCTGAATAAAAGAAATAAATGAATACCAGAAAAATCAGTTGTCTCCCGTTATGGAAGGAGATAGCTGATTTTTTTATTGTTCATAAAAAAACGATCCAAGAGCGATGTGCTTACGTATGCTTGTATGAAAAACTGTTAATTCGCCGAAACGCGTGAGGATGAAAAAAATTTAAATCGGACATTTGATTTTCAGATTCTATCTAAAAAATGGTACGCTAGGCATAGAGAATTCGGATGAATTAAAACTTTTTAAGACGCTTGAGCGAAAGGACGGGTTGGATGCGCATCACACAATATACGGATTATGGATTACGGGTCCTGATTTATCTCGGTGTTCATCGAGATAAAGTTACGCCGATGCCGATGATCGCGAGCCATTATGGAATTTCAGCGAATCATTTGATGAAAGTCACGCAACAGTTGACGAAACTCGGGTACGTTGAATCGACGCGTGGACGGACAGGTGGATTACGATTGATAAAGGATCCGGCAAATATCAATATCGGACAAGTCGTACGTGAGATGGAACCGATGGAAATCGTTGAATGTTTTTCTAAAGAAGGCCGATGCATCATTGAGCCGAATTGTCATTTAAAAGGGATTCTTGGACGCGCTTTACGTGCGTTTCTTAAAGAACTCGAACAACACTCACTAGCAGAACTCGTTGAAAATAAAGAGGAGTTAACCTTTTTATTTGCATCAGAAACGACATCCGTTCAATCGTAAACACGTGACGACGTTCACGAAAAAGGACATCATCTCCCGTAAAAAATCGGAGGATGATGTCCTTTTTGCGTTGAATTAACAAGAATTAGTTATCTCGGTTGATGCGTTTTTTCGGCATGACATGTTCTTTGTTTTTCGAGAGGTCGTCTTGAACGGATCCTTTCCATAAGGGAACATCACTGTAGTAGGCAGCACGGGCGATTAAATGACTTCCGATTGGTGCTGTCGTCAGAACGAACAGGATACCTAAAAATGTTCGTGATGAAAAGAGTCCTTCTTCTGTCACGAAGAAAATGATGACGCTGATCAAAATACTCATGACGCCGAGTGTGGCGCTCTTAGAGGCTGCGTGTGCGCGTGTATAGATATCGGGTAGACGAATCAGCCCGAGAGCCGCGACGATGCTGAAAAAGGCTCCAATTAAAGCAAAGGCGACTACGAAGATTTCATTTATTGCGATCACGTTCGATGATCTCTCCTTTCTCAATGAATTTCGAGAAGGCGACAGTCCCGATGAAAGCTAAAATACCGATTAACAAGATGACTTCTAAATAGTCACTTGTCCGTAAGAGAACGGATACTAAACCGACGATGGAGATTAAACTGATGCCGATTGAATCAAGTGCGATGACGCGATCAGCAATCGAGGGTCCTTTGATGACGCGGTAAAACAAACCGAGCATGGAAATGAAAACGCCTCCGAGTGCGATATAGATCAGCATTTCAAACATTATCGACTCACCTCCAGAATCGCTTTTTCAAAACTATTCCGGATGGCAGCGACAGCTTCATCCGCTTCTGGCATATGAAGCGCGTGGATATACAGTGTTTTATTATCATCTGAGATATCGACGACGAGTGTTCCGGGTGTCAACGTAATCAACATAGAAAGTAACGTAATCTCCCAGTTTTTCTTTAACGTCGTCTCGTACGCAAAGATACCGGGCTGAATATCGAGTCGCGGTTTTAAGATGACGGCCAGAACTTCGATATTCGCAACGACCAATTCGTAAAGAAACCGAATCGAGAGGCGAACTAGAGCGATGACCGGACCGAGATAAAACCGGCTACTGAAACCACGACGCATCGCGAACATCGCAATCAACCCGAGTAGATAACCGACGATGAATGACGAAGTCGTGAAGGAGTTCGATAGAAACATCCATAAGATGGCTAAAAAAGCATTGAGCATTAATTGAAATGGCATCGATTAGCCCTCCTTCAGTACAGCTTGAATATAAAGTGATGGATCGACGAGCGGATCAACGGCTTGGGTGATGAATGGACGAACGGCTTCTGCCCCGACCCCATACGCGACGGTAATCATTACTAAAAGAATTGATGGAGCGAGCAATTGTTTGACGAGATGACGTCGTGAACCCGTATACGTCTTCGATGTACCCCAAAATCCGCGAATGAAGATTTGCATGACGGAATAGAGGACAAGCAAACTTGACGCAAGGACGATGAACGGTCCGACGAGGTCACCGGCTTCAATCCCGCCACGGACGATCAGTAGTTTACCGATGAACCCGCTGAACGGCGGGATACCAGCCAAGGACAAGGCAGCGATGAAATACGTCCAGCCAAGCAACGGATAAGCCTTAATCATTCCACCCATGCTTTTAAGACGGCTCGAGCCCGCAATTCCGACCATGATACCGACGAGCAAGAAGAGAGCTGCTTTGATTAACATATCATGTAACAGGTAGAAGACGGCTCCTTCGAGCGACTGACGAGTCATGACGGAAACGCCGTAAAGAATGACGCCGACGGCAACGATGATGTTGTAGATTAAGATTTGTTTCGCATCTTTTGTCGCGAGGGCGCCGATGACACCGATGATGATTGTCGCCAGTGCCAATCCCCCAAGAAGCGAGTGGATGATCCCGATTTCGTTCGAAAAGAACAAACTATACGTCCGCAAGATGCCATAGACACCGACTTTCGTCAAGAGAGCACCGAACAAGGCGAGGACGGGTGTCGGTGGCACTTGATACGAGCCAGGTAACCAAAAATAAAGCGGGAAAATCGCTCCTTTTAAGCCGAAGACGACTAAAAATAAAATCGCGATGACACTCAAGATTCCGGGCTGATTGATTTCAGAAATCTTTTGCGAGATATCTGCCATATTGAGCGTGCCGATGATGCCGTATAAAAAAGCGACCGTCATGACGAACAAAGCAGATGAAATGACATTGACCAACAGATACTTCAACGACTCGCGTAACTGCGCCGGTTTACCACCGAGCACAATCAAGACATACGATGAAATCAAGAAGACTTCAAAGAAGACGAACATGTTAAAAATATCACCGGTCGTAAAGGCGCCATTGACACCGACGAGCAAAAACTGAACGGCGATGTAGTAATAAAAACGTTGATGTTGCTCCGACAGATACGTCATCGAATACCAAATGACGAAGAAAACGAGCACGCTTGTCGTCAAAACGAGTAATGCGGATAACATATCTGAAACAAGTGTGATGCCGAACGGTGCCGGCCAACTGCCGAGTGTGACCGTCAAAATCCCGTTTGCCTTGACTTGAGAGACGAGGTAAAGCGAGACACCAATCGTCAACAGCGTCGACAAGAAGGACACGATACGTTGCATCCACAGACGTTTCGTGAAAAACATCAACAAGACACCAGTCAGCAGTGGAATTAAAATCGGTAATAGCGGTAAATTAATCATTCGTATCGGTTCCTTTCATTTCCTCGATATTATCGGTCCCAAGCTCTTGATACGCTCGGTAGGCAAGAACGAGGAAAAATGCTGTTACCCCGAAACTAATGACGATTGCGGTCAAGACAAGCGCTTGCGGGAGTGGGTCGGTATATTTCGTCACTCCGTCTTCAAGGACGGGCGCAGCACCAGTCTTCAGTCCACCCATCGTCATGACGATTAAGTGGGCAGCGTGACTGAGCAAGCCGGTTCCGATGATGATGCGTAAAATACTTTTTGAAAGAATGAGATAGACGGCACACATCGTCAAGATGCCTGCAGCTATCGCCATGATAATCTCCATCTGTTAATCACTCTCCCCAATCGTTTGAATGATCGTCATCGTGACGCCGACGACGACGAAGTAGACACCTAGGTCAAATAACATGGCCGTATGCAAAGACGTTTTTCCGAACAATGGTAAATCAAAGTACCCATGGGCGTGGGTGAAGAACGGTACATTAAACAGTAAGGCACCGGACGCCGTCAAAACAGCGATCAACATCCCGACGGCTGTCACCATCTTGTAGTCGAACGGCAGGATTTGCCGAAGCGTCTTGATGTCGAAGGCAAGCAAAATCAACACGAGAGCAGACGCAGTGACTAGTCCACCGATGAATCCGCCACCTGGCGTATAATGTCCAGCGAAGAACAAGTAGACGGCAAACAAGAAAATAATGAAGGTGATGAACGTCGTCGCCGACTCTAGAATGACGTCATTCGTATTCTTTTTCATTGGTTTTTTCATTTGTCGATGCCTCCTGTCTTTCTGAAGTGAATCATCGCGTAGATGCCAAGACCAGCAATGGCAAGCACGCTGATTTCGAACAGTGTATCAAAACCACGGAAATCAACGAGGATGACGTTGACCATGTTTCCGCCAGCCGCCAATTCATACACGTTATCAATATAGTACTTAGCAATTGAGGCAAACGAGCGTTGGCTGAGTGATGACAAGGCAACGAGTGTCACGCTGAGACCGACCAATACTGAAATCGCAGCATTTCCAAGTTTAAATTTAATTCGTTCTTCTTTACGACTGATTTCCGGCATGTGATAGAACACTAGCAGGAACAGTGCGACAGAAACTGTCTCGATGACGAGTTGCGTCAAAGCGAGATCCGGTGCCCGGAACAAGACGAAGAACAAAGCGACCGAATAACCGGCGACTCCGAGCAAAATGATTGATGTCAAACGCGACCGAGCGAACGTGATCGAAAGCGCACTGCTGACGAGGACGAGCACTAAGATGATTTCGTAAGCGGAAATCGAGCTTAAGGGATCGACGTCGAAGGCGAAGGCATCGAAGAAAAACAGGCTCGATAACACAAGGAGGACAATGAATCCGAAAATATAAACGAGATAAGACCGCATGTATCCGGTCATGACCGCATCGTGAATCGCCGTCGAAACTTTTTCACCGCGGCGTAACAAGCCATCATATTGATGGTTCAGCGAGAAACTTTTCGGCATCCGGTTATAGAGTGACTGCCATTTCGGGAAGGTCTTGAACAAGATGAACCCGACCGTAATGATGATGACGGTGAAGAGAAGTTCAAGATTCAATCCGTGCCAAAGCTTAATGTGGACATCAATTTCACCACCAGCAGCTAGGACCTGCGGTAAGATCGCTTCGGCCGCCGGACGGATGATCGTTTCCGACAACATATTCGGGAAAAGACCGATCAAGATGACGAGTGAAGCCAAAATGATAGGTGAGATCAACATCCCGATTGGTGCTTCGTGTGGTTTTTTTGGTAACTGATCGTGCTGTTTTGGTCCAAGGAACGTCCGGTAGACGATCAGTAAACTATAAACAAACGTAAAGATACTTCCGACGACGGCGAAAAGTGGGAATAAGAAGCCGAACGTTTCCAAGTGGAATAAGCCGGATTCAGATACTTCGTTGACTCCAGTCAAGAACATCTCTTTACTTAGGAAACCGTTGAATGGTGGGACACCTGCCATCGACAATGTTCCAATCATCGCAATTGTAAACGTGACCGGCATCAATTGTGATAGACCACCGAGCTTACGTAAATCGCGTGTTCCGGTTTCGTGGTCAACGATTCCTGCCATCATGAACAAGCTTCCTTTAAAGGTTGCGTGATTAATCAAGTGGAAGACGGCCGCGACGGTCGCGATCGTATATAAACTGTCAGGCAATGCCTCGACCTGCAAGGCGGCGGCTCCTAAACCGAGGAGCGACATGATGAGACCGAGTTGAGAAATCGTCGAGTACGCTAATATTGCTTTTAAATCGACTTGTTTGACAGCGTTGAGAGATCCCCAGAATAGCGTGAACATTCCGACGCCAGAGACAAGATAGAACCAAAGTGGCGTCTCGGCAAAGATCGGACTCATCCGAGCGACGAGATAAAGACCGGCTTTGACCATCGTTGCCGAGTGGAGGTAAGCACTGACCGGTGTCGGCGCTTCCATCGCATCCGGTAACCAAATATGAAACGGGAATTGAGCCGATTTCGTAAAGGCTGCCAATAAAAAGAGGACGAGTGCAACAAGAAACATCGGATCATTACTGTACGTACCGAGTGTACTGAATGACTCGCGGATACTAAAGGAGCCGGATAGTAACGAAAGAATCGAGATTCCACCGAGCATTGAAAGTCCACCAAAGACGGTGATCAACATTGATTTTTGAGCACCATAGCGGGAACGTTCCCGTTCATACCAATACCCGATCAACAGGAATGAAGAAATCGAAGTCATCTCCCAAAACATGTACATGACGATCATGTTGTCGGAGAGGACGATTCCGAGCATCGCCGTCATGAAAAGAAGCAAGTAGACATAAAAATTATGCAGCGCCTCTTTTTTTGCATCAAGATAATAGACGGAATAGAGAACGACGAGCGTCCCGATTCCTGTGATCAACAGGGCGAACAATAGTCCGAGACCATCGATGTAAGCGACGAAGTTGATTCCGAGTGACGGGATCCACTGCATCGATTGCGTGACAGTCTCCCCAGCCATCGTCTGACTGATGTATTGACTAAAGTAAAGAACGAGCGAAAGAGGGACGAGCAAGACGAACCATCCCGTATGCACGGAGCGAAACTGTTTGTACAAGAATGGGATGAAGATACTAGCAAGTAATGGCAACAAGATGGCCAAATGAAGCAATGACACAAGATTCCCTCCTTTGAAATGAACCGAGTAAATGAAAGAAGGACTTCGTACGCAAGCGTTTGTTCTGCTTGGGACTTGTCCTCTCAGCCATATTCATTCGATTTTATGATTGAGCACCTGTTAAAAGTATAGCGTACATTTGCCGTCTCTGCATGACTAGAACCCTCATGAAGCAAAGGAGACCAGTGTTTTTAGATTGAAATATTAAATATGTAGAAACACGGGTGAAAAGGATTGAAAAAAATTTTTAGCCTTGGTTAGAAAGTGATTAATCTGCAATCATTGAGGGAACATTATTCAAGTAAGATCATCTACTATGGAAAGCAGGGGGAACAAAATCATGAATACTACATTAAAGCGCAGTCTGTTTGTAGGTAGCTTAGCCGCAGTGTCTGTTTTCGGAATCAAGCAATATAAACGTTCATGCGCGAAACAAAATCAAAGCATCAGTGATTCAGCTGAGCTCGATCGTCGTCCGAGTGTCGATCAAGGTCAAGATGAATCGGAAGTTGGCTTAACACAACTCGATTCTATCCAAAAAGCAGAGTGGCAAGCGAATGGTTTCCCGCAAACACATGCGGAACGTGAGCGTCTAGAAAACGAAGAAGTGTAAAAAAACAGCGCGTCCTGTAATGGGAGGCGCTGTTGACATGTATTAGAAAACCACTTAAGCACTCGTACTTTCGAGGGCTTGAATTCGTTCGCTATGGGCAGTATAGGATGAAAGATGTTCGAACTGATGTAACGTCAGTGTCGTCATCCGGCGTTGACCGGTGCTTGATTCGAGGAGTAAATACGCCTCGTTTTGATCTTCACCACCACCGTCGAAACGGATGTGAGCAGTAATTAGGCGACCATCGTTCGTCTGCATATAAATATCGTAACCACCAAAGTCGACCCGATTAAAGCGAGTAGCCTCGTTGACGATGTGTTTAAAAGTTTCAATGACTGCATATGACATGATTATTCCTCCTTCTTCTCTTACAAAACAAACGGGCTATTCCAAAGATTAACCGTTCCGATTAATAATTTTCCCATTAAATTGAAGAACTAAACATAAAAAAAGAATCTTTTTTTTGCTTGTCATGAAACGCGTTTCATAATGTATTTTGTAAATAAGGTAGCGCGTAATTGGAAGGATAGTTAAACCAAGCGTCAGCTAAAAAAGGAAAAAGCAGCCAAAAGGCTGCTTTTTTATCGTTTAAAGTTCAACGTTATGATAGACCTGTTGCACATCTTCTAAATCTTCGAGTGCATCGACCATTTTTTCGAATTGCTGAACATCTTCTTCAGATAAAGCGACTTCGTTTTGAGCGAGCATAACGAGCTCGGCAACTGAAAATTCCGTCACACCGGCATTTTTTAATGTTTCCTGGACCGTGTGGAACTGATCGGGTTCCGCGTAGATGATAACGGCTTCCTCTTCTTCTAGGATGTCACGGACGTCGATATCCGCTTCCATCATCAATTCAAGAACATCATCCGCCGATTTTCCTTCAAAAGCAAAAATGGCAGTCGCGTCAAACATATAGGCAACGGAACCACTGACACCCATGTTGCCTCCATTTTTCCCAAAGGCAGCCCGCACGTCTGAGGCCGTCCGGTTGACGTTGTTCGTTAATGTCTCGACGATGACCATCGAGCCGCTTGGTCCGAATCCTTCATAACGGAGAACATCGAAGTTCTCTTCCGCGCCGCCTTTTGCTTTTTCAATCGCCCGATCGACGATTGCCCGTGGCACGTTATACGTCTTCGCACGCTCGAGAACAACTTTAAGTGCTTGGTTTGATTCAGGATCCGGTTCACCTTGTTTCGCAGCGACATAAATTTCACGACCGAATTTCGCATAAATCCGGCTGGTGTTTTTGTCTTTCGATGCCTTTTTTTCTTTAATGTTATTCCATTTACGACCCATCAGAATCCACTCTCTCTTTCACATGACTTCGATTTTAGTTGGAAACCAGACGGCTTCCTCTGCGTTATCAGTATACATCAAAAACAGGGAAATACTGAATCAAAATGGTGAGGGAATAGCTGACTTTTTGCGGAAAACGTTTATAAGAGGTACGAAGTCGGGAACAGGAATTAAATCTATAGCTATTCTGAAGGGGTGACGGATCATTAATAAGCAGGCAGTTTTTCACCGGGCGATGTCGCCATATGTCTACAAGTACGATCAAGAAACAGTCCATATCAGGTTGACGACAGCAAAAGGGGATGTCGACCGTATCCGACTGATTCATGGCGATCCATACGAATGGGATGCAGAACGAGAAGAAGATCGGGACTGGAACTTTGATCCGGATAAAGAAAAGTTTTGGAAAACGCAACAAACACCGATGATTCGGACAGGTGCTGACGCGACGCACGACTATTGGTTCGTCGCCATAAAACCGAGTCGAAGACGCGTCCGTTATGGATTCGAGTTGTCGACTGCTGAGGAAACGGCAATCTACACGGAACGGGGATGGTACGACGAGATTCCGCTTGACCATCCCGGTTATTATTTTGCCGTTCCGTACATCAATGCAGTCGACGTATTCGATGCACCGGCATGGGTCAAAGAGACGGTCTGGTATCAAATTTTCCCTGATCGGTTTGCGAATGGAGACGTTACGAACGACCGACAAGGAACGGTCCCGTGGGCGTCGGAAGCACCGGCTTACGAGAATCACTTTGGTGGCGATTTTCAAGGTGTGATTGACAACATCGGTTATTTGAAAAACTTGGGGATCAACGGGATTTATTTCTGTCCGGTTTTCGCTGCACCCTCCAATCATAAGTACGACACGCTTGACTACTTGAAACTCGATCCTGCATTCGGGACGGAAGAGAGGTTTCGTGAGATGGTCGAATTGTTACATGCGAACGGGATTCGCGTATTACTCGACGCCGTCTTTAATCATGTCAGTGTCGACCACCCGACGTTCCAAGATGTCATCAAGCGGGGGGCTGATTCAGAATATGCCGATTGGTTCATGATTGATTCGTTTCCGATCGAGATGGACCCGCCGAACTATGAAGTATTTGCTTTTGAAGCCAACATGCCGAAGTTGAACACGGCGAATGCAGATGTCAAAGCCTATCTGTTGAAAGTCGGACGATACTGGGTCGAAGAGTTTGGAATTGACGGCTGGCGGCTCGATGTCGCGAGTGAAGTCGATCATGCCTTTTGGCGTGACTTCAGAAAAGAAGTGCGTATGGCAAATCCGGAAGCCTATATCGTTGGAGAATGCTGGACGGATTCGCAAGAGTGGTTGTTTGGAGATCAATTTGATGCCGTCATGAACTACGGACTGACGGAAGCGTTCTTGACCTTCTTTGCGACGCGAGAAACGACAGCCTCTGAATTTAGTGATGCCGTCGTCCGGAACTTGAACGGAAACGCGATGAACGTCAACGAGGTGATGTTTAACTTAGTTGGCTCTCACGACACACCACGTGCATTGACACGAGCGGGTGGCGATAAGGAACGGATGCGACTGCTGTTATTATCGCTCTTAACCTTCACGGGAAGTCCTGTCATCTATTATGGTGATGAAATCGGTATGACCGGTGGGCAGGATCCGGCAAACCGGAAATGTATGGAGTGGGATCAAGAAAAACAAGACACAGAACTGCTTAGCTACGTAACGGAATTGATTGCGTTACGAAAAGCCCATCCGGCGCTCGCGAATGAAGCATCGTATGTCTTTGAGCAAATCGATGACGAAAAAAATCAGTTCGTTATCCGGCGCTCCTCACCACATGGGGACTATCTCATCCTCATCAACAATGGGGAGAAAGAAGCGCGGTTCGAATTTTCAGGACGTGCAGTCAACTTACTGGACGGAACAGAGTGGGCTGGTGAAATCAACGTAGGGCCAATCCATGGGACGATCTTACAAATAAAGAATGGATAAGAAAAAGGATTGGAGCAATTTTTGCGCCAATCCTTTTATATTGTCAGCTGAAAAAGCGATGAATCAGTAAACCGCTACGCAGTTTTGGTTCGAACCACGTCGATTTTGGCGGCATGACTTGATTTGCATCCGCGACTTGCATCAAATCCGTCAAGTCGGTCGGATGTAAGTGAAAGGCAACTGCCATCGTCCCGTGATCAACGAGTTGTTCTAGTCCAGCATACCCACGGATGCCACCGACGAATTGAATCCGTGCATCGGTCCGAGGATCTTCAATCCCTAAAAAGGGTGTCAAAAGTTCATGCTGAAGGATAGAGACGTCAAGATTGTCTTTGACAGTCGTCTGTTGCGCCGTGTAATCGAGCGTATACCATTGTTGCTTAAGATACATCTCAAACCGGTGTTTTTGCGTCGTCTCAGCACGACCAACCGTCACGGTGAAGCGTTGACTGATCCGTTCGAGTAATTCGTCGACCGATTGTCCGTAAAGATCTTCGACAGCGCGATGATACCCCATGATCTTTAATTGATCACTTGAGAAGGAGACAGCAAGGAACAGTTGTGCCTCTTCGTTGTCCGGATGTAATTTTGCAACTTTTGATGCCGCTTCTGCCCGGTGATGTCCGTCCGCGATGTACAGTGCGTCATGACGAGCAAACTGACTCCCAATCGTCAGCATGTCAGAGCGATTTGTAATTTTAAAGATTGTATGTTCAATCCCGTCCTCGGTGGTGAACTGATAGAGCGGGACATTCGTACTCTGTTCTGCAACGATTCGATTGAGTTCATCATCCGGTTGATGGGCGAGTAGGATGGGGCCGGTATGTGCCTCTAACGCATCGATTTGACGGACGCGATCTCGCTCCTTATCAGGACGCGTAAATTCGTGTTTACGGATGAAGCCGTCGTCGTAATCAGTTACGGACACGCAACCGACAAAACCTGTTTGGACATGTTCGCCATCACGGAGACGATAGAGGTAATAGCATTCGTCTTCGTCAAGCTTTAGGATTTGACTATCGCGTGCATCCTTGAAGTGGAGGGCAGCTTGTTGATAAACACGCATGTCGTGCTCATCGATTAGATCAGGTAGCGTCACTTCAGCTTTGTCGATCCGAAGGAAGGATAAAGGGCGACGGCGTACCTCGACCCGTCCTTCAGCCCGGTTGAAGACATCATAAGGTAGCGAAGAGAACGTTTCTGCATATTTGCTTTGTGGTCGTAGTGCCTGGAAAGGTTCGAATGTTGGCATGAGATCACTCCTTTAAAGTAGTCGCGTTTTTAAGATGCCGGGAATCGCATCGAGCTGTGTCAAGGAAATCGTTTCGTCAAGATGGTTATCGATGTCGATGATCGTATAGGCAATCGGTCCTTTGCTACCGTTAATCATGTTCGCGATGTTAATACGCTCCGTCGCGAGGACAGAAGCAATCTGACCGACCATGTTCGGAATATTTTGATGGGCAATCGTCAAGCGACGTTTACCTGAATCGGCGAGTTCGACTGACGGGAAGTTGACGGAATGACGGATGTTGCCGGTCTCAAGAAACGTTTTTAGCTGATCGACGGCCATGATGGCGCAATTTTCCTCCGCTTCAGCTGTCGATGCCCCTATATGCGGCAACGGGATGACGCGCGGTAATGATAAAATGAAGGCATTCGGGAAATCGGTCACATAGTTCGCGAGGCGACCAGATTTCAGGACGGTTGCGAGTGCAGCTTCATCAATCAACTCACCACGCGAAAAATTAAGTAGCGTCGCACCTTGCTTGACTTTCGACAACAAGCGTTCATCGAGCAGGTGATGTGTTGCATCGACGAGTGGAAGGTGAAGCGTGACATAGTCACTCGTCGCAAGAAGTTCTTCAAGATTCGTCACCCGATGAATTTGATTTGAGACCCGCCATGCGGATTCAATCGACATATGCGGATCGTAACCGGAAACGGTCATCCCTAACTCATGCAGCGTATTAGCAAGATTTGCCCCGATTGCCCCGAGGCCAACGATGCCGATTCGTTTACCTAACAGCTCTGTCCCGACAAATTGCCGCTTGTTGGCTTCGATCCGTTCCGGGATGTCTGGTCCGCGTAAATTATTCGTCCAAAGGATACTCGGTATCAATTTTCGGGCTGTTAAAAAAAGACTGGCGATGACGAGTTCCTTAACGGCATTCGCATTCGCACCGGGCGTCGAAAAGACGGGGATCCCACGATTTGCGAGTTGGTCGAGCGGGATCGTATTGACACCGACGCCAGCACGGGCGACCGCCTTCAAGGAGTCGGCGAACTGCATCCCGTGTAAGTCCTTGCTTCGAACGAGGAAAGCATCTGGTGCCTCAACTTGGCGATGGACGTGGTAATCGTCCGTAAAGCGACTCAGTCCTTTTTCAGACAAATCATTCCACAACTGGATTTGGTACATTTAACGTTCCCCCTGTTCAAATTTACGTAAGACGGATAGTAAAGCTTCGACACCAGTGGTCGGCATCGCGTTATAAAGGCTAGCCCGCATACCGCCGACAGAACGATGTCCTTGTAGGTTCACTAAGCCGTGTCGTTCGGCGTATGCGATAAAGGCATCGTCTAAGGCTTGTTGTCCTGTCGAAAACGGGATGTTCATCAAACTTCGATCTGCGTGAGCGACTTGATTCGAAAACAGGTCGGAGTGGTCGAGCGCATCATAAAGCGAGGCGGCTTGAGCACGGTTGCGTGCCGTGATTGTCTGTAATCCGCCCTCTTGTTTTATCCATTCGAGAACGAGTTTCGTTAAATAAATACTATACGTAGGTGGTGTATTGTAGAGTGAATGGTGTTTCGCATGAACGTTATAACGTAAGTATGAACCGAGAGCAGAAGGTGTCTGCTCGACTAAACTTTTTTTGATGATGACAAGTGTCATACCGGCAGCACCGAGGTTTTTTTGGGCGCCTGCATAGATGACGTCGAACGCGCTGACATCAATCGGTTCTGATAAAATTGATGAAGAAAAATCAGCGACGAGCGGGACGTTGACACGTGGAGCTTCCTGAAAAGTCGTCCCTTCAAGCGTGTTGTTCCATGTCACGTGTAGATAATCGGCATCCGAAGTAAAAGGACCGGCCGGAATCGACCGATAGTGATCGTCTCGGGAAGAGGCGATGATGCGTGTCGATGCATAAGGAGCAGCATCGGCAATCGCCTTTTGCGACCAGCCGCCCGTATCGATGAAGTCGACACGATGAGTCGTCGCAAGGTTCAGTGGCAACATAGAGAATTGGAGCGTTGCGCCACCCTGTAAGAACAAGACATCATAGTCTGACGGCACTTCAAGCAGTTCGCGGACGAGCGACGTTGCATCGTCTAAGATTGCTTCGAATAGGGCGGAGCGATGACTGAGCTCGAGGACAGACTGATGGGACCCTCGATAATTCAATAATTCCGATTGTGCTTTACGTAAGACAGGTTCAGGTAAAACGGCTGGACCTGCGGAAAAGTTAAAAACAGTCATCCAATTCCTTCTTTCTCGTTAATTTTCAGAAAATACATGCAACTTCAGTGTAACGGAATGAAAACGGATTTTCAAATTGCTTTCAGATAGATTTCAAGTACCGAATTCGAATAAATAAAGAGGCTGACTCAAAAGTTGCTCCAAAACCAATTGCAGTGACGGACGGTTCCGGTTTTACGCGGCTTTTACAGAATAAAACGGAAGAGCTCGCACCGTCAGATACAAATAGGCCCGTTTCCCTGTCCATAGTGAGCAGGGAAACGGGCTTTTGTCTCACCCGAGAAAAAGTGAGAGAGCCATTCCTTGTTAAGGCCGTTGATCGTCATCGCAGTAAATGAGAGGAGTGGATCCATGTCATTTAATTTTGATCAAGCGACGTCGCTTGCGAAAAATGCCACTTCCAGCCTGTGTCCGTCAGTTGATAAAGAGAAACGATACGAAAACGTCCTACATAAGACGTCGTCCCATATTGAAACTGGTCTTCTGTCAATGTTTGTACCAAGGCAGTCGTCTCAAAAAGCTCGACAGTCATCGATTCATCTATAGAAGAAACCCATTTTATCAAATCAACGTCAACATAGTGGTCTAAATAAGTTTCTGCGTCGAATTGTCGTCCAAGTCCATCGATGAACGAGAAACTAGGAGTTAAAAGTTCGTTCATCGCTTCTCGGTTTCCAGCCATCAAATGGTCGTGTCTTGCTTGTAAGACATGTTGCAGTTGTTCTTGTGTTGAGAGTTGCATGGAAATTCTCCTTTCTATACGTATGAAGTTTATCATGAATGAAATTAAAAAAAGACCTTGCATCAGCAAGGTCTTAAAAAAATTAAAGTTTAGTAACGTTAGTTGCTTGCGGTCCGCGTTGGCCTTCTTCAACTTCGAAAGAAACCTCTTGACCTTCGTCAAGTGATTTGAAACCATCAGTTTGGATAGCTGAGAAGTGAACGAAAACGTCGTCGCCGCTTTCACGTTCGATGAAGCCAAAACCTTTTTCTGCGTTAAACCATTTTACTGTACCTTGTTCCATGTGTGTTGCCTCCTGCGTGCGACTAAGTCACACTGATTATTACTACCGTGATCAATTTCATCGAGTTAAAGCGTAAACTTTGTATCTCCACCGAACAACAATAATTACTTAATAATATACCATGCTCATCGGAAGAAAGAAAGGGTAATTTCAAAAAAAATAAAAAAAGAGGATTTGCATCAGCAAATCCTCTAAGGAAATTAAAGTTTAGTAACGTTAGTTGCTTGCGGTCCGCGTTGGCCTTCTTCAACTTCGAAAGAAACCTCTTGACCTTCGTCAAGTGATT